>CAVCRX010000001.1:0-26054 GCA_963604935.1 Bacteroidaceae bacterium
GAGGGATTCGAACCCCCGACGTACTGATTCGTAGTCAGTCCCTCTATCCAGCTGAGGTAACGGCGCGTTTTCAGCAAGAAAGAATATAAGGGTCTTTGCGGAGCAAGTCAACAATTATTTTTAAAAGTTGGAAAAATCGTCAAAATTGTTCGCGCTTTTAGGTGCCTAGCTAGGTTAGCTAAAGTAAGCAATCGAACGCGACCAAAGCCAAACAGCCTCCTATGCAAAAACAAAAGGAAGCGGAATATCATGCTCTTCAACAGGAATTTTATCTACTTCTTGTTCCTTAAATGCCACGCCTAGAACACACGTGCCTTCCACAAAACTCAAAGTACCCGGCGCTACAAGCTGGCTTAGGTAACGATCATAATTACCTGCACCGTATCCCAAGCGATTCCCCTCCGCATCAAAAGCGACGCAAGGGCAAACCAATATATCAAGCTTGCTAGCTTCAACATAAGGCAAATCGCTCAGTTCTTCGCTATTGTGATAATAACGACGAAGAGGATGCAGCAAAAACGGCACACCCTCTTCGTCCTTGGCTAAAGCAGTCTTTCGCGTTGAGCCGGCAGTCCCCAAGGTTTCCTTTGTCTCTTTGTAGACGGCCTCAGGAATTGCACGGAACTCCATAGTTTGCTCGCAACTACCTGGGGTACCATGCGCGTCATGCATCATGCAAGGGAAAGAAACGTTAATCCCGCGCTCATAAGCACCTTGCACCAACAAATCTAAATCGACTTCTTCAGCAAAGGCAGAATACACGCCAAGGTTAAAAGGCTCTGCACCGCCTGAAACAGCCTGATCGCCCGAGACCAAATTCTGCCCGCATGCGGATTGCATACCTGGACCCTGCGCATCCATTCGCTGCCCATCCGAGCAATCTTCGCCAATACGCTGCGTAAGCAAAACATCGATACGAGAAAGCAGCTCCTCGCAAATCTTTTTGCTCTTTGCTTGGCGCTCTTCGCTTGTTAAATGATTCCTGCGCTCTTTAACTTCATTGCGCAAAGAGGCGCGAGCCTCCTTAATGAAACTCGCGCCTACTTGTGTGTTTACCGTTGTATCCACGCTAAGGTTTTACCTTTACTCTGTATGCCTTTGCTCTTACAGGAAGTAGCCTACGCCGCCCTCGATAAGAGGCTGGTAGGTGTCGCCGGGGACATTCTTGTACAAACCGTAGCCAGAACGTTCGGTATGTCCCATTTTGCCAAGGATACGTCCGTCGGGGCTGGTGATACCCTCAATTGCCAGCATTGAACCTGAAGGATTAACCGAAAGATCCAAACTTGGCTGACCAGCTTCATCAACATACTGAGTTGCAATCTGGCCATTAGCTGCCAGCTTTGCCAGAAGCTCAGGACTTGCCACAAAGCGGCCCTCGCCATTAGAAATAGCAACCGTATGAACATCGCCAACATTTGTCTTACTTAGCCAGGGGCTCAAGCTCGAAGCAACACGCGTGCGAACTAGGCGGGACTGGTGGCGGCCAATCGTATTAAAGGTGAGCGTTGGGCAATCGGCATCCATTGAGCGAATATCGCCATAAGGAACCAAGCCCAGCTTGACAAGTGCCTGGAAGCCGTTGCAGATACCCAGCATCAAGCCATCGCGGCTCTGAAGCAAGTCACGAACTGCCTCGGTAACCGCAGGATTGCGGAAGAATGCCGTAATGAATTTTGCAGAACCATCGGGCTCGTCGCCACCCGAGAAGCCTCCAGGAATCATAATGATTTGGCTGTTCTTGATACTTGCAACGAGTTTTTCGATAGACTCGTGAACCGCATTGGGGTTGAGGTTGTTAACCACCAAAATCTCAGCCTTTGCGCCAGCGCGCTCGAAAGCCTTTGCGGTGTCGTATTCGCAGTTGGTTCCAGGGAATACTGGGATAACCACGCGAGGCTGAGCAATGCTGCCATGGTAAGTCAAAGGCAGATGCTCTTCATTGGTAATAAGTTCTACAGCCTCGCCACTTGCACGGTAAGGGAACACGGGCTCAATCTTTGCTTCCCAAGCTTCCTGAAGCTCGGCAAGATCGATCGTTTCGCCACAAGCAACATATTCATAAGCAGCGGTAGTTGTACCAAATTCAGAAACGCAAGCAAGCTCGATATCGATGCCCGCATCAGCAGCAATCTTTTCAGCGTCGGCACCGTCAACAAGCTCAACAACGAACGAACCATAAGCGGGTGCAAACAAATCGTCAGCATCAATATCAGAAGAAAGCGTAATGCCAATGCCGTTACCGAGTGTCTGCTTAAAGCTTGCCTCAGCCAGCCCGCCATAACCAGGCGTGCTAATTGCTGCAGCCACACCGGCTCCAACCAAAGCCTCAAGCAAATTCATAGCCTCAAGCTCAGACTGAGCATTGGGCGTAATACCATCTTCTTCGCGGGTAGGCTCAATCAGGATTACGCGGCTATCAGCCTTTTTGAACTCAGGAGAAGTAACACGCTCGACCGTACCGCAACCTGTAGCAAAGCTAACCAAGGTAGGAGGAACGTCCAAATCCTCAAAAGAGCCCGACATGGAGTCCTTGCCGCCAATGGAACCAACGCCGTAATCAAGCTGAGCCATCAAGCTGCCCAAAACAGCAGCTACTGGCTTACCCCAACGTGCGGGCTCGTTGCGCAGACGCTCAAAGTATTCCTGGAAAGAAAGATAGAGGTTCTTGCGCTCAAAACCTGCTGCGAGCATACGGGAGAGCGATTCAACCACAGCAATGTAGGAACCTGTGAACTGATCCGCTTCGGTGAGGTAAGGATTAAAGCCCCAGGCCATACCAGAGCAAGTCTTAGTTTCGCCAGGAACGGGCAGCTTAGCAGCCATAGCCATGCTGGGCGTAAGCTGATTCTTGCCGCCAAAGGGCATCAGAATCGTTGCGGCACCAATAGTGGAATCAAAGCGCTCACTCAAACCCTTGTTTGAAGAAACATTGATGTCGGTGACCAGGTTAGTAAGCTTTTCGGAAAGCGTTGCGCCTTCCCAGTCGCGCGTATAAGTTGCAGGTGCACTGACCTTTGCATCCTGATGCTTAGGAGCACCATTTGAAGCAAGGAATTCACGCGAAACATCAATGATGGCATCGTCGTTCCAAAGCATACGGACGCGCATGTCATCGGTAACTTCTGCAATAACGGTTGCCTCAAGATTTTCCTCGTGAGCCAGCTCGATAAAGCGCTCGGCATCCTTGGCGGCAACATCAACAGCCATGCGTTCCTGAGATTCCGCGATAGCAAGCTCGGTACCATCAAGTCCCTCATATTTTTTGGGAACAGCATTGAGGTTTACGCGTACACCATCGGCAAGCTCGCCAACAGCAACCGAAACGCCGCCGGCACCAAAGTCGTTGCAGCGCTTGATAAGCGTTGTTGCTTCCTTGCGGCGGAACAAACGCTGAATCTTGCGCTCAACAGGAGCGTTACCCTTTTGAACTTCTGCGCCACATTCTTCAAGCGAATCAAGATTGTGAGCCTTGGAAGAGCCGGTAGCACCACCAATGCCGTCGCGACCAGTGCGACCACCAAGCAAAATAACAACATCGCCAGGAGCAGGAACCTCGCGGACTACGTGGTCGGCAGGAACGGCGCCAACCAAAGCGCCAATCTCCATGCGCTTTGCCGCGTAGCCAGGATGATACAGCTCATGGACCTGACCGGTAGCCAAACCAATCTGGTTGCCGTAACTCGAAAAACCTGCAGCAGCGGTTGTTACCAACTTGCGCTGAGGCAGCTTTCCTTCAATAGTTTCGGACACAGGAACCAGCGGATCTGCTGCACCCGTAACACGCATTGATTGATATACGTAAGCACGACCAGAAAGTGGATCGCGGATAGCACCACCAACGCAGGTTGCAGCACCACCAAAGGGTTCAATCTCGGTAGGATGATTGTGAGTTTCGTTCTTGAAGAGGTAGAGCCAATCTTGCTCTTCGCCATCGACGTCGACCTTGACCTTAACCGTGCAGGCATTAATCTCGTCGGATTCGTCCAAGTTCTTAAGGATTCCCTTGGATTTCAAATACTTAGCACCGATGGTACCCATGTCCATCAAGCAGATATCGCGGTCATCGCGACCAAGCTCATGGCGCATTTCCAGGTACTTGTTGTAAGCAGCCTGAACCTTAGGGTCGTCAATTTCGACATCGGTCAGAACAGTGCCAAAGGTGGTATGACGGCAGTGGTCAGACCAATAGGTGTCGACCATCTTGACTTCAGTAATGGTTGGATTGCGATGTTCGGTGTCGCGGAAATAGCTCTGGAAGAAGCTAATGTCGGCAACGTCCATTGCAAGGCCGCGCTCTTCAATAAAGGCCTTCAAGCCTGCTTCGTCAAGCTCGGTAAAACCTTCGATGACCTCGACCTTTCCAGGAACAGGGTATTCCATCTTTAAGGTTTGACGTACATCAAGGGAAGCCTCGCGAGCTTCGATAGGATTGATAACGTAGTGTTTAATAGCATCGAACTCGGCCTGGCTTAAGCCACCTTCCAAAACATAAAGAGTAGCCGAAAGAACATCAGGACGTTCGCCCTGGCTAATAAGCTGAATACACTCAGAAGCCGAAGCGGCGCGCTGATCAAACTGACCAGGCAAAAACTCAACAGCAAAAAGCTGAGCATCGCCAATTTCGGGCATATCGTAGAAAACATTGTCGGATTGAGGCTCGCTAAAAACAGTTGGCACGCACTGCTCAAAAAGAGCATCGTCGATACCTTCAACGTCGTAGCGATTAATCAAACGCAGGCCAGTTAAAGACTCAATACCAAGAATGGTGCGCAACTCGTTAAAAAGCTGCTTGGCCTCAACGTCGAATCCGGACTTCTTTTCAACGTAGACACGGGAAACCATTGCTTCTCTGCCTTCCTTTATGGGGAGCTAAACTCCAGGGTACCTTTGGACTACTTGTAATGGTGGCGCTTTGTAAATTACGCAAGCACAAGCTTTCTATTTAAAACTCGTGCCGCCATTACTCAGCTTTATAACTACCACCCTAAACGAACAATGCCCACGCGAACGTGGGCATTCGGTCATACGAAGCTACTATTTGTTCTTTTTTGCGTTTTTAGACTTGTTACGCACGTTAACTGATGCGTAATAAGCCTCATCGCGGGCAGGCTTAACCTTCTTAATGTCGGTGACAATTGCGCAGGTCAGGCAGCCCCATGCCAAAACAAGCAGGGTAACGTAAGCCACATAGTTAGATTCAACCAGTGAAGAGAAAGCCGTTGCAATAAGCATGATGACCAAGCCGGCAGCCAGGAATGCAAAGAATGCAATACGCCATTTTTTATACTCAGCGGTCTGAGGCTTGAAGTTGCGGCGAGCCTTATCTTCGGCCTTCTTTGCTGCAGCTTTTGCTTCACGCTGCTCGCGAGCCTTGCGCTCTTTTGCGGTTTCGGGCTCCTGGTTTGAGTTTGCCATACGAGCAAAGAAGCCCTTTTTCTTAGGAGCGGCAGTGGTGTCTTTTACATAGACAGATGCAGCGGCCTTAGAAACTGGCTTTGCTGACGCAGCGCTCTTACGAGTCTGACCAGCAGGCTTTGCTGTGGTATTGCGCTCATTCATAGGATTACGAGTGGCCATTCAAAACGCTTTCTCTTGCTGTTATTACTTACTTTTAAGCTTGATGGCTAAAGATTTTAAGCCAACTTGGACGTGTTTTATAACGCGTTTTATTTGTTCAAGAGGATTCTTGGTTTGCTCAAGTACTCTTGCTGAAATTCAAGCACGCTTACTGAGCAATAAACTTACGTCCGGTGATTTTTTCATAAGCCTCGATGTACTTATCGCTTGTGGCTTCAATAACATCAGCAGGCAGATGAGGAGGCTCGCCGGTGCGATCCCAGTTAGCATTGAGCCAGTTACGAACAAACTGCTTATCGAAGCTGGGCTGTTCTTTACCAAGCTCATAGGTGTCGGCAGGCCAGAAGCGTGAGCTATCGGGAGTCAAAACTTCGTCACCAAGAACGATCTTTCCGTCAATACTGCCGAACTCAAACTTGGTATCGGCAATGATGATGCCGCGCTTTGCTGCATGCTCAGCAGCGGTGGTGTAGACCTTGATAGTAAGGTCGCGCAGAGCGGCTGCATCTTCTTCACCCATCAATTCAACGGTGCGCTCATAACTGATGTTTTCATCGTGATCACCAATTTCGGCCTTGGTGGAAGGGGTATAAATTACCTCGGGCAGCTTGGAAGAATTAACCAAACCCTCGGGCAGCTCGATACCGCAAACGGCACCCGTGCGCTGATAATCCTTCAAGCCAGAGCCGGTGAGATAGCCGCGAACGATACACTCAACAGGGAACATCTCGGCCTTTTTGACCAGCATAAAACGGCCAGCCAGGTAGTCTGAATAGGGCTTAAACTGTTCGGGCAAATCGGCAACATCACAGCTAATCAGGTGATTTTCGGTTACACCCTCAAGCAATTCAAACCAAAAACAAGAAAGCTGAGTTAAGACCTGACCCTTATAAGGAATTTCATCAGGCAGAATGTAGTCAAAAGCGGAAATGCGGTCGGATGCTACCAACAGCAACTTATCGCCTAAGTCATAAAGGTCGCGAACTTTACCTTGCGCATCAGGTTTAATGTCAATTCCTGGCATGCGTGCCTTCTTTCGTTTAACGAAACTTTTGAAAACGTATTTTTCTATTATGAAGCATGTTTATGCAAACGTGCCCACTTTATGAAAGGTTCTTCCCATTTTCACGAAGGATTCTCAAGCGCCTTGGTGGCTCTTGCTCGCGAATTAGTGGAATGTAAATAGTGAAGCAGGCGCCTTCGTTTGGCCTGCCGTCAACATGAACCCAGCCATTGTGACGATCCACGATTTCTTTAACCACCGAAAGGCCAATGCCTAAGCCACCCGTTGCTCGGGCGCGGCCGCGATCGGCACGCCAGAAACGACTAAATACCATCTTTGATTCTTCGGGGGTTAAGCCAATACCGGTATCTTTAACCGCAATTTGACCCATGATGTCGCCCTTTTTAACCGTAAGCGTTACGGTGCCACCTTCAGGGGTATAGCGCACCGCGTTAGAAATAAGGTTGGCCGTGGCCTGCCTAATCATGTCAGCATTACCCAGCACCCATACATGAGGGTCGCGTCTAAATTCGAAGTTTAGGCCCGAATCAACAACAAAAGCTTTGTGACTTTCGGCCACCGTTTCAAGAAGCTCCGACAAGTCAATGCGAGTCATCTCGACGGGGTTTGCACGATTCTCCAAACGCGAAAGCTTTAAAAGGGCATCAACCAGGCGCGATAGACGGCGCACTTCCGAATTAAGCGTCTCCAACCTTTCAGGGCTTGGCTCATATACGCCATCGATAATTGCCTCAACCGTTGCCTGGATTGCCATCAAAGGCGTGCGCAATTCGTGCGCGACATCCGTAACCAGGCGACGTTCCAAGTCCCGGTTTGCCTCGATAGAATCGGCCATGCGATCGAAGGTTTCACCCAAGCGAGAAAGCTCGTCGTTACCAGTAAGACCTGAACGAGCAGAGTAGTCACCATCTTTAATGCGATTTACCGCATGCGTAATTTCGTTAATAGGCCGCACTAAAGCACGACTAAAGATAAAGCCGGCAACCAGGGCCGCCACCAGGGCAATTAAACCAGCAAACAAAATCGCCTGGTACGAGCGCATTTGGAATTCACGGTCAAGCGAACTGGACAAATCCGCCGAGCCAAACACGCGGACATAAACAGTTCCTACCTGTTCACCATTTGAATAAATTACCGAACTTGCCACATCGGCACCAGATTTTTGCGGCCCTAAAAGCGACTTTGAGGAATTCTTGTCGTTGTCGTAAACAACCGCACCTTTATCGTTTTCGACGCGGATATTCCAGGTATCAAACAGGTCGCTGGCAACATTGACCGAGGACAAAACCTCCATCGACCATTCTTCGCCATCCGCATAATCACTCTCGTAAGAATAACCAATGGTTTCTGCCAGCGAATCAGCCATTTTTTGCATGTTGTCATGAGTGTAATCGCTAAAGTGTGTACTCCAAACTAAGTACAAAACCAATGCAATTACCAAAACAGTCATGCACGAAACTGCAAAAAAGGCGCCCACGACACGACGAGTGTAAGAGCCCGCTTTACTTCTTTTACGTGGCTCACCTGTCTCAGGATCTAAATCCTCGGTGGTATCCATTAAAGGTTTGTTAGCCATGAGCTAACCTTTCACTAAAGCAACGGGCGGCATAAACACACCTTGTGTCAGCCGCCCGATTCTACTCATTTTGCTAAGGCCTTTATTAGCAAGCCCTGCAAGCTTCTATCTTTAAAATGCCTGCTTGCCGATGCTTAGCACCTAAAAGCTTGGTGCCTAAAGAATAGTGCTGCAAAAAATTAATCACCATTCTTGGTGGGGTCTTCGAAGCGATAGCCAACACCATGGACGGTATGCAGCCAGGTAGGATTACGAGGATTGTCGCCCAGCTTAGCGCGCAGATTCTTAACATGCGAGTCGATAGTGCGCTCGTAACCTTCGAAGTCGTAGCCCAAAACCTTTTCGACCAATTCCATACGGCTGTATACACGGCCAGGGTAGCGGCACAAGGTAGTGAGCAGTTTAAACTCGGAAGCAGTTAGGTCTACCTCTTTACCCTTGATAAGAACCTTGTGACCACTCATATCGATGACAAGATCACCGAATTCCAAAACCTCACGCTGAAGTTCGCCGGAGCTCGTACGACGCAAAAGTGCGCGTACGCGAGCAACCAATTCGCGTGGGCTAAAGGGCTTTACCAGGTAGTCGTCGGCGCCAAGCTCAAGACCAATAATGCGATCTTCAACTTCGCCCTTAGCAGTAAGCATAATGATAGGGCAATCCGAACTATCGCGAATTGCACGACAAACGCGCTCGCCTGGAACACGAGGAAGCATTAAGTCAAGAATCACCAAATCGAAATGGTGCTTAGAAAACTCTTCAAGGGCTTCTTGACCATCTGCAGCCAAGGTCAGCCAATATCCCTCACGTTCAAGGTAAGCAGCCACAGCATCGCGAATAGCCTTTTCGTCCTCGACGAGAAGAATGCGGGGGGTTTCTGCGTTATTCATGATCTCTCCTTTTGCGCAGCCTGCAGGGATTGACGCCAATAACGGGTAACTTTGCCAGCTGTTAGTGATACGTGTTTTACTTACTACGTGCCCATTACAGCGCAAACTCCTGCGACAAAGTGACTTGCCACTTTGTTTCTGTGTTTGGGAATATTGTAGCAATTTGGCTTAAAACTCTTTTAAAGGGATTATTGATGCCACAATGTCTTCCCGTATTTCTTATAAAAAATGCACAAGAAATAAAGCGAAAGGACCCGCCGTGCCAACCAAGCGCACCGACAATACAAACCGCCGAAAAAGCCAAACCAGGCGAAATTCGGCTGTTACGAGCACTCGTTCGGGCGCAAGTCGTAGGCAAAAAACTTCTAGCAGCCCCGCAGCTCGCAGCACACAAAAAGCTCGTAGCACTCGTCCAAACAAAAGCGCAATCCCTGCCGCAAGACGCAGCGCTCCTAAGCACGGTTCCGGCATGGGCAACCTTGGTTCCGGACAAAACTTTACGCGCGGAGCACACGGTAACAAGCCTACAAAAGGAAACCTTGTTACCGATACTTTAGGCGGCATTGCAGATGGAATTGCCGATGGCATTAACGGCGTACTTGGTTCTTTTGCACAACGTGGTTCTCAGGGTGGATTTTCCACATCCTTCCAGGGCTCACAAGGCGGTATTCCCAGTTTTACCTCGCAGCGCGCAGGAAATTCTGACCCCGGCGAGCTTAATATCGAAGGCGGCAGCGCAAACGATGGTGTTCTTTTAACTCGTCGAAACGTTGTTGTTGGTGCCGCTGCCCTAGGTGGCGTTGCTCTTGCTGGTGGCGGTATTTCCATGGCAATCGATGCCTTTGAAGGAAGCTCTGGCACAGCAGACTATATTTCTGTTGCCGAAGATGCCATTACGGGCGTTGACGACTTAAAGCAGGTCAAGGTCAAAAACTACGTAACAACCGAAGGTTCATATCATCTTCCTTTTGGAACGCTCGTCTTTGCCGACAACGACAAATATGCCTGCCTGCTTGTTCCGGGAGATACTTCTTCTCCCCTTAATACCATCCGCTACATGAGCCTTTCATCAGGCAAAACTTCTAAGCTTGTCAACAAAGCTAAGGGCGCAAAAGATGGTTTTGAAATCATGGATGCTCGTTTAAGCACCAATGGCCTTATCTGGACAGAGGTAAACACCTACGAAAACTCGTGGCGCATCTATACAGCAAGCTTTGATGGCAGTAGCCTTGGCAAAGCTAAGCGCGTCGACGAAGGTGACTCCAATTGGCTTACTCCTTCAATCGCCGCCAACGGCAAGCGTGCCTTCTGGCAGATCAACCCTAATACCGATGGAGATTCTGCCACTTCTCCAAGCGTGGTTAGAAGTGCAAACTTCGGTAATAAAGAATACGAAGAACTCATTACGAGTAAGCGCGCCTTTGCTACACGAATTTCTTGTGTCTCTGAAGGTGTAGTGGTAACCCCCAGAACAGAAACCACGGGTACCTATTACCAGTTAACCTTGCTTGATGCCTCGACAGGCGCTGTCACAGACACGCTAACTTTGCCAGCAAATATGTCGCCCGACCAGGCTTCTTATGGCAGAAGCGGATTTAGCTTTGGCTTTACCGATACCTACAACTATGGCGGTGGTATCGCAAACCTTGGCACCTATACTCCCATGCAAGAAGCCAATCCTTATAACTACGACAATCTGCCCAATTGGCTGCGCTATGGCCGCACCCCAAGTGCCGACCCCTGCTGGTGTGGCGACTGGTTCTGTGTAAAAAGCACACGCGGTATCGCAGGAATTCACTTTGCTAAAAAGCGTTACTTCAGTATTAGTGTCCCCTCCGACACCGAAGACTGGGGCGAATATCTGGTAAGTACCGGCACCTGCGAAAAAATTGTCAGCATGGCCAAAATTACACCAAGTGATGGTTCAGATCCTTATACGCAAGTACGCATATTCAGCACCAAATCGGGCAAGCTTGGCGATGCCTTTACTGGGCAATAAACTGCGAAAACTAAAGTTAGCGAAACTCACGTCTCGTTAGGCCTGACTCCTAGTCCAGCAAAACTCACCAAGATCCAATATCTTTAAAAGAAAAGAGCGGCCGGCTAACAATTAGCCAGTCGCTCTTCTACTTGCTGAGCAAATTTATCACCCGAGATGGTATGACTCATTCGTTGCTGAGCGACCAAATTTCCCAAGGTTACGCTATTTGCGTAGTCATCGATTGCTTTTTCCAAGCCAGCCCAAAAGCCAACTGTCGCGCAATCGTCGTGCAGGGGACACAAAGGCGCGCCATCCTGCAAACATTCAACCGGGGCATAAGAGCCTTCGGCGGCGCGCAAAATATCTCCAGCCGTAATGTCGCTTGCCTGCTGAGCCAAAGAATAGCCACCGTGTGCGCCACGAGCCGACACCAAAAAACCCTGCGCAACCATCGTTTTTGCAAGCTGCTCAAGATATTTAACGCTAATACCTGTGCGCTCGGAAACTGCACGTAAGCTGGTGCGTTCCCCTTCAGGCAAACAGCCCACATCAATCATTAGACGCAAGGCATAGCGGCCCTTTGTCGTAATCATCATAGCGAAACGCCTTACTCAAGGCCTGCTGCACGAACAGCAGCGGCAGCACTAGCCGCAGCAGCAGGATCTTCTCCATCAAGAGCTTCAAAATCGACTTTGCCTGAAGCATTGCCGTCGTCATCAATAATCTGCTTGAGAGTACGCCATCCAAGCTGCGCGCACTTAACGCGCGCTGGCATTCTAGAAATTCCCTCAAGTTCAGCAGCTTCTCCAAGTGAGGCCTTTTGCTCATCGCTGAGCTTTTCGCCGCGAATCATAGCAAGGAAGGTTTCGGCTAAAGCCTCGGCTTCTTCGACTGTTTTGTCGGTAACAAGCTCGGCCATGATATCGGCTGAAGCTTGCGAAATAGCGCAACCGCTGCCCTGGAAAGCCGCTTCTACGATGACGCCATCTTCAACAATCAAAGAAAGCACGATGTCGTCACCACAAGAAGGATTAACACCCTCGTGCACATGAGTAGCCTCATCAAGTGGATATTTACAGGTGGGATAGGAGTTGTGCTCCATTAACGCACCCTGATAAATACTCTCAAGCCCCATGGAAAATCCTCCAAACAAGTTGCACCGCTTCAACTAAGCGATCGATATCAGATTCATCGTTATAGAAAGCCAAGCTTGCCCTGCAGCAGCTACCATTTTCAACATCCAACCAGGCAAGCAGAGGCTGCGCGCAGTGATGACCCGCGCGAATAGCCACGTCTACGGTATCCATGATGGACGAAACATCATGGGGATGAATGCCCTTAATGTTGAAAGAAACAACACCAATATGTGCTGATGGGTCGCTTGGACCAATAATGTCAACGTAATCAAGGGCAGCCAAGCGCTCTACACATAAAGAAGTGAGAACTGCCTCACGCGCCTCAAGCTTATCAAGGCCAAGTTCTTCAACGTAGCGAATAGCAGCACCCAAGCCAGCGATACCCGCAGCATCCTGGGTTCCTGTTTCAAACTTCATAGGAATTGGTGCCCAGGTTGCCGTAGTTTCGGTGACGTTGTCAATCATTTCTCCGCCAGTGTAGAGCGGATCCATAGCCTCCAAAAGCTCGCGCTTTGCCCACAAAACGCCAACGCCCATCGGGCCAAATACCTTGTGGCCACTAAAAGCAAAAGCATCGCAGCCAAGCTCTTTAACATCAACAGGAATATGAGGCACCGACTGAGCGCCATCGACAAACATCAAAGCGCCAACAGCATGTGCCTTCTTAGTAAGCATTTCGATAGGATTGCGAACACCCAAAACATTGGACACATGAGTGCAGGAAACGATCTTGGTGTTTTTGCCAATCTTTTCGTCCATTTCTGCCTCGGTAATCAGGCCTTCTGCATCGGGACGCAAGTAAACAAGCTTTGCGCCCGTGCGTGCACAAGCCTGCTGCCAAGGAATAAGGTTTGAGTGGTGTTCCATGATAGAAATAACCACTTCATCCCCTGGTTTCAAGATGGAAGGCGCATAGCTTACCGCCAGCAAATTAAGCGACTCAGAAGCGTTGCGCGTAAAAACAATCTCATCAGCATCTTCGACACCAATAAAGCGCGCGACATCTTTACGAGCATCTTCGATTGCCTGAGTAGCTGCAACGCTCAAACGATACAAACCACGCAAAGGGTTTGAATTCATGGTCTCGTAGAAATTGCGCTGCGCATCCAAAACACAAGCAGGACGCTGTGCGGTAGCCGCGCTGTCTAAGAAGGTCAAACCTGCCTCATTAACGAGCAGAGGAAAGTCTTGCTTAAAAGGATTCGCCTTAATATCCAGCGCCTCCTGCATGCTTAGCTGTGCCATGTTTATTCTCCTTCGGGAGTTTGTGCCTGGCTGCGAGCAGCCGCGCCAGCTGCAAGACCTGCTGCAAGCTTAGCGTCTATTGCAGCCTGAATAGATTCTTCGTCACGTGCGGCAGGAGTATCACCCAGCTCATAATTAAAGCTAGTAGCTGCCAAGCGCGAAATTGCTGCCTTCGAATCTTCGTCAAAAGCATCGATGAGTGCCTTTTCAAAAATCGAACGCGTAAAGAGTGCCTCGATTTGCGCATCGCTCAATCCGCGCGATGCCAAATAATGGCGTTGCGATTCTGGCACATGGCCAATAGTTGCACCGTGCGTTCCTTGGACATCATCGTCGTCACACAAAATGATAGGAATCGTGCGATTGCGTACATCCTTATTTGCAAGAAGTACCGTTTCAAGCTCGTGCCCAACAGCGCCCTTACAACCATGAATAAGATCGATGGTACCGCGAAGAAGCTTGTCGGAAGCGCCTGTCAAAACACCATTAGCAATAAGATTAGAAGTCGATTGCTTACCAAACTGCCTGATAAGGTAATTAAAATCAAGCTTACTTGTGCCGGATGCTAAATAATGCGTTGCAATATTGCAGGTGCTTTTATAACCAAGCAGGGCGTTGCCAAAACCTAGATAGCTTGTTTTGCCGCCCAGGTAAGCCTGGTCTACATCAACGCGTGCAGAATCTGCAGTTTTAATCTCGATAGATTCAAAATAATCCCAGGTATTAGCCAAGGTCTGCAACTGTTTGATAGAAACCCTTGAACCCGCATCAGCAATAATGCGAACAAGCATGCCTGCTGCTCCGCTGCCTTGAACAGGGGAATCTGCCTCAAGCACTAAATCTACGCGAGCGCCTTCATGAACATACACATCAAGGCTAGCCAGAGCAAAAGCATCGTCTTGAGCCAAAACACGCAAAACAACAGGAGCGCTTGCTTCGTGATAAGCAGCGACATCTACGATGGCATGATCGCTTACCTGAGAGCGAAGAACTGCGACAGCTTCGTCGCCTAAAGCAGCATCCGTTGCGCTACGAGGAATAGCATTGCGAGCTGGAATATCCAAGTCGTCCTTAGCCTGAGCTGCAAATTCTTCAAAAGGTGCCGTATCGACATCCTTGGTGGAGCGCACCGTTACACGCTGTGCAGAGATATCACGCGCTTGCTGCTCAAACGAAGCCCACGCACTATCAAAGGCCTCTTGATTGTGGCCCATTACATCAACGGGAGCACTAAAGCTCACTGCGAAAGGATTTGCGGCACGCAAAGGAGCCATTTCGACAGGTGTGCCATTTGCTTCAAGCCTGTTCCAGGTGCTGGTAAGCAGACCATTAAGCTGGCCATAGGAAGTGGCCTTGGTAGCTGTTGTGTTGGTAGTAGCCATTAGCCAATCGCCCCTTCCATCTCGAGTTTAATGAGGTTATTCATCTCAACTGCATATTCAAGCGGTAGTTCTTTAGACACAGGGTTAGCAAAACCATTAACAACCATGGTTGATGCTTCTTCTTCAGGAATACCGCGGCTCATCAGGTAGAACATCAAATCATTGCCAATACGACCAATCGAAGCCTCATGACCAACGCTGACGTTTTGATTGCGAATATCCATAGCAGGAATGGTGTCGGAGCGAGATTCGTCGTCGAGCATGAGCGATGCGCATGAAACTGCGACACTGGCTTTTTCGGCCTTTTCGGTAACAGAAACCGAAGACCTAAAGGTAGAAACGCCGCCGCCCTTAGAAATTGACTTCGTGTTTACGACTGCCTTGGTTTCGGGGGCTGCACAAACAACCTTGCAACCAGTGTCTAAGTCCTGGCCAGTACCCGCAAAAGTAATACCTGTAAATTCACTTGTGGACTTTTCGCCCGCAAGAATACTCATGGGATACAAACAGCCCACGTGACTACCAAAAGAGCCGGAAACCCATTCAATACTTCCGCGCGCACCAACGGTTGCACGCTTAGTATTGAGGTTGTACATATTCTTGGACCAATTTTCGATGGTGGAATAACGAAGCTTGGCATCGTTTCCAACAAAGAGTTCTACGCAGCCTGCGTGCAAATTGGCAACGTTGTATTTAGGAGCCGAACAACCCTCAATAAAGTGAAGCTCTGCGCCGTCTTCGACAATGATGAGCGTATGCTCAAACTGACCAGCACCCTTAGCGTTTAAGCGGAAGTAGCTTTGCAAAGGAAAATCGAGCTTTACGCCGGCTGGCACATAAACAAACGAACCGCCCGACCAAACGGCGCCATGCAAAGCAGCAAACTTATGGTCGGTAGGAGGAACGAGCTTCATGAAGTGGTCATGAATGACACCTTCCCAGCCATCTTTCATTGCTTCTTCGATACCCGAGTAAATAATTCCCTGGTCGGCAACAGAGTCCTGAATGTTGTGATACACCAATTCGGAGTCGTACTGTGCACCAACACCCGCAAGATACGCGCGTTCTGCCTGAGGAATTCCCAATCGATCAAAGGTATCCTTGATGTCTTCGGGGACCGAATCCCAGTCTGATTTTTGCTCACCTTCGGGCTTTACATAGGTAACGATATTTTCGATATCCAAGCCATCAAGAGCAGGGCCCCAGTTGGGAACAGGAGTCTGATGATAGATATCCAAACACTTCAGACGCAGGTCGAGCATCCATTCAGGCTCGTCCTTGCGTGCAGAAATTTCACGAATAATTTCGGGGGTTAAACCGGCGCTTAATCGTTCGCTGTGAGCTTCGCTTTTAATGAAGTCATAGCGAGAGCGATCAACGTCGGCGACATTGGATCGCGATGTCATGCTTACTCGCCTGCCTCAGCGTCATGAGCAGCAAGAGCTGCCTCCATGTTTTCAATTGCAGAAGCGGCGTCAAAATGCGTTTCTTTACCTGCTGCGGCTTTTGCCTGTGCGGCTGCTACAGAAGCAGCACCCGAACCAGCAACACCCACATAACGCTCGAAGCCATGATCGTTGATTTCGTTAATCAACGAAGCACAGCCTGCATCTACCAGGCGACCACGAACAAGAACATGTACCTGGTCAACATCCAAATGCTCAAGAATACGCGTGTTGTGGGTAATCATCAGGAGCGAACCATTCATTTCTTCCTGATAAATTCGAATTGCACGAGAAACGGTATCAAGCGCATCGACGTCTAGGCCTGAATCTGTTTCGTCCAAAATGGCAAGCTTTGGCTGCAGTAAAAGAAGCTGCAGCATTTCGACCTTCTTCTTTTCGCCGCCCGAAAAGCCAACATTAAGCTCGCGGTCCAAATAGCTTGGATCCATATCGAGCTGAGCCATGATTTCGGTAATGCGCTTTTTGAGCTTAGGGCCACGAAGCTTAAGGTCGGGGCGCTGAGCTACGATAGCGCGCAAGAAGGTAAACAGGGGAACTCCGGGAACCTCAACAGGTGCCTGGAAACTCATAAACAAACCAGCTGTCGAACGTTTATCAGGTGAGAGCTCGGTGATGTCTTCCCCGTCAAAATAGATGCTGCCAGCAATAGCGCTGTACTCAGGATTACCCATAAGCGCAGAGCCAAGGGTGGATTTACCGGCACCGTTTGGTCCCATCAAAACATGAGTTGTACCCTGCTCAATTGTCAGGTCAATTTCATGCAGCAGTGGTGTTTCATCTGCGGCAATAGTCAAGCCCTTGGTTTCAAGGATGGCCTTGGCCATGGGAATCACTCCTCTTCTTTGCAATTCCAATATGTCATAAAGCTGCCGCGCCTGATGTGCGGTCAGGCTGGCGCACAACATGCACACCACAGGCAGCCTTTGCAGTCTAGGTTGAACTATATCATAGTAATTTACTGGGAATTAGATTTCAAAGAAGTTTCAGTGAACAAAAGCAAAAACCGAGAGGATTTTTCTAACAAAACGAAAGAAGTACGCAATCAACAAACTGGGTCTGCGATTTGCATATATCTATTTACCCTAAATCAGCGGCGACGGCGCGGATGTCCACGACGCGTACGAATTCGCTCAGCCTCGGTGCGACGCTGCTTCACCTGAGCGCTTTCATCTTTAAGACGCAAGTAACTCTCAAGACGATGAGCAGCCAAAGAACCATCTGCTACCGCAGCTTGGACAGCACAACCCGGCTCATTAATGTGACTACAATCTCGGAACTTACACGACTGTGCCAAATCCTCAACATCAGAAAAGGCAGCTTCGATGCCTTCTTCAGCATCCCACAAGCCAAGACCACGAACGCCAGGCATGTCAACAACGAAGCCACCCCTGGGCAAGGCAATGATTTCACGTGAAACAGTCGTGTGACGACCTTTGCCATCTTCGCGAACTTCAGTGGTCTTTTGAATCTCGCGACCAACAAGCATATTGACGAGAGTCGACTTACCAACACCACTTCGTCCAATTAGAATGGCTATCTTTTCTCCGTCGGCAATTAAATCGGCAACCGCATCAACCGAAGAGGGGTCTTCCCCCGAAAGGACCATTACTTTGTCGTTCCCTACGAAGCCCTCAATGCTTGCAAGCACCGAATTTACTTCCTCTTCGTCTTGAAGTAGGTCGGCCTTTGTTAAAACAACTACAACTTCAGCGCCTGTTTCGTGCGCAAGCACCAGCTCTCGCTCTAGTCGGCGCGTGTTTATCTGATCAAGCGGCTGAGCAACCAAAACAAGGTCAAAGTTTGCTGCGAGGGTTTGAGGCAAAGCGCGCTCGGTTGGATCCTTTCGCACAAAGCTCGTACGACGGGGGAGTACCTCATTAATACGACCCTTATCGTGACTATTAGGCAATTCGATTTCTACCTGGTCGCCAATTACCGCACGATGTTCTTTGCTCTTTACCAAAGCCACCGCATGCTCACAGCGTACTTCGCTGCCGTCTTCCAAACGCACTAAAGGATAGCCTCGATCAAGCTTAACAACGGTTCCTCGCATTAACGCTCCTGCTCGTTACGATGGCGGTAATACAGCACCAACAAAACACCCACCAAAGGGAAAATCCAAGCTAACGAAAACAAAATTGAGCTTGCTTCGTTATTAATAGTCTTGCCACTTGCAACAACCGACACAGTTTCGACGTGAATATCACTTAAACCCTGGTGGTCGCTACAAGCAAGATGAAAAGTTCCCATAACCTGCAAGGTGGTTCCCTGCTGACCATAGTGTCCAAAAGCATCAATTTGCTTTGCGAATTCACGGGTCATATAGAGCGAAACTACCGCAGGAACTTCTGTGTCGAGTTCCTGTAAGCTCACCCAGCAACGAGAAGCATCACTTTCATCCGCAATTAAGTCACCCACAACCTCGCCTTTAACCTGCACAGTTTGCTGGTCGTGAAAGGAATCCGCCGTGGTTAATTCAGAAATAGGTACGTCATACAAAAAAGAACTGTCGGGCAATTGATTGGTATTAACGGTGTTATCTGAAGAAGTCTCCGGCTCATCTGCCCAGGCAAAACTAGGCGAAGTTCCCAGTACGACAAGTAGGCAGAGCGACACCAAAAACGCTGTGACCATTGCCTTTGTAAGGCAAGCTTTAGCCTGTGCCAAAGCCCCTGCGCTAGCGCACTCCACAGAAGTAGCTCCGCCCTGCGTAGACTCAGCCTCTACACAAGCGCGCAGGCTAAAAGCACCACCTTGAACAGACCTAACTCCTGTGCTGTAGTCCTTGATTGCTGCTTGTATGTTGCGTACCAACCGAGCCATTACTTATCGGCCTTATGACGAGGGATTATCGACATCACAATCTTTGCCAGCAGTGCAATCAGTGTCACATACTCAAGACGACCCGCCCACATTTCAAGAATATAGAGCGCCTCGAGCGGGGCCGGCATACCAGTACTAATCGAGCCAGCCGTTAAGCCACCGTTTGAAGCCATAGAAACCGAGTCAAAGATTGCCGTCATAGCGTCATAGCCATAAGCAACGCCAGCAAGCGCACCGATAACATAGGTAACAACAAATAAGGTAGAAACTGTCATAGCCGAACGAGCTAAGTCGGTAGATAGAACATGACGACCAAGGTGATAGTAAACAACCGAAACACGCGCATTTTCTGGCGCAAGCGTTTCTTTAACCGTGGAAGCAAGCGACTTAACCACAATACCTACACGCATAAACTTCATACCACCAGCGGTTGATCCACTCGAGCCGCCAATAGCCATCAACAAAATTAAAATTAGCAAAGCGCCTGAAGAAAAGCAGGTGGTCAGCTGGTTACTGGTAACCACTTCAAAACCAGTGGTGGACATCGCCGATACAACCATAAATATGCCACGACGTAAAAGTTCAGGCAGGTCGGGGAAGGTGTCCGATACTGCCAAGGAAGCCATAAATACTCCGGTAGCAATTAATACCCAAATTACGCCTACGCGAATCTCTAAGTCCTTAAAGAAGCTAAGGGTACGGCCTTTCCAGACTTCAACCAGCAGAGCAAAACTGATGGACCCCAAAATCATTAAGACCATACACACTACTTCGAGCGGGTAAGAATGGTAGTAAGAAATCGACTGGCTCGTAGGAGCAAAGCCCGCCGTCATGAAGCCAGAAATCGCGATCCAGAGCGAATTAAATATTGCCCGTAGCGGCTCCATACCTGACACCAAGCAAAAAACCGAAAGCGCCAAAGTGGCTACCGCAATAAGCACCAACGAAATACCGCCAATCAGGCGGGCAGTGGTAACGATGTTAGGAAGCACATGGTCGCTGCGTCCCTCCGAGGAATACAAGCCCGACATGGATGAGCCCATTAAACCAAGCGCCAAAGCAACAACGATTAAGCCCAAGCCACCAAGAAAATGCAAAACAAAACGCCACATATTGTCGGCATATGCCATATGCTCCAAATCGATTACTAAGGAAGCGCCCGTAGTGGTAAGGCCAGATACTCCTTCAAATACGGCATCAAGATAGGTGGCATAATGCCCCGAAAGAGCCAAAGGAATCGAAGCAATTAAAGCTAAGAACATCCAGGCAAGACCCGTTACTGCCATAGCCTGTTGATGCGTTAAGCGGCCAGGGTTTACACGCAGAAGACGCAGCAATGTACCAAAAGTAAGAGCAACACCAGCCGACATAATATAGCGAAGGCAAGGTTCCCATTCCTGACAAATAAGGGCTGTGATTACAGGAACTAAAAACGCAAAGGCAAAAACCGAGGTCAAAACACCCAAGTAATGCCCAATGGTCAGAACGTCGTCATAACTAAATCGCTGCCACATTTAAGCCCCCCAAAAGGTGGCAGCAAGCTTCACCACGATAGTCACCAAATAAAGAACAACCACAAAAGAAACTATCGACAGCAATAATGCGCCGACTCCTGACAAAGACACTTTCGTCTGATCCTTCTTGATTTCAGGTAATTTCATGCAGCCAATTCTAGTACATAGCAAGGCTCCTGCGCGAAGAAGAACCTCACGCAGGAGCCAATAATTAAACTTTTGTTTGCTCCATGTTCGAAGCAGCGTGCTTTAAGCAATGCACCAGCGACACGATATTACTTAGTGGAGCCAGCATTAAGTTCTGGCCTTGGGCCTTGGATTTCGACCGAGTAGTTTCCGTCGGAATCAATATCAACGACAACCTTCGAGCCAGCCAAAACCTCGCCCTGAATCATAGCCGTTGCTACACGGTCAACGACCTGACGCTGAATCAAACGCTTCAGAGGACGTGCGCCAAATACAGGATCGTAACCGTCAATTGCCAAGCGTTCGCGAGCAGCAGCGCTTACATCAAGCTCAATCTTGCGAGGAGCCAGACGCTCGGAAACTTCCTTAAGCTGAAGGTCGACGATAGGCTCAACGTCCAAAATTGATAGCGAATCAAAGGTGATGATGTCGTCAATTCGATTGAGGAATTCAGGGCGGAAGGTGTTACGCAGTGAATCGTTTACCTTGGTGGTAAGCTCAGCCATTGCCTCAGCCATGGAATCCAGGTCGCCCTGCATCATTTCTTCCATGCTCTTACCCAAGCTCTTTGCCTTGTTGGCCTTTTCCTGGCCAAAGGCGCGAATACTTTCGGAACCAACATTGGAGGTCATGATGATGATGGAGTTCTTGAAGCTCACAACACGACCCTGACCATCCGTCAGACGGCCATCGTCAAGCACCTGCAGCAAGATATTAAAGACATCAGGGTGAGCCTTTTCAATCTCGTCAAGCAAGATAACACTGTAAGGATGACGACGAACAGCTTCAGTCAGCTGACCACCTTCGTCATAGCCAACGTATCCCGGAGGAGCACCAATCAGACGCTGCACACTGAACTTCTCCATGTACTCAGACATGTCGATACGCACCATATTGCGCTCGGTGTCAAACAAGTACTCAGCAAGCGCCTTTGCAAGCTCGGTCTTACCAACACCTGTAGGACCCAAGAACAAGAAGCTTCCAATGGGCTTGTCAGGGTCAGCCAAACCAGCACGGCTACGACGGATTGCATCGGCAACAGCGCTAACTGCCTTATCTTGGCCAATTACGCGCTCATGTAGCTTGTCTTCCAGGTCTACGAGCTTAGCCATTTCACCCTGCATCATCTTAGTTACAGGAATTCCAGTCCAAGCGCTTACAACCTCAGCGATTTCCTCTTCGCCAACTTCTTCTTTTAACAGGCTATCATCGTCGTCGCGAGCCTCAAGCACCGCTTCGGCTTCGGCAATCTTTGCCTTGAGGTCGGGGATAGTGCCAAAGCGAAGTTCGCCAGCGCGACCAAGGTTACCCTCACGAGTTGCCTGCTCTTCTTCGTGCTGAGCTGCTTCGAGTTCAGACTTGAGATTCTGCACGTTAACGATGACGTCTTTTTCGTTTTTCCAAGCAGCCTTTTGAGCATCCAGCTTTTCACGCGCATCAGCCATTTCGCGGCGTAGCTCTTCCAAGCGCTCGGCAGAAGCAGCATCACTTTCCTTCATAAGTGCCTGCTCTTCAATCTGCATCTGAGTCAGCTTGCGCTCAGCAAGGTCGACTTCTTCAGGCATTGAGTCGATCTCGATACGCAAACGGCTTGCAGCTTCGTCCATAAGGTCGATAGCTTTGTCGGGCAGGAAGCGGTCGGAAATATAGCGGTTTGAAAGTTCGGCTGCGGCAACCAAAGCGGCATCCTTAATACGAACGCCATGATGGATTTCATACTTTTCCTTCAAGCCACGCAAAATTGCGATGGTTTCAGGCACGCTTGGCTCGTCAACCAATACTGGCTGGAAGCGGCGCTCAAGAGCAGCGTCCTTTTCGATGTACTTGCGATATTCGTCAAGCGTTGTTGCGCCGATAGCATGAAGTTCGCCACGTGCCAGCGCAGGCTTGAGCATATTGCCTGCATCCATCGAGCTATCACCCGAAGAACCAGCACCAACGATAGTGTGCAGCTCGTCAATAAATAAAATGATTTGTCCGTCTGACTGTTTAACCTCGCGCAATACCGCCTTCAAGCGATCTTCGAACTCGCCGCGGTACTTAGCGCCAGCAAGCATGCTCGATAAATCAAGAGAGATGAGCTCGCGGTCACGCAGGCTTGAAGGAACGTCGCCAGCAACAATACGCTGCGCTAAGCCTTCAACGATTGCGGTTTTACCGGTACCAGGTTCGCCAATAAGAACAGGGTTGTTCTTAGTACGGCGAGAAAGAACCTGAATGGTACGACGAATTTCTTCTGAACGGCCAATAACAGGATCAAGCTTGCCTTCGCGAGCCTGAGCTGTCAGGTTAATTCCATACTGAGACAAAACCTCAAATTCGGCCTTGGACTGCTGATCGGTTACTCGCGTATCGCCGCGAAGTTCTTCGTAGGCTTCCTCGATGTTGGAACGAGTAATTCCATGTTCGTTCATGAGTTTGCCCGCATCGCCCTTATCTTCAGACAGAGCGATAAGCAGATGCTCAGTGGTTGCGTACTGGTCGCCAAGCTTTTCTGCAATTTTGACTGCCTTATCAAAGACATTCATAAACTGCTGAGATGGCATAGCCATACCCATAAAGCCGCCACCTTGTACATGTGGCTGAGCGTCCAGTTTGCTTTTCACATCGTTTGCCAAAGCCTGTGGGTCGGCACCGATGCGTGTAATGATGGACTTGATGTTATTTTCGCCCGTGTCGAGCAGAGCACCCAATAGGTCGAGTGGCTCGACTGAACCCGCCTCTCGCTCGCCGGCCACACTCATTGCGGCCTGCATTGCTTCCTGCGCGGTAAGGGACAATTTATCGAGTCTCATAATTGCCTCCTTTTACTTGATTCTTTTTGTGTCGCCTGATGTTTGACCAGGCAAAACTTTATTTTTTCGTTGCGCAAACTTGCTAGGTTGCCCGCCTGCCTGCGCAACGACTGTCTACTTTCTAAATGCGCCTAAGCTGAATAGCCATCGTAGATTCCATGAGTTCGTTGACATTTTGGCGCGTCTCTAACTCATGCACGCGATCAGCCAAACGGCGTACACGCTGATGCAAAGCGTCGAGTTCGTTATCTCGTTCGTCCAGTCGGCCTTGTAAATCCAAAATACGAATGACGCCTGCTAAATTAATGCCCTCACTCGTTAGTTCGTTAATCAAACGCAAACGATCAATGTCAGCCTGCGAATACATGCGAGTATTGCCACTTGTTCGCTGGGGCGAAACAAGGCCTTTCTGTTCGTAAATTCGCAGCGTCTGAGGATGCACTCCGGCAAGCTCTGCTGCAACGCCGATCATATAGACGGGACGCTCTGCATCATTCATTACCATCGCCTCAATTCCTTGTTATCTGCTTCCATAAAGGCATTCAAAGCTTTTGTTTGCTCTTCGTTTAGTTCGGTAGGTACCTCAACGTTAACGACTAGATACATATTGCCCGTGCCACCAGCAGAACCTAAGCGAGGAGCACCCTTACCCCTGATAGTCAGCTTAGTTCCCTGCTGGGTTCCCGCAGGAACTTTTACCCTAACCTTGCTTCCGTCAGGCATTGGCACGGTTAGTTGGCAACCCAGAGCAGCTTCTGCAATCGAAACAGGAACATCCATAAGTACGTCAGCCTTGTCGCGACGATAGTAAGGATGCTCTTTGATATGCACCTTTACTAAAAGGTCACCAGCAGGGCCGCCGTTAATGCCAGGGTTTCCACGACCGCGTAAACGAAGCTGGCCGCCATCGATAGCACCAGCAGGAATTTTTACGGGCAGAGTTTGTGGCTCGGAACCTGCCTCTAAGCGAACGCGAATCTTCTTTTCGGTGCCCTTAAACGCTTCGTCAAAGGTGATATCCAAATTGACCGTACGGTCTGCGCCTTTTTGAGGAATAGGCTGGCCACCACCAAAGGGGCCACCAAAACCACCAAAGCCGCTAAAGCCACCAAAGCCTTCGCCATTACGCAAGCTCTCAAGAATGTCAGCCCAAGAACCACTGAAGCCCGCACCGCCACCAAAGGGAATCTGGTTTTCGTTTGCGGTGCCATACTGGTCGTACATCTGGCGCTTCTTGTCATCGGATAAAACCTCGTAGGCTTCATTGATGGAGCGCATCTTTTCTTCGGCTTCTTCGGCGTTACCACCTCGAGCCTTTACTGCATCCGGGTGATTGTCGCGTGCAAGCTTGCGGTATGCCTTTTTTATTTCGTCAGCAGAGGCGTCACGCGAAACGCCCAGAGTTTTGTAGTAGTCGGGAGTTGCGCCCATAGCGACTCACCTCTTTTCTTCACAAGGAAGGCGGACATGTGCCCGCCTTCCTAACCATTCTTATTCTGAGTCTTCCTCGGAGTCCGCAGTTTCGCGCTTTGGACCGCCGCTGGTAACTGTGACCATTGCGGCTCGCAAAACCTTGGTGCCCATGCGGTATCCCTTCTGGAATACCTGGCAGACTGTTTCGTCGGGGACGGATGCGTCTTCAACAACGCCAACCGCCTGTGCCTCAAGAGCATCATAGGCCTGACCAGCAGGATCGATAATCTCAAGGCCATCCTTGGTAAGAGCATCGGTAAACTTATTGAATACCGCCTCTACACCTTCAATCAGAGCGCCTTCGCCATTTTCTTTGGCGTAAGCAAGCGTGCGATCAAAGTCATCAACCACAGGAATGAGGTTCTTCATAAGACTTTCAGTTGCACGTGCAGTTTCTTCGGCGCGTTGCTCCTTCATGCGGCGACGGTAGGTATCCCATTCAGCATGAAGACGAAGGTACTTATCCTGCCATTCCTTAGCCTCAGCTTGAGCTTTTTTAAGCTCATCTACTGGCTCGTCCGTAGCTTCCTCGGTGTCAATCTCTGACTCCTCGGTAAGCTCTTCCGGGGTGGACTCGGGCTCAGTGGTCTCTGCGCTCTCGTCAATCTCGGTATCGGCTGCCATGATTAGTTCTCCTTCTTGTCGTCGTCAACGACCTCGAAGTCAGCCTCAACAACATCGTCAGCAGGAGCTGCCTGAGCACCGGCACCAGGCTGAGCTGCTGCCTGCTCATTGGAGTAAACAACCTCAGCCATCTTGTGGCCTGCCTGCTGCAGAGCCTCAGTTGCCTGCTTGATTGCTTCGATATCAGTACCCTCAAGAGCGGTCTTAGCAGTAGCGATTGCAGATTCAACCTCGGACTTAACGTCAGCAGAAAGCTTGTCGCCAACCTCACCCAGAGTGGTCTCGGTTGCGTTTACCAGAGCATCGCAGTTGTTGCGAGTTTCAGCTTCTTCCTTGCGAGCTGCGTCTTCCTCAGCGTG
>CAVCRX010000001.1:26064-62115 GCA_963604935.1 Bacteroidaceae bacterium
GTCCTTAACCATGCGATCGACTTCGTCATCGGAAAGAGCAGTGGAGCCAGAAATCGTAATCTGCTGTTCCTTGCCAGTACCAAGATCCTTAGCAGAAACATTTACGATGCCGTTAGCATCGATGTCGAAGGTAACTTCGATCTGAGGCATGCCGCGACGTGCAGCGGGGATTCCGGTCAGCTGGAACTTGCCCAGAGTCTTATTGTCGCGAGCCATCTGGCGCTCACCCTGAAGAACGTGAATCTCTACGCTAGTCTGATTGTCAGCTGCGGTGGAGTAAATCTCAGTCTTGCGGGTAGGAATGGTGGTGTTGCGATCAATCATCTTAGTCATGATGCCGCCCATGGTTTCAACACCCAGGGAAAGGGGAGTGACGTCGAGTAAGAGGATGCCCTGAACGTCGCCAGCTAAAACGCCGCCCTGGACAGCTGCGCCCATTGCAACAACTTCGTCGGGGTTAACAGACATGTTGGGCTGCTTGCCAGTAATCTGCTTTACCAGATCCTGAACGGCGGGCATACGGGTCGAACCGCCAACAAGGATAACCTCGTTGATATCAGATGCGGTCAGATCTGCGTCGCGTAGTGCCTGCTCAACAGGCTTCTTGCAGCGAGCAAGCAGGTCGCTGGTCATGTGCTCAAACTCAGCTTTGGTCAAGGTGTAGTCAAGATGCAAAGGACCATTCTCGTTCATAGAGATGAAGGGCAGGTTGATTGCAGTCTGGCTAGTGGAAGAAAGCTCCATCTTTGCCTTTTCTGCTGCTTCCTTCAGGCGCTGCAGAGCCATCTTGTCGGCACGCAGGTCAACGCCGTTTTCACTCTTGAACTTATCGGCCATCCAGTCGATGATGCGCTGATCCCAGTCGTCGCCACCCAGGTGGTTGTCGCCGTTGGTAGAGCAAACCTCAAAGACGCCATCGCCGAGCTCGAGGATAGAAACGTCAAAGGTACCGCCACCAAGGTCGAATACCAAAACCTTCTGCTCGGTAGTAGTCTTATCAAGGCCGTATGCCAAGGCTGCTGCAGTAGGCTCGTTGATAATACGCAGAACCTCAAGACCAGCAATCTTGCCAGCGTCCTTAGTTGCCTGACGCTGAGCGTCGTTAAAGTAAGCAGGAACGGTAATAACTGCCTGGTTTACAGGTTCACCAACACGCTTTTCTGCGTCGGTCTTAATCTTGCGAAGAACCTCTGCGGAAATCTGCTCGGGGGTGTATTCCTTGCCCTCAATGTCAACGACTGCACGGCCACCCTGCCCGGACTTTACGTTGTAAGCAACGGTCTTCTGCTCTTCGCCAGTCTCTGCGTAAGAACGACCAATGAAGCGCTTTACGGAAGCGATGGTGTTTGCAGGATTGGTAACTGCCTTGTTCTTTGCAGCCTTACCAACAGTGCGCTCGCCATCCTTAAAACCAACAACAGAAGGAGTAGTGCGGTCGCCTTCAGCGTTAACCAGAATCTCAGGCTCAGAACCCTCCATTACGGCCATAGCTGAATTGGTGGTACCCAAGTCGATGCCGATGATCTTAGCCATTTTTTATCCTTTCAATTGTGACCAGTTTTTACTGGCCAACTTTTATTACCTAAATAAGGAAGAGGTAAGCATAGAGCTTTAGGTCTTCTTCGATAGTTAGAAATATAAAATCTAAGTGGGGTATTGTCAAATTTCCTTCTCTGAAATTTGAAGATTATTTGATGGTTCTACATTTTCCCAGGTCAAATAAGGATAACTAAGTTCATAAATCGTGGCTGAAAATCTAAATATGGCCTCTAAAATCTAACAAGCTCATTTATATATCTTGCTTTAAGCAACAAAAAAGGAGCCTTCCGGCCCCTTTTTTGTGTGTACTTATGTACTTAGGATTTAGTCCTCAGCGATTTCCTCAATCGCACCCATGGGACATTCCTCAACGCAATCGCCACAGGCAATGCATGCATCTTCGTTAACGACCTTCAATACGCCATCAACGACGTCGATTGCACCTTGAGGACAAGCATCAACACAGATGCCGCAGCCGATGCATTCATCGGTAAGAATTACGGGATGTGCCATTTTGGTTCCCCTTCCTTTTTCTTCGCTTCGTAGAAAGTGCAATTTCTACGGTTGCGAACATACCAGAACAAAAGCCAGTTGCAAGCCTCAACTCTATATTTATCACCTTAAAGGTATCTTACACTGCACAACCTTAACAAATTCGTGGCAATTGCTCGCCAACAAGCATATCCATGATACGTGTAGTGCCAAAACCAGTACGCAAGGAAACGCGAGGAGCACGACCTTCTTCGGTTTCTTGAACCTCGCCAATAATTGCTGCGTCAAGGCCGTACTTATTCGCACGCATTGCGGCAAGTGCGGCATCTGCTTGATCGGCGGGAACTATACAAACCATCTTGCCTTCGTTAGCAACCTGATAAACATCATAGCCAAGCATTTCACAAGCTCCGCGTACGGCATCTTTTACCGGAATCGCATCTTCTTCAACCATAAAATCAACGCCAGATTGTTCGGCTAACTCATTGAGTGTACTTGCCAAGCCGCCACGAGTTGGATCACGGAAACAACGCGTATCAGGTGCAGCAGCAATAACTTCCTGAATAAGGTGATTAAGAGGAGCTGCGTCCGTTTGAATATCAGCGCTGAAAGAAAGGTCCTCTCGACACGCCATGATAGTAATGCCGTGATCGCCTAAGGTACCGGTAACTAAAATCTTGTCGCCGGGTTTGCAATTAGCACCCGAAAGATCAATCCCCTCAGGAATAAAACCAATTCCTGAAGTATTAATGAACACGCCGTCGCCGGAACCGCGATTTACTACTTTGGTATCGCCGGTGACGATGTGGACGCCAGCTTCTTTGGCAACTTCGGCCATGGTTTGGCAAATCTTCTTCAGGTCTTCCATAGGAAAGCCCTCTTCCAAAATAAAGCCACAGCTTAAATATTTTGGAATAGCGCCCGAGGTCGCAACATCGTTGACTGTGCCACACACCGCAAGGCGACCAATATCGCCACCAGGGAAGAAGTGTGGTGTTACAACAAAGCTGTCAGTAGAAAAAGCTACACGCCCCGGCTCAACTGGCAGGCGTGCTGCATCATTTCCTTCACGAAGTTCTTCGCCCGCATAAGCGTCAAAAAATACTTCGTCAATAATTCGCTTCATCATGGTGCCGCCACTACCGTGACCTAACAACACCGTTTGGTCCATAACTGGTCCTCCTTTAGATGAAGATGTTTCACGTTAAACACCAAAATTTATTCCATGAATTTTGGCCCATATTTGCACAATTACGCTTGAGTCCTACCTGATTCTAAGTAGCAGGAAATTACTCAGGCTACCTGGCTCTTAAATAAACTGACCAGTCGTTGTCATAACAAGGCGACCAGTCTTTACGCCCTTAGTGCCAAGAATCAAATTGCCAATATCTTGAACATCGCCCGTTTCACCTTTCATGATGATGACTTCAAGGCAGTTGTCTTCATCAACATGAACATGGGTCGAACTAATAACGACATCAAGATAATGGTGCTGAATATGATGGAGTTTTTCCTGCAAATCGTTGGCATGGTGGCTATACACAATCGTAAGCGTGCCCATAACAATTCGCCCAGGAATCGAACATTCATCTTCAACAAGGGCTTCGCGCACTAAATCGCGTACAACCTCGGAACGATTTTTAGCCAATCCGCGGCGAGCAACCAGCCTGTCAAACTTAACCAACAGGTCTTCGGGCATCGCTACGGAAAAGCGCATTAAATCATTATGCATAGGCTCTACACCAAATTAACCTGCACGCCCGATGCTGCCTCTGCGTCATCTTCAAGGGCATCCTTGGCGTCATCAAGCGTTGCACGAACCTGATCGAGCAGAGCCATAGCCTCATGTAGCTTTGCGCCAACTGTTGGGAAACCAGCATCTTCAGCGTCGTGACCCAAGTTGTGAACCCAGCGGCGTTCGAGCTTAATATGGTCGTCAATCTGGTCAATCATTTTTTCGAACTGACCGGTATTAATTCCATTGGTGCACATAACGTACTCCCATCAAATAACTGAACACGAATTAGTCAAAATGTAACACTAACCATTAAAAAGCAGGAGGAATTCGCGAATTTTATTTGTTAAAGAACCTTTTGCACGGTGAAATTCATATAGCATCTTTAGTAAGGAAGATTTGCAACAAAGGGGCACAAGGTGGCAAGTTCTTTTGAACTTATTACAGATAAGCTGTTTGCGCGCTTTGACAAACAGCTCAGCGGAAATCCTAATGGGCTTTTCCTTGCTATCTCTTTTGAAAGCCCTAGCTCCTTAACAATCAATGCACTCGAAAATAGCGCACGCAGTCTTGGTTTTAATAAAACCTCAAAAGAGCAAGCTGTTACCTATATCAGTAATGCTCATACACTTCAGCCTGAAGAACTTATTCTTATTGTCGAGACACTTGATCCTTTAGCGGTAGTCGCGCTTGATATTGACGCAGTTAAATTACTTGCAGACGCCTACCATAGTCAGATTGCATTAGGGATTAAAGAAAATCTTTTGGGTAGACCTATGGTTTGCTTCGAAGATTTTGAGAAACAAATTTCAGAGCTTGAAGGCAAAAAACTTGCATGGAACCTTCTTAAAAAGCTGGCCGATAAGCGATAGACTACAAGCAAAAATTTAAAGAGACTTTCTTGCTGATAATCGTGAACTTATCAGCTTCTTCTTTATTTAAAGCATAAGCCTCGTCGTACATACGAAAGGACCGACATGGCAAATAAGGATCTCAATAAAAATCCTGAACAACTAACTATTTTGCTTCCTGGTGGAGCAGGCTATATTGGCAGCCACACTGCTGTTGAACTCCTTGATCGTAATTACAAGGTTGTCATTGTTGATAACCTTTCCAATTCAAGTGAAATTGCAATCGACCGCATTCGCCAAATTACTAATGCCGATGAATCGCAATTGGCATTTATCGAGGCGGATATCCTTGACCGCGAGGCTATGCATCAGGTTTTCAATTCCTACGATATTGATGCCATCATTATGTTTGCTGGCCTTAAAGCTGTTGGTGAATCAACGCAAAAGCCGCTGGAATACTACTGGAACAACGTCGGCGGTGCGCTTACCTTATTCGATGTTGCCCGCGAGCACGGCTGCAAGAATGTCATCTTCTCTAGCTCCGCAACTGTCTATGGTGAAGAAGCCGAGATTCCCTATACCGAAGCCCTTGATCGTGGTAAAACCACCAATCCTTATGGCGAAACCAAAGCAATGCTAGAGCGTATTCTTACCGATTTCTACCTAGCAGATGACGAATGGAGTGTTGTTCTTCTTCGTTACTTCAATCCCATTGGCGCACATGTTAGTGGTCTTATTGGAGAAGATCCTAAGGGTATCCCTAATAATCTTCTTCCTTATGTTGCTCAGGTTGCCACCGGCAAGCTTAAAGAACTTGGCGTTTTTGGTAACGACTACCCAACCCCCGATGGTACAGGTGTGCGCGACTATATCCACGTTGTCGACCTTGCGGTTGGTCACGTTAATGCGCTTGAATGGATGGCTGGCAAGATTGGCACAGGCAAGGCCATCGGTACAGGAAGCTACGAAGGCCCGGTGAGCGAAGACGGAACTCGTCACGGTGTTGGCGTATTCAATCTTGGGACTGGTAAAGGTACTAGCGTTTTAGAGGTTGTTGCTGCCTTTGAAAAAGCCTGCGGTCATAAGATTCCTTATGTCATCAAAGAGCGTCGCCCAGGTGATCTTGCTGTTTATTATGCGGCCTGCGATAAGGCTCGCGATGAACTTGGCTGGGTTGCCAAATACGATATCGCTCGTATGTGCGAAGACACCTGGCGCTGGCAGTCAGCTAACCCCAACGGATATAGAGGTTAAAACCGGCTTATCTATTCAGGCAAAACAACTAATTCTTTTCAAACGAAAGAATTTCTTCAGGCGAACTCAGCATTACGTCGGGTTCGCCTTCTTTTAGCATTTCGATAGTAGGATAACCCCAGGCACAAGCTGCCGCATACATCCCGGCATTATGTGCAGCACGCATATCGCTAGCGCTATCTCCAAAGTAAACGCACTGGGATGGCTCAACGCCAAGAGTCTCAGCGCAGAAAAGCAGGCCTTTAGGTTCAGGCTTACGAGGGATTTCTGCACTTTCACCTAAAGCGCAGCCAAAATAACCTGGAAGATAGCGTGCCTCAACAGCCTTAACTCCAGCATCAAACTTATTTGAAACGATACCGAGCTTTTTCCCTTGAGCTTTGAGCTCGGTTAGAACCTCCTTGATACCCTCAAAAGGCTTAGTCAAATTCATGCCATACTCTTTATAGAGCTCGCAAAAGAGGCTATATACCTCATCAACATCAGCCTGGGAGGTACCCTCTGGAACACAGGACCAAACAAGTGCTAAAGCGCCATTACCAATAAATGAATGAACTTCATCAATAGTGCGAGGAGGGAAACCTTTACGAGCAAGTGCTTCATTAACGTTCACATGAAGATCAGGAAGCGTATCAAGAAGAGTTCCATCTAGGTCAAAAATATAAGCATCAAAAGGCATTAATTTCCCTTTCTTATTACAAGCACTTTATCACGGCTTAATTATTGTCACCGTTATAAATCAAACACCATAGCTCTCGCAATAAAAAACAGCCAAGGCATAAAACCTTGGCTGTAAATTTACTCTGGAGCGGGTGACGGGATTCGAACCCGCGAATACCAGCTTGGGAAGCTGGGGCCTTACCACTTGGCGACACCCGCCTAGCAGTAAAGTAGAGCTATTTCTTAGCAACGCCACCAATAAGAGACATCTTGGTGCCACAGTCAGGGCAGGTACCCTTAGTGATAACGCGACCGTTCTTGGTTACACCCTCGGTAGGATTAACCATCTCTTTTTTATCCTTACACTTAACGCAATAGCCAACAACAGCCATGGATATCCTCTTTCTCATAAGTTTATTGTGCTCGAATCAATTCCCCATGATTTAAGCACCTCTCAATGCGGAAACCATTGTACTGGTCGCCTATACATTTGACCAGTTAAAACATAAATAAATACCCCTCGCCGCCAAAAATCTACAAGCAAGGGGTATTTGATCTCTTTTTAGCCTTTTAGGCTGTTTAACTTTTGTTAGCTCAGGAGGACTCTAGATAACCTTAAGAAGCTCTAAGACGAAGGAACTAGCGTCTTTAAGCGTCTTAGGATCGATATTCTCCAAAACGTCATCGTTTTCTGCATAGTAAGCAGGTTTACCATCCTTTACACCAACAATACTAAAGGCCTGATAACCCCTACGAATTGCAAACGAAGCAGGAGTTTCGACGCTCAGTAATTGGGCTATACCATAGCTAACCTTCGAACGCTCTGCTGCTTGACGCATAAAACGCTTAACTCGAGAAGAAGGTTTAACGGGAAGCAGGGTGCCTTCGGTATCAATTAAAGACATTTTGCCAGCACCAAGAGCTTGAAGATTTACGATAACGGCACCATCAAGTTCATCTTTATGAGCATCCAAGAAAGCACGCATACCTGAATTACTGCCAATCTCAGAACCTAAGGCAACAAACCAAACTTCAGTGTCGATTCCAGGATGACGGAATTCGTTAATGTGCTGCATTGCCTCACTGATTTCTGCAGCGGAATCCTCAGCAGATACCTTGGTATAAGAAGTTTCATCTAAATGGATGCGCTCTGCAGCATCTTCTACATCAGTAACACTGAAGCCCTTGGTTTCATCATTGGTGTAAGTATCATCAGCGGGAGCGGCTGCTACTTCATCATTCTTAGAGAAGCGCTTTCCTAGAGACTTTACGTCTATATTGCGCAGGTTATCAAGACTGAACGAGCCGCCTTCGTATTTACCGGAATTAGTATCTTCACGGAAGCTTTCCCAGCTCTCACGGCTTTCACCGGCACCCTTAGCGGTATAACCCTCATCAGCGCCGATCCACTCATTGAGCGACTCCTGCTCGGCCTTTTTATTCTTGCGGCCAAAGCGACCAAACAAGCGACCGACACGCGATTGAGGCATATCAACATACTCAGGACCAGCATAAGCCCCTGTTTCGGTATGAGATTCCTCGAAGGATGAATCATCAGCATCTTCGACATAAAGGTGCTCTTCGGGGATACCCTCAACCAATTCATCTCCAACAGGAGCAAATGCACCCGTTCCTCCAACAGTACTAAAGGAACTTGTTGCGGAAACTAAATCATGGGATACCTCAGATTCAGCTCCTAGAGGAGGCAAATCTAAGCCAAAGCGATCACTTTGTGAATCGCGCTCAATTTCGCCCATACTAATGCGAGGAATAGCACCCGAAGTTAGCGGCGACCTATGTTCGTCTGTAGCCATAGGAGCGCGCTGACTGCTAGGCTCCGTATGTGAAACTTCGCTTGCATCAAGCTCGGGCAGCTTGATTACTTGGTCGAATCCCTTTACTTGGTCAACCTTTGGCAAAGAATTCAAATTGATACCAACAATGGGTGATACCTGTTTTTCAACTTGCTCAGAAGCAGGCTTTGCAGCTTTATCTGAAGGTTGAATGGGCTGCTCTGCTTCAAAGGATTCTTCTTTACTAGGAACCACTGCATCAGCAACACTTGCCATTGCCTCACGAATCTCAAGCATAGAAACAGGTTTGGTCGTTTCGTCACTTGCATCATTACGAGAAGATTCCTCGGCTACAGACTTGTCCATGAATGCCGATACATCCATCGCATCAAGAACCTTTGGCTCAAGCGCTTCTTCGGTATTAGCCTCAGCCTCTGCTGCTAGCGTGTTGTCTTCTTCGCTGTTGGCTTCAGTGCCTACAACTTCGATATCTTCGGGAGTGCCAGAGACTTCGTTTTGTAAATCATCATTAAAGTTATTCTGATCTACAGGAGTAACTTCATTTTGATTCTTGTCGTCAGCACTCACGCTATTGCGGACATTTGCTGTCATTTCACCAAGATGAGAACCAGCTTCGGTTGCAGCAGCGGCAGCGGATTCAGCCATGTGCTGGACCTTACCCATAAAACCACCAAAGCTAGAGCTTAAATCGCTAGTGTGACGACGAAGAGAACGCGCAGTCCTAGAAGAGCTTGGGGTTTCTTCGGTATAAGTATCTTGAGTTTCGTCAGTTTCAGAATTATCGTACTGGGCTTCTTCTGGCTCTACATCCACAGGCTCTTCTTCGGAATCTGCCTGATGAGTCTTCTTGGCGGAAAGCTCATTAAGAGCATCCTTAACAGCAGTCTGATTAAATGCTTCCGTTGTTTCCTTTGCGGTGGCATTAACCTCAGAATCTACTTCATCCTGGTTCGCGGGACTTGCGACTTCATTTTCATCCGTAGAATTAGAAGATGTTTCACGTGAAACAAGTGTTTCAGACTGCTTCTGGGCCTTTTGCTGAGCCTGGTTTTCCATATCAGCAAAGGTTTGTCGCACTTCATCAGAAATATGTGGTGCAGGAGCAGCATTAATTTCAGTACGTAAAGCCGCAAGACGAGCCGCCAGAGCAGGGTCCGAAGAAAGCTTTTCGGGTTGAGTTTCGGCAACAACGCGCTCAACCTTATCAGCAGGACTGCTCTTTACTTCAGTTTCAACAACAGCATCAACACTATTAGATGCCTCACCTACAATACCTGCAGCAACTGCGGCTGTTGTTCCTACAGCAGAAGCCTCAGCAGCAGCGCTAATTACTGTTGCGGCAGCACCCAAGTTTACTGCGTGCTGAATTCCATCCTGAATATGTGCTGCTGGCGTATCAGCATAGCGGGAACGAACAGCATAATTAGGTGCTGATTGCTCTGGTTTATTTTCACGGGCTTTTGCCTGAGCAGTACGAGCCCATGAAGGAATTCCATCAGCTGATCTGTTACTTGTAATAATGGGAGTCGCTACAGGAGCAGGCTTCTGAGCTTCAGAATTTTCAGCCTTTTCCTCGCCGGATTCCTGAGAGTTCTCGCTTGGACGCGTTGTAAAGCTTTGATAATTAGTGTTATACGCAGAAGCTTCGGCAGGAGCAGGAGCGTTTTCTTCTTCAAATATAGAAGCATCTGCACTCTGAATAGAATCAGACTCATCCTGCGCAAAAATCTCTTCAGGATTCAAGCTGTCATGTGGATGCTCTACAGCTGCGTAAGCACTCGAAGCAACAACTGGTTTACCCGTTAAAGCTGCAATAGCTGCATGTGCCGCAGCTAACGAATCCTGAGCAGATTCCTTCTTATTAGGAGTAGCTACATAGTCAAGCTCGGCACCTTCAGGAATAAGACCTGCCTCACGAGCAGCCTCTTCACCCTCGAGCTCTGAGCCTGCTTCCTCGGCCAGGCGCTCCATTTCTTCAAGGCTAATGCAGCCATTACCAACTTTGCGAGCAACATCCAAAAGAACGGCAGTTCCTGAAGCATTATTGTTAGCTGCATCAGTGTAATTAGCCTTCTTATGAATGATGGTAAGGACCACAGGAACAGCAACAACAATCATTGCTACTACGGTTAAGAAATTAAAGACGCCATCAACAACGCCAGAAGCACCAGGGAAAATAATGCTCTGTAGTAACAAAAGAACAGGAATTAAAACAATTCCTACAATAAAAGCAATCTCAAAAATACGGCGATTTGCCTGCATAAAACCTTTTTGATCAGGTACCACGCGGCCACTATCGTAATTTGCAACAAGAATAATCTTACGGCGCTTTTTAGGAACGCCTGCTGGCTGATATTTAGCTACTACGTTCTGACTAATACCGCCCTTTAAAAACCTTGAAAGTATTGGCTTATCCACTACTTCAAGTATAAAAAGAACAGCAAATATCAAACTGATGAGTGCTGCAGGTAAGGTAAGCAAAGGAACCAGAATAGAAATTAGTCCACAAACAAAAACCACAGCAAAACAAATTGCCTTAGGTAAATCAGGATTAACAATCCCATTAAAATCTTCAATGACAGCCTGGAAACCAGCATCTTGCTGAAGCGTTTCAGCAACAAATAAAGCTGCTTGCTGCTCTTCTTCTGTTCCGGCAGGTCGAGCACCAATCTCTTTCGAAAGATACGTGACATCATCGATAAGTTCAGCCATTGTGTTCCCTTCTGGGATTTTTATTTAAGCCATCCAGCTATCAAAGCAGCTAATATGGCATTTAATCTAGTCATACGTAGTGTGTAGTATACGACATTTCAACATAAGCTTGACATTCTTATGACAGCTTCAAAGCACCTACACCCAGCTATCGTTGCCTAAGTAATCACGAAGGTACGAATCATGAGTTCCCATGTCGCTACGAACACTTTCGTATTTTGTTTGCAGTTCCTTTTGATTAGCAGCGTAGGCACTAACAACCACAGAGGTAAACCCATCACTGTACTTGCTAATTATCTTTGCTGCCTTCTTGTCTAACTTGTTGTACTTACTGTTGTTTTTCTCGGCGGTTTTTTTGTCTTGAATTAAAATCGCTTCGTTTGAAGCCAGCGCATAATCAATTGATTTAATACGCAAATCGATATAGTCATATTCTTTATCCTCTTTGATTAAGGAATATGACTTAAAGCCTTCTTTTAATGAGCTTTTAGCATCCTTAAAACGCTCTTTAGCCTGTTCCATATATTCGGTTGCCTGGTTTACATTGTCTTTTGTTGTATCAGCAACCAAATTTGCAGCTTGAACCATCATTGCATTAGCTTCTTGAACAGCCGTCCAAGCTTCTTCCATCTTGTCATAAGCCGTTTTAGCAGCGATATCGTCTGTTAAGCGTTGGTTAGCAATTTCAAGCAATTCTCGCCTGAGCGCAATAGACGAAACCGCATGTTCTGCTGCTTGACGATCATCCGAACCAATATCTAAGCCCTCAACAGCTCGGTTTGCCATATCTGCTGCATTATCCAGGCGTGACTCTGCACCTGGAATGTCATCTTGCAAATGATTGGCTTCCGAAATGGAATTATCATCAAAAGGACGAGAGAAATAATCATCTATGGCAACAATAGTATTGTCTGCACCTTCAACGTTTCCCACCGAAGCTTTAAGAAGGTCAATTCCTTCTAATTGCTCGAGATATTGCCCATATAGGTAATAGCCACCCGCACTTAAGCCAGCAATGCATAAAACAATAACAACGAAAATGCTTGCAATACGATATCTGCGCCGTGCACGTTGACGTCGCTCAATCTCTTGTGCCGAATCAGCACCCAATAACGGTGTTTGAGTTATAGCTTCTTTTTTCTTAGTAAGCGCATTAACCTTATTCAAATTTGCTTTAGCAGCACGCTTGGCATTTTTAGCTTTTTTATCCGCTTTATAACTAGATAAACCCTCTTTAGGGGTGTCCGAGACGCTAGTTTTTACGCGCTTGCTTGATTTTTTGGCAGTGCGGTCTGTTTCCCCTAATACTACGGAGCTTGAAATTTTACCGGTGTCCCCTGAGGCGGAACTATGGGAAAAAACCTTTGGCGCACCAACATCTGAACCAATAACCTGAGTTGAAGGGTGCGCGGCATCTTGCCGTCCACCAAACAAACGACTAAAAAAACCTCTCTTTTCCCCAGTATCTGAGGCTAAATTATCTAGAACGTTTAACGAAAGCTCGTTAGGCTTACCCTTTGAAAACTCAACAAGGTGCAGCGAGCGTTTTTCATTAGTTCCAAGGCCAGTATGCTTCTTTTGCTTATGAGACACTACTGAGTACCCCCAGTATTTCCCCATTTACCCGAAGCAACCTCTTCAATAATTTCACCCATGGTTAAAAAGGCAACATTCCTACTGGGCAATGAATTTATAAATTTCTTTCCGTAATACTTTGAAACGAGCCTATGATCAGCCAAAACTACAAAGCCACGATCGCTTGAATTCCTGATTAAACGCCCAACCGCCTGCTTAACATCAATAATTGCTGCAGGTAGTGAATAGTGTGCCCAGGCGCGCGAATCCCTAGATTCACGTTCGCGAGACAGTGGATCACTTGGCAAACCAAAAGGCAATTTAGGAATAACTACACCCTTAAGCGTTGATCCAGGCGCATCAAAGCCTTCCCAAAAAGCCTTCAAGGCAAACAAACTTAAAGTCTCATCCTTAAGGAAGTCGTCGCGCAATCCTTTTACTGATACACCCCATTTTTGGCATACCAAACGCAAACCCTCTTCTTTTACCTTGGGGCTTACCACCTCAAAGCAACTTTCCATTTCGCGGCGGTTAGTAAAGAGCGTCAAAAGTGAACCGTGCTGAGCAATATGTAAACGCGAAAGGAAGGTTTGTAGCACTGGTAGATACTCCACCGTATTAGGTTCAGGCATATCGGTAGGAACAAAAATCCTCATATTTGAATCAAAGTCATAGCTTGAAGAAATTTGTATACCGTCAGCCTCTGTTCCTTCCCCTGTATTAAGGCCTATTCCTTGCATAAAGGAATCGAATTTCCGATCAACAGCAAGGGTCGCCGATGCGTAAATAACACTATTAGTAGAAGCATAAAGTGAATCAGCTAAATTGGTGCCGACATCCAACGGCTGAACCTTGAAGCTATCGTTTAATTGCGAATTATTACGCGATAAACGAACAGAGCGAACTTGATCGTCATCGTGTTTCTGATACATACGAATCAAAGCGTCATATAGCTCTCGCAATTCAATTGCTACCAAGGCAATGTCTCGTTGTTCACGAGAAGAGACTTCCTGAGACTCAAGATACGCAACGATATCACGAAGGCACTTAATAGTTTTTTCCGCAGTATCAATAAGCGTATTGGCACAACTCATAACACCTTTAAAATGCTGACCGTTATAAATTTCGTCATTAATCCAAAGGTCCAGATAGTCATAACCGCGACCCTTTTTCTGAGTATCGTAAAAAAGAAGATCTTTTATACTTAAGCAATACTCTTTAGCCGCATCCGCAAATGCTTGGCTCTCTGCAATAGCTTTACTAATTAAGGCAGCAAAAAGAGTTTGCGCTTCTGTAACTAAATCTAAATTACGCTCTGCACGCAAAAGAACATTGTGTTTTGCTTCTTCGGAAGTCAAACGACGAACAAGAGACTGCACCAGACTTGATGAAACTTCGACACTAAAAGCGCGACGAGATTCAGCTTCAGCACCATGAGCCTCATCTACTACCCAATATTTAATTGATGGAAGTAAGGAACCCTCATAGCGTTGATCCCAAAAAAGCAAACTGTGATTCGTTACTACAATGTCGCAATGCTGTGCGCGCTCACGCGCGCCGTGGACAAAACAAGAGCGACCATAATAAGGACACTTATGACGCAAACATTCGGTACTTTTTGTAGTCAGCGACCACTTTGGTACCGCCCTAAAATCAATCTTTAAAGCATCTATATCATCGTAATCGGTTTGTTCTACATAAGAAATCAAAGCAGCAAACGAAGGCGCCTGGTCGATATCCTGATTTTTGTATTCGATGTAGCGCGGGCCTTTTTCAATCAGATGTTCAACTTTGCGATTGCAAAGATAATGATTAAAGCCCTTTAAAGGAGCATAGGTCACCCCTAGTTCTTTATTAAGAAGTGGAAGCTCTTTATTAATCAACTGATCAAGTAGCGCATTTGTCTTAGTTGCTACACCAACGGTAATTTGGTTCTTTTGCGCAAGTAGAGCCATAGGCACTAAATAAGCCATCGACTTACCGACACCTGTACCAGCTTCCACAACTAAATTTCGCTTACTAGTAAATGCTTTATTTACAGCCTCAGACATCTCGAGCTGCTCGTCTCGTAATTCATAGTTTGGATACAAACCAGCTACAAAACCACCAGGCAAAAAAGCGTTACGAATCTCATCTGAATCCACAGGAAGAATCGGCTTAACCTGTAATTCGCCTTCAACTTCCTCTAATAAATTAAAGGAATCATTTGTTAGCGATTCATTTGTTTCACATGAAACACTTTCACTTACAAAATCGGATGTTTCACGTGAAACATCTTCTTTCTGTAGAGGTTTAGCAATATTAGATTCACGGCGAAGTTCACTAAAAACACCAGCTAACGAAGAACGACGTGCAGCTTTAAAGTTATATTTAGTAGCTTCTTGATTCTGGAGGACTTTAAAAACGTAAACAGTACTCCACTCGTCTACCTCACGAAGTAACGCAATATGATTGATTAAATCTTGCGGCATCTTCGATACAGCAGCCAATAAAATGCGGTACACCAAGCAAGTTGACACAACATCATCATCAGCACGATGAGTCGACTCTGGGCCACCAAAAGCGCGAACTAAATCCAGTAAACGATGCGACTTCATCCTAGGAAGAGCAATACGCGCTAAATCAAGTGAGTCAATCCAGATATTTTCAGCTAAAGGCTTTCCACCTTCATACTTCGTACAAAATGTTCGGTCGAAATTAATATTGTGAGCAATAACTAATGATTCACCCACAAATTCAACTAAGCCTTTTAACACCTCATTAGCATCTGGCTCATCAGCCACCATTTCGTTAGTGATATGCGTTAAATGAATAACTTCATCCGGAATCAATTTTCCCGGATTAATAAAACTAACGTACCAATCTATAATTTCACCCCGGCACATACGTGCAGCGGCAACCTGGATTAGTTCATCATGAGCAAAAGATAAGCCTGTTGCTTCGGTATCCAAAACAACAACATCTTCATCTAAGACGCCGAAATTATGATCTTGAATATAAGAAGCTAAGCCATGATAGCGCTCACGGATTCGTTTAGGAGTATTGTCTAAGATATAGTCATCAAGACTATTTAGCTGTGCATTTTGTTTTTTCATGTTATGCAGATTATCATGAATGTTTCATATCGCGGCTCGATCAAAGAAAGTCCGAGGAATACACATGGCTGGAATCGGATATTACGGCGACTATGTTCGTTTTAAAACCCAAGACCAACAAAAAGCGGTAGCTTTTTTAAGCCTCGATAATGCCGTTGGAGATCATTATCGGATTAAAACCAAATACGAAAAAGGCGAACGTAGCGACTGGATTGTTAACGCTTTTGATGTTGAAATGGGCGAGCTTGACCCTAAATTCGCCGATAAACTCGATCTTATTCAGGCTAAAGGTTGGGATATCGAAGCTATCTTAAGTTTTGTAGCCTTCACTGAATCTAAGGGTGAAACTCCTGGATATTATTGGGGTGAAGTCGCGGTTGTTGCTTACGACCCCGCTTACAAAGATTCTTTTAAGACTTTTATCAATAAACTCGATAAATCTATCGGCGAAGGAATTCGCCCTGATTTAAACCTTGGCTCCAAAGGTCTCAACTCTCTTGTATCAACTAAGGGCGATTACCTACCAAGCGGTCGTAAGGCTCTTCCTAAAAAAGAAAAGGGCACTGCTTTTGTAAAGACAGAGCGCTCTATGAATGAGAAATTAGTTTCTGAGGCACGAAAAGGTAATAAAGGTTGCCTTATAGCGAGTTGGGTCTTTGTAATATTACTTGTCGCTGCTATTGCGCATGTTGTTTACCATTATTCAGGCCTTTTCTAAATTTATCTAAATAAAGACTAACTTAAAAACCAAATAAAAAAGCAATCAAGCCCGTACTTATCTTCTAAGTACGGGCTTATAAATTTATTTATCTAAGACTCAGTTTCACCTAAGCCAAAAGAAGCCTAAATAATCTATTTCAGCTTATTTTTCTAGCGCATCCTTAATCATTTGAATACAAAGTTCAGGGAAAGACATTCCAGCAGCAGCAGCAGCATCAGGAAGAAGCGAGGTTGCTGTCATTCCTGGAATAGTATTAGTCTCCAATACCCAGAACTCACCCGCAGCGTCCTTAATCATGTCGGTTCGAGAAACACCCTTACAACCAAGCGCAATATGTGCATCAACCGCTAAATCAGCAGCTTTTTTAGCTTCTTCTTCAGGTAATGGTGCTGGGCAAATATGCTGCGAACCACCTACGGAATACTTAGACTCAAAGTCATAAAACTCATGCATAGGAACAATCTGAATAATGGGTAATGCGTAAGGCTCATCGTTTCCAAGCACAGCTACCGTATATTCATCACCAGAAACAAAGGTTTCAGCTAAGGCTTCAGAATCAATTTCAAATACCTTTTTAAGAGCATCTTTTACTTCTTCTGCTCCATTACAAGGATAAACACCTAATGCACTACCCTCAGTTGCTGCCTTTACAACGCAATGCTCGCCAACCTCTTGAATGATTTCTTCAGCGGAATATTGATTCTCTGAATAAAGTGTTAGAGATTTTGGTGTTAAAACCCCATATGATTCATAAAAAACCTTTGCTTTAGCTTTATCCATAGCGGTAGCAGAAGACCAAATACCAGAACCAATGTAAGGAATACCTAAAATCTCAAGCATTCCCTGCATAGAACCATCTTCGCCACCTTTACCATGTAGAGCTAAGAAGGCAACGTCAAAATCCTCATTAATAAGGCTAACAAGATCAGCTTTATTAGCAGGATCCAACTGGGTAACCTGAAATCCCGCCTCAGTTAAAGCATCGTAAGCACCCTTACCAGAAGCAAGCGAAATTTCACGCTCTCCGCTGTTTCCTCCAGCTAAAAGAGCAACTTTAATTTCAGAAGGATTGAATGAAGTCATGGAATCTTCTTTCTTCTAAATACTTCTTTGGATGCAGTTCTGAAGTATATCAAACGCATGTTTTTAGTTTTATTCGGCTATGTTACCTATATTTACGACTTGATATAATTCCCGTATGCAAAATTACATCAGTCTACATAACATCTCAGACCTTCAAAAAATCACACTTGAGCTGGGACAAGCTAAGTTTAGATCTAAACAAGTTACCGAATGGCTTCTACTTCGTGGCGCTCAGTCATATGAAGAAATGACAAACCTGCCAAAGGTATTTAGAGAAGCCTTAAATACTTCATACCCCTTAAAGCCAACTCAAATTATCGAACGTCAGGTTTCAACTGACGGTACACGTAAATATGTTCTGGAACTAGCTGATGGTTCTCTAATTGAAACTGTCGGAATTCCTTCTTTAAAAGATAACAAACACTTAACCGTTTGCTTTTCTACTCAAGTTGGTTGCGCAATGGCTTGTTCCTTTTGCGCAACTGGGCAAGAAGGCTTAACACGAAATCTTTCTTCAATCGAAATGGTTGAGCAGATTCGTATTGTTCAGGAAGATTTTAATACGCGAGTTTCAAATCTTGTTTCTATGGGCCAAGGTGAACCATTCCAAAATTACGATGCAGTCCTTGAAGCGCTACGATTCCTTAATTCTAAGAATGGATTCAATATCGGAGCTCGACATATCACTGTTTCTACCTGTGGCATTATTTCTGGCATTAACAAGCTTTCCAGTGAACCAGAGCAATTTACGTTAGCGGTTTCATTACACTCTGCTAATCAAAAACTTCGTGATCAAATTATGCCGCGCTGTAAATCACAAACCTTAAATCAACTAAAAGAAGCTTTAAGGCTCTATGTAGAAAAAACAGGTCGACGTCCTTCTCTTGAATACACTATGATTGCTGGCACAAATGACAGGCAAAGTGATTTGGATGAGCTAATTGCATTTACCGACAAGCTTTTATGTCATGTAAACCTTATTCCGCTCAACAATATCCCAAGCTCACCTTTTAAACCTTCAAGTAATAAAACGTACAAACATTGGATTCAAGAGCTCGGAAAGCATGGTGTTGAAACAACACTCCGAAATTCAAGAGGTTCTGATATTGATGGTGCTTGCGGTCAGCTAAAAAACACTCTTTTAAGCTCATGAAAAAGAATTAGGCCTTCAGACGCTTTCTGAGGGCCTAATTTGTATTTTCGCTAGTATGTAGTCGTTTTTATTTCTAAACGCTTATTACAAGCGATTCTGTGGGTTCAATTATTGAGCACTTTCAGCATGAGAAATCGCATCAAAGATACGCTTGAGCTCTTCTTCGTCTTTGAATTGAATCTCAATTTTATTTTTACCCTTAACAGTTTTAACACGCACAGGAGTTTCCAGAAGCTTCTGTAAACTGCGTTGAGCCTTTTTAAAACTTGCTGGAGCAGGAACTCGTTTTGAGCTTCCCTTTTCTTCAGCCTGTTCTCGACCAGCAATTAATCGTGCGAGAGTTTCTGCCTCACGAACACTTAATTTCTCTGTTTCGAGTTTTGCGGTTAACTGTAAGCGACCTTCAGTTGAAGGAATTGAAAGAATTGCTCGAGCGTGGCCAGCAGTAATTTTTTCCTCAAATAATAATTTTTGAGCTTCTTCAGGAAGTTCCAGTAAGCGCAGAGCATTAGCAATAGTAGACCTACCCTTGGAAACTGTTTTAGCAACCTCGGATTGGGTCATATTCTTGCGCTCCATCAAGCGCTTATAACCGTAAGCTTCTTCAATCGGATTTAAGTCTGAACGCTGAATATTCTCAATTAAAGCAAGCTCAAGAACTTTATCGTCATCCCCATCCCAAACACGAACAGGAACCTCTTCAAGCTCTAAAGAGCTGCATGCTTGCCAACGGCGCTCACCAGCAATAATTTGATAACCTTCAGCATCTGGCCTAACTAAAATAGGCTGAAGTAAACCATCTTGTTTAATAGAAGCAGCTAGTTCTTCGATTTCTTCTTTCTTAAAAAGAGTACGAGGCTGGTCGGGGTTTGGGTGAACTTTAGTCAGCTCAACAACAATTACATCACCTTTATTGGGTTTTGTATCTGCTTGCTTTTGAGACTGAACCGAAGCAGTAACAGGTACTACCTTATCTTCAGAAGAAGATTCCTCTACAACTGCAACAGGAGCTACAGGTTCAGGCTTAACAATACGTGCCTGACGCTCAACAACCTTTGCAGTTTCTACAGCATTCTCTGAGATATAAATATCAGAAGCATGCTCAATCTTACGGGAAGGAGCTACAGCTTCAGCTTGCGTTATAGGAGTTGTCTTAGCATTTGAAGACTGATTCTCTTCACTAACCTGAGAGCTTATTGCTTCCTTTTTAGGTTCAGATTTTGCAGTATGAGAAGGAGCTACATCAGACTGCTCAAAGAGAGCATTTAAACCACGGCCAAGACCGTTTTTTTGCTTTGGTTTAGCCACGAGAGATTACCTCCTGTGCAAGATCGTTGTAAGCAAGAGCACCCTTATTTTCAGGAGCATAGTCACAGATAGGCTGACCATAACTGGGAGCCTCAGATAATTTTACGGTACGAGGAATCAAAGTATCGAATACCACCGAACCAAAGAAATTGCGCACTTCTTCAACAACCTGATTTGATAAGTTAGTACGTGAGTCATACATAGTCATCACGATGCCATAAATATCCAATCCAGGATTTAGGATACTTTTGACACGATTCATCGAATCAAGAAGTTTTGTCACACCTTCAAGTGCGTAGAATTCACATTGGATAGGGATTAATAATTTATCCGACGCTACTAATGCATTGATGGTTAACAGACCAAGTGAAGGTGGGCAGTCAATAAGAATATAGTCATACAAACCGCGAAGACTACCTAGAGCATTCTTTAAGCGATTCTCGCGGGCCATTTCGTTAACTAATTCAACCTCAGCGCCAGCCAAGTTAATGGTGGAAGGAAGAATATCAACACCCTTAGTAACGCGAGCAAGAATTACATCTTCTACTGGCACATTTCCAAGTAGGACATCGTAAACACAAGAAGTAATTTCGCGTTTATCAATGCCGTAACCACTGGTAGCGTTACCCTGAGGGTCTAAGTCAACAATTAAAACTTCTTTACCAGCTTGTCCAAGCGCGGCAGCAAGATTAACTGCGGTAGTAGATTTACCAACGCCACCCTTCTGATTAATGATAGCCAGAATTTTTGTCTGACCAATAACATGACCTACTGGTCCTTTTTCACGGAAAGGAACATAAGAAGGGGTATCTTCATACTCTTCTTCAGTTTCTGGTTCTTGCGACTCTTCTTCTTGATTATCTACATCAACATCGACTGGACGCTCAATAACTTTAGCATTTTCGTTTTTCACATCATAAGACTCAAGTGAGCCAGAGGAAACCTGATCAACATCCTTTTCTTCAGGCTGATCAGTTGGTTTCTCGTGGTCGTTCTTGGAAGTCGTTGTTGTGGTAAAGGTATGTTTAAGACTACCGAATAAACCCACGTGTAACCCCTTTCATAAATCGTGAAAATTATAGCCGATGTTTCACGTGAAACATCTAACAGTAAAGCTCCGCTACGAAGATAACGGAGCCATATAAGACCTTAAGAATAAAAGCTAAGCCAAAGGATGACGCTGAGCCATTCCGACTCTTCGAGGAAGCTTAATTTTTTGCATTTTTACTTTCTCAAATACAAAAATCACTCGCTGAGTTTCGTTATCAGACAACAAAACAGAACGCTTAGAGATAAGTTTCATCCCAAGCTTCTTTTCAAGAGACATAGCACGCTCAACTTCTTCGTCATCTGGACGAGCTTTATAACAAACCAAGCGACCTCCTCTTTTTAACAGAGGAGATGCCAATTCCAAAAGAGAAGGAAGGGCCGAGAGGGCTCGGGCAGTAATCACAGAAAACTCGCCGGGATGCTCTAGAGCGAGGTCTTCTGCACGCCCGGTATAAGTTTCCACATGATCAGCAATTCCAAGCTCAGAAACAATACCGTCAAGCGCATTTGTCTTCTTGCCAACCGAATCAACTAATAATGTTTGACGACCCGTTGTAATAGCAAGTGGAATACCAGGGAATCCACCACCAGTACCAAGGTCAGCATACCAACCATCAGGCGCATCGTTTACTTCAAGCAAGCCAACCAACGAGTCTTCAACATGAAGAAGTTGACCTTGTTCCCAATCAACAATACGAGTGAGATTAGTTACTTTATTAGCTTCTATAACGAGCTCTAAATGCTTATTAAGCAGCTCTATCTGTTTAGAGTCCATAAAAACCTTCAGAAAGTTTCACGTGAAACATTACAGAGGAATAACAACTACTCGACGAGCGCGACCTTCACCTTCAGAAATAGTATCAACGGAATCTTCTCCACGAAGAGTTAAATGAATGATTCGACGCTCGTAAGGGCTCATGGGGCGCAATTTAACACTATGACCTTGCTCAACAGCACGCTCTGCGGCGCTGTATGCAATATCTTCGAGTTTCTGACGCTGACGGGATTTATAGCCCTCAACATCAACAACTAAAGGATAACGGAAGCCAACTTTGCGGGTAGTAATAGCTGAAACCATAAACTGAAGAGAATCCAAAGTGCGACCGTGACGACCAATTAAAACAGCTAAATCATCACCAGTGATATCTAGAATTAATTCACCCTCGTCACCTTCGTATTCATCAATAGAAATTTCTCCTACCTCAAAATACTTAATAAGATCCTTAATTACCGAAATAGCAGTATCAGCAACCGCATCAATTTGTTCATCAGTAAAGGAAGACTCATTGGTCTCTTCTTCAGAAAAATCTTCTTCTACCTGGGGATTTTCACCTTCTACAAGAATTTCTTCACTCATTTTTTCTCCTTAAAATCAAATCTCCCCTCCCGGATATCGGAAGGGGAGGAGTCAATAAATTAAGTTGCTAATCAGATCACTAATTAATGCTTTTTATTCTTCTTAGCCTGATTGCCGGAACCGCTCTTCTTAGGACGAGCCTTCTGCTGCTTACGTACAACATTAACCTCAACAGGCTTAACAGGAGCTGGTGTAGCAGCCTCAACTGCAGCATCCTTACGACGAAGAATTGCAGTGGTGATTTGCTGCTGAGCAACACCCCAGAAGGAAGAAACAGCCCAGAACAAAAGAACACCTGCAGGAGAACCCCAACCAATAAAGAGCATCATGACCGACATAACGGCCATCATAATCATCGTCTGGCGCTTCTGAGCACCATCGGTCTGACCACGCATCTGCATTAAAGAAGGTAAGAAGGTTAAACCCGCGAAGAAGATTAGTAACAGGAAGTAAGGTAAACCGCCAAGGTAATTTCCTTCATTAAAGAAAGAAGAAGGAGAAGAAACTAAGCTGGGCAGAATATGGAAGAAGCAATAATTATCCAAAGAACCTACGCGAGTACCCATTTCTTGCAAAACCTGAAACAGAGCAATAAAAATAGGCATCTGAAGAAGCATAGGTAAGCAACCAGCAATAGGGTTAAAACCTGTGTCAGCATAGATTTTCTGAGTTTCAGCTGCAATACGCTGCTGATCACCTTCGTACTTACGCTGGATTTCCTGAATACGAGGGCTAAATTTCTGCATCTGATAGGACGACTTGATTTGCTTCTGCATGATAGGAGAAAGCACAAGTCGGAAAATGAGAGTTGCAACAATAATTGCTAAACCCCAGTCAGAAACAAAGGTATATAGCGACTGAATGCACCAAAAAATAGCATCCTTAAACGCTTCCCACATACGTCAATAAACCTCTCTATTTACGCCTGAAGGAAAATTCCTCCGGGACTGGATCGTATCCATATTCGCCACCCGGCCGGCAACGAATAATCCTACGCGCAGTAAGGTAGAAACCTTTTAAAAAGCCAAAGCGATTAAAGGCAATCATCCCATACTGTGAGCATGTAGGTATAAATCTACATTGCCCAGGAAAATGTGGTGACAAGGTAATTTGATAACACCTAATAAGTAGCATAGCTACGCGTTTAGGGATGCTAACTAAAATTTCCTTGATCTTCACATCAAATCGACTCCTTAGTAAAAGAATCGACTCCTTTTTTGCACGCTTGTAGCACTTTACTATAAGTAGGCTTAAGAATTCGCCTCTTAGCAAGAAAAACGACATCATAGTCAGACCAAGGGCCACTAAGTTCGCGGCAAATTTCCCTCATGCGACGTTTAGCTGAGTTACGCCAAACTGCGCAACCATTACGTTTTCCGGCTACAAAAGCAACGCGGCCCTGAGGGCCGCGTCGGGGTGATACCAAAAGCGTGATGAACGCGGTATCAATACGTTCACCCTTTGAGAAGATTTCGGAAACTTCAGTGCTGGATTTAATAGTTCCGCGCACAATTCCTCATCAAACTAAACGCAAAGGTGCTTACGGCCCTTAGCGCGACGGGCGGACAGGACAGCGCGACCACCCTTGGTTGCCATACGAGCACGGAAACCATGAGTCTTTGCACGCCTGCGATTGTTGGGTTGATAAGTGCGTTTCATTGCCTATCCTTTCAGTTCTCGTAAATTCGAAATTATACATACAAAGATAAGCGTGTCAATGCATTTTCAAATCAAGACATATATTAGTCGCGCGCGTGTCTGAAACATTTTGTATAAATCCTCAATGGAAATAGGTATAGCAAAATACTTTTGTCGAAAACGTTGAAATCTTAAGTTTTAAAGACTTTGATTTTCCGTTTTTCATTTTTCGACTTATTTTTCGATATTTCTTTCGACTTTTCGACATTTGGTTGAAAACTTTGTTGAAATTCGGAAAGTTGTTAATAAATCAAATGTCGAAAAACCGAAAACTTTGTTGAAAAATTGAAAGCATGTCGAAAACTAGGTAAAATCCTCTTTAAGACTTACGAGTTTTAAACCTTACGTTTTAGACAAGACCTTACTAATAAGTATCGCCAGGAAAACAAGGGCTGATTAGTATCTTTGTTTAATTACGTACACAACATACACACAAGCCGCAAAACATCGCAGGGAAACGAAACAATAATGAACAACAAAAGCGACATAGCAGCTAATGAAGATCAAGAAGCACTACCACCACGAGGCAACCTTTCGGAAGGTGGTTCAACACTTGAAGAACCCACTCCTTTAACAAGCATGGGTGTAGGAAATGGTGTTTATACCGTAAATGGTGGACGAAACGATTTCTTTAACCAAGGTACGCAGGCTGCGCAATTTCAGCAAGCTACACAACCTATGCAAGCTACACAACCTATGCAAGCTACACAGGCGGCACAAGCTGGTTTTCAACAAAACCCATACCAAACTTACAATGCGAATACTTTCCCTCAGCAGAACATTCAGCAAAACCTTAACCAGCAGGGTCGAATGCCTTATACAGGTCTTAACCAAAGCCCCGATATAGTAAACCAGGCTAGTTTTCAACAATTCAACCATCAACAACAAGCTGTTAACTATCAAAATCAGGTTCAAAATCCATACATTCCAGGGTATATACCTGTTCAGCAAACATATATTCCTCAGCAAGTACAGGTCCAAACACAAATAGAACCCAAACAACCTGCTGATACTTTTGACTACTCAAATATTGAAAGCTCAGCGCGTATCGCAATATATGACGACCTTCATAGTGCTCCCCGTGTTATTCAAATACCCGGAGGTTCAACGCATGAATTCATTGAACGCATAGCTTCTTTAACCTACCAACATTCACAAACGGCTGGAGGGAAGATTCCTTACTCTGTTATTCGAGAGGTTTCCGAGAACTTTATCCACGCCCAATTTAAAGAAGTTGTTGTTTCGATTCTTGATTCAGGAAACACTATCCGCTTCACCGACCAAGGTCCTGGCATTAAAGATAAAGAGCTCGTACAAAGGCCAGGAGTAACTAGTGCAACTGAACCCATGAAAAACTACATTCGTGGTGTTGGGTCCGGCCTTCCTCTGGTTAAAGACGCACTTAGTTTTAACCACGGAACTATCACTATTGAAGACAATGTAAATACCGGAGCTGTAGTAACAATCAGCCTCGTAGATAAGCCAGCTACTCCAAGTGTGCCAGCTGCTGCTTCTAAACCCAGCACGAAGCACAAGATAACCAAGAACGATAAGTTGGTTTTAAAAGCGCTTCTAAATGGACCTGCTGGCGTTACAGATGTTTCACGTGAAACAAGTCTCTCTGTTTCATCTGTCCACAACTCATTCGAACGATTAGCTCAAGCAAATCTAGTAATCGAGCAAGGCAAAGAACGAACCTTAACCAGCGAAGGTATCGTTATTGCTCGTAATCAGCAGTAATAAAAGGAGATAGTCACAATGAACTTAAAAGAAGCACGTGAAAATCTCATCGATAAATTAAAGAGTTTCTGCGCCGAAAACAACACTTCCGAAAGTCAGATCGTTGCATTCTTTAGCCGGATGGAAATTCAAGCCATGGCTGAAGGTTTCGCAATGCTTACCTTTGAAAATGAATTCATTAAAAACTGGATTGAGTCCCACTACACCAAAGATATTAAAAGAGCGCTCAATGAACTCTACGGTGGAGAATGGTTTTTACAATTCGAGGTAGATACCACTTCTAATTTAGACCAAAATGAAACCAATCATAAAGAAACCCCTGTTGAACAAGCAAATCCTAAACCAAGCGAACCGACAACACAGCAAGAGCAAACCACATCCTACCAAGAGAATACAAACAGCGAAAACACTTCCAATAAGGAAGATAAAGCTAGAGAAACCACTACTCAGTCAAGCCTCGAAAATCAACTTTTAAACAAAGAAGACAACGAGGTTAAACCAGAAATAACCCAGGAAGTAATTGAAGTTAAAGAGGAACCCTCAGTCCATCAAGAGATACAGCGTAGACGCACATCTAATGGCGAAACAAAACTAACATTCGAGAATTTTATTACAGGTGCCTCAAACCGCATGGCTTACTCTATGGCTGTCGAAGTCGCAGATAAACCTAGCAATTCAGCTCTTAATCCACTTTTCATCTACGGACGAAGTGGTGTTGGTAAAACGCATCTTCTTTGCGCGATCGCTAATTACATCAACGAACAGTATCCAACGCTTAAAGTGCGTTACATAGACGCCATGGAAATGGTTAATGAATACGGAAATGCAGCAATCAATAAAACTTTTCAGAGTTTTGAGGACTCATTCCGTGAGCTCGACGTTTTACTTATTGACGATATTCAAGCTTTGCGAGGCAAACAACAAACGCTCGATATCTTATTTAGAATTTTCAACGAACTAATCCCTAAAGGTAAGCAATTTGTATTCAGTGCCGACCGCGCACCAAAGAATATCGACCTTGATGAACGCTATGTCTCTCGTTTTAACTCTGGAGCAACTATTGATGTGCATCCACCAGACGCTGAAACAAAGCGCAATATCGCTAAAAGCTTCCTACTTGAATGCCAACAGGAAGAGGATTTTACACTTGAATTACCAGATGATGTACTTGATTACATCGCAGAGAATTCAAGCTCCAATGTACGCGAACTCAAGAGCGCAGTTACTAATGTAGTTTTCGCCCTTAAGCTCGACCCTAACCACACCATTACAAAACAACAAGTAAAGCAGATGCTTTCGAATCATTTTGCCAGCGATACCTCAAACAAGGTAACTATTGATGTAATCAAAGATGCAGTTTGCTCCTTTTACGATGTAACCGACAAAGAACTCAGTGGTCCGGGACGCAGTAAAAAAATCAAGAATCCCAGAAACGTAGCTATCTACCTTAGCCGTGAAATGATCGACAGCACATTCGCAGCAATTGGAGACGCATTCAATCGCACTCATAGCACCATCATGCATTCATACGAAGTATTCTCAAAGCAAGTAAACGAAGATAGAAGCCTTCGGGAAGAAGTTGAAGCAATCCGAGAAAAAATAAGGGTTCAATAAGTCAAACAACTAACTCAACAAACTAAGTACAAAAACTAAAGCCCTATAGACTTATCCAGTTTCTATAGGGCTTACTTAATGACTAAAACACGTTTAAAACCATAACGAAAACTATGAAATCCTGTCGATATCTTTATGAATAAAAAATTGAACATAATTCGACAAGAAATTGACGTTTAAATATGCCAAGAGTTTCAACATATTTAAGTAATTAAAAAATAGAGATTTATCAGGTATTTTGTCGGTTTTGAACTTTTAGACCGTCCTTATTATTACTACTATTCTTTATTTATTTAAAAGGAATATTTTTAAAAGAAAGATGAAGTAAATCCGAAACGCGACGCAAAGCTTCTTGGGTATTTATTAACAACCAAAGTCTTTTTCGTTTTTAGAAAGCTTTGTTTCACTCAAGCAAGCAAAAACACTTTTAGATAGTTATTATTAAGGCTCAACAGAAAAGGAGAACACATGAGGTTTAGTATCAACCAAGCAGAACTACGTGATGCCTTAGCAGTAGTTTCAAAAGGTTCATCAACAAGATCAACTTTACCTATTCTTGCTGGCGTATATCTCAAGGTTGAAAATACTGAACTCATTCTGCAAACAACAGACCTTGAACTATCTATTCGTCTAGTTGTCCCTGCTTTAGTAGATGAACCTGGCGAGACGGTAGCACCTGCTAAACTTATTACCGATATTGTTAAAACACTCCCAGATCAAGCAGTAACTATCGAAACTACTGATTCTGGAATGAATATCTTCTGTGGTTCTACTACTTTTGCGCTTAAGACTTTAAATCCAACAGATTTCCCTTCATTCCCAGAAGTTGAAGCAGAACAGGAAGCAAACTTCCCCTTCAATATTTTTGGCAATATGGTCAAATCTGTTGCTAAAGATGTTTCCCGTGATGAAACACGAGCAATTCTTACTGGCGTTCTAATTAGTCAGACTGGTAATGAGTTAAAGATGGTAGCAACTGACTCTTATCGTTTGGCGGTTGCTTCTACTACGCTTGAGCAATCTGGTGAAGATTTTGAAGCGGTGGTTGCTGGCCCATTCTTAAATGAAATTGCATCCTTACCAAATTCTACTGATCCTATTCACATTGCTTTGAGTGAAAATCAGGTCATCATTAGTTATCGCGGAACTACCTTTATCAATCGCCGTATTGAAGGAACTTTCCCTAATTATCGTCAGCTTATTGGTGGTGAGCGATTAACGCGTGTGAAAGTAGATGTTCAATCTTTAATTGCAGCTGTTCGTCGTGTCTCACTTTTAAGCAATAAGATTTCACCAATTCAGCTCAATGTTGATGCTGATGCTGGCGTTATTACCTGTATGACAAGCTCTCAAGATGTTGGTAATGCTCAAGAGGCGCTTGAAAGTAAAATCGAGGGTGAGTCTGTTTCTATTGCTTTTAATCATCAGTTCTTACTTGATGGTTTAGCTTCTGTTAAAACAGATAATGTTTTTATTGATTTAGCGGGCAGTATGAAGCCAGGTATTTTGCGTTCCACTGAAGAAGATTTCCTCTATCTGATTATGCCAGTTCGCGTTTAGGCGGATTATGGGTTTAACCGTAAGGGAATTAGAGCTTCGTAATTTTCGAAGCTATCAATATGTAAAGCTAAGTAATTTAGGGCCTATGACGATTTTCGTGGGTCCTAACGCTATTGGTAAAACGAATCTTATTGAAGCTATACAGCTTTGTACTGCTTGTTCGAGTTTTCGAAATCCGCGCCCAAATCACCTTTTAAAATTTGGTGAAACCCAAGCTAGTTCTCATGTTTGTTTAAGCGATGATGTTCGAGTTTTAGATATCGATTTAAAAATTAGTGACGCCAATAAGACTTACTTTTTGAACGGAAAAAAGAAAACAGGTGCTTCATTAAAAGGGCTTTTACCTGCGATTTTATTCTGTCCTGACGACTTGAATCTTGTTAAAGGCTCGTCTTCGGTTCGTCGTAATCAACTCGATTCGCTTGGTACTCAAGTGTCTTCTAGTTATAACGCAGTCTTGCGTGATTATATGAAGATAATCACGCAGAAGAATCGCTACCTTAAAGATGATGCTTCGCATGAGTATTTGATGGCTATTAATGATGTATTAGCTAGAGTGGGTGCTCAGTTATTTACTTTGCGTGCGCGTTTGGTTGAGGAATTACTTCCTTATGTTAATGAGTATTACGGCGAAATATCTTCAAGCCGAGATACTGTAGAACTCTTATATATTCCTTCCTGGCAAAATACCGAGGAGCAATGCTTAGATTTTAGTAAGTTCAGTAGAGAATATGTTGAAGATTGCCTACACGCTGTTCTTGAGAATCGTTATGAGGAAGAACACAGGCGTCACCGTTCATTATTTGGCCCTCATGCAGACAAGGTTTCCTTTTTAATTAACGGCCAGGACGCATCTCTGTTTGCTAGTCAAGGTCAGCAGCGCTCTATTGTGCTTGCTTTAAAAGTCGCTGAAGTTTTGCTTGTTAGAGATAGACTGAATCAAAATCCAGTCTTATTGCTTGATGATGTAATGAGTGAATTGGATGAAAATCGCCGTTTTGCTTTTATGGATAGTATCCCCGAGGAGGTTCAGACCTTTATTACGGCGACTACCAAGAATTACTTCAGTTCAAAGAGTCTTTTAAATGCTCAACTTATCGATTTGGGTGCAATTTTAAAAAACGAGCTCGATAATAAAGAGCAGGAAAACAATGCATCGAGTTTGGATTTACAAGCAAAGAATCTTCGATCAACTACGCTCGAGTGGTTTACGGTAGATATGAGGGGGTAGTAGGAATGACCCACCAAAATAGATCTAAACGCAGTTCTTTGAGTAACTTTTCTAGGTTGTTTAAGGAATGGCAAAATCAGCTACCTGAAGAAGTTAAAACTAAGCTTTCCCGCGAAAAGGTAATCGAGCGAATTTATGAGCAGTTTGCTCAGGTGAATAATGAATTTATCCTTGAGCATGTAAATGCGGTCTATTTACTAAATCCCTTATCTGAGAATCCTGAGGTTCAACAAGAAAAAAGTAACAAGGAAGCCGCTCAAGATATTCAGAAACAAAAGAATCCTAAATCCTCTTCTTTTGAAAAGCGCTTGATTGTTTATGTTGATAATTCTTTGGTTGCTGCAGAACTGAATGCTCGGAAAGAACTAATCTGCTTTAAATATCTAACCGAGTTCAATATTAAGCTTATTAAGTGCGAGATAAATATCTCGAAAGGACACTATCGTAGTAAGTACCCTTATAAAGAGCTGCAAGCTAAAAAATCAAACTTAATTACTGTCAAAAATTCGCCTCAACTCAATAAGGAAATTGTTTCACGTGAAACACTGAGTTCTGAAGAAAATGAATATATCGATAAGCTTACTGAATCTATAGAGGACGCTCGTCTTAAAAAATCTTTTGAGCAAGCAATGGCGGCAACTTTTAATAAAAAACGAAAATTATCTGAATAAGACTTAAAAATACGTCTTAGCAAGGCTCTCCGTAGCTCTGAAGGCTACTTAAAAAGCAAATATCTATACACTTCGTGTTATAATTTACTGTCTTTAACTAGGAGAATTATCTCTTCTAAAGAGTGAGATTTTTTTACTTGGAATAATTAATTCGACGTATTAAAGGAGTAGGTTTGGCTGAAGAGCATTATGACGGATCAGACATTCAGGTCCTCGAAGGCCTAGAGCCTGTTCGTAAGCGCCCGGGTATGTATATTGGTACTACGGGTCCTCGTGGATTACATCATCTTGTTTATGAAGTTATTGATAACTCGGTTGATGAAGCTTTAGCTGGTTACTGCACCGAGATTACCGTAAAGGTCCATGAAGATAATTCGGTTACGGTTATTGATAATGGCCGTGGTATCCCTATCGATGAGCATCCTAAAGAAAAAATTCCTACTGTTGAGGTTGTTTTAACTATTCTTCATGCTGGTGGTAAGTTTGATAACGATAGTTACAAAGTATCCGGTGGCTTGCATGGTGTTGGTGTTTCAGTTGTTAATGCTTTGTCTAAGCGTACTGAGGTCCGAGTTCGCCGTGATGGCAAGGAATATGAAATCGATTTTGAGTACGGCAAGACTGTACAGAAACTTCATGAAATCGGAGAAGCTGAGGGAACGGGAACAACTGTTACTTTTTGGCCTGACGAAACTATTTTTACCGAGACTACAGTATTTGATTACTCAACTTTAGCTAACCGCTTCCGTGAGCTTGCGTTTTTGAATAAAGGCTTAAAAATTACCTTTGTCGACGAACGCTCAAAAGCTGCTCGTAAACAAACGGCAGTAATTGATGAAACAAGCGTTGAAGGCGGAGCGGTATCTGACTCGGATAAAAAAGAGGGTCTTTCCGAGGATATTGAATCTTCTGACTCTGAATTTAAGTCTGAAACTTTCCTGTTTGAAGGTGGAATTATTGACTTTGTTCAGTATTTAAACGAGGGAAAAGAAACACTTAATAAGCCTGTTTATTTCGAAACTTCAAATGAAGATGGCTCAGTAGAAGTATGTTTACAATGGACGGGTTCTTACAGCTCATCTGGTGTTATGGCTTTTGCTAATAACATCAACACCCATGAGGGTGGTACCCATATGGATGGCTTTAAGAATGCTGTTACGCGTACGATTAATGAATACGCACGCAGTAAAGGTATCTTGAAAGGGAAGGATCCTAATCTTACTGGCGATGACTGCCGTGAGGGTTTGGGTGCTGTTATTAGTGTTAAGTTGGCCGATCCTCAGTTTGAGGGTCAGACTAAAACAAAGCTTGGTAACACTGAAATTCGAGGCCTTGTTCAGGGTGCCGTTACAAAGGGTTTGTCGGAGTATTTAGAGGAAAATCCCACTCCCGCAAAGCGTATTGTTGGTAAGGCTTCACAAGCACTTAAGGCTCGTGAAGCTGCACGCAAAGCGCGTGAAACCGCACGCAAGGGTGTTTTGGAGTCTTTCTCGCTGCCAGGAAAGCTAGCAGACTGCTCTTCTAAAGATCCAAGTCTCTCTGAAATCTTTATTGTAGAGGGTGACTCCGCAGGTGGATCAGCTAAACAGGCTCGTGATCGTAAATATCAAGCGATTTTGCCACTTCGCGGAAAAATCTTAAATGTTGAAAAGGTTGGTCAGGCTCGCGCCTTAAGCTCAGACACTATCAGTAGTTTGATTACTGCTATTGGAACTAATATTGGTGAGAATTTTGATGCCTCAAAAGCTCGTTATCATCGCATTATTATCATGACTGATGCTGACGTTGACGGCGCTCATATTCGTTGTTTGCTTTTGACTTTCTTCTATCGTTATATGCCCGAACTTATTACGCTTGGTTATATCTATATTGCCCAGCCTCCTCTATTTGGTTTAAAGAAGAAAAATTCTCGAAACCCCAAGGTAGAGAAATATATCTTTGATGAAAAAGCTCTGAAATCTCATATGTCAGAGATTGCTGATCCGGATAAATTCACGATTCAGCGCTATAAGGGCTTAGGTGAAATGGATCCTGAGCAGCTTTGGGAAACAACCATGGAACCCGAAAACCGCACGCTTATTCAGGTTAGTGTTGATGACGCTATTTTGGCTGAGCGTGTAGTTACAGAGCTTATGGGTGACCAGGTAGAACCTCGTCGTGAGTTTATTCAAGCACACGCTAAAGACGTCCGTTATCTCGATATTTAAAGGAGGATCTCAGTGGCTGAAGATAATCAAAATAACGAACAAAATCAGTCTGAGCTCGATGCGTCTATCGAGACTGAGACCCAGGAAAACCCCCAGGGTGAATCCTTTGGTGAAGGTACCGAAGTTTTACGTACTGAACTTGGTGAATCAATGCAGACATCGTTTCTTGAGTATTCGATGTCAGTTATTGTTGCCCGTGCTTTACCTGATGTGCGTGACGGTTTAAAGCCTGTTCACCGCCGTATTCTTTATGCAATGAACGAGTCGGGTTATACCCCTACTCGTCCTCATATGAAATCTGCTCGTACTGTTGGTGACGTTATTGGTAAGTATCACCCTCATGGTGACTCTGCTGTTTATGACACCATGGTTCGCTTGGCGCAGCCTTTCAGTATGCGAGTACCTTTGGTTGATGGTCATGGTAACTTTGGTTCGATTGACGGCGACTCTGCGGCAGCTATGCGTTATACCGAGGCTCGTCTTGACAAGGCCGCAATGGAACTCTTGCGCGACCTTGATAAAGAAACTGTCGACTTCAACCCTAACTACGACGAATCCTTGGAAGAACCTGCAGTTTTACCTGCGCGCTTCCCTAATCTCTTAGTTAATGGTTCAAATGGTATCGCTGTTGGTATGGCTACCAATATCCCGCCGCATAACCTTAATGAAACCATTGATGCTACCTGCGCAATGTTGGATAACCCAGATATCTCTACCGCTGAATTGATGGAGATTATGCCTGGTCCCGACTTCCCAACTGGCGGCATTATTATGGGTCGCGATGGTATCCGTGAAGCATATGAGACTGGTCGCGGTTCTATTACTATCCGTTCTAAAACGCGCATTGAAGAAAAGAAAAACGGCAATTATTCGATTGTAATCTCGGAAATTCCTTACCAGGTTAACCGCCGTCGTTTATTAGAGAAACTTGGCGAACTAGTTAAGGACAAAAAGCTTCCTGAAGTTTCTAATGTTCATGACGCAGCTGACCGCCGTGGTATCGATATTATTATTGACCTTAAGAAGAATGCGATTCCCCAGGTCGTTCTTAATAAACTCTTTAAGCACACCCAGCTACAAATTGGCTTCGGTATTATCAACTTAGCTCTTGTTGATGGTGTACCTCAGGTTTTGTCTCTTCGTCAGATGCTTGGTCACTATATCGATCATCAGCGTGAAGTTATTACCCGTCGTACTCGTTATGAATTAACGAAGGCAGAAGAGCGCGCACATATCTTAGAGGGCTATGTAATTGCTCTCGATAATATCGACGAGGTTATTCAGATTATCCGCAGCTCCGAAACCGACAAGATCGCTGCTGCTCGTTTGACTGAGCGCTTTGCTCTAACCGATAAGCAAACCTCAGCAATCCTTGAAATGCGTCTGCGTCGTCTGACTGGCTTGGAGCGCGAGAAGATTGAGCAAGAATTAGCTGAACTTCGTGAAAAGATTGCTTACTACAAGCGTGTTCTTGAGGATGATTCTTTGGTTCGCCAGATTATCAAAGAAGAAATGGAAGATATTAAGAAGCGCTTCGGATCCCCTCGTAAGACGCAAATTTCTTCCGCTGCTAAAGACATCGACATCGAAGACCTTATTGCTGATGAGGATGTAGCTGTCACAGTTACTAAGGAAGGCTACGTTAAGCGTATTCCTGTTTCTGCGTATCGCCAGCAAAAACGTGGCGGCAAGGGAACGCAAGGTGTAAACCTTAAGGAAAGCGATTATGTAGAACACTTATTTATCGCAAGTACCTTAAGCTACATGCTCTTCTTCAGCAGTAAGGGTAAGGTTTACCGCGTAAAGGTTTATGAAATTCCCGAGGCTTCACGTCAGGCTCGTGGTACAGCGATTGTTAACCTACTTCCTCTTGAGAAGGGTGAAACAATTCGTTCGGTTGTATCTACTAAGAGCTTCCCAAGCGACCGTTATCTCATCTTTGCTACCGAGCAAGGTATGGTTAAGAAGACCTCTATGGACCTTTATGACCGCACTCGCAAAGATGGTCTCATTGCTATCAACCTTAAGGAAGACGACAACCTTCTTGATGTTAAACAGGTAGCCATTGGTCAGGATATTATCCTTGTTTCTTCTGATGGTAAGGCTATTAAGTGGAATGAATCTGAGGTTCGTGCGATGGGTCGTGGAACCATGGGTGTTCGCGGTATGAAGCTTAGCTCCGAAGATGAGCGCGTCATTGGTATGGAAATTGCTCGTGAAGGCGGGCAACTAATGGTCATTACTGATAAGGGTTATGGCAAACGTACTCCTGTTACTGAATATCCTTCACACCACCGCGGTGGTCAGGGTGTTTACACCATCACGATGACTGAAAAGAAGGGCAAGCTTGCTCAGATCAAGGTTGTAAAACCTGAGGATGAAGTCATGGTAATTACCGACCAAGGTGTCATTGTTCGTACCGCTGTTTCGGGAATTTCTGAACTTGGCCGCAATACCCAGGGCGTTCACATTATGGATGTTGCAGAAAAAGACAAAGTTATTGGAATTAGTCTTTCTGAGTCACTTGAGCGTAAGCATGGTGAAGTTCGAGATGGTATTCCTGCAGAAGAGGATGCTATTTCTGAAGAGGAAGAAGCTACTTTAGCGGAAGAAGAGTAAAGAAATTTGCTTGATAAATAATCGATACTCGAAAATTTTTTAAAATTAGGTCTTGACCGTTTCTGGGTATGTGGTAATTTAATCAAGCGCGATTTTTCGGGCCTGTAGCTCAGCCGGTTAGAGCGTCCGCCTGATAAGCGGGAGGTCAGCAGTTCGAGTCTGCTCAGGCCCACCAGTTTTGATAACGATCGCTTCATCGAGAGCCCAATAAGCCGGTGAAGCGTTTGTTCGAAAAACTCGAAAAGTCGTCCAGTATCATGGGGCATTAGCTCAGCTGGGAGAGCGCGGGCTTTGCAAGCCTGAGGTCAGGGG
>CAVCRX010000002.1:0-1581 GCA_963604935.1 Bacteroidaceae bacterium
GATGTACAAACTCAAGGCTTGCATCGCCAAAGGCTTTCTCTAAGACTTTTCTATTAAAGTTGCAGTAGTACAAAACTCCAATTTCACTGCGATGGAACTGCACATCCTCAATAACTTCGCTCGTTCGCGTTTCACGAATATGGAAATCGTAAGAATTAGAGGTGCTGTCTTCGCAAAGGTCGATAAAGGCGCTGACGGAAAACGCATAATGCTGTGAAGAAACGGAAAAATGATCGGCATCTGAGTTGCCAAAGGTGCTGTAGCGTTCTTCTAACAATTCCATTTGAGCCAAGACTTGACGGGCGTAACCGATGAATTCAACGCCAGCATTGGTAGGCGTAATACCGCGATTGGTTCTATTAAACACTTCAACACCGAGTTCGCGCTCAACCTCTTTAATGGCGCCCGAGAGAGTTGGCTGCGAAACAAAGAGATTTTGGCTTGCAGCACTAATAGAGCCGCACTCGGCGACTTCAATAACATAACGAAGTTGTTGAAGAGTTAAATTCGAAACCATAGGAGTCCTTTTCAGACGGCAACTTTTTAACTATACCTGCATATTCTTTTCTTGTTGGCGATTATTCGAATTATTTTAAAGAAATGCTTGACGGATTCTCTGATTCAGGTAATATAAACCCTCGCTGAGGGCGATTAGCTCAGCGGGAGAGCACTGCCTCGACACGGCAGGGGTCACTGGTTCGAACCCAGTATCGCCCACCATTTACTCTTTTAAGAGTGCCTACATATGCGGATGTGGCTCAGCTGGTAGAGCACAACCTTGCCAAGGTTGGGGTCGCGGGTTCGAACCCCGTCATCCGCTCCATGGCGACGTGGCCAAGTGGTAAGGCAGAGGCCTGCAAAGCCTTTACCCCCGGTTCGAATCCGGGCGTCGCCTCCATCGCATTCTAGAGCAAAGAATCTTCTTTGCTCTTTCTTTTTTTGGACATCCGGACTGTTTAGCTCTGATTACTATGGATTGACTTTCTTAGATACGATTCAAGAATTAATGTCGAAATTTAAGTCTAGACTTTGATTTAGGGATACTAATCCCAGCTATAAGGCGTAGCTTCTTAATGGCAAATTGCTATGGAGGAGGGCATTAAGCCCGACTTTAAAAATAATTTAAAAAGGGTCTTGCCAAGAATTGTGAGACTCGTATAATGTTTGCTTGCACGCGGATGTGGCTCAGCTGGTAGAGCACAACCTTGCCAAGGTTGGGGTCGCGGGTTCGAACCCCGTCATCCGCTCCATTTGATTAGTAAGCCGGGTTTTGCCCGGCTTTTTTAATTCTTCTAGTTTGCTGGTTCCCAAATTAAGGCTTGCCGTTTTTGTGGAGACAATTTCTTTATGAGTCCTCGTAAACTCCTATGCTAGAATTCCTTTAGCCCGTAGGGGAGTAGTTAGCGCTTAGTGGCGTGACCCGTCAACAATCGCGATGCTTTTTGCATCTGGCGTGTCTTAAAGAACGAGACCTACGGAAGTTCACCTAATAAGGGTGGGCTTCCGTAGGTCTTTTTGTGTGTTAGGAAGAGGAGTAACGTGGATCTTTCTTTTTTTGCAACGCCTGAGGCATGGATTAGT
>CAVCRX010000002.1:1591-17300 GCA_963604935.1 Bacteroidaceae bacterium
GGATTAGTCTCATTACCCTTCTTTTCTTGGAAATTGTTCTTGGTGTAGACAATATCGTTTTTATCATTATGACCACCGATCGTCTGCCAGCTAATTTACAGGCTCTAGGTCGCAAGCTTGGCTTAGCGGGCGCTTTTGTTTCGCGTGCGGTATTTTTGTGCTTTGCTTCCTTTTTGGTGAGCATGACCTATCCCTTATTCCAGGTTCCAGTTATTGGCTGGGAGCCTAGCTTGCGCGATATCGTTCTTCTTCTTGGTGGTCTTTACTTGGTGTATAAGGGCGCAACCGAGCTGCGATCTTTGCTGGCCTTGGAAGAGGAAAAGGCTGACCAAGACGATGGTAAGCCGCGCAAAAGCATTGGACTTGTTGGCGCTGTAGCTACCATTATGGTGATGGATATTGTTTTCTCTATTGACTCAGTAATTACGGCTGTTGGCTTGGCTGATCATCTTTTAATTATGATTACTGCGGTTATGCTGGCAATTTTACTGATGATGGTATTTATAGATGCTATTGCTGACTTTATTAATACTCACACAGAAATGACCATTCTGGCTCTGAGCTTTATTGTGGCTATTGGCGTTCTGCTGATTTTGGATAGCCTGGGTTTGCACTCTGGGATTGAAATCGAAGCAATTGGTATCTCCTTGGAGAAAGCCATGGTTTACTTCGCAATGGTCTTTTCAGTTGTCCTTACCTTGCTACAGATGCGATATAAATCCAACCATGCAAAATGGGTTGCCGAACAAAACCTTGTTATTCAGCAGGCTATTGCTAAAGACGCTGAACCTAAAGAATCTACTGGTGGCGAGCGTGTCTCGCCAATTGCAGAAAACAAATAGGTGGAATTGTAATTTCTTGCGAGTGATTACTGAGCTTCGCTAAGCGTTTTATTGCGATTAATGAAGTGTTCATAGGCTTCTTCGGTAACTAGAAGTCTACATGCTCCAGGAAGGCAGCGTACGTGCAAGGGTGTAGGAACCTCTGTTGGTTCTCCGTCGTACTCCATGAGCATCCGCGGTCTTGCTTCGATGTCGATTTGCTTTCCCCGGAATACTTCCAAGCCGCCGATTTTGCGTGCAAGATTACCTGTGCGATCAATTGCTTTGGCAACCATAGTCGGCAAAAGCTCAATTGCGCTACCAGCTTTTAAAACAACTATATCGAGCTGACCATCGAGTGGTGAATTATTTTCTGAAACAGTTAGGTCAAATTGGATTTTGTCGAAGTTAGTAAATACAACGCCAATTCCATCCGTCTCGATTTCTTTGCCATCAATAGTTAGCTTGAAATTTGCGTGGAGAGGAGTTGGGTTGGTAAAGGCTGCCTGGAAATAAGCTGCAGGGCCAAGCAGTTGTTTGTTGGGCTGAGCTTCGCTCATGATTAATTGGTCGTAACCACAGCCAGCCATAATGCCAAAACCATAGGTTCCGGTATCGCTCTGAATTTCACCTAAGTCAAAATCGAGTGTTCGTGCGTTGTCCACAAGATTAATAAGCGCATGAGGCTCGTTTGGTGAAAAGAGATTCATGCAAAGCAAATTAGCTGTTCCTGCAGGAAATGGCAGGATGGGAATCCCTGTGTAGCGAAGCTCATAGGCAACAGAAGTTACGGTTCCGTCGCCGCCGCAAGCAATTACAAAATCAAATTGATTGGCATCGCAAAGCAGGTCTTTTAGATTAACGCTTGCATCTAATGATCGGATGGTGATGGAGTCTCCTGCAATGGAATACTTGCGTACGAAGTCAAAGATAGAGTCATCTCCAACGCCCGATGCTACGTTATGAATCACCAGTACATTCACAATGCTGCCTTTCTAGTGTTACTATTGGCGCACATACTAAACCCTAACCGTGCTCGTTAATGTGCGTTTGGAAAAAGCACACGCAAGCTGCATGTCTATTTGGCTTACGAAAGTGCTTGGCAAGGCGAACCTCTTTGGCCTTTCATTAGTATAGGTTTGTTAGCCGTTCTTCTTGCCAAGCACTTCTTGTATCGTTTTTAGGCTCTGTGCGTGGCTGCTATTTTTGTGCGCGCATGAGTTCTAAGGAGAATCTGTGCTTATCGATACAGACGAGCAGCTTGCTGCGTTTGCAAAACGCTGTCAGGCCAGCTCTTATATGGCAATTGATACCGAATTCTTGCGTGAAAAAACCTATTTTGCACGTCTCTGTCTGCTTCAAATCGCTATTGAGGACGAAATAGCAATCATCGATCCTTTTCCTATTAAAAACCTTAAGGTTTTAGTGGAGCCGCTAACAAACCCCAAGATTGTAAAGATCTTCCATGCCTGTTCGCAGGATATGGAGATTCTCTATCATGATTTAGGCGTAGTGCCTTCTCCGGTGTTTGACACTCAGGTAGCTGCCTCTATCCAAGGAAAGCTTCAACAAGCATCTTATGCCTCTTTGGTTAGTTCTTATTGCAATGTTCCCTTGCAGAAAAAAGACTCTTTTACTGACTGGTCAAGGCGACCTCTTCGACCTTCTCAGGTGGAGTATGCGGCTGATGATGTGCGCTATCTTCCTAAAATTTGGAAGAAAATGACAGCTGACCTTAAGAAGGAAAATCGTCTTTCGTGGCTTGATACGGCTTTTGAAGAAATTACCGATCCTGCAAAATATGAGGTTAAGCCACGCGAGCGATTCCGCAAGCTTCGTCGCGTAAATCAGCTTTCACCAAGACAAATGGCAGCAGCGCGAGAATTTGCTGCCTGGCGTGAAGAACGCGCTATGAAGCGTGACGTGCCTCGTAAGTGGATTTGTTCAGACGAGCAAATTGTAGAAGCTTGCCGTCGTGAAGCTCGTACCATCGATGAGCTTTATATGGTTCGAGGTTTGCGCGAGAATCTTCGTAATGATGATGCTCGCAAAGTTGTTGCTGCTATTAAACGTGGTCTTGAATGCCCCGAGGAAGACTTGCCTTATTTTGGCAACCACAATCGAAACGAAGCAAATGTTGATGTAATTGTGGATTTAATGGGTGCCATTGTTCATCTTCGCGCAAAAGAAAATCATATTGCCGTTCAGACGCTTGCTCCGCATTCAGAATTGGTTAAATTGGCGCGTGGCCAGCGTAAAGACTGCGAGCTACTCAAAGGTTGGCGCAAAAATGTTATTGGCAATGAATTAGTTTCCTTGGTTGAAGGCAAGTTTTTGCTGGGCCTTGATAACGGGAATCTGAAGATTGTTAGAAACAGTTAAGCTCAACAGCTTCTTTTAAGCTTTAGCACGTATAGTCTTATGTAAAGATTTAACCCCCTTCAAGGAGGAAGAATGTCCTACTCGTATCTTGCGTTAATTATTTTCACCATGATTATTGGTGCTGGAGCTTCATGGTGGGTTAACCATCAGCTTAAAAAATTCCAGCGCGTTCCAAGCACGACCAAGCTGACTGGTTATCAGGTTGCAACAGGTATGCTGTATTACTACGGTGTTCAGGGTGTTAAGGTTTTGCCTGGTGCTGAGGGCGAAGACTTTTTTAACCCAACGGATATGACGATCAAACTTGGTCCCGAATCTTATAACGGCACTTCTATTACTGCGGTAGCTACGGCATGCCATGAGGTTGGTCATGCTTGCCAGCATGCACAGGACTATACACCTATGAAAATTCGTGCATCACTTGTGCCCGCTGTTAACTTTACTCAAAACACTTGGATTTTCTTACTCTTAGCAGGCATTCTTCTGAACATGCTTGGTTTGGTTTATATTGCGATTGCCTTTTATGCTGTAGCCGTAATATTTCATGTGGTTACTCTACCTGTTGAGTTTGACGCATCACGTCGTGGCTTGAAATACATGCAGACAGTCGGTATTCCTGGTGGTGAAATCGCAGGAGCTAAAAGTGTTTTAACTGCTTGTGCTTTAACTTATGTTGCAGCTGCGCTGGTAAGTATTACCCAGCTTCTGTACCTTTTGGGTACCTTGCGCAATGAATAAAAACTCATAAGTTTTATGGTCACTAATCCACACCCCAAAGCTCTAAGCGTCCAAGCTGCTCTTAATGTAGCTCGGACGCTTATTTCTGAGCAGCGCTTTCGTATTGTTGGTGAGGTTTCGGAGCTTTCTAATAAGCCTGGATATAGGGCTGTCTATTTCACTATTAAGGACGAAAAATCTAGCCTTTCTTGCATGATGTGGAAGAATCGCTTTGATAATGCAGGCGTTCCGCTAGCTTTAGGCCAGCGCGTTGTTGTAGATGGCAAATTTGATATTTATACGCCAAAAGGTCGCATGAATTTCACTGTTGATGCCTTAGCTCTTGAAGGGGAGGGTGAGCTTCGTGCGAGGGTTGCCAAGCTTGCTGCTCAACTGGAAAAAGAGGGTCTAACTACTGCCGAACGAAAGCGCTCTCTTGTTCAGTACCCCGAAATTGTTGGTTTGGTTACCAGTCCAAATGGTGCTGCTGTCCATGATGTTCTACGTACGATGCGCCGTAGATGTCCCTTTGTTCGCGTTTTATTTGCTGGTGTTCGCGTTGAGGGTAAAGGCGCCCCAGAATCTATTATCAAAGGTATAAAAACCCTGGTAGACGCAGGCGCAGAAGAAATTATGTTGGTGCGTGGTGGTGGTTCGTTTGAGGACCTCATGCCTTTCAACGACGAATTGCTTGCCCGCACTATCGCCTCTTGCCCGGTACCGGTAATTACGGGTATTGGTCACGAAAGAGATACTTTTATCGCCGACATGGTTGGCGATCTACGCTGTGCTACGCCTACCGCAGTTGCGGAATCGATCATGCCGCATCAAGTTGACCTTCTTTCTAATCTTGGGGCGATTGCTCAGCAAATGCAGCTTTCGTTAAATAACAGGCTCCGTGCATGTAGGGATTACGTTAATGCGCGTGCTTCACGACCTGCCTTGAAAGATTTCATGTCGCTTTATGCAACCGATCTTCAAATGGTTGACGTTTTGCATTCTTCACTTGAGCGCGGATTAAAAAATCTTGTCCGTGATGACCTTAATAAGCTTGACGATTATCAGCTACGCTTGGCGCGGGCTCTACCCAACGCTCAGCGACAAAATGCTCAAGAACTTAACCAACTTGCTTCTCGTTTGAGTCAGGTTTTACCTCATAAAATGCTGGTAATGCATGGTGAAGTAGATGCTCTGCAAAAATCATTAAATACAGCTATGAGTGTGCGATTTGCTAAAGATACTGCTGACTTAAATTTGAAAACAACAACGGTTTTGCATCTTGGACAAACTTTAGTTGATCCGTTTTCCCAGCAAGCAGCCTTGGTTGCATCTCGTATTAACGATCTTTCGCCTTTACGCACCTTAGAGCGCGGTTGGTCTGTTGTTAAGAATAAAGAAGGCTCGATAGTTTCTAGTATTACTGAGGTTTCTGCGGGTGAAGAAGTAGATATACAAGTTCGTGATGGCGTCCTTCATGCCACCATCAATGAAAGCAATAGCTCGGATTTTTCGGAAATGATTTCCTGGAAGGATTAACTTATGGATTCCCTACAGACAAATGAAGTTGAAGCCAAGCAGTCGGGTGAAGAACTTCGCTTTCGCAGTGCAATGCTTGAACTTAACGAGATTGTTAATCAGCTCGAGGGTAATCAACTAGAGTTAGAAGATGCTCTTGTTAAGTACGAACGTGCAATCTATCTGTTGCGTTTCTTGCGCTCTGGCTTAACCAATGCTCAGCAGCGAGTGGATACTTTAATGGGTCAACTCGAAGAATCTCCCGCAGATTCTGTAGTAGATACAAGCCTGTCAAAAGCCTAAAAATCTAAAATTCCCGCTCGCCGCCGGGGAATGGCATGGATTTTATTGAGTCTTCCCGCTCCCCGAAGCTCAATGTACCGAATTCGAACTGAGGGCATCTTGGTTCCTCGTTCGCTCGTACCATAGATTGGAATTAATTTTCGGGGGAGGTAAAACTTGAACATCCTTGTTATCAATGCTGGCTCTTCGTCGCTTAAGTATCAGCTTGTTGATGTTGTAACCAATAAGGTTCTTGCCAAAGGTTTGTGTGAGCAGGTCGGATCCAGCGACTCCTCTCATAAGCACGGCGTTGATGATAATGAGATTGTTCATCACCAGCCTCTACCTGATCATACGGCGGCAATGGATTTGGTTTTGCGTACGCTTACCGAAGGCGAGCATGCGGTTACTAGCTACGAAGAAATTGCCGCGGTTGGCCACAGAGTTGTTCATGGTGGCGAGTATTTCGACCGCTCCGTTCTTATCGATGAAGATGTTGTCTCAAAAATCGAAAAGCTCAAAGAGTTAGCACCCTTACATAATGGTCCCGCTGTTGATGGTATTCGCGCGTGCCAAAAACTTATGCCCGAAACTCCCATGGTTGCTGTTTTTGATACTGCATTCTTCCAGGCAATGCCCCCTAAGGCATATATGTACCCTTTGCCTTATGAGTACTACGAAAAGTATGGCATCCGTAAATATGGCTTCCATGGCACCAGTCATCGTTATCTGGCGCAGCGCACTGCGGCTCTATTGGATGAAGATATGCGTGACCTGCGCATTATTACTTGTCATTTAGGAAATGGTGCTTCTATTACCGCTATCGACCACGGTGTTCCTATCGATACAACCATGGGTTTTACGCCTCTTGATGGTCTTATGATGGGTACTCGATGTGGCTCTATCGACCCTGCTATTGTTCCTTTCATCATGGAACATGAAGGCTTTACGCCTGAAGCAATGAGTTCGCTTATGAACAAGCAGTCGGGTCTTCTTGGCATTTCGGGTGTTTCAAACGATTTACGTGCTGTTCGTGAGGCTTCTGATGTTGGAAACGAACGCGCAATTCTTGCTTACGAAATGTATGCCGATCGTGTAAAGAAAATGATTGGTCAATTCATTATGCTTATGGCTGGTGTAGATGCCATTGTTCTTTCCGCTGGTGTTGGTGAAAACGATCAAAAAATGCGTCGTATGATTTTTGCTGGTATGCAGCCTATGGGTATTATCCTTGATCAATCCAAAAACAAGCAACGTGGTTTTGAGCGTGTTATTTCTCATGAGCGATCAAGTGTTCCCATCATCGTTATTCCAACGGATGAAGAGCAGATGATTGCTTCGGATACTTATGAAATCGTCCATAAGGCAAGCCAGATTATTCGAATCTCTTAGTTGTTCGTTTTATTTGGCTCTTAAAGGGTTTAATCTTGCTGACTTTCTTTTAATTTCTCGTTTTAATTTGCTAGCATTTTTAAAGCGAGTTATTAAGAAGGGGAGTATTGATGAATACGATTACCTTAGGTTCTACAGGTATCCAAAGCCCACAAAACGCTTTTGGTGCTCTACCAATTCAACGTATCTCTTTTGATGAGTCAAGTAAGTTATTGCTGCGTGCTTTTGAGGGAGGTATGACTTTTTTCGATACTGCACGTGCTTATACGGATTCTGAGGAAAAGATGGGTCAGGCACTGGCTCATCTTCGTGACAAAATCCATATTGCCACCAAGACTCAGGCTCAAACTCCCGAGGCATTTTGGGCGGATCTTGAGACAAGCCTTACAAATCTCAAAACAGACTATATTGATATTTACCAGTTTCACTGCATGAACGAATGCTGGCGCCCAGGTGATGGTGCCGGGATGTATGAATGCATGCTCGAAGCAAAGAAGCAGGGCAAGATTCGTCATATTGGCGCAACCGCCCACAAGCTTGAAGTTGCTTTTGAAATTGTGGAATCCGGTTTATATGAAACCCTGCAATATCCATTTAGCTATTTGGCAAGTAAGCGCGAAATTGACTTGGTTGAGCTTTGCGCTCAGCGTAATGTAGGTTTTATTGCTATGAAAGGTTTAGCAGGCGGTTTGCTATCTAACTCTGAGGCAATTATGGCTTTCATGAGTCAGTACGATAACGTTTTGCCAATCTGGGGAATTCAACGTCCGCAGGAGCTTGAAGAGTGGCTTTCGTTTATGAATTCCACGCCTTGTATGACAGAGGAAATCGCTTCCTTTATTAAGTCTGAACAAGATGAACTTATGGGCGATTTTTGTCGTGGTTGCGGCTATTGCAAGCCTTGCCCACAAGGAATTGAAATCAATCAGTGCGCTCGCATGTCTTTAATGATTCGTCGTGCTCGTTCAGAGTCTTGGCTCAACGAATATTGGCAAAATGAAATGGCGAAAATCGAAGAATGCACAGAGTGTCGACTCTGCACGACAAAGTGCCCTTATGAACTAGATATCCCAGAATTGCTAAAGAAAAACTACGAAGATTATCAGAGCGTTCTTGCTGGTAAAACAAGTGTTGGTGTTTAGCTAACTATGATTAATCCCGATTTTATCTAGGCTAAAGCACGCTTGGATCAGCCTTGGTCGGCTCGATAGTATTTGCATAATAAAGACCCTCGTAAGCGCAGTACTCACGAGGGTCTTTCTTTTTAACGTTACTAGTTAGCTTCTTATTTATCTAATAAGTTTTAGCTAGCCAAGGATACCCATAAGGGCAAAAAGATAATCAAAGATTGCGAGAGCAAAGCAAAGTCCGCAACCGATTTTCCAATTGTTGGGGATAATCTGTGTTGCATTGGTGTTGATGGTAACAATGCTTCCGATTTCAAGTTGCTTGCGACTTTTGTAATTACCACGGAATGTTTTCCCGTCGCGTTCAAAGCGAATGATGTAGGCGCCTGGGCGCTCTCCCTTATCTTCAATTGTTGCTTCAACAAGTTTGGACTTTCGTCCATTCATAAGAAGCATGATGCCTGCTGCTAAACAGATGGTTCCAACAATTAACTCTACGATAATGGTGCTTGTAAACATCTTTAGCCTCGCATGGTTTGTGCTTGAACACAGGTGATAGCCACAACACCAACAATATCTTCTGAGGTGCAGCCACGAGAAAGGTCGTTAACAGGTGCTGCTAAGCCTTGAAGTACGGGGCCGTATGCCTTTGCCTTCGCAAGACGCTGGACGAGCTTGTAACCAATGTTTGCGGCGTCTAAGTCAGGGAAGATCAAAACGTTAGCCTTGCCTGCAATTTCTGATTCGGGCGCCTTTTGCGCACCAATTTCGGGGACGATTGCAGCGTCGAGCTGAAGTTCGCCGTCCGCATTGAGATCAGGGTAGTTTTCGCGAATATAGTTCATTGCTTCAACTACTTTGCTTGCATCATCGTTCTTGGCAGAACCATAAGAGCTATGAGAAAGCAGAGCGATGCGAGGTTCCTTCTTAAATACGCGTGTATATGAATTGCCGGTCATATTGGCTATATGAGCTAATTTTTCTGGGCTTGGCTGAATCTCAAGTGCACAATCAGCAAATAAGAACAAACCATCGTCTCCGAGCTCACAATCGGGTACATCCATGATGAAGTAGGAAGAAACCATAGGAGCGCTTGGTGCCGTCTTAATAACGCGCAGTGCAGGAGAGAGAATCTTCTGGGTTGAGTAGTTTGCACCGCCAACCATGCCATCAACTACACCTGTCTTGACCATCATGATGGCGTGATAGATGCGTTCACGGACAAGCGTATTTGCTTCTTCTGGTGTCATACCCTTTGCTTTGCGAAGTTCGTAAAGCAGCTCGGCATATTCGTCATTTTTTGGGTCATTTTCGTGATCGATGATAGTAGCTTGGTCAAGCTTGTAGCCGGAAGCCAAGATGTCTTCGGGCTTACCGAGGATAACAAGATTAGCGATTCCTTGATCAAGTACCTTTTCTGCGGCTGCAAGGATGCGTTCATCATGGCCTTCGGGAAGGACGATAGTTTTCTTATCTGCCTTTGCGCGGGCAATAAATTCGTCCATGAAGTGGCTCATGGGCTTCCTCCTTTGTGTCTTGGATTAAGGCCCGATTTTTGGGCTTTCTTAATCATAGCTTTGCTTGGGCCTTCTTTTCGTTAGAATGATTCGAAGTGATTTAAGCCTTAGGCAGATGGAATAGTATGGATAACCCGGATTTGCCTTAGGCATAGAAAGGATTACAGACCATGAAGGTCATTTCATTTGCAGTACCTTGTTATAACTCGGCTGAATATATGGAAAAGTGTGTAGACTCTCTTCTTCCTTGTGGGGAAGATATTGAAATTTTACTTGTTGATGATGGTTCAACTAAAGACAACACCCTTGAAGTGGCTCAGCGTCTTGAGGCAGAGCATCCTGGTGTTGTTCGCGCTATTCATCAAGAAAACAAGGGTCATGGCGGGGCAGTCAATACTGGTCTTGAGAATGCTCAGGGCCTTTATTTTAAGGTTGTTGATTCTGATGACTGGTTGGATGAAGAATCAATGCGTACCGTTATGGCTTATTTACGCAGTCAGACCGAAAAGGCTTATCCTACCGATCTAGTGATTTCGAATTACGTATACGAAAAGGTTTACGAAGGCACCAGTACTACTATTCGTTATACCAATGTTTTCCCTGTTGGTCGTGAATTCACCTGGGACGAAATTGGTCATTTTAATAGTTCTCAGTATTTGTTGATGCACTCTGTTATTTATCGTACAGAAATGTTGAGGTCTACCGGCCTTAAGCTGCCCGAGCATTGCTTCTATGTAGACAATATTTTTGTGTATGTTCCGCTTCCTGCTGTTCGCTCATGTATTTACTTTGATGTTGATACCTATCGTTACTTTATTGGCCGAGAGGATCAATCGGTCAACGAAAGCGTCATGCTTTCCCGTATTGACCAGCAGCTTCGTATAACTAAGTTCATGATTGATGCTGTTGATTTAAATACAGTCGAAAACGTAAAGCTTCGTAAATACATGCGCAAATATCTCACTATGATGATGACGATTTGTTCGGTCTTCTTACGCATGAAGCAAAACCCCGAAACAGAAGCAAAGCGTGCTGACATTTGGGCCTACCTTTGGAAGAAAGATCAAAAGCTTTGCAAACGAATTAAGCGTTCCTTATTGGCTGGTGGAGTTAACATTCCAACACCTTTAGGCCGCGCTCTTGGTTTGGGCGGCTATAAGCTTGCACAGAAGATTTTTAAATTCAACTAAACAAGTGATGATTGCAGGTTTCCACTTTAACCATGAACTCAACCGAACATACTAAATATAACTATCTACTAATGCTGGGGCACCTATCCACTGATATTAATCAGGGTGCGCTTTTGGCTGTGATGCCTTTTCTGGTGCTCAATCAGAATTTTTCTTATACGGCTGTAGCGATAATGGTATTTGCCTCAAACGTAATATCGGCTGTTGTGCAGCCTCTTTTTGGCCGCCTTGGCGATAGGGTCTCCTGCCCTTGGATAATGAGCCTAGGTATTCTTCTTGCTGGCTTTGGCATGGCAGGAGTGGGCTTATTAGATAGCTATCCATTGATTGTTGCAAGTGCAATGGTGAGTGGTGTTGGAATTGCAATGTTTCACCCTGAAGGTGGACGTTTGGCTAACTTGTGTGCTGGCAGCAAAAAAGGCAATGGTATGAGTATTTTTGCTGTTGGTGGTAATCTTGGTTTTATGGTTGGGCCAATGATGATAGCGGTCTTTGTCTCTTTCTTCGGTATGGCTGGTACTGCGATTTTTGTTGTTCATTCAGTGCTTTGCGCTTTGCTTTTACTTGTCCATACGAAGATCTTTAAGTCATTTGGCTTGGTGGATGCGGCAAGCCTTAAGGTGCAAAGTAAAGAGCGCTGGGGTGCTTTTAGTATTGCGTTAGGAGCATTGAGTTTTCGATCGGTATTGTTTAATACCCTTCTTACCTTTGTTCCTTTGTTTTTGGTTGCAAACCTTGGACAAACTGAGGCCTTTGGTTCAATGGCGATTACTCTTTATGCGCTATTTGGCGCAGTAGCAACGTTTTTTAGCGGGCGTATCTCAGCAAAAACCGGTGCTCAACGTCTTCTTATTATGGGTATGTTCGCTTTGGTGGTAATTCTGATAGGTTTTCAATTCTGTCATTCTTTGTGGTTTGCTTTGATTTTGCTGGTTCTTGCAGCTCCGGCGGTTAATGGGCCTTATCCTTCAACCGTTGCTCTTGCTCAAGGCTTTGTTCCAAGGCATTTGGGTATGGCTTCAGGCTTAACCTATGGAGTTGCTGTTGGCGTTGGCGGAATGTTTAGTCCCGTTATGGGCTTTGTTGGAGATTCTTTTGGTTTGCTATCCGTCTTTGCACTTGCTACTGTGTTTGCCTTCTGCGGTTTAGTCTTGGCTTGTGTTTTGTTCAAGATAAGCGGCAATTCTGTTCCAGGAAAGAATTAAATCCGAGATATCAGTTTTTGTAATCTGCAGGATTTTTTGCGCTTGAGCCTGTTGTGTTATTAAGGCTTCTGATTTCATGACCAAATCGCACAGCATCTTCTCCAAATTTTTCTGCGATAGCATCATTGATTTCTAAGAGGTTCTTTGCCTTCTTAGCATTAGCTTTAAGGTTTCGGTTGATTTGGGATGCTTCGATTTCTTTCTTTGTTTGATCTGCGGCTAAATCAAATAGTGAGTTCTGAACAGGGGCAGAGGTATCAAAGCCTGAAACTCCAACGCCGACTAAGCGAAGAGATACTCCTTCATGCCACAATTCGTCAAGCATGCTATTAAGGATTGGCAGCCAGGTAAGCTCATTGGTCCCTAGTTCAGGAATTTGTCGTTGGCAACTGCGAATTTTAAGATTTTCGTAGCGTACCTTTAAATGCAAGGTTGAGCCCTTTAGCTCTTTTCGCCTGAGCCTTCGTCCTACTTTATGTGCCATTGTTGCCATGAGCGCTTCTACATCTCGTCTACTAGTTACACTTTCTGAAACACTAATTTCGTTACTAATAGACTTTGCTGGATCAGATTGGGCTTTTACTTCACTATCGATTCCTCGTGCACGATTTTGCATAAGTTCAGCGTTTTTCCCAAAAACCGCATGCAAGACATCGTTGTCTGCATTTGCAAGTTCGCCGAGCTTACGTATACCAAAGTCTTTTAAGCGGCTTTGAGCAACAGGTCCAATCCCGCTCATTTCTGCTACAGGCAAAGGTTTCAGAAAGAGTGCTTCGGTTCCGGGCCAAACAACGGTAACTCCATGGGGCTTTTCCATATTTGAAGCAACCTTTGCCACTGATTTGGAAGAGCCCAAACCAATCGAGCAAGTAATTCCAAGTTCGTCTACCTGTTCTTGAATTCGTTTAGCAATGTAGACAGGGTGGGAACGATTGACGCGAGTGGGGGAGATGTCCAGAAAGGCTTCATCGATGCTTACCTGCATGAGCTTAGGAGATTCGTTGTAAAGAATTTCCATTACTGCATTGGATAGTTCTCGATAGCGAGAAAAATGTCCTTCGGTCCATATGGCATCAGGGCACAGTCGTGCAGCCTGACTCGAAGGCATGGCAGAGTGTACGCCAAATTTTCGTGCTTCATATGAGCAGGTTGAAACGATACCCCGACGCTTTGGGTTGCCGCCAACAATAACAGGTTTGCCTTTCCATTCAGGATGATCGAGCTGCTCGACGGAGGCAAAGAAGGCATCCAAATCCATTAAGAGAATGGCGGGTCCTTCCCAGCTTGGAAGCTTTGATTCCCAAGCTTTGAGGTCTATTGAATCTTGAGGTAGCGAAAAACTGCCGTAGCTTGTATGGACCCGATCTTTTTCGGCGATATGTGTATGTTCTTTTCCCATGTAGACAACCAACCCCTAAGCCGGGCTCAGGTTATTGCTTAGAGTTTTCGTACCTTGCGGCATTTGATTGCGCTTTTGTAGTGCTTAATGTTTTTACGAGGAACTTTTACGATGCACTTTTTTGCTGTTGCTTTAAAGGTTGAATTACGCACATAGATGCGCTTTCCTTTGATATATATGCGCTTTAGCTTTTTGCAACCAGTAAATGCTTTGGTGCCAATTTCGGTAACGGTGTAATTTTTGGATTTTATTTTTATCTTCTTCGGAATAGTGAGTTTTTTAATTTTCTTACTTTTGACTCCAATTACTTTCACCGTGCGTCCACTCGTTGAATTATTGCCGGTGATTTGATACTTCACGCCGTTTTTAGTAACAATGCTTCCGATTCCGATTTTAACCGGTTTGGTTGTGCTGCTGTTATTGCTGTTGCTTTTATAGATTGCAGTAAAAACTATATTGTCTACAACAAAGATTTCATCGCCTTGATTGACGACAGAATTAAAACTGTAGCCGTTTTCTTTGATATCGGCGACTTCTTCTTCGCCAATCTCTTCTATAAGTTCCTCTTCGCTCATGCGTTTTGCTTTGAGGTACTCCTCATAGCTTACGTGGTAACTTGTCTGCCAACCAAGGAAGGTATAGCCCTGCTTTGTCGGGTTTTCCTTGGAAAGACTCAAGGTGTCACCTACATAGGCTTTTTCTTCGCTTAGGGTTTTACTTCCGTCCTTGTAGGTAATTTTGCAAGTAACAGGGGAGAGTTGATCGATGTTGCTATCAACCCAGCTTGCGCGTTTTTCTATCCAGCTACGCAGGCGCTCGACTTCTTCTGAAAATGTTTCTGGAACAAAATCTTCAGGCTCACCATCTATACGCTCATCTTCAAGAAGATTAGTTACGCCATATTTTTCTATGTTGTAGTTAACGGATTTTTCGATTCGTTTTGCGTATTGGTCTAGCTGGCCATTTTTGGCTACTAGTTTGTTGATTTTTTCTTTTACAGTCTGCCAACGCTCAATAAATTTAGAGGCAAAGGTTTCATCTTTGAGTAGCTGAGGGACCCACATGGAATTCTTATGCTCCCAACCCGATGTTTTGTCGAGCCATTCGTCAGTGCCATAGTTGATGTATTCAGTGGAGCCCCAGGCAACGTAATCAAAATCCCAAACTGGTCCAAAGTAAAGTTTGCCGTTGCGCTTTTTGTAGAGATAATCGCTGCCGTTGGAATAGGCATCTCGGTTTTTGCTAAATTCCTGCATCCAGAGATAATTTACTGCTGAATCTAAATCTAGGTATTCGTCGTAGCGATCACCCTCGGTAGTTTTGAAGTCATCGCTATAAAGAGCCTCGTCCAACTTGTAAATATAATTTGAGATGTAGTCATACTGTGCTTCATTGATGTTTCCATTGAAGTCTGGGCTTTCGATTCGCCAGTTAACGGAAACGTCGTGAAAAGTAGTGAAGTCTTGGATATTGTCGTCTTTATCGCCGATTCCACCAAGGCTTAATAGGTAGCCGCCATTAATAGTGGCGGGGTCTGTAGCATCAGGGTCTTTTTCAAGGTCATCAATGTTTACGCGGTTTTTGTCGACTCGTACTTGCTCACACAGATAGTAGCTACCGTAATATTCGCCATTCATTATTACTTCTACAGGTTCAAGCTTTACCGTGTATTCGAAGCCGAGTTGCTCACTTAGCCAGTAGCTGATTTGGTTGCGCAGCTGGCTGTTGTCAAAGTAATTAGCAATGAGCGTCCAGTGTTTGTTTTTGCCCATACCAAGAAGGTCGGCTTTATCTTCAAGTTTAAGCTTGTAAGGCTTGTGGGGGATATCCTCACTCCAGGTTGAATTGCCGCGTCCGCGAATATAGGCTAGGTCGTACTCTCCACCTTCTAGGGATTTGCCATAGCTCCCTTGGTAGTTATCAGGAACTGTAATTTCAAAGCTTCCATAGCATTTCGTGCTGTGGTTAGCGGAGTTATTCATTGCATCAACTGAACCTTGGGTTTCGTCGATGTCAAAATTAAGGACAGGAACGCTGAATTCCATAAATTCAAAGCTTTTGATAAATATCTTTGGTTGTTTGTCGCTGTCAGTAGTGAATTTAAGAGTAACTTTATTTTCTCCTGAGATTTTTAATTTACTAACGTCGGCACAGTAGTCAGT
>CAVCRX010000003.1:0-4346 GCA_963604935.1 Bacteroidaceae bacterium
TGTTGCACCTTCATGCTCGCCTGCAAAGGTGGCAGCCTCATCTGCATTTTCGAAATAAATATCAGAGCCGTCCAGGCTTACCTTGGCTACCGCTTCCTTTTTGGCGTTGCCAGTATTAACTACTTCGTAGTAACCCTTGGTGTCGCCTGAGGTCGCAGCCTTCAAGAAGGCCTTGCCAGATGCAAGATACTTGTAGTTATCAGCCGCACCAAACTTGCCGCCATTGATTACAAGTTTTGTGCTTTCATCGTCAGAATCAGTATCATCCCCCGAAGAAGAATCGCTAGAAGCAAGCTCAGCGACACTAGCTTCAGAGCTTTCAACTTCAGCAGCGAGAGCAGTTGCCTGATTACTGCCACCATTCTCTCCGGGAACATAAACGCTATCGTTAAAGGTACCACCGTTTATCTCAAGTACGCCTTTATAGACTAAAGCAGCGTATTTATTAGAATCAGCCTCACTAGAGAATGTGCCACTATTAACTATTACTTTTCCACCCAAACAAGCAACCGCACACGAACTGCCAGATGAATAATTTCCACTATTAATAGTGATCTCTGAACTATAGGAAGACAGAATAGTGGGAAGAGAATCATTGTTTCCGGTTTTACTGATATTCACATTTTGTAGCGTCACCCTTGCTGTAGCATCATCACTTTCGCTAGTAGCTCCTTGGGCACCCACGCTATATCCAGTAGGACAATTAATGTCACCATTTTTTACAACAATATTTGATTCTCCAAAAACAATAATGCTAGTAGTTTCTTCTCCTGCCAGAGAATAGTTATTAAGGTCTATAGTTAAGTCTTTATCTTCAATATAAGCGCCGGCATCAGCATTTTTATCATCAGCAATCAGTTTAATCGTACTGCCCGATGGGGCCCATTCAGCTGCATAATACAAGGAAGCAAACTGCTTTCCATTAGATTCCGCTACAGGAGTAGACCACTTTGCTTTGAGTGTAATGTCTTCTGTTATTTCTTCATCTTCAAAGTAGAAATGGTCTTCATCGTCGTCGGAGATGCTGCCATCTTCACCAACCACAAACCAGCCAGCAAATCCTTGGCCATTCTTGGTGGGAACTTCAGGTTCACTTGCAAGCTTTCCGTACTTGACCTTTTGCTCCTTAGGTGCAGGACTACCGCCGTCAGTGTCGAAATTTACGGTGTATTCCTTCTCTGTCCACGTAGCCTTAAGAGTGATATCACCCGTTATGGGAGTCTTTTCGAAGTCAAAGCTCACACCATCAAGCTGCCAGCCGGCAAACTCATAGCCGGTCTTAGTAGGCGCAGATTCAGGCGTGCTTGCATACTCGCCGTGATTAACCTTTTGCGATTCAACTTTACTACCGCCATCGGTGTCGAACGTAACCGTATAGGTTTTGATGGTCCAGCTGGCCACAAGGGTGGTGTCGCTTGCTATCGGAGTCTTTTTGAAGTCAAATTTTTCACCATTAAGAGTCCAGGTGGCAAAGTCATATCCCTCTTTGGTGAAAGTCGGCTCAGCAGCAGTTGCGTACTTGCCGTTTTCGACCTGCTGAGATTCAGCCAATACAGAGCCATCTTCGTCAACGAAGGAAACCGTAAAGATCTGATTCCAGCTAGGAGCAAGTGCAATATTGCCTGTCACGGGAGTTTTGAAATCGTAATCCTGACCATCGAGCTGCCAAGCTACAAAAGCATAGCCTTCTTTGGCTGGCTTATTTTCAGGAGCGCTCGCGGTCTTGTTATATTCAACTTTCTGCTCACTGAAGGTTGACCCATCATCATTCAAGAAGGTAACCGTGTAGGTGTTGATATTCCACTGAGCCTTAAGTTCGATATCAGAAGTAAGCTTGGTACCAAAGGTATAAGGCTGGCCATCAAGCGTCCAGCCGGCAAAGGTGTAGCCTTCTTTAGTGGGTGCGGGGCTTGGCTCTGTCGCTACCCCACCTGCAAGAATATCTTGAGTTTCAACTTCGGTACCGCCATCAGAATCAAAACTTACATGACAAACCGTGGTAGTTTCGCCCGAGATTTCCTTGGCATAAGCTGCGGCTTCGTCGGCGTCCTCAAAATAAATATTCTTGTCCGAGAAATCAACAACAACACAACGTGCAGCAGCCATGGCGGCGGCGGTATCCAGCACCTCGTAACCCTTGCTTTTATGCTTGAGCATAGCCTTGCCATCAGCAACAGCAGCAAGGTTTGCGTAAGTTCCAAAAGTGCCGGCGTTTACCGTAAGCGCGCCGGAATCAACATTAATCTGATTAATAAAGGTGCCGCCATTTACCGTAAGCGTTCCGTGATAATAAAGAGCAACCGCATTCTTATCCTCATCGGATCCGGTAAAAGTTCCACCATTAATAGTTGCAGTAGAGCCATAAATATAGAAAGCCGTGCTGTTTGCGATATCACTGCTACTCGACTTTGAAGCATACGAACCGCCATCAACCGCGACCGTTGCATACTCTGCACGAACAGTAGCGTCCGAAGAACTTGCAGCAGTAACCCCGTCCAAATTTAAGACATTTGAAGAAACGGAATACATATCGCCTTTTACATAAATGGCATTTGAGCTGGCGCTAATAGTGCCGTTCTTCACGGTAACTTTTGACGATTTCGTAATTTCCAGCGCGGAGCTGTTATCGCTCTTGGCAGTCAGGGTCTTTCCGGCCAAATCTATCGTGAAAGTCTTGCCATTATTAACGTAGACATCTTCGGTTACATCGTCGCAAAGCTCGATGGTTTCGTTGTTATTTACCGCGCCTATCGCAGCTTGCAAGGTTTCGTAACCCGTATCCCCAATATAGGCAACAACATGCTTTAGCTTCGCAGTCAAAGCAAGGTCGGAATTAACGGGCGTATTGAAGTCGTAGGTGTTTCCGTCTGAATCAACAACGCCCTCTAAGGAATAACGCTTATCTTTGTCTAAGCCCAGTTTGGATTTAAGCTCTTCTTCGGAAATATTTTCCCCACGCGCAACTTCAAACTTGACGGACTTGCCCTCAATATTAGTTGAAACGCTTACGGTATAACCGTTATAAGGCTCAGCTTTACTGCCTGCGTGCTCGTTTAAAAACTCATCTTTATCGGCCGTCGTTAAAAAGTACACATCTGTATTTGCATTAGGAATGCTGCTTACCTTCCAAAGAGCGCCCTGTTCTTTAAGTTTCGACGATTCAATAACCTTAAATCCCTCATCGGTTTTAAGCATTGCATAAGTGTCTCCAAGCGAAACATTAGTAGGGAAAATCGAGAACGTGCCGCCACCTATACTGGTACGAGCAAATCGAGAAAGGTCAATCAAGTTGCCTGGGGTGGTTCCCTCAGTAGTAAAAATGCCTCCATAAATAATGAGGGAATTATTGCTATTAACGCGAATAAGAGAATGTGCTTCCGTTGAATTTTTTACGGTATAGGTGCCGCTGTAGATACGCGCAGAGCCACTTTCGATATCAATGCAAAAGTGATCATTTGAGGTAGCAGCGACGTCGGTCAGTTCTACAGAGGAATTATTGTCAACACGAAATGCCGCGTTTGCAGTGTTGTTCTGAATTACTGTGCCATTAGAAAGGAAGAGTTTTTTAGATGAATTGATTAAAGAAAAAACGCCCTGGTTGGCGGAATTAGAGACCGTGTAGCCTTTGAGATCCAGACTTACGCTGCCGTTGATTGTAAAACCACCCTCAATGTCGCTACCCAATTCATAGGTACCATCCCCGAGCTCTTTACAACCACTTTCAGGCATGTCTTCTTGGGTGATGACGGTAGCATCAGTTGTAGTATCAGCTGCAGCTTCAGCGTAGGCCGCTGCCGCCCCCCCCCGATAAGGCTAAAAGCAAGCACGAAAGAAGCAGCACCATAAAAGCCATGAACACCATAAAAGCCGGCTTGGCCAACATCCTCTTACTTATAGCCATAAAAAGCTCCTTATTTCAAACGAAGTTGTGTGCCGACAATCGGCACACAAGCAAAAGTCTTGCGACTGTAACTATCATCGTGCTTATTGTTGTACACAAGTCGTTGTACACAAAGCACTCTGTATTGTGACACTCTGAGCTTAGTATTGCGGATTGTTTCTTAAAACTTTGCACAAAGCCTTCTTCGTGACACGGTTTGCCGCATAAAGCTACAAGATGTTTCTTTTCCGCAATCAAACCTCTTGCGCGTTAAGACCTCCGCGCATACCAAAAGCGTTTATATGATGGCGCGTTAGGGCCTGTGTGTATGATGCGCTCAAGTCTCTGGCGCGGAATGGCTTCTGTGTATGGATTTGTGTGGCGCGGAATGGGCTGCGTGTATGATTTCGGCATTTTGCGCAGAAATATTGGCTTAAGGTGGCGCGCTACGGTCTCTGTGTATGAC
>CAVCRX010000004.1:0-8045 GCA_963604935.1 Bacteroidaceae bacterium
ACTTAGCACTTGTTTTCTATCAGTGTTTACTTCTGGGGATTACTCGGTGTAGTTGCCGGTGCGCAGGTAGTCGTTGAGTGCTTCCTTGTCCATATGTGCAATACCTAAGTCTTCGAGCTTCAGACCAGTTTCAAAGAAGTTGGTCTTATTCATGACGCCACCAAGAACAATCATAGAATCAATGATTGGAGTGGGAACGCCAAACTTCTTACCAAGCTCGTGATAAACATGGCATCCAACAGGTACATCTTCAGTTACATAGCGATTCTGAATGCTGAAGGGGCCAGTTGCGTAGCCGACTTCCCATTCTTCTTCGAAGGGAACATAGGTGCCTTCGCCCATGTATTCTTCGCCAAGAACGCTTGTGCGCTGATAGAAAACTTCCTTCTTAAAGGGCTGTACACCAACACCAATTGCCTTAGCCAGAGCAATTTCTTCGTTGTAGAACTGATACTGCACTTCAGAAATTGAGGGACAGAAGGAATGGCTGTAAATGCTGTAGTCATGCTTATTCATATGAAGAACCGTGCTGAAGTTTTCCATGGTTGAAACGCCAAGAACGGTGCCTGGAACATGGATAACAGGATTTACGTTAGAGAAGCCGATATCCAAAACGGTGTCGCCGCAAACTGCACCATCGCCAGTGGTAATGGCTTCAAAGCAGCCAAGAGCCTTTGAGGACTCGACAAAATCTTCAGTATCGCAAGCAGGCAAGGCTGCGCCGCGAAGTGTAATTGCGCGATAAACCAAAGAGCAGGTGGGCTTAATTACGCCACCTTCGGTATCAACGCGGGTGCCATAGGGGGCGCTTGACCAGCCGCCGATAATAACCTTCTTGGTGCAACCCATCTCGCGCATCATCTTGCGAAGCTTCAGACTACCGTAATTATCAGGGATGATGTGGATGATCTGTCCATCTTCCAGATTAGGAATAAGTTCTTTAAAGAAGACTTCGTGAGCAACACTAGGAATGCCAACAATGATGAGTTTTGCGCCCTTAACGCAATCTGCGATGGAATTGGTAGCCATCGCAAATTCACCCTTGCCCATGCGGCGGAAACCATACTTAGTCTGGGTACCAGGATGCTTGTCCTGAAGAGTGATACCGGTGCGAAGGATGCTGCCCAAGGTCTTCTCGAAGAAGGGGTCAACATCGCAAATGCGAACTTCCTGACCTGCAAGAGCACAGTCCGCGCCACAGGTTTTACCTACAGCGCCACCACCCAAGATAGCAATAGGAGATTTGCGCAATTCCTCAACATCAATCATGTGAGTTCCTTTCTTAAGCAGCCAAGGTATGGCCGACTTACCTTAAGCTCGAATACTACGAGCAGATTTAAGTGCGAGTTAAAACGCGATTTTTAAAACAATTGGCATGAAATTTAACTCTTGCAAACTATGTTTTAGTTTTTCGCGCCTGCCTATTCTACTCCATTCGGAGTGTCTTTCGTCGAATTCTCGCTGCCTTTCCCAATATAAAATTGCAAGGTGACCTGGGATAATAACTGGGTAAAAATTTAACCGATAGCCAAACTTATTGCAAAGATCTCCCGCCTTGGGCAATATGCTCAACGTCCCGAGAGGCAAGAGAGCAATCGGGTAACCCTCCTAACAATACGAACGAATGGATTTTAGTTTTGAACAGCACAAAGGTACATATCTCACCTGAGCAATGGGTGCCTTTCGATGGTTGTTCGTTCGCTCTGAGTTGTCGAATGTAGGGCCATCTCGCAGTTCCTCTTTGGCTGTTTTGAATGCCGAAAACAGTTTTAATGCGAGATGGATATAAGGCTCTCATTTAACCCCAAGCACGAATGTGCGAACACCCACCGAAAGGAAAAATCATGGCAAACGTAGGTTCTCTTAAGCGCTTCGGCTTTGCAGCTGTTGCAGGCGTTGCTGCAATCGCAATTGCAGCGGCAGCTCTTACTGGCTGCTCCGGTTCTTCTTCTGAAGATAAAACCATTAAGGTCGCAGCAGTTCCTACTCCGCACGCTGAAATTTTGAACGACGTAGTTAAGCCTCTTCTTGAGAAGCAGGGTTACACTCTTGAAGTTACCGAGTTTGAAGACTATGTTCAGCCCAACACCGCAACCGAAAATGGCGATGTTGATGCTAACTACTTCCAGCACACCCCTTACCTTGATTCCTTCAACGAGGAAAATGGTACTCACCTTGTAGCAGTCGAGTCTGTTCACTATGAGCCCTTTGGTCTTTACTCTGACAAGATCAAGAGCCTTGACGAACTGAAGGACGGCGACACTGTAGCAGTTCCTAACGACACCACTAATGAGGCTCGTGCACTTCTTCTTCTTGAGCAGGAAGGTCTGATTGAGCTCGATAAGGACGCTGGCATCACTGCAACTACTAAGGACATCACCAGCAATCCTAAGAATCTGAAGTTCAAGGAACTCGAGGCTGCATCTGTTGCTAAGAACTATCAGGACTCTTCCATCGCTCTGGCTGCTATCAACTCCAACTACGCAATTGAAGCTGGCCTTAATCCTTCCAAGGACGCTCTTGCAATCGAGTCTTCCGATGGTACCGCTGCTCAGACTTACGCAAACATCCTTTGCGTAAAGGACGGCAACCAGGATTCCGAAAAGACCAAGGTTCTTGCTGAGGCTCTTAACTCCGACGAAGTTCGTGATTACATCAACCAGAACTACGAGGGCGCTGTTCTTCCTGTGTTCTAAAATTAGATACTTCGACGAACTTGTGAATTAAGGATGCGTTGCTCAGGTAAAAGAGTGACGCATCCTTTTTAATTAGTTATATTTAGAATTCGCGCGCCAAATCGCGTATTGGTGCAAAGCTAAAACTTATTGAAGATAAAACTTTTGCTTTGACGGATAACGAAAGGAAGGTGAGCTCAAAGTTCATGATAGAAATCAAAAACATTTCTAAGATTTATGAAACAAAAGAAGGTTCTTTTCAGGCCCTTGATAATGTTTCTTTAACTATTGATGATGGCGATATTTTTGGCATTATTGGTTCTTCTGGTGCTGGTAAGTCAACTTTGGTTCGTCATATTAATCTTCTTGAGCGTCCTACTTCAGGAACTATTGTTATTGATGGTGTAGACGTTACTTCTTACGAGGGTAAGGAATTGCGCGATCTTCGCACGAAGATTGGAATGATTTTCCAGAGTTTTGCTTTGTTCCAGCAGGCAAGCGTTTTGAAGAATGTCTTGTTCCCACTCGAGGTTCGTAAAGCTGACGCAAAACAGGCACGCGAAAAGGCTCTTGAACTTATTAAGCTCGTTGGCTTAGAAGGCATGGAAAACCGCTATCCAAGTCAGCTTTCTGGTGGTCAGCAGCAACGTGTTGCAATTGCTCGTGCTCTTGCAACTGATCCTGAAATCATCCTTTGCGACGAAGCAACAAGTGCTCTTGACTCTAAGACTACTGTTCAAATCCTTGACCTGCTCAAGGATATCAATGATCGCTTGGGCGTAACGATGATTCTCATTACGCACTCTATGGAGGTTGCACAGCACATTTGCAATCGAATTGCGGTTGTAGATAAGGGTCATATTGTCGAAGAGGGTGCTACAGATGCGATTTTCGATAATCCTCAGCACCCCATTACGCGTGAGCTCATCTCGCATCATCAGCCCGGTAAGTAATAGGTGGCTTTAATGGATATTGTTACTTCGTTTATAGATTCTTATGGAGCGCTTTTTGCGCAAGGAATCGCAGACTCATTAATCATGACCTTTGCGTCATGCTTCTTTGCCTATGTTATTGGTTTGCCTTTAGGTGTTGCTTTTGCTCTTACTGTACCTAACGGACTGCATCCAATGCGCACCGTTAACACGGTTATTGGTTGGATTATCAATATTGGCAGATCTATTCCTTTTGTCATCTTGATGGTTGCTATTATTCCGTTTACTCGCTTGGTTGTTGGTACCTCGCTTGGCGTCCCTGGTGCTATTGTTCCTTTGACCTTGTCTGCTGCTCCTTTTGTTGCTCGTATTGTTGAGCAGTCCATTGCTGAAGTGGATGGCTCTCTTATCGAGGCAGCGCAGGCATTTGGTGCCACTACCTTCGAGATTGTGACTAAGGTAATGCTTAAAGAATCAGTACCTTCTTTGATTCGCGGTCTCGCTATCACCTGGGTCAATCTATTTGGTTATGTTGCAATGGCTGGCACGATTGGTGCTGGTGGCGTTGGCGATATCGCTATTCGTTATGGTTACCAGCGTTGGATGGCAGACGTCATGGTCGTTGCTGTTGTTATCTGCGTTATTTTGGTTCAAGGCTTCCAGTCATTCTGTGACTGGCTTGCCGTAAAGGTTGATAAGCGCATCCGCAACTAATTCCTTAAGGCTTTATTGGCAAGAATTTTGCTATAAGGCTGGAATTACGCTCGGCAATTATATGATTTAAAAAGTCAGCTATTTAAAGGCTGGCTTTTTATTTTTTACGGTAATACTTTGAATACTTAAGAGTTTTATAGATAGAGGTCGCATGCAGAAACTTATACGCATCCTGTTTGTGTGTCATGGCAATATTTGTCGTAGCCCTATGGCTGAATTTGTCATGAAAGATCTTGTTGATAGGGCGGGTTTGACAAATTCTTTTGTGATAGAAAGTGCCGCAACCTCTAATGAGGAAATAGGTAATGATATTCACTATGGAACAAAGAGCATCCTCGATTTGCATGGTATTCCCTATGAAAAAAGAAGAGCACGACGCATCCTTGCTAAAGAAGTATGCGAATGGGATTTATTTATAGGCATGGATGATGCGAATGTTCGCAATATGCAAAGAGTTTTTGGCAGCGCCGCCTCGGGAAAGATTTATAAGCTTCTTGAGTTTGCCGGCAGAGATACCGAAGTTGCGGATCCTTGGTATACCGGTGATTTTGAAACTACCTATGAAGATATTTTAGATGCTTGCTTTGGTTTACTTGAATATTGCAAAAAGATTCTTTAGTTCTTAGCTACACAAACTATGCTTCTTTAGCTTATGGAAACTAAAGAAGCATCTTAGTTTTAACTTTGTTTCTCAATCATTATTACCGCAGGCTTTCATACTTTGTTATATCGCCTTTTATTTGGCTTACAACTAGCTAAGTAAGGTAAGATTTAGCGTTACGAAATGGAACCGAAATGAAAGAAGCGTGAAGCGATGCCAGTCATCGATTTCCTACGTTATAACGCCAAAAGCTTTGGCGATGACGTTGCTTTAGTTGAAGTTAATCCTGAGATTCAGGAAGTCCGTCATGTAACGTGGCGCGATTATGACCTTGTACAAGAAACTGAAACTCAGCCTTATCGTCGTGAAATCACTTGGAGCGCCTTTGACGAGAAATCGAATCGCGTAGCAAATTTGCTTCTTGGTCGAGGTATTAAGAAGGGTGAAAAAGTTGGCATCCTTCTTATGAATTGCCTTGAGTGGCTTCCTATTTATTTCGGCATTCTGAAAACTGGTGCCGTAGCAGTACCTCTGAACTATCGTTATAGCTCAGATGAAATTGAATACTGTGTTGACCTTGCCGACATTAATGTTTTGTTCTTTGGCCCTGAATTTATTGGTCGAGTTGAAGCTATTGCGCCTACTCTTTCTCATCATCGTTTGCTTTTTTATGTTGGCGATGACTGTCCTTCTTTCGCTGAGAATTATCGCGAGTTAGCAGGCAATTGCCACAGCTCTGATCCTATGATTCCTTTGTCAGACTCAGATGATGCTGCAATTTACTTCAGCTCTGGTACCACGGGCTTTCCTAAGGCAATCTTGCACAATCATGAGAGCCTTAGCCATCAAGCTCAGGTTGAAGTTCACCATCATGGTCAAACTCGTGATGATGTCTTTCTTTGTATTCCTCCTCTGTATCACACGGGCGCAAAGTTCCATTGGATGGGTTCGCTCTTTAGCGGATCAAAGGCTGTTCTTTTGCGTGGTGTTACGCCTAAATCTATCTTTGAAACCATCAGCAGCGAGGGCTGTACTATTGTTTGGCTGCTGGTGCCTTGGGCGCAGGACATTCTTCTTGCGCTTGAAAAAGCTGAGCTTTCAATCGATGACTACAAGCTTGATCAGTGGCGTTTGATGCATATTGGTGCACAGCCTGTGCCTAAGAGCCTTATCGCTAAATGGCGCAAGATTTTCCCGCATCATCAGTACGATACTAACTACGGTTTGTCTGAATCCCTTGGACCAGGATGCGTTCATCTTGGAGTCGATAATATCGAGCATGTAGGTGCTATTGGTGTTCCTGGCTGGGGTTGGGAAGCCAAGATTATTGATGAGCATAGGGTAGAGGTTGAGCAAGGTGAAGTTGGTGAGCTCTGTGTAAAGGGCCCCGCCCTTATGACTTGCTACTATAAAAACCCCGAGGCAACAGCAGATACTCTTGTTGATGGTTGGCTTTTAACAGGTGATATGGCAAAGCTCGATGATGATGGCTTCTATTGGCTCGTCGACCGCAAAAAGGATGTCATTATCATGGGCGGCGAAAATATCTATCCTGTTCAGATTGAGGATTTCCTGTCTGCCCATCCTGCTATTAAGGATGTTGCAGTAATCGGCTTGCCAGACGCTCGCCTGGGCGAAATTAGTGCTGCAGTTATTTCTTTGAAGCCAGGTTTCGAAAATACAACAGAGGAAGAAATTAACGAATTCTGCATGTCTTTACCTCGTTATAAGCGTCCTCGCAAAATTATTTTTGCTGATGTTCCACGTAATCCAACAGGTAAGATTGAAAAGCCTGTTCTTCGTAAGAGGTACGGTGCTGATAATTTGGTTAGCATGGAAAACAACGCCTAAATTTCTTAAACTTCTGGCATTATCGCCGCCTACTCCTTATTTTGTGCTTGTTTAGTCCTAGGTGTGGGCGGTTTTCTTATGAAGCAAGGTATGGTATAGACGAACAGTAATATACCTTGCGATAAATCAAAGGTAGTTGAAGGCTTTGCTTGAGTTCAGGATGAATGCTGAACTTATGCGCATAGTTTTTGCACGGAGGCTCAAGCAGATGTCTGCTAATACCCAGTCAAATATTGCTGAGCAGCACGAACTTGGCATTCTTCTTATTAATAGCGGAACTCCCGACGCTCCAGAAGAAGAGGCTATTCGTATTTGGTTAGAGCAAATGCTCACTGATCCGGTTCTTATTGGTTGTCCTATGGCTATTTGGCGCCGTGTGCTTGATTATGTTATTTTGCCGCGCCGACCCCAGAAGACCGCTCCTCGTTATCAGAAATTCTGGACAGAGCAGGGCTCTCCGTTTTTATTAGAGAGCGAAAATCAAGCTAAGGCATTGCAAGAGCACTTGTGCGAAGAAGGCGTTGATGTTCAAGTTGAGTTGGCTATGCGCTATGGCAATCCTTCTATAGAGTCAAAGCTCATTAAGTTTCAAACTGCTGCCTGTAAGAAGATAGTTGTTGTTCCTATGTATCCGCAGGAATGCGTTTCTTGTACTGGGACTATTTTGCCGGAGTTTGATCGAGTTTTTGCGGGTCTAGCAGATGCTTCTTGGAACCCTGAGATTATTAAGATTCAGAACTACTATGAGAATCCACGTTATCTAGATGCGATTGTTCAAAGCATTCAGAACATCTGGACGCCAACAGGTCAATCTCGGTTAGCTATTTCCTTTCATTCGGAACCAGTTAAATTTGTCGAAGATGGCGACCCTTATCAGGAGCAAATTAATTACACCGCAGAGTTTGTTGCCTCAAAGCTAGGCTTAAGCAATGATCAGTGGTTAGTGACCTATCAGTCACGTTTTGACAATCGTAAATGGCTAAATCCGTTTCTTGAGGCCACGCTAGACTCTTGGGCTCAAGAGGGTATTACTGATGTCTGCGTTGTTTGCCCAGGCTTTTCTGTGGACTGCCTTGAAACTACTATTGAGGTTGGCCAAGAATTGCGAGATTTGTATTTGAGCAAGGCAAAAGAGGGAGCAAAATTTACCTATGTTCCTGCATTGGGGGCTGACCCGCTTTTGATTGCGGCTCTAGCCGACGAAATTTTAAAACGAATTTAAGAGTTCACTGTTTGGGTGACTCTATTTAAAGGAGATTGGGACTTCGTGAC
>CAVCRX010000005.1:0-16517 GCA_963604935.1 Bacteroidaceae bacterium
AGCTACAAGTGAATATTGTCTTGATTTGTTAGGGGAGCGCATCGATTCTCTGACCGTTGCTGCGGGTGCACTCAAGCCTGAAGTTCAAGAATATGCAGCTTGCTTGGAAGCTCGTGGTGCACGCGTTTTGTTTGAGACCTATGACTTTGAAGATTCTTATGATTTGGCTATTGCTAGCCCTGGAATTAGCGAATTTTCGGATTTTTATCTGAATGCTCGCGCTCATGCATCCGAGGTAATCAGTGAGGTTGAATTTGCCTGGCGCGAAAGCACAAAGGACTCACGTTGGCTTGCTGTAACGGGAACTAATGGCAAAACCACAACAACGGCTTTAGCTGCTCATCTTTTGAAGGCTTGTGGTTTGAATGCTGCAGCGGTTGGTAATATTGGAGACACCTGCATTGCTGCGGTGGCTGCCGGAAAAACTGACTACTACGTTGCTGAGGTCTCTTCGTATCAGTTAGCAAGCACCAAGGATTTTTGCCCAGATGTCGCTGTTCTTCTTAATATCACGCCCGACCATGTTAAATGGCATCACAGTTTAGAAAATTATGCTCAGGCAAAAAAGAAGATTTACGCAAATCTTGCCAAGGGCGGCACTGCGGTTGTGATGGATGCAACTAACGATGTTGTCCGAAGTTTTGTTCGTGAACTCAAGGCTATCCCCGATGCTGAGCGTGGTTTTGCCTATATCCCTATGGGCAGTGCAGACGGCATTTATTCGAGCATGCATGAAAAGTGCGGCAGTGCCAATGCGGCTTATCTTGGCCCTAACGACGAGCTCATTATTGAGTGGAATGGTATAAAGCATACGCTTGTTAAAGCTTCCGAACTCCAGATCGCAGGTGAGCATAATGCTTCAAACGCATTAGCAGCTGCCGCGGGTGCACTGGCTCTTGCTTGCGATCCCGAAAAAGTCTGCGAAGGCTTGCGTAGTTTTGCTCCCTTAGAGCATCGCATCGAGCCTTGCGGTACAGTTGCTGGTATTCGCTTCTATAACGACTCAAAAGCAACAAACGTTGACGCAACCCTAAAGGCTCTTGCTGCCTTTGGTCAGGAGCGCCCCATTGTTTTGCTTGGTGGCGACGATAAGGGTACCGATCTTTCTGAGCTTGTGGCTCAGTCCGAAGCTCACTGCAAGGCGGTTGTCTGCTTTGGTGAAGCAGGTGCTCGTTTCTTGGCTGCTTTCGAAAACTCCAGCTTGCCTCATTATCCGGCCGACAAGATGGAGAGCGCTCTTGATGAAGCTATCTCCCATGCCCAAGCAGGTGACATCATTGTTTTGTCGCCGGCATGTGCATCCTTTGATGAATTTAGCGGATTCGAAGAACGTGGCCGTGTCTTTAAAGATATGGTAGCTAGTCGTTCGCAACTTCAAGGAGCCTAATAGGAAATACGATGAATCAGGGTCGAAACAAACAATCTAAACGCACTACTTCGCCCAACATATCATCACTTACAAGCTTGGTTTCTGGTTTATCTATGGGGCAAGCTTTTGTGCTGATTGCCGCCGCATGTCTTATTGGCGTAGGTATCGTTATGGTGTATTCAGCTTCGTCAATTGAAGCTGTTTCAAATGGTCAGGCAGTTTTTACCGAGGCTTTTAAGCAGATTTTCTTTGTCTTCGTCGGATTGTTTGCTTTTGTAGCTTCCTTTTTTGTGATTAAAAAATTTACTCTTACCGCTTTTATCTGGTTCTTTTATTGGTTCTGCATTGCTCTGGTTGTCCTTACTGCGGCTTGTGGTACTTCTCAATACGGCGCATCGCGTTGGCTTAGTTTTGGTGGCGTTACTGTTCAAGGGTCTGAGTTTGCAAAAATAGCCTTTGTTTTGGTGACCGCCTACTTTATAGATAGATACAAACAGGGTACTTTTCATGAAACGCTGTCGATCCGAATTATTGCGAAAATCGCCAGGTTTAACGATGAATACAGCTATTCGAAAAGGCTTACGCCCTTAAGCTTGTGCATAATTGCTTATGTGTTTTTTCCATTGGCCATACTGGTTGCAACTCAGTCTGACTTAGGTACCACCATGATTTGCTCGGTGGGTGTTTATGCGTTGTTGTGGGCAAGCGGACTTTATCGAAAGTCATATCTTATTCTTGTTTTAGTGGTTATTTTTGTAGCTGGTTTAGCCTTGATTGTGAGTTCACCCTATCGTTTTGCGCGCCTAACTAATTTTGTTAATCCTTGGGCAGATCCTGATGGGGATGGATATCAGCATATTCACTCTTTAAAGGCTCTTGCATCTGGTGGTTTATTTGGTGTAGGTCTTGGAGGCTCTTATCAAAAGTTGTTGTACTTACCTATGGCCAGCACCGACTTCATCTTTGCCATTATCGGAGAAGAGCTTGGTTTAGTTGGTGCAGTTATTGTTATTGTCTTGTTTATGATGCTTTTGTTCGGTGGCTTAAAGATTGCATCTGAATCTCAGCTTGACTTCTGTTCTTTGGTGGCGGGTGGCCTGACAATCATGATTGTCTTTCAGGCATTTTTGAATATCTATTGCGTAATCGACTTTGCTCCTATTACCGGAAAGCCTCTGCCCTTTATTTCTTCAGGTGGCTCTTCCATGGTGAGTTCTGTTGTTACTGTTGGCTTTATTTTGATGATGGGTTTTATGGGCGGCAATAATGAAGATATCCATCAACAGCGAAGGAATAATTTGAGCGTTGTTTCAGAGGCTGACCCTCGAGAGGGCGGCCACCGCCAATCGCAATCTGTATCTGGAACGAAGCCCGGCGGACGATATTCTTCTGCTTCGAATAGTGCTGCACATAACTCACCGCGACTTAATTCTTCTAGAAATTACTCAAATAGAAATACCAGGAGGCATTAATGAAGGTAGTACTTTCTGGCGGTGGAACCGCGGGTCATATTAATCCTGCACTTGCTTTGGCTGAAATTTTGACCAAGCAAGGCCACGAAGTATTTTTCGCAGGAACTCCTGGAGGTGTCGAGGCGCGATTGGTGCCTGAGGCTGGCGTTCCTTTTAAGGCCTTTGAGGCTAGTGGTTTTAATCGCAGGCATCCTTTAACACTTGTTAAAGGTGTAGCTAAAATTTGGCGTTCAAGTGGCTTGGCTAAGACCTGGCTTAAAGAAATTGAAGCAGACGTTGTTGTTTGCTTTGGTGGTTATGTCTGTATTCCTGTTGGTTACGCGGCCGAAAAGCTGGGCATTCCAGTAGTTGTCCACGAACAAAACTCCGTTATGGGCATGGCTAATCGCGAACTGTCTAAAAAGGCTACAGCGGTAGCGCTTACTTATGAGGTGGCTGGTGCTCCCGTTGCCGATAAATCAAAGCTCTATGTAACAGGAAATCCAGTGCGTTCTTCGGTCTTTGAATCCACGCGCGAAGAAGGCCGCAAGATGCTTGGAATCCCTGAAGATGCACGCATGCTTTTAGTGTTTGGCGGGTCGCTAGGCGCGCGCCATATCAATACTGCTTTGTGCAATTTAAAAGAGCGTCTCTTGGCTATTCCTGACTTATATATCGTTCATATTACGGGTCCAAAAGAGCTGGACAGCGTAAACGAAGCCTTAGCGCTAAGCCCCGAAGAAGCAAAACGTTGGCAGGTTATGGGCTATCAAAATCGCATGGGTGAAACCATGGCAGCAACTGATGTTGTTGTTTCTCGTGCCGGTGCTACTTCTTTGGCCGAGATTTCGGCACGTTGCATCCCTGCTATTTTGGTTCCTTTCCCTTATGCAACCGAAGATCACCAAACCACTAATGCACGCGCATATGTTGAAGCGGGTGCAGCTTGGATGGTTGCCGATAAGGATGTTGAAGATAGCTACTTCGCTGATGGCCTGATTCAGCTTATTGAAGACGAAGAAGCTCGTGCTGCTATGGCGCGTGCGGCTGCCGCCTTTGAAACAGGGGATGCAGCATCGAAATTGGCAGATGTTGTGACCAATGCGGCTCGCAGCTAAATCCTGCGTTAGGATTTAAGAAAGCACACATTTCTAAAAAGGATTAACAATGCAAGAGAGCATTCAGAAGATACATTTCATTGGTGTTGGTGGCGTTGGTATGAGCGGTATTGCTCGTGTAGCTGCCGAGCAAGGCTATACCGTTAGTGGTTCCGACCTGCGCAAAAGTGCATATACTAAACAGCTTGAGCAGGCTGGAGTAAAGGTTTTTATTGGGCAGCAGGCAGAAAATATTGCTGCTACCAATCCAGATGTTGTGGTTGTTTCTACTGCAATTTTGGAAAACAACCCTGAGCTTATTGCTGCTAAGGAAAAAGATCTTCCTATTTGGCATCGTGCAAAGATGCTTGCTCATTTGGGCCTTGGCTTAAAGACGCTTGCAGTCGCAGGTACTCATGGCAAAACCACCACTTCATCCATGCTTGCTTCGACTTTGGATGCCTTTGGCGAAGATCCAACCTTCTTGATTGGTGGCATTGTTCGTGCCTATGCATCGAATGCACATCGCGGCAAGGGTGAATATTACGTGGTTGAGGCCGACGAGTCGGATAAATCCTTCACCTATTTAAATCCTGCTGCTGTTTTGGTGACCAACATCGAAGCTGATCACCTTGATCATTACAGTGATCTTTCCGAGATTTATTCCTTGTTTAAGGAGTTTATGACTTCAGTTCCTGAAGATGGAACTTGTGTGGTTTGTGGTGATGATAAGCCTTTAGCAGAACTTGCAAAAAGCACGGGGCGCAAGGTAATTACCTATGGTTTTGATGAAGGCTGCGATACGCGCGTTTCTAATTATGCAACGAGCGGCGTCTCGACTTCTTTTGATGTCACTTTGCCTGATGGAACGCAGGTTAAGGCTGGTGTTAAGCAGAATCCAGGCAAGCACAATGCATTAAATGCCGCAGGTGTTATCACTTTGCTGTGGGCGCAGGGCTATGACCCTCAAAAGCTTGCCGATGCACTTGCTGAGTTCGCGGGAGTTCGCCGTCGTTTTGACCTGGTAGGCGAAGTGGATGGCATTACTATCGTCGATGATTATGGTCATCATCCTACCGAGATCGCTGCAACCCTTGCAGCGGCTAAAGCTTTGGACTTCAAGAAGGTACACATCGTCTTTCAGCCGCATCGCTACTCTCGCGTAAAACTCTTTACTGAAGTTTTGAAGGACGACTTTGCTGCTGCCTTCGACAAGGCTGACACTGTTACCTTTATGGATGTTTACCCAGCAGGTGAAATGCCTATTCCTGGCGTAAATGGCTCTACCTTTATGCAGGTTGTTCTTGATCATCCAGGCCACCCCGAAGACATTAAATACGTCGAGCGTAGGCCTGAGGTTGTGCCTTATTTGGTTTCTAAACTTTCTGCTGGCGATCTTTTACTTACCATGGGTGCGGGCGATATTACCGCAATCGGACCCGAGGTCTTGCAAGCTCTTAAAGAACGCGAAGAGGCCTAAATAATGGCTCGTCATGCATCTGACCTGGCACTTCTTCAGTTTGATGAAGACTTCAAGGGTGAAGTGCGTCTAAATGAGCCTATGAGCAAGCACACTACCTATCGCATTGGCGGCAATGCGCGCGCGTATGTTGAGGTGTTTGATCTTGCAGCACTTGGAAAAATCCTTGATATTTGCCAGCGTGAAGAACTTGATTGGTTCCCCGCTGGCAAGGGCTCAAACTTGCTTGTCGCAGACGATGGCTATTCGGGCGTTGTGATTGTGCTGGCGGGTGATTTTAGGAATTGGTCTTTTGACGACGACTCTAATCGTGTCGTGGTTGGCGCAGGAACAATACTTTCTCGTTTAGTACAAGAAGTTTTCCACCGCGGCTATTCCGGAATGGAATTTGCGGTTGGAACTCCAGGTACCGTTGGTGGTGCTTTGCGTATGAATGCGGGCACTAAAAACGACTGGATCGGGAATCGGGTCGTTTCGGTGACTACCTTCAAGGCTGGTCAGGGCTTGGTTCGCTATAAGGCCTCCGACATTAGCTGGCAGGCACGCAGTACGAGTTTTGCTCCTGACGAAATTATTGTTGAGTGCGAATTGCAGCTTAAGCCGGCGCTCTTAGGTAATATCGAAGGCCGCATGCGTTCGCTTTTGGATCGCAGAAAAGAAACGCAACCGCTTGATTTGCCATCCTGCGGCAGTGTTTTTCGTAATCCCGAGGGTCATTCTGCAGGTGCTCTTATTGAAGGCGCAGGTCTAAAAGGCTATAAGCATGGTGGTGCGCAGATTTCCGAAAAGCACGCCAATTTTATTGTGAATTCTTCATCGGCAAGCGCTGCTGATGTTAAGGCACTTATCGACTTAGCTCGAAACGAGGTGAAAAAGACATATGGCATTGAACTCACGACAGAGGTCCGCTTCCTCGGGTTCTAGAGAGAACAGCCGTACTTCTTCTTCTCGTGGAGGCACTACAAAGGGTCGTCCTTCAAGCAGTCGCTCTGTTCGCATTAATCAGCCCACAAGCTCGCGCAGGGGGAGTGCAAACCCTTCTGCTCGTCGCAGCAATACTCCTCATTTATCAGGAGGCCGAAAGGCTGCTCGCGTTTCAGGGCAGGGCACTCGTGGTTCAATGCGCAACGGCAGCAGTCTGCGTTCTGTGGGGGTTGATGAACTTGGTTCAATGCCAGCGATGCGACGCGCAGGTAATCCCTGGATAGTTCGCATTTTTATTACGCTGGTTGTTTTAATTGTTCTTGGCGCTGTTGGTTTTGCAGTTGCCTACAATGCCAATATTATGCCTGTGTCTAAACTTACCGTATCGGGCACTAAGCATCTCACCAACGAAGAGCTGACCAATCTTGCTCAGGTTCCAGCAAAAACAACGCTGTTTAATGTGGATACAGCAGGAATCGAAGAGCGTTTAAAGTCCAATCCTTGGGTTTTAAACGCAACGGTCGAGCGCATTCCTCCCGATACACTGAATCTCAAAATCGAAGAGCGCAGCATTACTGCTGTTGTTGATGTAACGGTCGACGAAAATGCAACAGTAGAAACCTGGGCACTTTCCGAGGATGGTATTTGGCTTACTCAGGTGCCAACCAAAAAGCAGGTGAAGGAAAATTCATCCTTACAGCAGCTCTATGACGATTCAAATGCGGCGCTTAAGATTTCGGATGTCCCCTTGGGTTCAAAGCCTGAAGCGGGTGCAGTTTGTTCTGATAGCAATATCAAGAATGCGCTAGGCATTGTGGCCGGCATGACAACCGAGCTAGCTGACCAGGTTAAATATGTGTCGGCGGCAAGCGCAGAAAGCACAACGCTTGTTCTAGATAATGGTGTTGAAATCGCATTTGGCGACGATACAAGCATTCGCGACAAAGAGCGCGTGTGCTTGGAACTCTTAAAAGAGCACGAAGGAAAAATTTCATATATAAACGTTAGAACGGTATCAAACCCAATCTGGAGATCACTTTCTCAGGGTGATTCCTCTGATTCATCGAGTAGTTCAAGCTCATCGTCTAGTGATTCCTCGGAATCTTAGGCTCCATCGGCGTCTTTTGAATCGTTCTGGGCTTTTATAAGAATTTTCGCTCGTGTACAATAAATGAAATTTATTCGAATTAAAATTTGAATACGATATAACAACCCAAACGCAGAAAAATCACGGAAGCGGGAAAACATGCAACAGATTCTTGGTAACGACAACCTTGCAGTCATCAAGGTAGTGGGTGTCGGCGGTGGCGGTACCAACGCTGTCAACCGAATGGTTGAAGCCGGCATTCAGGGTGTTCAATTTATCGCTGTCAATACCGACCGTCAGGCCCTGCTTCTTTCTCAGGCCGATCAAACTATTCATATTGGTGAAGAAATCACTCGTGGTCTTGGTGCGGGCGCAAACCCCGAGGTTGGCTGCCAGGCTGCTGAAGAATCTCGCGCAGAGATTCGTGAGGCTCTAGCAGATGCTGATATGGTTTTTGTTACCGCAGGTGAAGGTGGCGGTACTGGTACCGGCGCTGCTCCTATCGTAGCTCAGATTGCTCGCGAAGAAATTGGCGCTCTTACCGTTGGTATCGTAACCAAGCCCTTCAGCTTTGAGGGTCGTCTGCGCCGCAATCAGGCAGAGCAGGGCATTGATTTCTTAGCTCAAAACGTCGACACGCTCATCGTTATCCCTAACGATCGTCTGCTCGAGATTGTTGATAAAAAGACTTCCATGCTCGATGCTTTCCGTATCGCCGACGATACGCTTCGCCAGGGCATCCAGGGTGTCACCGACCTTATCACCATCCCCGGCTTGATCAATCTCGACTTTGCTGACATCCGCACCGTCATGAAGGATGCTGGTACCGCAATGATGGGTATTGGTATTTCTTCCGGTGAATCTCGTGCACTTGATGCTGCTCAGCAGGCAATCAACTCCAACCTTTTGGAGTCTTCAATCGCAGGTGCTTCTCGCATTCTGTTCTCTATTGCTGGTGGTCCCGACCTGGCTCTGTCCGAGGTTGACGAGGCTGCTCGCGTTGTCGAGGCTGTGGCTGATGAAAATGCAAATATCATCTATGGCCAGATTGTTGATGAGTCCATGGGTGACGCAATTCGTATCACTGTTATTGCCACTGGCTTCAAGGCAACCAGTAATCAGTCTGCGATGGACTTCGGTCGTCAGCAGGCACGCCCTGCTACTCAGCAGCGCCCCGCAGCTCAAACGACTTCTCAGCCCCAGTACGGCTCTACTCCTCGTTTCGCTGACGAAGATTACATTCCTGATTTCCTGCGTCGCCAGTAAGGCCCACTCTTTTGGAATTTCAAGTTTCAAATACGGCCCTCGAGCTGCCTTTGCCTAGGTTAGACGAGGGTCGTTTTGCGTCAATTTCAGCTTATACCGACCAGACTTTGTTTGAAGCCTGTGGCGTTCGTATTGCCTTCACCAAGCGTCATGGTGGCGTAAGTAAGGGCGCTTACGATTCGCTTAATCTTGGCTCGCATGTTAATGATGAGCTTGAGAGCGTTTTAAAGAATCGTCGGATTCTTATGGAAGCTCTTGATTGCGCGGACCTTCCCCTAGTCGTTCCGACACAGGTGCATGGTAAAGAAGTACTCACCTTGCAAAGTAAGGAAGAGGCAGAGGAATTTTTGGCTCAAGCTAAAAATAAGCCGGAACTTCTTAAGTGTGACGCAGTTACGCTTGAATGCGCCAATGTTGCTGCTCAGCTGAATTTTGCTGATTGCGTGCCGGTGATTGCGGTTGCTCCTACTGGTGATTTCTCGGTAATTCATGCTGGTTGGCGTGGAGTTGATAACGAGATTTCAGTCGCTGCGGTAGAAGGCTTGGCCAAAGTTCTTTCGCAAAAGCTTGGCTGTAGTAAAGATTCCGCAATGACTCAGATTAATGTCTACATTGGCCCACACATCATGGGGGAGTGTTTTGAAACAAGCACCGAAATTCATGATGAATTTGTGCGCAAGTTCGGTGAGGCTTGCCATGTAGATAGCCGCCATGTCGAGCTTTCGCAGGCTTTGCAAGTGCAGCTCACTCGTGTCGGTATTAATCCTAAGCGCATCGCTAACTTAGGTTTGTGCACTGTTTGCAATAACGAAGATTTCTTCTCGTATCGTGGCCAAGCAGGTGTTTGTGGACGCCATGGCGCCTTTGCTTGCCGTCGGTCATAAAGGAGGCTTTTTAAGATGACTACCATAACGCGCTACCACCGTGTTGATGCTCTTCTTGCTGAAGAATGCGCTAAGTGTGGCCGCAAAGCAGAAGATGTTTTGTTGCTGGCTGTTTCAAAGACAGTCGACCTGGACCAGGTTGAACTCGCAATCGAAGCGGGTTGTTGTGCCTTTGGCGAAAATCGCCCCGACGAACTAATTCGCAAGCAGGCAGCTTTCCCTTCTGAGCATTGGCATTTTATTGGCAATATTCAGTCACGTCGCATTAAAGATATCGTTGGTGTTGCCGATTTAATTCACTCCGTTTGTAAGCTTGAGCATCTTGCAAAGATCGACGCTGCTGCAAAGGCGAAGGGCATTCGCCAAGCAATCTTGCTTGAGGTAAATGTCTCTGGCGAAGAAAGCAAAAGCGGCTTTTCGCCTGAGCGGATGCACCAGGTTGTCAGGAGTTGCGCGGCGTTAGAAAACATCGAGCTTAAAGGCCTGATGACTATGGCTCCTCGCTCTGATGAAGATGCGATTGAAACTACCTTTGGTGGTCTTGCAAAGCTTAAAGAAGAGCTCAATTCCTTCATTAAAGAAAACGGCTGGGACATTTCTTTATCTGAACTTTCGATGGGGATGACCGAAGATTGGCCGCGTGCCGTACACTATGGCTCTACCATTATTCGCGTTGGTCGTGCAATTTTTGACGAAGCATTTGACTAAGCGTTTAAGAATGTTTTGTCGGTAGCGTAAAACCACTAACGCTTTTTATGAAAGGACTTCGTTCATGGAATTCCCTCAAGCGGGCAATATCCTTGGCGATTTAAAGGATCGCTTTAATATCGGACAAAATCGCAGGAATGATTACTATGATCAGCCCTACGATGACTATTATGACGAGCAATATAGCGATGACGCTTATGGCCCTAATGGCTATGACGAGTCTCGTTACGGTGATTCTTACTCTGATGTTAATGCTGGTCGCACCGAAGCAATTCGCTATCCCAAACTCGTCACGATGGAAGAAGCATCGGCAAGCGCATCTTCTTTGGGTGTAGCGGCTGCCGATCGCGCTCGTGAGGCTAACCGCGATGCAAAGGCACATGAGCGTTCTTTTGTTGGTAATGCGGCAAGTGCCTCGTCTTCTGCTTCTGTAAGCTCTACTGCTTCAGCGGCTGCATCTGCTCCTGCAAACACTGCTGCTTCTAATTACCGTCAGCCTCATATTTACGGTGGTTCTACGCCTGACTGGGCACCTAAGAAAGAATCCAAGGAAGCTGAAACTCAGGCAAGCCGTGATGTAAATAACGGAGTTACCGAAGTCTTATCGCCTGCCGACGTTCGTGAGCCTTTGGGCTCTGAGGGTTTGAATGGTTTGTTCCAGCCCACGGCTCCTGCAGCAAGTGAATCTGGTAAACGCGAGCTTCGTATTGTTCGCCCTCACGCTTATCGTGATGTCTCAGATGTCGCTGCCTACTTAAAGCATGGTGATGTAGTTGTTCTCGACTTGCGTGCAACCGATGAGGGCCTAGCTAAGCGCCTACTCGACTTTTCTTTTGGTGTTGCTTCTGCTCTTGATTCTCAGGTTGAATGCCCCTACGAAAAGGTTTATGCCATTTGTAAAGGTCAGGCGCTATCTGCAATTGAAAAGCGCAGCTTATATCAGCAGGGTATTCGCTAGTATCGGCGCCCTTTAAACTACCGAGGAGCACTCCATGATTACTGCAATTATCGTTAATCTTGCCAATGCCTACTCGATGGTCATCTTCATTTACGTGATGATGTCCTGGTTCCCAAATATGGGCGGTTTTTTGCTCGATCTCTACGAGGCTCTCGGCAAAATCTGTGATCCATTCCTTGATCTGTTCAAGCGCTTCATTCCACCTATTGGAGGAATGGTGGACATATCGCCAATTATCGCATTGCTTGTGCTACAGTTTGGTGTACGTTTAATAGTCGCACTTTTATAGTGTTTTATACGTAATTTAAGGACCTATCATTAGGGGGATGTAAATGTCGATTACTTCTAACGACATCGCAACTCAGAGCTTCAATATCGAACGTCGCGGCTACGATGTCGATGAAGTCGATGTATTCCTGGAGCGCGTTGCTTCCGAAATCGATTCCATGAACAAGGAAATCGAAACTCTTAAGCGTCAGCTTACCGAGGCTCGCGCCGCTGCCGAAAAGGCAACTGCTCAGGCTACTGTTGCTATGAAGCCTGCAGTTCAGGCCAAGCCTGCCGCAAAGCCCGCTGCTCCTGCTCCTATCTCTGAGTCCGAAAAAGATAAGCGCATTGCAGAGCTTGAAGCTCGTCTTTCCGAAAAGACTACCGATTCTTCTGCAATCGCAGCTGCTCTTATTACCGCTCAGAAGACTGGCGATGAAGTTATTTCTAAGGCAAAGGCCGAGGCTGAGGTTACTCGTCAGAATGCTGAGGATGAAGCACGCCGCATCCTCGACAAGGCTAATGCCGAAAAGGGTAAAGTTGTCGAGCATATTAACGAGCTTAACGAGTCTCGCGCTGCTATTCGTGAACAGTATCAGGAGATGCTTAAAGATTTCATCGGCACTTGCACCATGCGTTTAACCGAGATTGGTGGCGAAGCTACTACTGGTATCCCTGTAGACTCCGTTGCTGCTGAATCTGTTGCTCAGTCTGCTGCTAAGTGGGATGCAAGCTCTGCTGCTGCAACCTACACCACTCCTGTTGCTGAACCTACCGCCAGCCCCGCAGCTTTCCGTCCTTCTGCAGCCGCAAAGGACTTGTCTGGCTACGGCGATGCTGACGATGGTTTTGCCTTCGACGAAATTGACTAAAGGTTTATGGCTGAAACAAATTTAGCCTTGCATGTCACGCCCCGCTCGGGGCGTGATTGTGTTTCAGGCATAAAGCATGATGAAATAAATGGAACCGAGGTCCATGTTCGCGTAACCGCACCGCCAGATGGAGGTAAAGCCAACAAGGCGGTAATCAAGCTTTTGGCAAAAGAATTACGTGTGGCTAAGAGCGGAATCGTTGTTTTGCGCGGCGAAACTTCTCGGCATAAGCTTTTGCGGATTCCTCTTGAACAAGAAAAACTAGAGGCTTGGTTGAAGACTTTACCTAAGCTCTAATTTATGACTTGCTTAAAGCGCGTCTTTTGTTTGCCTTGTACAAAAGCACAAGGTGAAACCTCGAAGGCTTCGCTCTGAACACTAAAAGAGGATTTCGAAGAAATCCGCATACTAATACATGAAGTAGTGAGCGCATGAAAAAAGGAGAGAAGTTCAATAACTTCTCTCCTTTTTGAATAGCGGAATGGGCGATACCCTTCGGGGCTTTCACTATGTGCTTCCTAGATAAGTTTTAGCATATGCTGCTTATTTTTTGTTTTGCGCAATAGCCCAAAGATGATTAACGGGGCCGTTGCCTTTGCCGAGTCTTGGATCGTTAATAAGAGCTTGACTTAAGTATTCTTTTGCCTGCGAGATAGCCTGGTTTAAGTCTGCACCAAGTGCCAGATAGGTAGCAATAGCAGAAGATAGCGTGCAACCTGTTCCGTGGGTATTGTTGGTTGCTATGCGTTCATGGCTGAACCAAGAAACACTGCCATCTTTGCTTACCAACACGTCATCGGCGGTGGTAGTAAGATGCCCGCCTTTAACCAAAACGGCAGAACAGCCCTTCTTTTCGCAGATAAGCAAAGCTGCACGAAGCATATCTTCTTTGCTTTGGATACTCATGCCCGAAAGGACTTCAGCTTCAGGGATGTTGGGTGTTGCAAGTTTTGCCAGAGGAAGAAGTTCATCTAGTGCGGCGACTGCGCTGTCTTCCGATAGATTGTCGCCGCTCGTGGCAACCATAACTGGATCTAAAACAATGTTGGTCGCATTGTGGACACGAAGTCCTTCTGCGACTGCTTTTACGATTTCTGCAGTAGCAAGCATGCCAATCTTTACGGCGTCAGGGCGGATATCACTAAAGACGCTATCAATCTGCGCACGAACAAAGCTTGGCTCTGTAGGTACGACACCCTGTACTCCTTGGGTATTTTGAGCGGTGAGCGCAGTAATGGCACATTCGGCATATACCCCGAGTGCGGTCATTGTTTTGATATCGGCCTGAATGCCGGCTCCGCCACTTGAGTCAGAGCCAGCAATAGTGAGAGCGCATTTCATGTAAGCGTCCTTTTCTTGTGAAAAGATGAAATCTGTCTAGTTGCATGCAGCTTTAGCCTGTATTTAGTGTGCGCTATAGCTCTGAACTTAGTTTGTCGAATTCTTAGCGCACATTACTATTTGTGAAAGCTCAATGATTTTGCAGTAATTAATCTGCCATTTCTTCACCAAGGTCGATGGTTAGACCATCCATGATTTGATTGACGGTTCGTACTGCGCACATTTTGCCGCACATGGTGCAAGTTCCTTCTGTTGAAGGGGGAGCGCTCTCAAAGTATTCGCGAGGCTTTACCGGATCGATAGCGAGCGCAAACATTTCTTCCCAGTCCATACGACGGCGAGCGTCACTCATGCGATTATCGATGTCGCGTGCATGGGGGATTCCCTTTGCTATATCGGCTGCATGAGCAGCAATCTTGGTTGCAACCAAGCCTTCACGTACATCGGATGCATCGGGCAGGCGAAGGTGTTCTGCAGGTGTGACATAGCACAGGAAGTCGGCGCCTGCAGTTGCTGCAATGGTACCTCCGATGGCGGCAGTAATATGGTCGTAACCTGGAGCAATGTCGGTAACAAGGGGGCCAAGAACGTAGAAAGGTGCTCCGTGACAGAGACGCTTTTGGAACTTCATATTGGCGGCAATTTCGTCTACTGCCATATGACCAGGACCCTCGACCATGACCTGAACGCCTGCGTCCCAAGCTCGTTTGGTTAATTTGCCAAGCTCGATAAGCTCTGAAATTTGACCAGCATCAGTTGCATCGTAATTACATCCGGGGCGCATAGCATCGCCGAGACTGACAGTTACGTCGTGCTCGTGCAGAATCTCAAGAAGCTCATCGTAGTATTCGTAGAAGGGATTTTCGTTTCCAGTTGCTTCCATCCAGGCGAAGAGGAGTGAACCGCCGCGACTGACGATATTCATCAGTCGGCCAGTTTCCTTAAAACTTTCAATAGTGCGGCGATTGATGCCTGCATGGATGGTTACGAAGTCAACGCCGTCTTCGGCATGGCGTCGAACAACATCCAAAAAATCCTTGGCTTTAATGCCAATTAGGGGTTTTTCAAGATAACCAATTGCGTCGTACATAGGAACCGTGCCAATCATGGCAGGACTCATGTCGATAAGTTTGGTACGGAAGGCTTGCGTTTTGCCGTGGTTACTTAAATCCATAATGCCTTCGGCGCCAAGTTCAAGCGCAATGCGAACTTTTTCAAGTTCCATTTCTTCATTCATAAGGTCGCCAGAAATGCCCAGATTGACATTTACTTTGGTGCGCAAGCCTTCACCAACGCCCTCAGGATTAAGGCTTGTGTGATGAATGTTGGCAGGAATGGCAATAGTGCCGCGGGCAACTCTGTCGCGAATAAATTCTTCGTCACGGCCCTCTTTGGCGGCAACAGCTTTCATCTGGGGCGTAATTACACCCGCACGTGCATAGTCAATTTGGGTAACAAGATTACCTTGCGACATCGCAAGCTCCCTTCGTTGGCATTATCCATATCAGGTTCTATGGGTCGGAGTCGTACTCCCTCTCAGCCTGGCGGCTTTTGTGCGGCCAAGCTCCCCTGTATTTGCTTCTATTGTACTTGCTTAGCGTGATTGCTGGCAGCCATATTCAGCTTTGGGCAATTCTTTTAGAGGAAAGAAAACCCAAAGCGATCCTTTTTGTAGGCCTATACTTGCTGGCTTGCCAATGAGTTCATTTGAGATACCCCAAAGTTGCGTGTTTTTAGTACATGCTTCAGTGATGCTATATTCCAGGCCTTCTTCAGTGACGCCTTCCGCGCTGTCACTTTGATTGAAAACGGAGCAGGTGCCTTGCGCGCCCTGACTGAAATGAAGATGAGATAAAGGGCCCGGCGCAAAAAGTGTGGCAATTGCAAATTCGTTGCTAATGCCCCAGGTTTTTACTCCTTTAGCTGCAGTTTTCGCTAAGAGCTGCAAGTTGCCAAGCGTGTGATCGAGTCTGGCTTCAAGGGCATTGCATACTACAAGTTCGTCAAAATCACAGGCGAGCGCATCCTGGATGGCTAGGTCCATGTCAGTAAAATCTTTATGGGTGTCAAAGCTATGAATATCAGGATGATTAGGTATTGCACCTAAGGAATCAAAATCACCGAATACTTTATTGGGATAAATCTGCCGCTCGTTAAGGCAGGTAAAGCCACCATCGACAGCATAGATTGCATCAAAATTTTGAGTCTTTAAAACAAAGTCGAGTCCGCGATTGTTTGAGGGCGCTGCCCCTACAAGTAAGCATCGTTTCATCGTAACCTCATTTCTTCTTGCAACTTTATGGTGTCGTTGTGGTGCAAGATGCCTTGCTGATGGAATGTCTTGCTGTATTCAAGCGGCACTGCTGAGCATGGTTAATTATTCAAGTAATAATGGTAGCTGGTTTTGCAGATGGTAGCGTATCTCATATCGTGATCATATCGTGGACAAACAGAAAGGCTGGGTCTAGTTAAGCAGGCATGAATTAATAAACAGCAAGATTTGCTCCAACAGACCAAGAAGTAATTTGACACTGGCATTTGGGGTCGGCCTTGTAAGCTGCTATACTTATCGCCCGAGTGAGCCGGGCAATCGCGTGCGTAAACATGAGGAAAGTCCGGGCTCCTAAGGGCAAGATGCCAGCTAACGGCTGGGCGGGGTGACCCGATGGAAAGTGCCACAGAAAAGAAGACTCCCTTGTTCGCAAGAGAAAAGCTGAAACGGTGCGGTAAAAGCGCACCAGCGTGTTGGTAACAATACGGCTTGGTAAACCCCATCTGGAGCAAGCGCAAATAGGAATGCCATACGGCCGCCC
>CAVCRX010000006.1:0-11236 GCA_963604935.1 Bacteroidaceae bacterium
GTTTTGTCATACACAGAGGCCGTAGCGCGCCACCTTAAGCCAATATTTCTGCGCAAAATGCCGAAATCATACACGCAGCCCATTCCGCGCCACACAAATCCATGCACAGAGACCATTCCGCGCCAGAGACTTGAGTGCGTCATACATAGAGACCATAACGCGCCAGCAATACAGAATTTCGATCAAAGAATTCGTCGCCGTCAGAGTTAAGAGAAGAGAAAGTGGCTCAGCTAAGCAAAAAGCGCATGGTGAAGTCCTGAAGGTTTTGCTCTGAAAACCATAAGAGATAGCTAACCTGCGTAACAGGTAAACTCGAACGCGCTTTTGCCCTACAATCCAGGATTTCGAAGAGAACCGCATATTAAGGCATGAAGCAGTATACGCATGAATGAAGAAGCAAGGTTTGGAACCTTGCTTCTTGGTAGTGAGCGCATGAAAAAAGGAGAGAAGCAATTAAGCTTCTCTCCATTTTGAACAGCAGAATGGGCGACAGCCTGAGCGGGTTTCGGCTTGCGCTTACTCAGAGATGTCATGCACTCAGCCCCTAACGCGTCATCATATAAACTCTTCCTCTTCGCTAAAATGTATGAGTTCCATAAGTGAGAGTGTCGAGACGGATAGGTTCCATAACTTCTGTGATGATTGGCATGATTGACTCCTTTATAGTTTTCTTATTGGCTCCGTATATCGAACAAAATTATCTGGTAGCGGCTCGTCAGCTGGCACTTCAATCGTTAACCCACCAAAGTAATCATCGCATTGTTTAAGGCTCATCTTGACACCATGTGCGCTTTCCAAACCTAGAAATTCAACCTCTTGTTTGGTAGCTAAGTCTAGCTGTTCCATGGTTGCAGGGTGAACAACTATAGAAACGTACTTCTTCCCAAACGTAAGATTATTCCAGTTAATAAACCTTTTAATAGCGGGGTCTATACCGAATTCAAAAAGGCAATTAGTCAAAAGCCCAAAGATTGCTATTACGCACACGACAAATGAAATAAACAGAACAAAGCCGATTGCTACCATTTTGAGTACCTCGATTTTCTACTTTTTAATGGCGGATTCATAGCGGATTGCTTTAAATGAGTTTCCCCTTGTGTTCAGGGGAAACATTATCAATAGGTACAAAAGAACAGGTGAAAGACAAATAAGAGATTATCTTCTTTTTTAATGATTGACAATAGCCAAGGTTCGCCATTCAAATAGTCTCATACTTCTAGCTTTTCGCCAGTCTTGTTGAGTTCCTTGATTAAGAGACGAATCGAGACTGTCTCGTAACGCTTATCTGAACCACGAAACAGTCTCTTTTGTTCACGTTTTTCCAAAATTGGGGACACAATGGGGACAAATTCGTGTCCCCACACGCAAAATACATAAAAAGCCCGACCAGTGAAATACCTGGTCAGGCTTTGTTTTTTAATGGCGCCCCCGAGTGGACTCGAACCACCGACGCACGGTTTAGGAAACCGACGCTCTATCCGCTGAGCTACGAGGGCAAGTGATTGATGATTCTAGCACGAGTCATCACATATGCCCAAGCAATTAGTTATTGCTTGATGTTTTGCTTGAAGAACTGCTGCTAGAACTATTTGTATTGGAACCAGAATCGCTGGAATCATCAGAATCATCGTCATCAGGGCCAATACCAATAGTAATCGTAATAGTAGAGCCCTTCTTTGCCTTGCCAGTCTTGTTCTGCTTAATTACAACACCGTCCTGGCTAGCGGAGCTAACAGTCTGGTATTTAGCATCGTATAAGAATCCAGCAGACTCCAAAGCGGATTCGGCAGAAGATTCGCTCTTGCCAACAACGCTGGGGATATCAACCTCTTCGTCAGGCTTAGGACCTTGGCTTACAACGATACGAATCGTCGTACCAGGTTTTGCCTTACCAGTCTTGTTCTGGCTAATAACGTTACCCTCAGCTACGGAATCGCTATAAGAATAGGTGGTGTCGTAGCGGAAGCCCGCATCCTCAATAGCGCTTTCGGCTGCGCTGCGAGTAAAGCCTTCTACGTTAGGAATATCAGTCTGGTTGGAACCCTTAGAAACCTTGAAGGTAATGGTGTCACCCTTGTTGGCCTTATTACCAGACTTTACTGACTGCTCAGCAACCTTACCCTCGTCGTAATCGTCAGAGTAAACATCGTCGCCCTGCTCGCCATTAAGGCCAACATCTTCAAGGGCTGCCTGTGCTTCTTCGGCCGTCTTACCAAGCAGGTTAGGAACCTTGACTGTCTCGGTGCCCTTAGAAACTGTCAAATCAACCACGGATCCCTTTTCAGCCTTCATGCCACCTTCGGGGTTGGTATTAACAACCTTGCCCTCTTCGATTTCAGAGTTGAAGACCTCGGTAGTCTGACCAACAACAAAACCAGCTGCTTCCAGGTCGGACTTTGCCTGCTCGGTAGTTTCGCCCGCAACCTTAGGTACATCTACCATTTCAGTACCAGAATTGAGCAGCGCAAATACGCCAGCAGCGATAGCGATAATAGCCACCACGGCAACCACGCCAGCAATAATCTTATTTCGATTGTTGGCGGGCTTCTTGGAATCATTATCAGCAGAATAATTAGCAGCACCAGGATTTACGTTGCGTGCCTGACTAGGCATTGCAGTGGTAGCACTAGGAGTTGCAGCAGCCGCAGAACGAGGCATTACTGAAGTAGCAGCGCCCGCCGCACCGGCTGCACCCATAACGGTGGTTGGCATGGTAGAAACGTCGCCAATATTTACCGGGCGACCCGCCAAGAAATCGTTAAGCGCATGACGCATCTCGGACGCATCGGTAAAGCGTTTTGAAGGATCCTTTTCGAGTGCCTTCATAATGATGAGCTCAAGCGTAGGATCGATATTGGGGTTAATTGAAGAAGGAGGAGCAGGAATTTCGTTAACCTGTTTTACGGCAACACTTACCGCATCCTGACCTTCGAAAGGTAACTTGCCAGTAACTGCCTCGTACATAACGATACCCAAAGAATAGATATCGCTTGCAGCGCCAAGTTCTTTACCCTGTGCCTGTTCAGGCGAAACATAATGAGCAGTTCCAAGCACGGTAGAAGTTTGAGAAAGACCAGCATCGCCAGCACGAGCAATACCAAAGTCCATGACTTTGATGTTGCCGTCGGGCTGAATCATGATGTTTTGTGGCTTGATATCACGATGAATGATGCTTGCAGCATGTGCGACCGACAAAGCCTGGGCAACCTGCGAGCCAATTTCGGCAACCTTGCGCTGATTGACCGCACCGCGTTCTTGAATAGCGGTTTTAAGGTCTGTGCCACGCAGGAACTCCATGACGATGTAATAAGTTTCGCCATCCAAGCCCCAGTCGTAAATGCTTACGATATAAGGGCTTTGCAGGCGCGCAGCAGATGCCGCTTCAAGGCGGAAGCGTTTTGTAAACGTTTCGTCAGCAGCATACTGGGGCAGCATAACCTTAACGGCAACCATACGGCCCAAGACTTTGTCCTGCGCACGATATACCTCGGCCATACCACCGATGCCAACGCGTTCAGTGATTTCATAACGGTCGTTTAAGACCCTTCCAACCATGCTTCCTGCCACGTTAAAACTCCTTTTGGAACATAAAGCGTGCCCCTGTTTCCAGAGTGCTTCGCTAGCATACCCTAACTATATAGTTACTCACACAATTTCTAGAGTGCGTTTTGTTCTTCTAATGCCGTCTTCATAACTTCGTTAGATCGAGCACAGGCAACACCCGATCCGCTCTCCTCCAAGACGATAGCGATAACCGCCTTGCAGTCGGAGCTTGGCCCCATCCCTACAAACCAACTATCGTCTTTTGACTTGCCTGTTTCGGCGGTACCAGTCTTGCCGGCGATAGTAGTTCCACTAATTTGTGCAGAAGTACCCGTGCCGTTTTTGACAACGCCCTCGAGCACCTTCTTTACGCGATTTGCAGTTTCGGCCGAGCAAGCCTTTGCATAAGCCTGCGTAGTTGCCGTCCAGCTGCACTCACCCGTGGGGCTATAAACGCTATCCACCAGATGAGGCTCCTGAATCACACCATCGTTAGCAATTGCAGAGCCAACCATGGCCATCTGAAGAACCGTAGCCTGAGGACCAGCTGCAGAAGTATGTTCGCCAACAGGCATGCCACAAGCCGCCCAAGCTGTTTCCCATTCGGTCATTTCGCTTGCATCAGGCATAAGCGACTTTGCCAGCGGCAAATCGAAATCAAGCGAGTCATTAAAGCCAAAGGCTTCGGAGCCTTCGACTAATTTCTGAGGACCAATCTTTGCGCCCAGCTGGCCAAATACCGTGTTAGACGAAAGCTCCGTTGCACGAGCAAGCGTAATTTCGCCGTAGGAGCGCTTGTGCATATTGGTCACGTCGGCATTGCCGATGCTTATCGTGGCAGGTGAATCGTATTTAGTATCTTCGTCTGCCGTATTGTTTTCGAAGGCAGTCGCTAAAGAAACAATCTTGAAGGTCGAACCGGGAGCATACAGTGCCTGAGTTGCACGGTTATACAAAGAAGATTCGCTATCGCTGCCCGAAAGAAGCGATTCAACGTCGCTGTTAGAATACGTAGGCGAAGAAGCCATTGCTAGCACGGCACCCGTTTCGGGGTCCAAAACAACGCAGGCTCCCTTGTAACCCTTGAGCGCCTTTTCAGCCGCCTTTTGAATCTTGGAGTTGATAGTGAGCTTTACATCATTGCCTGCCGTAGTGTTGCCGGTGGCGTTATTAATAACGTCCATCCAGCTAGAGAAATTACGCTCTCCCTTTAAGGTGTCGTTGCAAGAAGCTTCGATGCCAGCAGTTCCGTAGGTCTGCGAAGCGTAGCCAACAACGTGCGAAGCCAAGGTGCCCGCAGGATAAACGCGCTCGTAGGTGCCATCAGTTTGCAAGACACTCTTTGCCAAGACAACGCCATCTTCCGTACTAATGGTGCCTCGTTCGGTTTTTGATTCTTTTGCAAGCGTGTGATTATTGCCCGACATGTTTTGATAATAGGAAGCATTAACCACCATAAGCATGGTTAAGTTAGCAATAAGGGCAGCCATCATCAGGGCAAAAACTACCATTACCGCGGTAATACGCTTACCCAAAGAAACGCGGCCCAAAACGCCCGTTACATCAGCATCAAGTGCCTGGCTGTGCTTGCCGCCGATTGTCGCAAACTGCGTGGTGGCAGAAATAAGCTCGGCCTTGTTGCCCACACCTTCGTCGCCACAGCGCAAAAGCAGGCCAACGATAATAAAGCTAGCCAGCAAAGAAGAGCCGCCCTGGCTCACAAAGGGCAAAGTCAAACCAGTCAAAGGAATAAGACCTGTAACGCCGCCAACAATAATGAAAGCCTGAACAACGATAATTGCGGTTGCACCAACAGCAATAAAAGAACTGACATCGGACTTTGCGCGGGAAGCACTTACCATGCCGCGAACCGCAAAGCACAGGTACAAAAGCAGCAAGCCCGAAGCGCCCAGCAAGCCCGCTTCTTCACCAATACAAGCAAAGATGAAGTCGGACTCTACGATAGGGATTCGCTCGGCCATACCAGAGCCAATTCCTACACCAAACAGGCCACCATCAGCCAAGGAGTACAAAGACTGAACAAGCTGATAACCCTTATTAGTTGGATCGCTGAAGGGGTTCAGCCAAATGTCAACACGCGTCTGCACGTGCGAGAAGGTGTAGTAACAAACAACAAAGCCCACGGAAACAAAGAGCAAGCCAACCACCAAGTAGAGCTTGCGTCCCGATGCCACGTAAAGCATCGCCAAAAAGACCAGGAAGACAACGATTGCGGAGCCTAAGTCTTTTTCGAAGACAACAATAAGCATCGAGATTGCCCACATGATAAGAAGGGGCAACAAGGTAGGTAAATCAGGCAAGCTAAAGGGGCCAATTTTGCGCGTAGAAGTAGAGAGCAGCTCGCGATTTTGCGCCAAGTAACTAGCCAAGAAAAGCACGATTAATATCTTGGCAATTTCGCCCGGCTGAAAACTAAAACCGCCGATAGAAAGCCAAATTCGGCTACCGTACTGTTCGGAACCAATACCAGGGAGCAAAGGCGAGAGCAGAAGCAAGCAACCAAAAATCATGAGCGTGTATTTATAGTTAGCCACCTTGTCGAGGTTTCGCAAAACCACAAGTGTGATAACCATAAATATGACGCCAACAAAAAGCCAAATAATCTGACGTGAAGCCAGGCTTGGGTCAAGCCTAGTAATAAAGGCGATACCTATGCCCGAAAGAGCAAATGCAATGGGCAAAATGGCAGGATCGGCTCCTGGCGCGAGTTTACGAATAGCCAGGTGAGCCACCACAAAACAGGCAAACATTCCAGCAGGAACGCCAAGATTTTGCCAACCAAGGCTTTCCCCACTATTAAGGGCAACCATGATGAAGAGCAAAATTACTAAAGGCGCTGCTATACAAAGAAGAGCCAGTTCTATGTTGCGTCGTGACATTAGTTAGCACCCCCAGTGATAGAGGTAGTGCTTGTAGTGCCAGCTGCGTTGGTTGTATTGGCCGTGCCGCTGGTGCCAGCGCTTGGGCTTGTGGCGCCCGCGGTGCTAGCGGTACTAGCGGTGCTCGTTGAGCCGGCGTTTGTGGTGCCAGTGGAGTCAGCGGCAGCCGTAGCGCCCGTGGCGGCGGTGGTGCCGCTGCTATCGGTAGAGCTTGCTGTTTGATTGGCTGCTTGATTAACCGCAGCAATTTCCTGTTCGTAGCCTTGAACTAAATGCTTAGCTTCATCAATGCTATCAACACGCATATTTTCATTAATGCGTGAAGCAACGCCCGGCTGAACCTTTTCAAGGTCAGAAATACTTACCGACGAAACTTCTTCAACGCTAGAAAGCTGCATACCAAGGAATTCGTCAGGGATTCCTTTATAAATAGTTACCTTGCCATCCTGAACACCAATATAGGCAGAATTGCTGATGAACTGCTGAGTACCAACAAAAGCACCCGCTATAGCAAGAACAACCAGCGCAATTAAAACACCCATCCAAATGCGCGACTTAGCAATAGCGCGGCGCTGCTTTGCCTTGGCTTTACCTTGAATATCTACGACGATGGTGGTGATGTTGTCGTAACCGCCAGCATCGCGAGCTGCCGTTACCAGCATGTCAGCGCAGGTCTGAGGGTCGGTTACGTCACGCAAGATTTCTTCAATTTGATAGTCGTCAAGCATGGCGTTTAAGCCATCGGAACACAAAAGCAGCCGATCGCCCGAGCTCAAATTGAGCTCATAAATATCAGGCTGCATGTAAGGGTCGGAGCCAATAGCACGCGTAATGACCGAGCGATTAGGATGAAAACGAGCTTCGGTTTCGGTAATCTGACCTGCCTCTATAAGGTCGGCCATCAAGCTGTGATCGCGGGTAAGCTGTTGAATACGGCCATTGTGCAACAAGTAGGCACGCGAGTCGCCCACCTGGGCAATCATCACACGCTCGCCCGTAATCTTGGCGGCGGTCATGGTAGTGCCCATACCCTCGCGGCCAATGCCTTGGCGAGGAGCCTTTAAGACGTTGAGATTCGCGGCTTCTACCGCGCTTGTCATGCTGGCGGCATCTTTGATGGAATCCGCCAGGTCTTCCATGGTACGAATTGCCATTTCAGAGGCAACTTCGCCCGCTTCGTGACCACCCATGCCGTCGCACACAACAAACAAAGGAGGCGCAACCAGCAAGCTATCTTCGTTATGGTCGCGAACCAAGCCAACGTCGGTGCGCGAACCAAAACTTCGGTTTGAAATTACATTCTGAGGTGCAGTAACGCTTGCTAAATTAGACATTACTCAAACCTCACTCGCATAGTGACATCGCCAACCATGACGCGGTCGCCACTATGCAGCGCCGTTGGCTCCTGAATGTAGACGTTATTTACCGCGGTTCCGTTAAGAGAACCCAGGTCTTCAACAAAAAGATTTTGACCCATCAGGGTAAAACGAGCATGGCGGCTCGACACATAGTCGGCGCCAATGACGATATCTGAACCGGGACTGCGACCAATAACAACAGGGCCGCGAACAGCCAAATTAACGCCACGGAGTTCTTTGGGACCCTTTTCGACGGCGACTGTCCAGCTGCGATCTTTCTTGCGCTGACCGCGAACAAGCCCAATTCCTGTCTTCATGATGGCAAACAGGAATAGATACAAAAGTACGACAAAAAGAAGTCGGCCGATTAGCAGAATAATGTCAATCAAAAGGGATCCTTAGACGATGGTTTAAAGCTGTATTTGTAGGAGCCCACCTGGGGATTAGTTATAAGTAAACAGAAAGGTTGTAGTTCCTACGGTGATGCGATCACCCTCGTTCAAAACAGCGGAAGCAATGTGCCTGCCGTTAACCAGGGTTCCGTTAGTAGAACCAAGGTCGGCAACCTTCCAGAGCGAAGCAGACTCGCGGCGAACCTCAGCATGAGTACGGCTGACGTTTAGGTCGTCCAGAACGATGTCGCTCGTGATAGCGCGACCGAGCATCGTTGCCTCGTTGGTAAGAGCGAAAGAACGATTGGTTGTAAGGTTGACCAAACGAGGAACGCTTACGCCCTGACCAGCATTTTGAGCAGGTCCAGCGAAAGCAGTGGTCTGAGGCATAACCTGCTCTGCAACGGATGCGCCGGCGCCTGCAGCGTAGAGCTCGGCGTCTTCGGACATAACGTCGATGCCAGTACTGCGATAACCGCCAGCAGGAGCAGGATTAGGAACAACAGGGGCAGCAACGGGTGCGGGAGCGGGAGCTGGGGCAGGAGTTGGAGCTGCGGGAGCGGCACCAGCAATGCCATAGCGCTCCATTTCTTCCTGGCGAAGCTGATCGATAATGTGACGAGCAACGCATTCAGCGATGATGTCAAACTTGCCGTGCTTTAGGTCGTCATCAACGATGAAGCGAACTAAGGGCTTGCCGTCCATTACCAGGCCCGCCTTTTGAGCAGCACCCTGCAAATAAGTCTCGGTTTCGCCGGCGAGCGTGGGGTAATAACCAAAAAGACGCTCGTCATCGTCGGGATTAACAAGCACAGTATAAAGAGTAGGAGCAAATTCTTTGCCAGCGCCAACCATCTTTTCGCGGCGCATCTGCTTTTCAGCTTTTTTAGCAATCTGAACAGGGCTGATGGGGGCATCAAACAGCTTGTTGTTCATTCCATCAAAGCCGTCTTCAACTTTGTTCTCAAAGCGTGAGAAGAGTCCCATTTACGTTGCTCCTTAATAATAGCCACACATAGACTGATTTATTTTGCCACAGCATGCACTTTTCGTCCCGTAATCAAGCCATTTTTCACGGGTTCGCCAAATTCGCCGAATATAGAACTAGACTTGCCTGAATTTGCGGCGCCGCATGCAGAGCCGCCACGAATCTATCCGAATCTATTACCTAAGGCTCCCCATGAGCCCTCCCTAAAAAAGTTCGCGCTAAAAGCCCCTACGGCATGCGCCAGAAGTTTTTTGAAATTTTGCTTGCACACAAGCCTCTATTCCCGTAAAGTAACTCGTGCACTTTTATGGTGTACCCATGCGGGTGTGGCGGAATTGGCAGACGCGTACGGTTCAGGTCCGTATGAAGGCAACTTCATGAAGGTTCAAGTCCTTTCACCCGCACCATTTAAGATTTGAGGCTCCCACAGGGGGCCTTTTTTCTTGGCTTTTTTATCCATTTGCGGGCGCTTTGATTGACACTTGAGGCAGCGCGGGTAGAGTTTAATTCACGTGATAAAACTTTGACAGGAGTATCTATGCGCAATATCCATTGCCTTAACAACATTTCGCCTTACGGCACCGACCTTCTTACCGATTCTTATGCTCTGACCGACGATATCGATTCTGCTCAGGGCATTCTTGTTCGCTCTGCAGCAATGCATGACATGCAGTTCTCTTCTAACTTGCAGGCAATTGCTCGCGCAGGCGCTGGCGTAAACAACATTCCTCTGGATCGTTGCGCTGAAGAAGGCATTGTTGTTTTTAATACTCCTGGTGCCAATGCAAACGCAGTTAAAGAATTGGTTCTGGCAAGCTTGCTGCTTGGTAGCCGCGACATTATCGGTGGCATCGATTGGTGCCGCGAAAACGCATCCGACCCCAACATTGCTAAGTCGGTAGAAAAGGCAAAGAAGCAGTTCGCTGGCCGCGAGATTCAGGGCAAGAAGCTTGGCGTTATTGGTCTGGGCGCTATCGGTGGCATGGTCGCTCGCGCTGCGCTCGATCTTGGCATGCAGGTTGTTGGTTACGACCCCGGCCTGCGCATCGAGCGCGCAATGAGCCTACCCAGCAAGTTGACCTATGTCACCGACCTGATGCAGATTGCTCGCACCTGCGACTACATCACCATTCATGTTCCTGCTATTCCTCCCACGATTGGCATGATCAACGCTGAATTCTGCGAGTCCATGAAGCAGGATTCCGTCTTCCTTAACTTCTCGCGTGACACTCTGGTTGATCTTGAAGCTATGGCCAAGGCAACCGAGGAAGGTCGCGTTGCAAAGTACATCACCGACTTCGCAACTCCCGAAACCATGACCATGAAGAACGTTATTGTTCTTCCTCACCTGGGCGCTTCTACTGCTGAAGCAGAAGATAATTGCGCAATGATGGCGGTTCGCCAGATTATGGATTACCTGGACAATGGCAATATTGTTAACTCTGTTAACTACCCTGCTCTTTCCATGGGTCCTGCTCCTGCAGAAGGTGGTCGTCTGGGCATTCTGCACAAGAATGTGCCCAACCTGATTGCTGATATCTCCGCTGCTATTTCTGGCGCTAGTGCCAACATCACCACGCTCAATAATCAGACTCGTGGCGACGTGGCCTACACGCTTGTTGATGTTGACCAAGAAGCTGCTCAGGCTGCTGCTGACGCTGTTGCCGCACTCGATGGCGTCTTCCGCGTCCGCGTTGTAAAGTAACAAGCGGGTTACTACAGACTCAGAGCTGATAGTTAGGGCTGGTAGCTGGTGCGCTTAAGATTAGCGCCGGCTACCAGCCCTGTATTTATTACGCAGCAAAGCCCGTACTCAGTGACACGAAACGGTCTCTGAGTATGACAGGTGCCCATGCGGACTGGCGCGTTTTGGCCCGCATGTATGATGACGCTTCTACTTTGTGGCGCGGAATGGGCTCTGTGTATGAAAACAACCCTTTTGAGTGAAAATTTGGGGTCACTGTGGCGCGCTAGGGGCTGTGTGTATGATTTTTCGAGCAAAAATGGCGCGTTATGGCCTCCGTGTATGGAAATTTGACCTATTTAACTATGTTT
>CAVCRX010000007.1:0-37718 GCA_963604935.1 Bacteroidaceae bacterium
TGGCCTCCGTGTATGGAAATTTGACCTATTTAACTATGTTTCGTCATACACAGAGACCGTAACGCGCCACCTTAAGCCAATATTTCTGCGCAAAATGCCGAAATCATACACGCAGCCCATTCCGCGCCACACTTCATCATACACAGAAGCCGTTCCGCGCCAGAGACTTGATTGCTTCATACACACAGGCCTTATCGCGCCAAGCGTACGGCGACAGCCTGAGTGAGTTATGGCTTGGCTTATCTGGGGTATTTGCCGGAGAAGATACTCAAACGCTTACCCCTGATGCAAAAAACAAGGAAGCAACGACTTTCTCGTTGCTTCCTGATAGCGGCTTGTGTATTTGTGGCTTCAACAGTGATAACGGTGTTGATTGGAATTTAGGCTCTGCGTCGCGCTTTGCTGTTGTGGTTAGCATGCCCCAGCCTAAGCCCTCAGATCGACGCCCAACTCTTTATTGACCAGGTCAAATGCGGCATCAATGCACTTATCCATGTCATAGTACTGGTATCCGCCCAAGCGTCCAGCAAAGACGATATCGCCATCTTCTTTAGAGTGCTCAACGTAGCGCTGATAAAGCTCGGCGTTGCGCTCGTTGTTCAAAGGATAGTAAGGCTCATCGCCAGGATGCCAATCGGCGGGATACTCACGCGTGATGTAAGTAACAGGCTTGCCATCTGCGTCTTTAATCTCTTCGCCAGCATCGTTTTTGCAGAACTCAAAATGCTTGTGCTCAATAATGCGCGTCCAAGGAACCTCTCGCTCGTTGTAGTTAACAACCGCATTACCTTGCCAGTTGTTGCTAGCAATGCGCTCGGTCTCAAAGCGGAGGGAACGATACTCAAGAGTTCCCAGCTCAAAGTCATAAAAACCATCGATAGTACCGCAGTAAATAGTGCGATCGGCAATACCAGGATTTGCGGCAATAAACTCGCGATACTCAGTGTTTAGCAGAATCTCGGTGTCGCCAAACATGTTAGCGAGCATCTTAGTGTAGCCACCCATGGGAATGCCCTGGTAGCGGTCGTTAAAGTAGTTATTGTCGTAAGTCAGGCGAACGGGCAAGCGCTTAATGATGCTTGCAGGCAAATCCTTACAATCGCGGCCCCACTGCTTTTCGGTGTAACCCTTTACTAAAGCCTCAAAGATATCGCGTCCGACAAGGCTAATTGCCTGTTCTTCAAGATTTTGAGGCTCGCCTGTAATCTCGGCACGCTGTTCGTTAATCTTAGCTAGTGCTTCATCGGGAGTAACAACGCCCCACATCTTAGAGAAGGTGTTCATGTTGAAGGGCATGTTGTAAATGGTGCCCTTGTAGAGCGCCACGGGGCAATTAATATAGTTGTTGAACTGGGCAAACTTGTTTACATAGCGCCAGACGGGCTCCAGGCTCGTATGGAAAATATGAGCGCCATATTTGTGTACGTGGATGCCCTCGGTCGTTTCGGTATAGACATTGCCGGCAATGTGGTCGCGCGATTCAATTACCAACACTGATTTGCCGGCCTGCTTGGCGGCGTCGGCAAAAACAGCACCGGTAAGACCAGCACCGACAACTAAGTAGTCGTAATGAGTTTGGTTCATAGAGTCTCCTTAAAACGTAGGTAACATTTTAACCTCAACATGGGCATTGCGCTCAGGCGGGATAAAATTGCGGATAAAGAATTACGAAGAAGGAGCGCAAGATGGATCGTCATCAGATGAACCCAGAACATGTACGTCAGCTGTTGGAACTTATCGACCAAAGCCCTTTTTTGGCGCAGTTGAAGATTAAAACGACCGCGCTTGGCCGAGGTTATGCTCGCGGCGAGGTGGACATCGAGCGCTGCCATCTTAATGCTTTTGGTGGAGTGCATGGCGGAATGTATGCGGCCATGATGGATCACTTCAGCTACTGGGCGCTGTATTCCGAACTCGCGCCAGACATGGGTGCAATCACCTTGGACCTGCACACCGACTACCTGCGCTCTTGTGATCAGGGACACCTGGTGGCCGAAGGAAACCTTATTAAAGCGGGCCGTCAGATTGCTCTTTGCGAGGTAAAGATTACCGACGAAGCTGGACGAATGATGGCACACGGCACTTCAAAGATGATGTGTTCGCCTACCTTGCAGCCGGTCAGCGCTGTTATCGAAACCTTGCGCCCCGGTTTTGTTTTGCCCGAGAAGTTCCTCCCCACTGACGAGATTTAGCGGCGGCTTGCTTGTGGGCTTGGCGGGGCAGTAGTTCACTGATGGCTTTGATGGGTGGCGGTCTGCCGATGATTTTGGTGGACCCAGCGGTTGTCTGGGAAAATGCGATGAAGGCGGGTTGCCTGGGCCTCAGCGAAAGCACCTTCGGCCCCTGTTTAAGCGCGTGATTATTAGGTTGTAAGTGCAGATTGCAGTAAAATAAAAGTCTGCAAAAATTACCGGCAACCTGAAGGAGCTCACGTGCTTAAGCCTGCCAATAAAAAAGCAATAAGCTTGTCGGCAAAAACTGCACGAGCTGCGGTTTCTTTAACTGCCGCATTGGCTCTTTCGCTGTACGGTTTTGCTCCGAGTGCACTTTCGACCGCATGGGCGGACGAAGCAGATAAAGCAGTGGTTTCGGAGACCCAAATTCAGCAAACAGCGGCTGATACTCAGGCCGAGGCTCAACAAGCAGAAATCACCGCTGAGCATGTTGAAGATGAAGTCATCGTTACTTACGAAAATGGCAAGACCAAACTCGTTAACCTTGACGATGACACTTCGGTTGAAGAAGCAATTAGCGAATATTCCGAAAAGAAGAACGTCGCCGCAGTTCAGCCTAACTTTGTGTATCACGTACTCGATACGGAAGATGATGCTTCGGACGTGGCAGGAAGCACTGATGGCACAGAGGCCTCAGGAACCTCTGGCGATGCGGATACTGCAGGTGATACCTCGGGCAACACTGGTAATGCTGGTAATGCGGATGATTCCAATGCGGATAAAGCAGGAAACACCGGTGATACAGAGGCTTCAGGTTCTTCCGATGGTGATGCCGAGCCTTCGAGTGACGCTTCGGGCGCTTCGGACAATCAAGACACCAGCACTCTGCCCAATGATGCAAGGCTGAACGAGCAGTACTACCTCTTTGGTAGTACCGACCAGCCAAACGATAGCAGTCTGCGTGGTGCAAACTTTGCTTCTGCCTGGAGTAAGGTTTCAAGCGATAACACTTCTACTGTTGCCGTCATCGACACTGGGTGCGACATCACAAACCCCGAGCTCAACAGCAACGTTTTGACCGATCTTGCTTACGATGCAGTAAGCCAAAAGCTCGTTAAGGATGAAACAGATGGCAGTAGCACCTCGTCCGACTATGATCCAACTGGTCACGGAACTAAGGTAGTGGGTGAAATTGCGGCCACCGCAAACAACCAAATTGGCATTGCGGGCGCAGGCAATAATCAGCTTCAGGTTTTACCTATTCGCGTTGCCGCTGTTGATGAAGATGGAAAGGTTACCATCACCACTTCTTCTTTTGTTAATGCTCTTGATTGGCTTTATGACCAGGTAAAAAGCGGCAAAGTCAGCAATCTACATGTTGTTAACGCGAGCCTTGGCTACTACGCCGGCCCTACGAGCGACGCAGTAGACCAGAAGGTCCGTGACGCTATCAATAATTTGCTTGATGAGGGTGTGGTAACCGTAGTTGCTGGCGGCAACGGCTACGAAGATTCAAGTGCCGGAAAAGGTACCTACGACCGCATTTACCCCAGCGACTTTGACGAATGCGTTTCGGTTTCTGCTTTGACAACGGTTGGTACCAACGCCGTTTTTTCGGACTACAACGCACACAAGGATATTAGTGCGCCAGGCCTATCCATTCTGTCTACAACTCGTGGCTCAAAAACCACGACAATAGACGGCGCTACTGTTGCCGATGGAAATTACGGAAAAGATGATGGCACGTCGTTTGCTGCTCCCTTGGTTTCAAGCGCCTTGGCTCTTTTGTGGGCCGAGCAGCCAAATTTGACCACTAAACAGGCTGTTTACGCTGTAACTTCTACGGCATCAAAATCCTCGTTAGGGACAAGCCTCCCCGATAAGAGCGCAAGCGCCGGCGCGCTTGATGCGTCTGCTGCGCTTGATGCAGTAAAAGAAGGCATTACCGTGCCAGAAAGCACGCTGGATCTTTCTGCCTCCAACGTAAGCGTTGAAGTACTTATGCCCGAAATTCTTACAAGCAAAGAGGGCGCTCGCCTAAGCGACGACGGCTCTTCCTTTGTGTATTACGGTGGCGCTTACGAGCCTGACGTGCTGGTGAAGGTCGATGGCAAGACAATCAACGCGAGCGAATATAGCGTGACTTACAGCAACAATGTTAAGCCTGGCACTGCAACAGTAAAGCTGCAGGCCAACGGCACAAGCGCAACAGCAAGCTTTAAGATTGTCGCGGACGAGGATACCGATGATTCGGGCAAGTCCGACAAAACGGACAAGGATTCCAACAAGGACTCTAAAACCAATGAAGCAAGCGACAATTCTTTCAGTGAAGATAAATTAATGAAGGCCCTAGACGAAGGCGGCTCAGATTCTTTGGCAGATGAAAGTGAAGCCACCGATTCTGATGAAAGCGCAAGCTCGACACCAAGCACTGGCGACGATTTGCCTTGGACGTCTTTTGCTTTAGTGGCAGCAATCTCAATGCTATTGGCTAGTCTTGCGGCCGTATGGCGCAAGCTTCCTCGACGAAAGTAGAATGCATGAACTTCTTTACCAAAAACGCAGCTAAAACACAGCAAAAGGTAAATCGAGCAGCCGCAAGTCAGGTGGCAGCAGGGCAAGCTGCGGGGTATCGCGCCGCAGCCGCAGCCGAGGCCACCCAAACACCCCAGTCAAGCATGTTGCAACGCGGCCTTTGCCTCGCGCTCGCCTTCGTGTTGATGGTCACCTTGAATCCCATCCTTCCTGCGGCAAGTGCTCATGCGGACGAATCCTCTTCAACCAACACAAATGCCAGCACAAGCTCAAGCACCACGGCCGACGCAACCCCTACGGCAACCGAAGAATCCGTCTCAGTTGCATCAAGCGAAACTTCCGACACTGCAAACAGCTGGCGTTTTACCAACGGTAAGTTAACGCAGGACACCACTCTCGAAAAAACGATGAGTAGCCTTGGCTATGGCACCGGCTCTTCGAAGGGAAGTATTGGCAAGCTTATCGATGTTTCCAAATGGGACGGCAAAATCAACTGGTCAAAAGTTAAGGCCTCGGGTATCGATTACGCCATTATTCGCTGCGGCTATGGCTCCAATAAAGCAAGCCAGGATGACAAATATTTCAGCTATAACGTACGCAATGCTCGCGCTGCTGGTGTGAAGATCGGCGTCTACATTTATTCCTACGCTTATGACGAAAAGAGCGCGCAATCCGAAGCTGACCACGTGTTGCGTCTGCTTAAGTCCGAAGACCTTAGTGCAAGTAAGCTCACGCTGCCTGTTTATTATGATCTGGAAGAGCAAGCAGGCACCAGCAAGCCTTGCGTCAAAGTTGATGGCAAAAAGAAGAGCCTCTCGAATTCCACCCTTGGCAAAATGGCCGCAGCTTTTGCAAAGAAGATCACTGCTTCTGGCTACAAGATGGGCGTCTACGCCAATAAGTCCTGGTGGACAAACTATTTAACGGCAAGCCAGTTCAGCAATTCTTCCTGGAGCAAGTGGGTTGCCCAGTACTTCTACGATAGCGGCAAACTTTGCACCTACACCGGTAAGTACGACATTTGGCAGTATTCCTCAACGGGCAAGGTCAGCGGCATTTCCACCAACGTCGACATGAACTACCTGTATAAGAATTTCAGCTCGTCTATCCTTACGGCGGTCATCGACCCTGCAAATGTCGAGGTTCCAAGTAAGGTAGTAGCCAGCTACGACTTTAAGGGAGCCCTTGCTGGCACGCTCACTTCAAGTGTCAAAATGAAGTCGATCAAAGTTCGCCTGAAAGAAAACGGAACAACCAAAAAGGAAACTTCGGTTTCGGTTAATGCAAGTTCTTATAACTTCGCAAACTTTGACACAAGCAAAATCAAAATGGCTCTTACCGCAGGTAAGACCTACACTATCGAGGCCTTGGTAACTGTTGAAGATTCCGAGAAGAGCATTTTCTCGCGTGACTTTAGCGTGGTAGCAGATTCCAGTCTGAATACTCAGAGCACCAGCAATTCAGTTCAAACCTATTCCCGTACCAAGGTCGGCGGTGACGAGGTCTTGCTTGACTACCGCCGCCCAACTTTCAGCACCTCTTCGATGTCTTTGCCTTCAGGCATTACCAAGGGTAAGAGCTTTAAATTCTCGGGCAAGGTAACCAGTTCGGTAACGATGAATAAAGTCGCGGTCACACTTAAAAACAAGACCACGGGCAAAACCCTGTATACCTGGACCGGCAATATAAACACCAAAACGTATACGCTGCCTTCTTCGGTGACTTCGCATCTTCAAACCAAGGGCTTGGCGATGGGTAAGTATAAGCTCGTCATCACGGGCTACAGCAATACTGCCAGCGGTTACGCTGTAAACAAGACCTTTACCATTGGCCCCAAAGTACCCAGCAAGGTAAAGCTGAGCAAGGGCAAGAAGAAGTTCACGGTGAAGGTAAAGAAGGTTAGCGGCGCGAAGGGCTACCAGATTCGCTACAGCCTAAATAAGTCCTTTAGCACGGATTACTTCAAGACGACTACCAAGACCTCTAAGACTATCAAGACCAAGAAGTCTAAGAAGTACTACTACGTACAGGTGCGTAGCTACAAGGTAGTTAAGGGAGTTAAGTGCTACGGATCTTGGAGCAGCACTAAAAAAGTGAAGACAAAGTAGTTTCTTTGAAGTCTGCCGCGTTTTAGATTCATAAGCTTTAAATTTATAGCCGGTTTTATAGCGATAAATTTAAAAGGGGATTGAAATGTCGTTTGAGCAAAGGCCTACTGCACAGGCGAAAGCTGTAGTAAAACAGCCGGTCAACAAGCATTTTTTGAAGTCTGCAGCAGCGCTGTTTTGCGCGTTTGCCTTGGCTTCTTCGATGGCGTTGGGCTCGGCTACGGCATGGGCAGATACCGACGCTAACGCTGACGCCGGTGTGGCAGCTCAGTCGGATTCGGGTACGACGGGTATCAACGCTGCCAGTGCTCAGTCGGGCGCAACGGGCAGTAACTCTGGCGCCACCCAGTCAGGCTCGGGCGCAACGGCAGACACTACGCCAAACGTTGACCCAACGCCTGTGCCTACGCCAGCAAAAATCAATCTTTCTAAGGCAACAGTAAAGCTTTCCAAGACGTCGTTTACTTACACAGGCAAGGCTCAAAAGCCCAGCGTAAAGTATGTAAAAGTTAACGGTAAAACTCTGAGCGCTAAGACCGACTACACAGCCACAATTGCCAAGGGCAAAAAAGCAGGCACCTACAAGGTATTAGTTAAGGCCAAGGGCTCTAGCTACACCGGATCAAAGACTGTTACTTACACTATCAAGGCTCTGGCGGCTTCCAAATTCCAGGTCACGCTTTCCAAAACTTCTTATACCTACAACGGCAAAGCTAAAAAGCCTAAGGTGACGGTTAAGACCAAGGTCAACGGCAAGCTGGTTACGCTTAAGAAAAACCGCGACTACAAAGTTACCTACAAGAACAACGTCAACGCTGGTAAGGCCAAGGTTGTCATTAGCGGCAAGGGTAATTTTGCAGGAACCAAGACGATGAAGTTCAAGATTGCCAAGGCTTCCGGCTCTAAGGGCAGCAATGCCGCGATGGCAAAAAAGGCTGATGGATATTCCAGCAGCACTAAGTATTTGATTCTTATTAACAGCAAGTCCCACAAGGTGGGCATTTACAAGGGTAGCAAGGGTAATTGGAAGCAGATCAAGCTGTGGAGCTGCACCACTGGCGCAAGCAGCACTCCTACCGTAAAAGGAACCTTTACGGTAAAGGGCAAGGGCTTGCACTTTGGCGAGTCTAAGGGTTACACCTGCTGGTACTACACTCAGTTCTACGGAAATTATTTATTCCATAGCGTGTTGTACTATCCCAATAGCAAAACTAAGATTAAGTCTGGCGTTCTTGGTGTTAGCGCGTCGCACGGTTGCGTGCGCCTAGCAAAGAGCAACGCCAAGTGGATCTACGACAATATCCCCCGCGGAACCAAGGTTGTTTCGTACTAAAAATGCAAGTTTCGTACTAAGACTGCGGGCTTAGCGTTAAGCCGCAATACGTTTACAGATAATTGCGCATATAATTCAGAACTAGAAAGTCTGGCTCAGGTGTGAACTTGAGTCAGACTTATTTTGTTCAATCTAAGCAGGTGAATAAACAGTCTCCCGCTAAGCAAGCTAAGGCTTTAAAATAGGGCGTGCACATATAATCGTGCAGAAGAGTAAATTTAATGGAGGGCGCAGCGTGACCATAACTGGTGTTGCAAGAAACCTTATTACCAAAGGCCCAATGGGTATGCTGCGTATTCGCAAAGAGCGCAAGCTTGCTGCCGAACAAAAAGAAAAAGAAGCAACACGTAAGGCTGCTGAAAAAGCAGCAAAAGAAGCTCGCGCAAAAGCCCTAATCAAAGAGCTAATGAATTGCTGCTCGGACAGGATTAATAGCGAGCTTAGCCTTTCGATTAAAGAAATTGCTGAGCGCGAACATGAACTTAGGGACAATCATAAAAAGGCTTACAAGGCGTATAAAAAGCAACTGCAAGCCCACTATTTAAAGACCGTTTTGCCTGCTCGTTACGAGCGGCTTAGTAATAAGCCCGTGCAGGACAAGGTCGTATTCATGGAAAAGAATGCGCCCAACAATCCTCCCAATGGTTATATTTCCCGCGTTTTGCAAAAGCAGGGCAAGTATCAGGTAATTAAAGTGGGGCTTGGCTTAAATGGTCCTACTCGCATTGGCTATTACGAAAATTGCCTTGCGTTCATCGAAGAAATTGCAGATGCAAAGGCCGTTTTTATCTCTTCGGCCAATATTGTCTTAAGCCAGTTTGATATGCGCCCTGAAACAAAGCTCATTCAGTTGTGGCACGGGCTGGGCATGTTTAAAAAGTGTGGCTTTAGCACGGTTGATTCCAAGGGTTTTGGCTCGAACGCAAACAAATACGAAGAATACAATCCGTATCGCAATTATTCCTATGTGTGCTTGCCTTCGGAAGAACAGGCCTGGACCTTCGAAGACTCCATGCATATTCCGGCTGATTCAGGCATCTTAGTGCCTGTTGGTGTTTCACGTACGGATAACTTTTTCAACCCTCGGTTCGAGCCAAAGTCTCGCGCTCGCTTGTTAGAGATTTTCCCGCAGATTGGCGATAAAAAGATTATCTTTTATGCGCCAACTTATCGTGGCCGCACGTCTAACGCTAAGGCCCCCAAGGCGCTTGATGTTGATGCAATGGCTCGCGCTTTGAGCGATGAATATGTGCTGCTTATCAAACATCATAGTTTTGCAGTGGCGGATAGGCCCGAAATCCCAGCAGAATGGGAAAATACCTTTGCCTTCGACATGAATAAATGCAAAGGCTTGGGTCTGGGTATTGAACGCTTGCTGGCTGTGGCAGACATTTGCATTACCGATTATTCATCGATTGGTTTTGAGTACGCTTTGCTCGAGCGTCCGCTGATTTTCTTTGCTTTTGACCTGGAAGATTATTTGGATCAACGAGGAATGTACTGGGATTACGACGACATTACGCCTGGTCCAGTATGCAAAACTACCGAGGAAATGGTGAGTTACATCCTGCATTTGGACGAACGTTTTGATAAAGCCGAAATTCAGGCCTTCAAGAAAAAGTACGTCGGCGCTTGCGATGGTCATTCAACCGAACGAACCATCGCTCTTATCGAAGCTGAAGAAAACCCTAGGCTTGCCTACAGCAAAAAGCTTGATTAGCGTTGTGTCTAAGGGTTTGGCACAAGCACTTGGTACCTTGCATCTGGTATTCGGCAAGCGCTTGTGCTTAACGCTTTATATTTAATTCCAAGTACCGCATACCCAGCACTTAGTCCTCGGCATCGGGTGCAATGTATGTGCCTAGTTGTTCTTTTCCCAGGCCTCAACGGTTGCCGCATTCTTTTTCAAGATAGTACGGCATTCGCGTGTATTGATTTTGCGTAAAGTACGAATCAAGATACCAAACAGTTCAGAATCAAAGTCAATTTGATTAGCATTGGGGTTTTCAAACATAAGTGTTCGATAATCTAGGAATTCGTGATAGAGTTCTTCATATTTTCCGGCTTGTTCCAGCTTGGCAAATTCTTTCTTACGAGGGCTTAAGTCGAAATCAAGCTGTTTGATACCAATCGCCGCTGCTGTTTTGGCGAAGCAATCCTTAAACTCTTTATGTACGTTTCGCTCGTATTTTTCATCTTTCCAGACTTGGCGCTGCTCCTTTAATAGTGCGTCCGAAATTTCAACGGAGTTTAAGAATTCTTTGAAGGGGACATTTGCAGATGCAAATACATGGCCTTGAGCAGTAATGGGACCAGGAAGTCCTTGTGTCATAAAGAAAGGTAAGTCTTTTTCAAAGGTTGCAAGGTCACGAACGGTACGGAACTTATGTCCTGCAAATTCACGCATAACCGTATCGTTGACCAACGAAGCAGGGAAGTAGTTAGCTCTACGCGAAACATTGCGAACCAAGTATTGTGAGGTTTCGCCGGTGGCTGCCTTAAGCCTAGAGCGAAGCAAATGTCCGCCAAGATTTTCGCGCAGCTTTCCTTTGCCAAATGCTTTGACCACAGTTTTACAAAGTTTGGTTTTACCGGTTTCCGGAAGCGCATTAGAGCGGTAGCATGTGTGGCTCCAGCCCGTGCCAAGTAAAGCATCAACCTTGTTAATGGAGCCAGGAGCTTCAAGAAGTTTGATAGTAATGCTAAGACCAGGGAACTTAACACTATGACCACGACGTAAGTCGTACCAAGTGGTATTGGTGTTTACGAAGGAAACATTGCGCGAATCAAGGTTGATATTCGAACCCATATGTTCAAGTGCGCGGCCTGGCCAAGGCTTTGCTTCAAACTGGCGTATAAATTTTGACAGTGAGTCGGCCTTCATATAAATGATAAAAGTACTCATATTTTTGGGAAGCATCCCAAAGCCAAAAAGGTCGCGACACAGAGTATTGTCCAATATGTAATCCAAGCCCTGTTTGTCAAGATAGCTGGTAAGTTCACAAAGCAAGTCAAAAAGAGCAAGCTGTAAATCGTTGCCCTTGGGGGTTCCATCCGCTTCTAAATTTTGGCTTGCACCCTCAAACACATCATGAGTATTTAGGCGATTAGCTGCAGGTTTTTTCTCTCCGCGTCCGCGTTGATGAGTGGGTGTGTAGCCTGTTTTCTTGTTGATATCAAGCAGAGTCATGCCGTTAAGAGTATTTTCGGCTGCCTTTTCGTAGAGTGCTTGCGCGGATGTAGCGTCTCCTTCAGAAGCTAGTTTGTCAGCTTGATATTTAAGGTAGAAGCCGTCTTCAGGGGCGTCCTTTAGGCATTTTTCAACATAGTCGTTGAGTGCTTTAAAAGTTTCTTTGCTTTGCTCGGTTTGATAAAGGCGATCGAGGTAGCAGACTTGTAGCTTTGTAAAACCAGGTAGGCCAGGGTAGCGTTTTAGTAGGTCGTCTAAAATTGCCTGACCTTCGTTTAGCTGGTGTGCCTGGAAAAGATTAACTGCCTTGCGGAATGAAAGAATGTCTTGCTTAAGAACTTTCAAAGTAGGGGTTAGGCCATGCTGTTTTTCTTTAATAAAGAGTAGGCGCCAAGCCATTCCGATACGCTCGGTATACATAAGCGCTTCAACGGCTGCCTGGAAAGTCTCATCGTCAATAGGACCAAGGAGCGGATTAAACCAGCGCCAAGCGCCATTCCAGTCGTCGCGTCCGATAGTTGTGCGTGCAAGTTGCCAAGCAAAATAATGATTAAAGAAAGGAGCAAGCGCTTTACCGTCATGGGCTTCAACTGCTGCCCGATAAGCCTCAGGATTTTGTGCAATTGCATGTTCAAGTTCCAGCTTAGCCAGAACACCTCGAACGCCGTGACGATGATTGACTAACCTATGCATGCGAGGGGTGGATTCCAGCATGATGAGCTTGCGTTTATATTGAGCTTCGAGAATCTTCTTGTAGTCGTAATCGTCCGCGAAATATTGTAGAGCTTCGGCGTAGGGGAAATCGAGCGAGCCTGTAGTGCGATGCACTCCCTCTTCGGCAGCAGGTGGCAGATAACTCCATTCGTCACCATAATGTGCGGTAAGGTACATATTTGAAGTAGTGGGAGCCATCACTTCAATATCTTCGTACTTAACAATTTCTACTTCGTCAAACCATTGCTTTTCGTAAACTAGCGGAATGCCGCACCAGCGCATGATGTAGTACTCGCCATTGGGATCTACGTATTTAGCTAGGCGATCTTCCATAAGTTGACGAGCTGCTTTTTTGCCATGTTTTTCCTGGTAATCAAGCATTTCTTTTAAGTCTGAAGCAGGTAAATCATAGCGACGTCCATGTGTTGCAGAGTAATTAATAAGCTCAGAATAAAGTAGCGTGTCGTGGGTATAGGCTGCTACGGTTTCTTCAAGATTCTTGCCGCTAATGGGATAAAGGACAAAAACATCAATTACTTCACCCGCTACATCATCGCGGTCAAGAATTTGATACGAGTGATATGAGGTAGTGTCGGTAGAAACATAGCGCGGCAAGGCATTGTTATAAGTAATATCTGCAGGTGTACGAAGCGCACGATTAGGTGGCAAGTCAGTCTTGCAGGCCTCAACAAATTTATTAAATTCGGTTTCGGTCATAAAGACATCAGCATCGTCGTCCCAGGGCAAGAAGCCTTCGTGGCGAAGCGCACCAATTAAGGTGCCGCCGGCAATGTAATAGGTAATGTTGTTTTTGACGCAAATCTCGTGAATTTCTTTAAGCAAAGTATTCAGAAATTTTTGCTGTCTATTCATCCGAGCTCCTTGAAAAACGCGCAGATCTTAATGTCTATCAATCTTCGTAATGATACTACTCAGCATGCGTTTTTATGGTTAAAGAGAGCCCGAGGCGGTTAATGACTATTGCTTTGTATCTTGCTTTTAATTTTTAACACTTAGTACGAGTTCGTTACTTAAGCCAAAGCTAACAAAAACCTTAGTTTTACCTGCGGTAAATTCGAAGGGTTCTAGGTTTTTGTTTGCAAGGGGTTTGCCCAGAGCAATTGGGCTAAAGTTAAGATTAGGTAAGCTATAGTATGCGTGCAGGCGATAATCGCCCGAAGCAAGACCTTGTAATTGTTTGAAAGGAATAAGCAAGGTGTAACTGCGATAAGGCTGTTCAATTGTAAGTTTTTCGCCTGATGGCGCACTAAGGCTGCGAGTTTCTTTTTTGCTCTTTTTTAGCTCGATATCCGCTTTGATCATATTGCCGTTGTTAAAAGCAATAAAAACAGCACTCAGTTGGATATCCTCTTTGTTTGGAACGGCTATACGATAAGGGAAAATTTGGCCGGTCACTTTTAAGGCTGAACCTTCAACTTTAATGTCATTGATGTTGGTGTTAAGACCAGAATGCTTTAAACCTTTAGTCATATTAAAGAAGCTAGCGTCTAGCCCGTTGAAGGGGAAGTCACCCAGGTAGTTACCTTGTTCGTCTTGCCTTACGTTAAGTAATTTGTAATCGCCTAGTTCGTATTCGCGCAGTTTTACTAGTTGCTCGAAGTTTCCGGAAATTGTGAAGTGATACTTCATTCGCTCAATAGCGCGAAGTTTATTAAACGCTTCTTTGGGTAAGGTTTGCAGGTAGGCACAAAGAGCTTCGCAGGCTTGCTTTTGCTTTTCTTCGGGGGCGCTTGGAAGCTGAAGTAAATCCGAGCGTAAATCAAGGTCCAAGCGCTTAAAAGCGTTAAGTTCAAGAATGCTTTTATCGGAACAAATTTTAGCCAGAGCCGCATCAGCCTGCTTTAGAAGCGCAATTTTTTCAATAAGAGCTGCAACTTGGTCTGCCTGGCGTTCGATTGAAGCGTAGTTGCGATTACGCTTACGCCAAAGAAAAATAGGCTCAGGTAAATAGCTAATTTCGTTAGTAGCAAAGAATGCTTGAATCATAAGACGCGAGTCTTCGAATTTGGCATTTTCTGGCCAAGCAAGCCCTTTAGCTTCATAGAAGCTTCGTTTAAATAGGTGATTCCAAGGCATGCTTGAATATAGAAGCTCAGGGTGCTTTGTGATATTCATTTTTGCGCTTGAGTTTCCATAAGCTTTACGAGCAAGATTGCAGGGCTTTTCGGAATCTCTATCAAAAGCATGAACAATATCGCCCGCGACAATGTTTGCATTATCGCTAGTAGCCAAGTTGACCAAGTGCTCATAGGCTTGAGGTGCCATAGAGTCGTAGGGGCTTGCAAAAGCCAAATATGCTCCACGGGCAAGCTTGACGCCAGCGTTGCAGGCCTCACCAAGCGTGCTGGTCTTGGTCTTTAAATATTCAAACCTTTTGTAGCGGCAGGAATAAAGCCTAGCTAGAGTGCCGCCATCTAACGAAGTATCGTCATCCACCAGAATGATTTGCATATTGTTTAAGCTTTGCTTCGTCAGGGAATCAAGTGCTGCTGGTAAATCGGAATCATCCCCATGAATAGGAACAACTATGCTTAAAAGAGGGGTGCAAGATTCTTCAGTTACAGGCAAAGGTTCTGAATTATTTGTTTGTCCATTGTTAGGCTCTGCAGAAAGCACAGCTAAAGAATTTATGGCTTGTGCGCAGTCACTTATTCTAAGCCAGCCACCAGGTGCAAAGTCTAATCCATTCAAGGTGGCAGTAAGCTCACGCACTGATTTGTCGGGTTTGCTGGCGTAGATACTGCCGCTAAAAAGCTTGTTCTTATAGTCGATACGAATAAGTAGGTTTTCTGTAGTCGGGTTTGCTTTTTTGGCTACAAGTAAGGCTTTGTTAAAAGTTTCCAGCGGAACATTAAGTGCAAAGCCACTGCCAGAATAATCAATGATGCTTTGATCATAGAGGTTCCGCATGACTTTATGTGATTGAAGAATACGTTTTGGCTGGCAAGGGAAGATTTCAAGTTCTGCAACTTCGTTATTAAATTCATCCGTCAAGAAGGCATGATAATGTTGTTCACCTGCGATTATAGGTACATATTTTTGATAAATTTTCCCGCAGATAAGCAAGCCGCTTGCAAGGGCGTTTTTGCTGCAGTCTTCGTTGTTGTATTCGAGTGAAATGTGCTCAATCGAAGTAATGGGTTCTGGCCAAAAAACCTCTTTACTTACATCAAGAAAATCCTCACCTATAAAAGCTGGGGCTTTAGTAAATAAGCGGCCATTTTGCAGATGGATAGGTGCTTTTTTGTGGGCACCGGATTCGTAGGCAATAACGCGATTGAGTTCAGATATCTTACCCTCACGGCAAAGCTCTATTTTCAATTTTGCAAGGCTCGAACTAGCTTCAAGTACATCAGGGTCAATGCAGTCGTCAACATAGTTGGCAATTACGGCAGCAGCTTCTGGTTGTAATTTTGGGTTAATAGTCGGGAATGACCTGAAGTGTAATTTTAGGTCGTGCTTAATCGTTCGGTCTTGAAAAGCTTTTTGAATTGTCTTTGAGCTCTCTTCTAGTTTGCTTAAAGTGGTCTTGAGAGCCAATATGCGATCTTTTAGATTCTGAATGTCATGGCGTTGTTGCGTTATAGAAAAGTTATTACCTGTGCGTACGCGGTATAGATAAAGTTTTTCTGGGGTTGAAGTGATTCTTGATGCTTTAGCAAGTGCACCAATGCTAAAGGGAATATCTTCGTAGACTTGACCTTCGGGGCATTGTATACGTTTGTCAATATAGAACGAACGTAGAAATAGCTTGTTACAGCAACTGGTATTAAATACCTGATTCGGTAGTGTTTCTAATGTTCCGGTTGTGATTTTTTCTCTTTTAAAAACGTTATCGTAAAGAGGCGAAGGATATTTAAAGCTGGTTAACTCATTAAAATGAATAGTGCCACAGGTAACAATATCGCTCTTAAATTGTTTGGCTAGTTTATAGAGGCGCTCCATCATATGAGGATCAAGCAAATCGTCGGAATCAACGAAGGCTAAATATTCTCCTGATGCAAGTGAAGCTCCTAGATTGCGCGTGGCGGCAACGCCAGAGTTTTCTTTATAGGTATAGGTAACGTTGGTATAGCGTTTGGCATAAGCGCGCCCAATCGAACCACTGTTATCTGTTGAGCCATCGTCAACCAAGATAATTTGAAGTCTGTCCTTGGTTTGCGCAAGAATACTGTCGATGCAATCAGCTAGATAGCGTTCTGTGTTATAGATAGGTACAACAATACTGATATCAAAGCGCTTGGCGCCGCTTTTGATATATGTAATCTGACGCCTTAGCGCTGTAGACAGCAGCCTCATATAAGCTCCCCAAACTTGAATTTTGCCGTTAATTATAACGACTTAGTGCAATTCTTAGCTTTTGCTACGTAAAGTCCATGTCAAGATTGCTAAAACTTGTATGATGGAATACGAACTTTTTACGAACCCAAAGGGGGAATAATGGCTCTTAAGCGAGTTTTGACTTATGGCACCTTTGACCTGTTGCATTATGGTCACATCCGTTTGCTTCAGCGCGCTGCGGCTTTGGGTGATTACCTAGTAGTTGCCCTTTCTACTGATGAATTCAATGCTGGCAAGGGAAAGAAGAGCTACTACGATTACGAAACTCGTAAAGAGATGCTCGAGGCTATTCGTTATGTAGACCTGGTAATCCCAGAGGAAAATTGGGCTCAAAAGGCTACCGATATTGAGGAATACCATATCGACACTGTTGTTATGGGTGGCGATTGGGCTGGTAGTGAGCGTTTTGAGTACTTAAAGGATGTGTGCGAGGTTGTATATCTTGATCGCACTCCTGGTATTTCAACCACCAAGGTGAAAGAAAATCTCAACTTAGATAAATAAACCTAAGGGGTCTCTTTTATGACTGAGGATTTAGTACAGACGCTCGATTTAAATCTGAGCGCCAAGCAGCTTAATGCCCAGATAGAGCAAGCTACGGCAAAATATCTTTTGTTTGTAGAAGCAGAAGCTAAGCTTTCTGATAATTACGTTCAAAAGCTTGCTAGCGTGCTTGAGGCTGACGAAAGCTTTGTTATGGCTCAGGGAATTATCAAGTCTGGAAGTAATGTTCTTTCATTATTACGGCCTTATCAGGACGAAGCTTTGGTTTTGGATGCACTGAATGATTTCAGTCAAGTGCCGCTATATCCTTATGGCTTACTTATTCAGACGCAAGCTCTAAAGGCATCGGGCGTTTGCTTTAATGCCGATTTTGAATTCGTACGTGATCAAGCTTTTGTTCTAGAACTGAATAAAAAAATCCCTCGTAGATGGTACGACCCATCATGCGTTTACAAAGTTAAAGATAAACTTGACGAACTTGCTCCTAATGGACCACGCACTTGGATAGCTGGCTGGTATTGGGAATCCACTAAGCCTCTACTTGATTTACTTAAAGAAGAAAACGGCACGCTTTCAAAAGCCAATCAACATGCGCTGCTTTATTTGGCAGCGGTGAGATTCAAAGCAAATGAGGGGCACCAATCTAAGAGTTGCTTCGAAGGTCCAGAGGATAGTCAGCGCTATATAGGTCAGGTAAGCCAGATTTTGAAGCTTGTTTGCGACGAAGTCCTGATGGCTCGTGTTCCCTTGGGCGCTTTCGTTCGCTACGACCGTTGTTATTTTGCTGCTCTTCGTAATGAAGGTAAGCCCGTTGAACTTGATGTAGTTGCTACAGAAGAAAAAGCTTCTTTAGTTTTTGCTAATACCGTGCCTCCTGTGGATGTGTACAACCATAAGGAGCACAATATTCAAGTTCAAAATATGAATATTGTCGAAGACCAGGGTAAAAAGTATTTAAAGATTGATTTTCGTTTTAAGACTTTTGCTAAGCCTAACCAGTATAAATTTATCGCGCGCGTGAGTGATGGTAAGTGTTGCCAAGATACAGAATTTACGGCCACCCAGCGCTTTAGTGGTGCAATGATTTATTTTGCCCAAGAGGTTTTGGATTTAACGAGCTTTGTGGCAAAGATTCCCTTGTTTGATGGCGGAATTCATCAAACAGTAAGCTTGTTTCTTAGTACTAAAGGCTATGAATATCAGATGCCTTTTAAGTATATGAGAAAGTGGAATGTGCGTTTACAGACATCTAGTTCAGATGCGCCATACTGGAGTATTCCAGGCTATATTGTGCGAGATAAAGCGGGCGTTATTGATTTTGAGCCGGCTGGCTGCATTCAAAAAGTCAAACAAGAGCTTAAGTATTGGAAGTTTTTGAAGGAAACCAAAGCTCCTAAGCGCTTCCAGAAATTGCGAAAGGTCTATTGGTTAACGCGTCCTTACTTTAAAGCTAAACGAATTTGGATTTATTACGATAAAGTGTTTAAGGCTGGCGATAATGCCGACTTTGCTTACGCTTATGCCATGAAGCAAAACGATGGCATTGAAAAGTACTATTTCTTAGATAGACATTGTGCAGACTGGGATCGCTTGGAAAAAGCAGGCTATAAGCTATTGTTGCCAAAAACTTTAAAAGGCGATTTATATACTATGAACGCCGAGCTAATTTACGTAACACATAATCCGGCGCTTAATCGTCCTGGCTTTAAGCCATCTGAAGAAAATTACGTTAAGACTTTCTTTAATCCAAAATGTATACGCTTATTCCATGGTTTCCCAAATAATCGAAACCAAACTTACAACCAGTGCTTCCAGAACTATTCGGGTGTTGTGGTCTGCTCTGAATATGAGCGTCAACTTTATGGTAGTCCAGCGAATGAATATACGCCTGAGCAGATTATTCCTTGTAGTAACCCTAGGTTTGACGAACTTGAGTCCGACAATAAACGTTGGCTGGTATTTGCGCCTACCTGGCGTCCAACCTTGCGTGGCAAAGGTGATAAGGGCGACCATTCGTCTGGTTACAATCCTAAATTCAAAGAAAGTCGTTATTTCCGTATGTATAACCAAGTGCTTACGAGTGATCGTTTTTTGGAAACTGCTCGCCGTACCGGTTATAAGGTTAAGGTGTTTTTGCACCCTCGCTTGGCTCCCCAAACGGTCGATTTTGAAAATAACGATGTTGTAGAAGGCTTGGATAGTACCAAGGATATGACTTACGTAGAAATGATGCGCCAAGCAGACCTGATGGTTACCGACTACAGCAGTGTTCAGTATGACTTTGCCTCCATGCATAAGCCAGTAGTTTATTATCATGATCCAACCATTCCCTATTGGCGCGTTGTTGAATTTGATTATGAGAACTTGGGATTTGGTGAGATTTGCATGAATCCGCAAGAGTTAGAAGATGTTCTTTGTTCTTATATGGAAAACGATTGCAAACTGAGCGATAAGTACGAAAAGCGTATTAGCGATTTCTTCTTAAAGCCAAATGGTACAGCTTCAAAAGAACTCTATGAGGCAACCCGTAAGATTATTGGTTAGCTAGTATCGCTCTTGCTACACTAGTAAAAAGCTATTTAGCATCAAGCGACTTTACGCATAGGCAAACAGAGATTTTGCTTGTTGGCGGGATAGGATAAAGCATGAATTTTGCAGCAATTTTGGCGGGCGGCAAAGGCACCCGTATGGGCAATATGGATAAGCCTAAACAGTATCTTGACCTGGCCGGTAAGCCTATCATTGCCTACACGGTTGAAAAGTTTTTAGTAATGCCTGAATTTGAAAAGGTGCTGGTGCTATGCCCCGAGGCCTGGGTTCAGCCAACTCGTGACATCTTGGAAAAGGCTTTTGGTAAAAACGAAAAGTTGGTAGTTATTCAGGGCGGCGCCGATCGCAACGGTACCGTTATGAACGCTGTTTCCTACATCGAAGAAAATTACGGCGTAGACGAAGATACAGTAATTTGCACCCACGATTCTGTGCGTCCCTTTGTTACCTATCGCATCATTAAAGAAAATCTGGACGCAATGGCAAGCTATGATGCCTGTGATACTGTAATTCCTGCAACCGATACTATTGTTGTGAGCGAAGGCGGCCAGGTTATCGATAGCATCCCCGAGCGCTCAAAGATGTACCAAGGTCAAACTCCTCAGACTTTCAAGGTTGCAAAGCTTAAGGCTTTGCAGCAGAGCTTGACCGAAGAAGAAAAGCAGATTCTTACCGATGCTTGCAAGATTAGCGTCTTGCGCGGTGTTCCTTGTGCGCTGGTTGAGGGTGAAACTTTCAACCTGAAGATTACCTATCCTTCAGATTTAAAGATGGCGCAGGCTTTGCTTGGTATGGAGGCATAAATCATGCTGAATACCGTTTATCAATTAACTGCTCCACGCCGCATTGAGGTGCTGGTGCGGGACGAGGTTTTAAGCGCTGATAGCTTAGTGGTCCGTCCTACTCATCTTTCAATTTGCAATGCTGACCAGCGCTATTATCAGGGTACGCGCGGGGCTCACATTCTAGCCAAAAAGCTTCCAATGGCTCTTATTCATGAGGCTATTGGCGAGGTTGTGCTGGACCCAACGGGTAAGCTCGCAGCTGGCACTGCTGTGGTGATGATTCCTAATTTACCAAGTGAAGAGCACCCCATTATTGCCGAAAATTATTTGCGTTCCAGTAAGTTCCGTGCATCAAGCGCAGATGGCTTCATGCAGGAATTAGTGGTTACCAACCATGATCGTGTGGTTGTGTTGCCAGAAGGAATTGATAAGGACGTGCTTGCGTTTACCGAGCTTGTTTCGGTAATGACGCACGTCATTAGCCGTTTTGACACAATTGCTCATACTGAACAGAGCAAGATTGGCTTTTGGGGCGACGGCAACGTAGGCTTTATTGGTTCCTTGCTGTTTAAGAAGACCCACCCTGAATCTGAAGTGTATGTATTCGGCCGTAATTCCGATAAGCTTGCCGATTTTACTTTTGCAGATGGCACTTATTTAACTAGCGAGATTCCCGATGATCTAATTGTTAGCCACGCGTTTGAATGTGCCGGCGGTATGGGATCGGTTAGTGCAATCGACCAGATTATCGACCATATTCAGCCTGAGGGTACAGTTGCTTTGTGTGGCGTTACCGAAAATCCGGTACCCATCAATACGCGTATGGTTTTGGAAAAAGGTTTGCGCATGTATGGCAGTAGCCGCAGTGGCCGCGTTGATTACGAGCGCACGCTGGAGCTGTACCAGCAGCATCCTAGTATTCCTGAATACCTGAAGCGTATCGTTGGCCAGGTTATTGATGTTCGCAACGTTGCCGACATGACAGCAGCCTTTGAGGCAGATATCCAAAAACGCCTGGGTAAGACCGTCATGCGTTGGAATAAATAAAAAGTTGCGCAAACGTAGATGCTGACTTTCGCATAATTTAAACCAGAAAGGCTTGCCGGATTGTTCCAGCAAGCCTTTCTGGCTAAGAACTCGGTTAAGGTGAGTTCTTGAGCACGAGTGCGAGGGGTCACTCGCTAAAAGAAGAGAAGAGCCTATTTTTTGGCAGGGAAAATTATTGGACCCATGGGGACATTGCAAATTCCCTCGAGTACCGCGCTTGCGATAGTAAACATTCCTCCAACACCACAGATTCCAAACAATACACCGGCAGCTACGCTAAGGGAATTGAGAGTTTCCGTTGGGGCAAGCCCCATTCCAATTACTCCGTATAAAATCAATCCAAGAGCAGGCGCGAAGCTTGTTAACCAATCGACAACAGTTCCATGTATATAGGCGGGTAATTCTATTATGAGAATAATGCCGATGACCATGTTTACGATGCCAAAAACAAATGGGTCGTAGGTAATTAAACCCTGAGCTTGCAGATAACTCATGATATTACTTGCGCCACCAACGCCGCCAAAAGCGATTGCGAAAATCATCATAGTTTGACCAGGTATATACGCATTTCGCTTTATTAAAATAGCTGCTCCAAAGAAGAATCCAATAAACAAAATTACTTGAACAATGCCAAAGGAAAGGCTCGAGGAAGCATCACCGGCTCCAAATCCAACGCCTTGGAAAAAACAGATAAAAGAGAAGATGGTAAAAACTGTAGCTGGAACAGCGAGAGGTTGACCCCAGCCTGTTTTAGTGTAAGTGGTTTCGATTTCTTGCATAGTGGCCATGGTTATCCCTCCATAAGGAATTGCGGGACGTCTTGAAGCATAATTTTGAGATCTTCGGCAGGAACTCCGCCATTTAAATGTTCCTGAACATTGCAGGCATAGCCACGCAGAGCACGTAACGCTGGGAACATACCTTGATCGGAGCTCATAACATAATCTGATGGTTTAGTGCCTGAGTTGGTCATAAAAGAACGCATAGAACGATCGCGATCGAATTCATAGAAGGATTTTTCCATTTTTACGCCCAGACGAGCCATTTCTTGTTGGACGGCAATAGACATTTCGGCAGTGCGCCAATCAATGTGTTGATAAACCATCTTACGTAAGCCCATTTTTTTAGCTTGACGGAATAGCCTCAAGCCTTCCCGATTATCGATGTGGCCCGAAGATAGACAAACGTCGTAGTCACGACAAAGCTCAATAATCTCGAGTACTTCTTCTTTTAGATTTCCATTTTCATCAAGAATAGTAATTCCGGTTTTGCCTTCTAGTGTTTTCTGGGGCATGCCCGCAATTTCTGTTGCGTAATGAGGGTAGGGAACTGAGCTGTCCCAAATTTGAAGTCCATTTTGTGATTCAAGGGTAGGCATAAAGACTGTTTTTGCTCCAGCCATTAGGGCAGATTCAACGGCAACAGGATTCAAACCTCCTACTTGATAATTTAGACAAATGGAGCCATATACTTTAAATTTGTCGCCTTTGACTGCATATTTTTGTGCGATTTTTGCTCGATAGAAAGTACCAAATTCGTGGCATTTAATAACAACGCCGTTTAATCCCGCGTCTTCGTATTCGCGCACAAGTTCAAAATCATCGAGAACAAAGCCGTCATCACGGGTAGGGTTGGAGTGCACGTGAGTATCAATTGCGCCATGAAGTAATTCCCACGCTTGGTCAGAGATTTCATAATTACCTTCGGCAAAGAATTCGTTTTGAGTTTCTAAGAGTCCAAAGTTTGGATTGTATTCAGCCATTTTTATCTCCTCCTTATAATCATGGCTATAGAGAATGGTCTTTGCCCCTATATAAGAACATTCTCTAATTCAAATAGATAGGATGCACAAATAGACTGGTATAGGTTCCAGACGTAGACTTCATTGTCTGCTATTAGTGTCTAAGTGCTTTTAGAATGGACGGTATTCAGGTTTCAAGGGAACTTCGTCTTTGATGGGCTCTGTGTCACTTCCGAATTTGATATCTCCTGATTCGTGGAGAGCTGCGATTTCTTCGTTGCTAATACCGAGTCTTGCCAAGTATTCTTGGGTGTTTTCACCAAGCAAGGGAGCAGGTGTGAAATCGGAGATATTGACTGGAATGTTAGAGATATGATGTGGCAGATTTGTTTGAAGAACTTTTCCGACGCGAGGAAAATCAACCCAAGCAAGCATGTTTGAGTCGCTGCTAGTAATCATATCGATGGCTTCTGCTTTATTGTTTACCTTTGCTATACAGAAGTCATGTTTGTCGGCAAAGCCAAGCCATTCCTCGCAGGTTTTTGATTTGACAATATTTTCCATAAGTTCGAAAGCCCAAGATACCTCCCACCTGCGCTTAAGTCTTGCAGGCTTAAGCTCTGGATAGCCAACGGCTTCACAGAATGGGTCCCAGAACTTCGCTTCAACCATGCCAAAGGCAAGGAACTGGTGGTCTTTTGTTTCGTAGATGTTGTAAGCGGTTGCTGGATATTCAAGATCGTCTTTTTTGCACTCTCCGCCATTAAAACACCAACGGCTATCCAGAAGGGAATTCCACCAAACAAAGCAGTCAAACATAGAGGTGTCAATATAGGCGCCTTCACCAGTAATTTGGCGCGAATATAAAGCAGCTAAAATTGATTGAGCTGAAATCATGCCCGAAGACAAATCGCAATAATGTAAAGGGCTTGTTACTTTGCCATTGAGCTCTAGATACCCTGTTTGAGCTTGCATATTGATATCATGTTGAGCTTTTAGCGAGCGTGGATCTTTTGAGCCATAGCCAGAAATTGAGCAGTAGATAATTCCTGGGTTTAAAGTCTTGATAGTTTCATAATCAATTCCAAGTTTTTTTGTGACACCAGGTCTAAAACTTTCAACTATTACATCGGCTTTTGCTGCAAGTTTAAGAAAGATTTCAACAATCCTTTTATTTTTAAGGTTTAAAGAGATAGATTTTTTATTCCTACCAAGTGCTGTTATGTAATAGGAAATACCTTGGCCTTTTGTTGGGTAATCGTGGCGCATAAAATCACCAAGGCCAGTATCTTCAACTTTAATAACATTGGCGCCCATATCTGCAAGTACCTGCGTTGCATAGCCGCCAGGTAAGTAACGTGAAAAATCTAAGACAGTTAAATCTTTAAAGGCAATATTAGACATAGCTGGTCCCTCCTAAGGCTGCAGCAGTTTATATATTGTTAGATTTTTTGTCCCTAAAATAGGACAGTAATATTAGTGTTTGATTTTTCTATCCTCAGGGGTATTGGGTCCATACGAAGGCTCTAACACTGAGCTTGGTAAAGCATCACCTTTGTAGCAAAGAATTGCCTCATCAGCGTCTAAGGAATCAATTTGATCATCGTTGTAACCAAACTCTTTGAGGATTCGTCGTGTGTCGTATCCAGTAGGTCGTGAACGATAGAGAACAGGGTCTCCTATGCTTGCCAAACGGAAAGGCATAGTAGTAACTACATATTCATCATTTTTGCCCCAGGGCGACGATGGCCCTTGTTCGGCGTATTTGATGTAGCGAAGCTGGTCGTTGGCAAAAGCTTCTTGGTCTGAGAGGACATCTTTAACGGTCTGAATCTTTTCAAAAGGAATGTCGTTTTCCCTGAAGCGTTTTTCAAGCTCGACATAGCTAAAGCTTAGGCAGGCTTTATGAATTGCGGCTGTGACATCAATGTATTTACCGTTGGAAGCCAACGCTTCAAGAGTGTTTGTATCAGGATCAGTGTGCCACTTGGGATCCATTTCCAGAGTTTCAAAAACAAGCTTGCAATATTTATTGTAGTTGCCAAAGCACATAAGAAACCAAACACCATCGGCGGAGCAGTAGGAATTATTCGTAGGGCATTTTGCTTCCATGCGATTTTTTGGATAATCACAGCCTTGCTGCTGCGCAATGATTGCTGATGTCATACCCCATGTTCCTACGTGATACAAGGATCCGGTGACTTTATCGCCAATGCCAGTTTTTAGGGCATTACAGTAGGCTCCTAGGATACCTGCAGCTAATGCACAGCCGGTATTCCAATCTCCAAAAGCGATGGGAGAATTTCCTGGTTCGTAATTACTGTTTGCCTGAGGAATCGCTGATACAAATCCCGAACGAGCTGCAAAAGCAGTTGCATCAAAGCCTTTTGCATCCTTGAGTGGGCCATATTCGCCGTAACCGCGATTTTGTGCCCAGACAAGCTTTGGAAACATTTCATGTAGAGTTTCATAATCAAGGCCAAGGCGCTTTAGTGCTCCCGAACGAAGTGAAGTAACAAAGATATCTGCTTTGGAAAGAAGGTCGAGCATAACTTTCTTTCCTTCAGGGTTTTTGCAATTAATAGCGGTCCATTCCTTGTTAAAGGACCCGCAGTCATACGCAACATCATCAAATTCTGTACGAAACTTCATTCCCCAAGCAACGCCTTGAGTGCGTTGTTCATCGCCCGAAAAAGGCTCAACTTTTATTACAGTTGCGCCCATTTCTGCAAGAGCACGCGAAGCTGCGGGACCCGCTGCATATTGTGTTAAATCAATAACTAAAGTTCCCTCTAAACCAGCCATGATATCCCCCTTTTTATCTGACTGCTAAGCAAGGGTTATTAATTACGGATTAGAGCTGAACCGACTAAGGAATTAGTCTTACTGAGATGCATGCTCTAAAGTAATATTTCCTCTACAGCCAGTATTTAGGGAAATAAAGTTATAGTCAAATTCTATTAATTAATACAATAAATATAGTTATAACTTTTTGAAATAATACAACAGAAAGTAACAGTTCTAAGCTTATGGCTAGTCGTTTGACGATATCTTGTTTAATTGGTCGATGTAAAAATCTTCAAGTGGCTGTATTCCATATTTATCTGCGGAGGTTTGTTTTGAGTATTCGATAAAAGCCTCAAAATCTTTGCTTTTTATGGATGATTTTTTGTAGATAAGTCCAACCATATGAAAAGGGCTATTCAATTCTTCAATAGGAATAATGCTGACCTGGTTTCGAAGTTCGCCTTCTATTGTGTCAAGAAGAAGAGCTACGAAACGCATATCTGTTAACACTCTGATTGCACCACCCGTTTCATCTTCAAATGCTTGATGGACTTGAATTCCATAGGATTGCGCTAGCGACTTGAAGGAATAATAAGTAAATACAGAGTCTCGGTAAGAAATAATGGGATAACGAGCAATTTCTTTTAAGCTAATCGATTTACGCGTTGCAAGTGGGTGCGATTTATTTACAGCCACTACTGCATATTGTGGAAGAATAGGCAGGAATTCTATATCGTCTGTATCGGGCAGTTTCCCGCATAATGCAGCATCAATGGTTCCATCTAGAATTTCCTTTGTACATTTGAAGGTGCTTCGTTCGTCGTGTAGGTCAAAATCAACAATATGGTCGCATTGATTGAGGTAGGCGGTAATGAATTTTGGAAGAAATTCACGCCTGACCGAGGCTATCGAGCTAAGGGAAATTGTGGGGGCATCGCCAAAAGCTTCTGGTCCAGCAACGCGTGCTGCTTTATCTATTTCACAAAGAGCAATCTCGATATGGTGCAAGAATTCGCGCCCATATACGGTTAGTTTTACGCTGCGTCCAAAATCATTTGATTGTTCAAAAAGCTGAAATCCAAGCTTCTGCTCGAGTTTTTTAATTGAATTAGATAGGGCAGGCTGAGCAATACAGAGCTCTTTGGCAGCTTTGCTGAAGTGCCCAATTTGAGCAAGTTTCTGAAAGTAGCGCAGGTGCTCTATATTCATTAGTTTTCCTCCCTCTCTTTAAGATTAGTTTTTGAGACAAAAATGCAATACCTAGTTATTTAAGAAGCTTTCTAAGAAAAGCCTTAATTTTCTTCCTGGAGGCTTTTGGAAGATTGTTGTTTTGCTTTGCTGGTTGGGCTATAGGAGTAGGTTTGCTTAATAATTTTTCATTTTCTTGTTGTAGCTGTTTAAGATCCTTTTTAGTTTGCGTAAGAGAGTTGCGAACGCGTGATGCTTTGACATCTTTCCAGTCCAGCCAATCACCAATCCTGATAATGGGGTAAAGGATAGTTTGGTTATTACCTGCGCGGCTCTGTGTTTTTAGCAGAGGGGCAGAAACTTCGCCTTGTGCGTGAACTAAATTAACAAGTAAATCATTGGAGCTTAAGTGAGCTTCAATATCTTCGGCATGCCTTGTGAAGCTATCGAAAGCGGATACATGAATCCAGTCAAGTTTATATTTTTTTGAAATAGAGAGTAGCGAGTCTAGATCTTTCACAAGACATTCTGCTGTAGTCATGTTTAAAACATTCATAGTAAATTCTTTAGGATTATTAAGTTTAAAGGTGACTTCAGGAAGACAATGAAATTCTTTAGCTGCAACTAATGTTTCAACGATAAAAAGACGTTCGCTATAGCATGGTGAATCTTTGAATGTATGATTATTGGTTTTTAGAAACTCGGTATTGAAAAGAATCCTAGAGAGTCCCGTATCAAATTGATGCTCTTTGTAGCAGCACTGCGGATTCTCAGTGTGCCAAGAGCCAAGAATATTACCATTTGCACGTAATTTTTCACTGGTAGTTGCATTGCCATAAAGCTGAGAGCCTACGCAAACATTGGAATTGGAAGACTTTATTGCCTCAAGTAGAAGCGCAACAGATTCATTGGTTGCAAACTTGCCATTTCCGTCAACGAAGATAACGTAAGGAGAACGAACTGCTATCATCCCTTGATTCCAGGCTTCACCGGTAGTAAGACCTGGTGAAATATTAAGAACTCGAGTCAACTTAAGAAGTTTGCTATCAAGCTGAGATTCATCTTTTGTGATGCAAATAACTTCTAGACCATCGCATCTTTGATTAAGGGCGGACTTTAGGCATTCGTTGGTGTACTCAGAAATGCCGCGGTCTAGAACAACGATATTTATTTCAGGCTTGGCTTGCAGTGGTGCAGATAAACGTGCAGGTAAATGCAAAACGGAAGGAGATAAATCTTCTTCCGTTTTGGAATCAAGATTATCACCAAAGAGATAGAAGCTTTCGGAAAGCCAGGTTGCCTGTTTTGAGAAATATCCCCTAAATTCTTCGCCTAAGCTATTTCGCTCGTAAATATCTGTACCTGTTGAAAGCGTGTTTAAATAGAGCTTATGATATTTGCGATATTGCGAAGACTGCGGAGCAGGTAACCTAAGTTTAAGAGGCGTGTTTCGTTCAGCAGTTTTTATAAGGTCCAGGCCACAATATTTATCAATCAAAGAGAGGTGTAGGCCGCAGCTCAGGGATAAGCTCGATAAAGGAATCTCTGAAAGCATCACAGTAGGAAGTGTGATAGCAGGCAATGGTTCACCATCAAGAAGTGTCTTAAATAGGGTACTTGTAGTAACTTCTTTTTCTATTGTTGCTGAGGAAATAATGGTTGCCGCTTGGATGTTGCCTTTCTCAATTTTGCTAAGAGAGCCTTTTTTAAAGCGATGGAGCGGAGTGACTACCGAAGTGAAAGAGCCCGTAAGAGCATTGAGCTCAAGTGTGTCACTGGGGTCTACATAGGTAATGGGAATATTTTGATTGCGTAATTGATGGACTTCTTCTCTACGTAAGGGGTTTGGATAAAGAGCCATATAAAATGCTTCGTAGGAGGCTCCATTTTGACGCTGAAGACTGTTAATTGTCCTTTTGAAAGAATTACCATGCGTTCCATCGTCGACAATCAAAATGCTATGCGTGGCACTGCAGTGCCCGTAATTTTCCTCAAAGAAAAGGGCAGGGTCGCTAAAGAATATTGAGGCCTGCTCTTGGTCACATTTACGGAATCGGTTGATATCAATAAATCCGTTAGCTTCGTCTTCTTTGAGCTCTTTGGTTATGGTCTCAAAATATTCAGGCCTGAGTTCAGGGGTAATACGGTCGAGATTCCATTTGTAAGTTTTATATTTAATAGCAGGAATTAGCATTTGAAGCTGGGGCTTAAGGTCAGGCCTCGACTCAGTAAATCTTTCAATTTCATGCATTTCGTGGTTTACAAAATAAGTTTTTGTTTTCGATTTGACAGACGAATTTTCATTGTCACAACGATAGTGTAAAAATGCTCTGTCTGTGGTAGCAATGCGATTAGCGCATGCCCAAACCTTAAAATTAAAGGCCGTGTCTTGATACGACGCGCCAGGAGTAGTGGTGAAATCGATTTTGTTTTCAGTCAAGAAAGACCTTTTATAAAGGCCAGACCAGATAGCAGGTGGCTGGAAAAAAATCTCAGGTTTTTCGCGTGGGCAGTACACTTCATATGGATGGCAATCATTCATATGAAAATTCTTTGCATCATGTGGTTCGGGGAAAGAGGTATAAGTGTAGTAGTTACTACGCACCGCATCGGCTTCATGGGTTTTTGCTAGGGTATATAAGCACTCAAACATGTCTTTGCTTGCGATATCGTCAGACTCAAGGATGCCTACATATTCGCCAGTTGCTAGAGCGAGGGCGCGGTTCATACTAATACCATAGCCTTCGTTTTCTTTATGAACTGGTTTTATTTGGGGATATTTTGCAGCAAACTCATCAAGGATTGCAGCAGATTGGTCAGTTGAGCCGTCATTCATGCAGATGAATTCAATATCTTTTAATGTTTGGTCAACTGCGCTTTGTAAGCATTCACGTAAAAATTTATCTACATTACAAATGGGAACTAAAACAGAAACTTTGATGGTCATAACCAACCTAACCTTGGTTTATTCTTAGCAAATAGAATGCACGATATAGCTCTTTTACCTTATTTAAATAAGCGTTTAATAAAAGATGGAATTTTACTAATATCTTGTTCAGCTTTGTTTAGCTGCTCTTTAAGCTTTTTGTTTTTTGTTTTTTGTTTTTTGAGGCTGGACCGCAAACGCGCATTTTCAGCCACTAGTTCTTCAAGATAAGAATGGTCTCTTGTCCAAGAGAAAAGATTCTCTTCTTCTTTGATATAGAAATAGTTTTCTTGCGAACGGATGCCGAGACGTTGATACCATTCAGTGCGCAAATCGTCCACAAAGGAAGCTTTTAATTTTGTTGGTAAAGTGTCAAATTTCCATTTGACCATATGAAGGACGTAGTTGTAATAATTGCGACTATTTTCAGCCCAGCAGTCTGTTTTTGCCAGATCTTCTTTAAAGCATTTTAGGGCTTGTAGCATGTAGATGTATTGCTCGTTGGTATTGTCGCTTAAGCTACCTTCGCGCTGGCGGCGGTAGTGATAGAGCACTTCCGGCAAAATGAATGCCTTGTTTGTTTTGCTGCAGGCAACATAGGTGAAGGGCATATCTTCGTGAGCTCCGATTTTTGGGAACTGCAGCCCTGTGCTCTGTAGATATTGTACGTTGTAGGCTTTACAGTGTGTAAAGCCTACAACGTACTTATAAAAGTTGGGCACTTTGGAGGGGTTGATGACTTGGCTTACCGGAAGCTCGTCAACAACAATCGCATAATCCATAGCGGTGAAGTTGCCGGTATTTTCGTTAAAGGCATTGAGACCAAATATTACAACGTCAACTGCGTTGCTTTTTGCTGTGTTGTAAACAGTTTTAAGAGCATTGGCCTCAAGGAAGTCATCAGAATCAACAAATAAGCAATATTCCCCAGATGCTTTGCTTAGACCGGTATTTCTGGCTGTTCCGGCCCCCTGATTTTCTTGGTTGATAATTATGATGCGCGGGTCTTTTGCAGCATATTCTTTTAGTATGTTTAGGCTGTTATCGCCAGATCCATCGTTTACACAGATAACTTCGATTTCGGTAAGGGTTTGACCTAGCACGCTGTCTAGAGTCTTAGCAAGATATCTTTCGGTGTTATACACAGGGATAATAATTGAGAATAGAGGCTTTTTATCCTGTTTGCTTATCTTGCTGGTGGTAAGGCTTTCCATTAGTGAACAGATTTCCTTTACTGAACAATTGATTTCGATTTAGGATACCATAAGCGCAGGTTAGTTTAAGAAACGAGAGAAAGCAGGAGTATAAAAGAATGGCAAATTATGGCAGAAAGATTGCCCCTTCCGATAGCAAACCTAAGAAAAGCGGCAAGCGAATTTTGTACTTTGATTTATTAACCATTGTTTCTTGTTTTGCAGTGGTTTCGCTTCACTGCAATGGGTATGTGCATACTTATCACGGAGATTTTGCCTGGTCTCGTTCTTTGCTATTTGAGGTTGTTTTCTTCTTTGCTGTGCCTGTGTTCTTTATGATGACTGGCGCAAATAATATGGGCTATCGCCGCAAATACACCACAAAAGTCTTCCTTAAGCGCAGAATGAAGAAGCTTCTTATTCCCTTTATCGCGTGGTCGTTATTTGTTTACCTATATAGAAATTGGCAAAATGGAACACCATTAGATTTTTTGCAGGCCTTTATGGGTAATGAAATCGTCCCTATTTATTGGTTCTTCTTTTCGATTATTTCATTGACTATAGCAATGCCTATTCTCTCTCTTCTTGCAGATAAACAAGAGGGAGTTAAATATTTGATTTGGGCTTCGCTATTATTTATATCCATTATTCCTGCAGTGTGTGATTTGCTAAGCATTCCTTGGTCTTTGTCGTTTACTATTCCAGTTGCAACCTACACAGTTATGTATGCAATGCTTGGCTATTATTTGGCGAATAATAGTTTAGATAGGCGCCTTAGATATTTGATTTACGGGGGGGCAATCTTTAGTTTGATTTTGCGTTATGCGTTTACATGGTTTAGTTCTACTGGCATGGGCGAGATCGATAGAACTTTGTTCTCTTATTCGTATTTCACTGCTGTTTTGCCCGCAGTTGCTATGTTTCTTATGTTTAAAAATATCAACTGGGAGGGCGGATTTTTTGAGCGTCACGTAAAAACGGTGACCGCCATTTCTGGCTGCGCTTTTGGTGTTTATTTGATTCACATTTTGATATTGCAGGATTTTGTTTTTGCGATTTTAGGATGGTCGGCAGCGAGCTGGCGGGTGTCTGTCCTATGCCCGATCCTTATATTTCTTGTTTCGCTTGTCATTATTAAGGTCATGCAGAAAATACCGGTACTAAAGGAGCTTGTGCCATAGAGTACAGAAATAACGATTTGTGTACTCTAGTCATAATGATTGTCCGCTGGGCATGCTGGCAATCTGGTAAATAAGCATATTATAGGTTTCAGTGTCCAAGTTTGATGAAGCTCTAAATGTTGAGGATTGTATAAGCTCGATCAATCCGAAGCCATTTAAGTATATAAGTGATAGGAATTATTCATGCCTACGTCTCTGGCAATAACTCTAGTTATTCCTGTATACAACAAGGAAAAATATCTGAATGAGTGTCTATGCTCTGTTGATAAGCAAGAAATTGATAAGTCTAAACTTGAGTTATTGCTTGTAAATGATGGCTCAACAGACAATAGTCTTGCACTTTGCAAGAAGTTTGCCAGCAGTGTTAGCTATGCTCGAGTTATTGATAAGCAAAATGGTGGCGTGTCGTCTGCGCGCAATGCCGGTATTCTTGAAGCTCAAGGTAAGTATATTGCCTTCTTGGATGCAGACGATTCTTTGGCCGAAGGCTCGTTAAGGGCAATAGTGAATACCTTTGACAGTATGTATGAAGAAGTTGATCTTCTTGCGTATCATCTTGCGTATTGTCATACGAACACAGGTGAAGTTACTTACCATAAAAGAGATAAATGGCTTAACTCAACAGGTGTTTATAAGCTGGCAGATTATCCTTACATCTGCCAAACAACGATGAATATTGTCGTAAAGCGAAACCCAGACAATCAAATTTTATTTGATGAAGCATTTAAGATGGGTGAAGATCAGCATTTTGTAACTCGACACTTATTGGATAAGGCTGCAATTGGCTATTGCGCTGAAGCAGAGTATCGTTATGTTCGAGACGGCGGAGGTGCTTCCACGGTTTCAAATAGGCCTCTATATGCTTATGAAGACATGATTCGTCTGTACGAGTTTTTTATAAAAATTGCTGAAGATTATCCAGATTTAGCCGAGTACGCTCGTCAAATATTGCTCCATAATATTTCATGGCGACTATCGTCTGATATGCTCTTTCCGACTCATTTTTCCGGGGCAGATTTTGGACAACAGAATGGTCGTCTTACTAAAATTCTGAAGCAGATCCCTGCTGAATCGTACGGACGTTCTCCTTTTGTCGGACGCTGGCAGAGGGCATTCTTTTTTAAACAATATGGTTTGCTTGAAAAAGAGTCAGAAGTTTCTTATGTGGGCAAAAAGGCAACAGTTAGCTTCCCGTCTCGAAATTTCGTATGGAAAACCGTCGCGCCTAAAATCAGCATTTTCCGCCTGATTCAATGCGAAAATTACTTCAAGGTTTTATTGCGTTTTGGCTGTCCGGCATTCTACTTAAACAGTGAAGTTTCCCTGGAAGTAAAAATAGGCGGATCTTGGCAAAGCGTTGAGCTAAAAGAGTCGACATACGATTATTGGCGTGCACATGTAAAAACGGCTAAATTTTTTGATGTGGCTTTTGAGATTCCTTTTAGTGCTCTGGCTGTTGATCCTGTTGTTTCCTTCAGGAGCTTTAGCCCTAAAGGCGAAGTTAAAAAGTTAGAAGTTTTACTGAGCGAAGGTGTAGCTGTATGGCGTGCTAACTGTTCAGTCAGAGATGATGTTTGGGATTTTGCTGATTTCAAAGTTTCGGCTTCCGGTAAAAAGTTGAAATTTGAAAAGAAATCTTGGCTATCAAAGATTAAACAGGAACTTACATTACAAAAGCAGGATAAGAACGCTTATCAGCTGCGAAAAGTGGCAAAAAAAGAACTCAAACGTTTTAAAGGGAAATCTGTCTGGGTCTATGCGGATTTGCCTTCTTCTCCAAGTGCTGGTAATGCATTATTGCAGCTTAAGCATGATATAGCTATGAATGACGGGGTGGATCGTTACTACGTAAGCGACCGTGAGCAAGAGGTAGTTTCAAGTAATCCAGAACTTAAAGGACACATACTCAGTTGTGGCTCTCGTGAGCATAAAACTACAATGCTTGCTGCTGAAGTTTTGCTTACATCGTATAAAGAAAAATGGATTTTCTACCCTTTCAATAAAGAAGAGTGGTTTGCGCTTGGTGATCTTTCCTCTCAAAAAAAGATTATCTATTTGCAGCACGGAATCCTTCATGCTCATCTGCCTTGGTATTTAGGTTACGACCGTACTCTCTTTGATTACATTGTTACTTCTACTACAAGTGAGCGGCAAGTTTTGACTGAGGGCTATGCATACCCTAAAGAAAGCTTGATTGAAACGGGTGCTCCTAGGCTGGACAAGCTTGATGTGGGTACCAAGGCAAAGAAAAAGAAGATTGCCCTTATCCCATCGTGGCGTAATTATCTTGTGAGTGGAAATTCTCAAGAGCGTATTCCAAATAATGAACAATTTGAGGCTTCTGATTTTTATAAAGGTTTCTTAGCTTTTCTGCAGGCTGTGCGAGAAAGCGGGATTTTAGAAAAGTACGGCTATGAATTGGATGTAAAGCTTCATCCAAACTTCCGCTGCTACGAGCAATATTTCAAGTTGGATATTCCCTTCGTTAATACTTTGTTTGAAGGCATTAACGAAGCTGAATATACAGTGGCTATTACTGACTTTTCGTCTTATGTATATGATTTTATTTATTCGGGTTCTAGAGTCTTATATTTCCTGCCAGACGAAATGGAATTCCGTGGTGGACTAAATCATTATCGTGAGCTCGAGATTCCATTTGGCACCTTCGGGCCATATACCGCAGATGCTAAAACCGCTACCGTCGAGCTTGAAAAGATTTTGGCTGATATAGAAACAGGGAAACCTTCCCTTTATCAGGAGAAGGCCGATACATTTTTTTTGTATCAAGACTCCAATGCATGCGCTAGGCTATATGAGGCTTTGGATAAAATGAAACAAAATAGTGAATCTTGAGAAAACTGACGATAATCAGATTTACATCGATATAGATTTCGGCAGTGTAATTAAGTTTATGGTTTTGATGAGGGAAGATTGGTGGGGCGTCGATGAGTAATATTAGAAACTTACATCGACTAGCATCTGTTCTGCTGGCTATTATTGTGCTTGGATTTTGCCTCTGTAGTACTAGGGTTGCTTGCGCGTCTGATTGGTCTGGAATTTTGCAGGCGAGTGTATCTTCTACAAGTGCAAAAGGCATAACTCTTAAATGGTCAAAGCCTTCTAGTGGAAGTGTTGAAAAATATACAGTTTATAAGGCAAAGGGAAATAAGAAGGCCAAGAAGATTAAGTCGTTATCCAGTAAGACGACTAAGTTAAAAGTAACAAAGCTTAGTAAGAATAAAAAATATAGCTTTATAGTTGTTGCTAAATTTAAAAACGGGAAAAAGATCCAGTCGCTTGCGATTAGTGCAAAAGCACAGTCGAAAAAGAGTAGCCAAAATGTTAAGTCGGTCAGTCCCAATTACTCTTCTATTCAATTAAAGGAGCTTGGTAGTAAAACTCTTGCAGTCAAAGTGAAGAGTTTTAGTAAGAAAAAAGCATTTGATAAGAAGACCAGGTTTATTTCTAGCGATTCAAAAGTAGCAAAAGTTTCCTCAGAGGGGTTAATCTCTGCATTGTCGGCGGGCACTTGCTACATTTATTCCGTTGCCCATAATGGCAAGACTGCCAAAACTAAAGTTGTCGTAAATCAAGGTGTTCTAGTTCTTGGATACCATGGAGTGGCAACAGATTGGGAAAAGAAAAATCTTTATCCGAACGACAGGTTTACTATTTCACTAAGCACCTTTGAGAAGCAGATAAAAAAACTTCACAGTAAAGGATATCGAACTCTTAGCTGCGAGGAATACTATCAATGGATAAAGGGCAAAATTTCGTTGCCTAAGCGATCTGTTTTAATTACTTTTGACGATGCTCGATATTGTGCAGTGAAGAATGCTCCGGCTGTCCTTAAGAAATATGGCATGAAATCGACTTGGTTTATTATTGGCGAACGTACCGCTAATGCTAATGCGTCTGAAGAGCATCGTTATACGGCGACAGTTAGCGATTTGAATGAAATGACCGCGAAATATTCGGGAGTTGAGCTGCAAGGCCATTCGTATGGACTTCATAATGCAAACGACGCAGGAACGCCTTTGATTTATTTCAAGACCTATAAGGATGTCTTAGATGATTTTGTGCAGCAAAAAGATTTTGCTAAGCAAAATAACCTAGGTAAATTTAACTATTTTGCATATCCTTATGGCTCGAATCCTACATGGTATAGAAAAGGCGTTAAAGATTCTGGCGTAAAAGCTGCATTTGCTTTCGGCAATGATGCCTTGTCATCAAAAACGGATAATATTTATTCAATTTCGCGTGTTGGGGTTAGGACTACAACTACGGATGCAATGTTCGATAAATGGGTACGGTAGTTTGCAAGTTTGAGGACTTTTTTGCTTAGGGTCATGGATTTTGTCCATGACCCTAATTTTATGAAAGGTTTATTTGCGGCTTTCCGAGACTGATCTTTGCTAAGAGCGGCCTGCACCGCAGTAAAGCTTAGATTTTACTGGCTTTTGGATTTTTGCTCGTCTGGACCTTCCTTTATATGCCATTCTTTTAAAAATTTGTTTATGGGACAAAAAGTGCGTCTGAATGATGTAGTTTTCCCAGTTCAAGTACCTTAAAGCAAGGAAAAAGTCACCTAGATTCAATCTGGGAGAAACATGAAGAAATTAGTGTGCCCAACATTTGACTTAGTCATGAATAACAACGGTAAAAAAGGGGCGCACAGCGTTGGTGCTGTAAATTTTGCAGCTCCAGTAAGACTCACAATAATAATGTAGCCACTAGAGACTTTGAAACCCTTCTATGTTGACTTTTATCTAAAGACGCTCAGCTTGATATGTCAGGGCAAGGTCGAAGACATAGGCGCTTCTTAGAAATGGGGTGTAGTTGTGTGTGGGGAGAGCTCCATTTAGGGAAACATTTTCCCGACACTATTGATTGCTAGCCAGACACGCTGTTTGGCCTATAGTTCTAGACTAATATGTATTAAAAAATCCAGTCCACCAGCTACTGAGTTGAGCTGGTGGACTGTTTGAGCAAAACCTCCGTATGGCTGAGAGTTAACGGAAGCTTATAACTCCACAATCTGGTGCGTTTCGGCAGACTTAATTAATGCCTTAACTACTTGAAGTGTTTGAAGTGCAGATTCGCCGGTGCAGCGTGGTTCGGTTTCGGTACCAGTACACAGGTCGGCAAAATGCTCTAGAGTTGCCGTTGCTGGGTCAGGCCTGCCAAGTGGATAATGCTTGCGTTGCAAGGGCTCAGTCCACCCATAGTGGTCGTCTAGGTAATAGAACAAATCCATATTGGGCAAACCTAGCGATCCTTTTGTGCCGTAAACATGTAGGCAGTTTTCCCCGCCATAACAATCCATGAAATGCATTTCTTGCGCGCCCATGTCATAGCCCCAAGGGGATGGCACGCCGTCAGAAATGAAGTAGCTAACAG
>CAVCRX010000007.1:37728-45890 GCA_963604935.1 Bacteroidaceae bacterium
CGCCTTCATACTCAAGAACAGCAGAAACGGAATCTTCGATCTTCCCATGGCGAATAGTATTACGTGCGGCAGCATAAACGCGCTCGCATTTAAGACCTAGGATGTTATGGAAGTCGTCGACATCGTGGATGGTGTTAAGCAAGAGTGGGCCTGTTTCAGTATGCCAGCCAACAAAGTAGCTATCTGGCTTTGCGTAAGTTGCCGAACATTGCATACCTACAATCTGGCCAAGTTTCCCTTCGGCAATTAGCTCTTTGAGTTTAAGCATGGTTGCCGAAGATCTACGCTGGTGGCCAATTAATAAGTTTGCATTGGCGGCATGGCAGGCATCAATAATTTTTTTGGCATCTTCTTCGGAATCAGCAATAGGTTTTTCTACTAAGAGGTTAGTGATGCCCGCTTCAAGTGCAGCCTCTACGGCTGGCCAATGCAAACCGTTGGGAAGTGCAATAACTACTGCATCAAGCGGCACTGCCTTATATAAGTCTTTAAAGTCTGCAAACAAGGGGATTTCTTCCCCTTTGCTTGCGCTAAGTTCCTTTTGCATGGCTTCTGCCTGATCGCCAAAGCCACCAATTGCAACCAAGTCAAAATCGCTTCCTGCAACCGCATCGCGTGCAGCTTTTGCTCCTTGATTGAGGCCGAGTACTGCCAGTTTGAGTTTACCCATGGGAATCCCTCCTATCAGTTTTGCCCTGCATCATCTATCCCCCTTATTTGATTGACGAGCAGGGGTTTCCCATTTGTTGCTTATATTCTAGAACGTGTTCAAAATTGAGTTGTTTGTCGCGGTCAAGTAGGGAGTTACGTTAAAAACGATAAAACTAGAGCTTGTCAATTTTTGTAAAAAGTCAAACTATGAAAGCTCGAATTTTCTTAAACGGCATTGAGCCTTATTTAGATGATCTGGCTTTTAAAGAAAGCTCTGAATATCGAAGGTTTTTTTGAGTGGTTTCTTATGAAGAGAGATGCTACCTACTTCTATCTATGGACTTCGGAAATCAGACTTGTAGACACCTTCATTTTTAGCTCAGCGTTTGACATATAAAAAACCGAGGCCTTGCGGCCTCGGCTGGGAAAGATTCGAATCGATAAGAAGATTCAGAAGCTGTTAGTCAAATACGCCTTCGTTGATTTCTTCAAGGGTTTTACCCTTTGTTTCGACGCCAAGAACAGCAACAACGATTGCTGCAAAGATAGCCGTGGCGGCAGCAACGCCGAAGATGCCCATTGCTGCAGTATCGGTGGGCCATTCAGCTAAGAACCATGCAACCCACATTGGGTTAAGGATGGCACCAATACGGCCGAAAGCATTTGCGATACCTGCGCCACGAACCTTAACTTCAGTGGGGAAGGGCTCGGACAGGTAAACAGAAGAAACAATCAGAGACCAGAAGTAAACGAGTGCAGCCATAATGAAGCCAACAACCATAATGGCAATAGTTTCGTTTGCAGGGATTGAAGACCATCCAAAGCATGCAATAGCAGAAATGACAAGCGTGGAGCAGAGCAGAGTCTTACGGTTGAACTTGTCGATAACCATCGACATGATGAATACGCCAACAGGAATGCCAAGGTTGATAACAACAGACATTGCAACAGACATGGTGACATCAAAGCCGCGGGTAACAAAGATGGTAGGAGTCCAAGAAACGATAGTGTAAACACATACGAAGTTGGTCCAGCAGATAACGCAGGCAACAATCAAGCGCTTGAGCAGCTTCTTGTTGGTGAAGAGCACAGATGTTGGCAGCTGCTTGACCTCGCGTTTTGCCATTTCCGTCTTAATAAAGTCGTCAGGAACATCCTGGATTTGTGCTCCATTGGCGGTTGCGGCAGTTTCCCACTTTTTAACAAGGACATCAGCCTCGGCACCGCGACCGCGCATTGCCAGCCAGCGGGGTGATTCATCCATGAACTTAACAAGTAATACAACAACGATTGCGCCGGCAACGCCGCAGAAGACAAAGATTGCACGCCAGCCAAATGTGGGCAGCAAGACCAACGAAACAAACGATGCAAAGGGTGTGCCGCAGTTTGCAATCAGGCCAACCCATGCTTGATATTGGCCGCGCTTTTTTGGCGGAGTGTATTCGGTTAAAGCAGAATATCCTGCCGGATATGCAGCACCTAAGCCCCAGCCCATTACAAAGCGCATGGCAATTAGGAAGTACATATCGGGTGACAATGCTGCTGCAAAGCAACCAACCGAGAAGATAACCGTGTTTACAATACAGGACTTAACACGTCCAAAATAGTCGGAAACCATACCAGCCATCAAGCCACCGCAAAGGTAGCCAAAAGCTGTCATGGAAACAAAGATTGAATTTAAGATCGAGTCGGACCAACCAGAAGCAAGAAGCTGAGCGATGATAGGACCGCCAACATTCATATCCAGACAGTCGCAGAAACAGACGCCGCCAATAAGCCACATGGCTTTTCTTTGGAAGCTTCCTGATGGCAAGCGGTCTAGACGAGCTGCGATGCCGTGAAATGATGTTTGAATCTCATCATGGCTCAGATTCTCGACTCGTGCATTAGTAGATGCAGAACTCATTTGCCTCTCCTTTCAAATAGAGCAATTTCCCTCCTTGATGCGATGCGATATGCATCTTTCCCTTGCGGAGCCAGGCTGAACCCCCTCAACCTCTATGGTTCCTTTGCTTAGTAAAGCAAATAAGCAGATGAAAGAACTGCCTGAAAGTTTGTGATTATTAATTAAAAGAGCGGCCTTAAAACTTTGTGAACGTGTTCAGAAATTACTGGGCAATTTAGCCTAAGACTAATAATGTATAGAGAAACATGGGAGGGGATTCTTATGGCTATTAACTTTGAGGCGAAAAAAAAGAAAGCTAACGACAAGGCGAAAAAGAGGGCACAGGCTCGTAGGGCCCAGAAGGCCGCTCGTGCAGAAGAGACCCGCAAGCGTCAGATTGTTGTCCGCTATGCAGAAGACGGCACCAAGATTGGTGACGATGGCTACTTAATGACGTCTGCTCGTAATCGCCTACATCAAACGTATAACGCTGTGTTTGTGTGGATGGTTGTCACCTTTTTAGCTGCGGCCATCTGCATCATTCAGTCATTTTTTCAGAACCAGACTATTACTGATTGGGAATTAATCTGGGTTGGCGGCAATATGTTTAATGGGTTTACCGTTGCTAGCTTGTTGCGCATAGAGGCTCTGTATTTGCTGTTTTTAACGGCACTATGTTTATTTACAAATATGAAGGGTATGGCTTGGCTCTATGACGGGGCACCAAAAAAGCCAGTCCAGGTAACATTTCTTTTGATGCTGATTCCTTCGGCTGTATATTTTCTGGCTTCGTTGTTGTTGGTGGGTATTCCAGAGCCTGCTTCTGTAATTTCAATGATTCTAGCCTTGTTGATTTTTAAGTTTGTACCGCCTGTTGAAAACGAACGCTCAAGCTTGAAGAAGGTTCCTGTGGCACGTGCTGTAGTTAAAAAGTAGATTGATGTGTAGGGCAAGTTAGGCGTAGGTAGGTGGCACGTCTTTTAGCTTTTGAAACCTTGGCAGCTGTATAAAAGAGTTCAGGTGGTCTTTTGAGCTGCGAAAATCTTATAAATGCTAGAATCGAATTCACTGATGCTTGACTCTGCGCTCAACAGGGCATCAAGGGGGGGCTTATGAATCTTTCGCATTTATATTATTTTCGCAAATTGGTCGAAGTTGGTAATTACTCGGATGCTGCTAATGAGCTATTTATTGCGCAGCCTACTTTATCTCTAGCGGTATCTAGCCTTGAAAAGGAGTTAGGAGCTCCTTTGCTTAAAAAGAAGCGCAACGGCGTAGAACTTACTGAAGATGGTGAGGAGTTTTATACCGCGACGCTTACAGCAACTAATGCACTTAATAGTTCTATTTCTTCAATTAAACAAAGAGCGGCATCTGAGTATGGTTCTATTCGCTTGGGTGCCGTTTACTCTATTCAGAGTCCTGAATGGTCCCGTTTGATTTCTCAATTTAGACGAACTGTAGATAGCCATCTAAAAATCGATTTAAAGCAAGGAACAACAGGTAGCCTATTTAGGGACCTTAAAGCAGGAGAGTTGGACCTTATCTTTTCAGGAATTCCTTTTGGCGGAGATCCCGAGGTAACTTCAATACCCTGTTTTACTCAGGGCGTCACATTGGTTGTAAATCAAGATAATCCCTTGTCAGAACGTTTAAGCATATCTTTGGCTGAGTTAGCAAGGCTTAACCAGCGCGTTATTTCTTATACGGTGCAGGGTGGCCCATTTGAGACTGAGCTGGCAGCCCTTCTGGAAGAACATCCTAATTTGGAAGTCCATTGTAATTACTCAGACGAAATTACATTGTGTTCGCTTGTTGTGGCTGATCCTGGTGCCGTTGCTATTGCTTGCCATTCATGGTTGGTAAGTACATTCCCTAACGTAAATACGCTTGAAATTACAGATGCTCCTAAAGACTTTCATCAGTTTTATATGAGCTATCGCAAACGCGGGCGTAAGGCTTTGGCGGTTGAGGCATTCCTTGATATGGCAAAGGGTTATGACTTTATTAATGTGTCACCTGCTTATAATCGAGCGGCTATTGAAGAGGAATAAGCTTTTAATTCGGTAATGCATTATTAAGTTATGCTCCATTATTAAAAATGACAATGATGAACGCGTTCAAATAACGTTTCCGCAAACATAAGCGGTTGATTCTTGGCTATTCTTAAACCAGCGAAAAGGAAATCAGAGATGTGAGGGCATCTCATCTTTTTAAATGGAGGGAATTAAAATGGAACAGCCAAACATCACCGGTCATACAAAGCTCATCGGTCTTCTTGGTCATCCTGTTGATCATTCTATGTCGCCCGCAATGCACACTGCTTCCTATGCTCACCTGGGCGAAGACATTGTTTATCTTTCTTTTGACGTTGAGCCTGAAGGTCTACCCGCTGCTGTTGAAGGCATGAAGGTTATGGGCTTCCTTGGCGCAAACGTAACCATGCCTTGCAAGACTTTTGTTGGCCAGTACTTGGACGAGCTTACTCCTGCAGCTGAGCTTATGGGTGCAGTAAATACCGTTGCAATTCGTGACGGCAAGGCAATTGGCCATAACACCGACGGTGCTGGTTTTGTTAAGAACCTCCAGCTTAACGGCGTTACTATTGAGGGCGCTCACGTAACTCTTATTGGTTGCGGCGGCGCTGGTTCTGCAATCATGACTCAGCTTGCTTTGGATAAGGTTGCAAAGATTGATGTCTTTAACGCAAAGGATCAGTTCTGGGATGCAACACTTGATCGCGTGGCTAAGGTTGCGGAAAAGACGGGCACTCCCATTGAGCTGCACGACCTGGCCGACAAGGATGACATGAAGGCTTGCGCTCTTGCATCTACTATCTTTATTAATGCAACCCCTGTTGGAATGGCTCCCAATGTGGACGCATGCGTTGCCACCGAAGACATGCTGCATGAGGGCTTGGCCGTTGGCGATACTGTTTACAACCCTCGTGAGACTAAGCTCATTAAGATGGCTAAGGATAAGGGTCTTGTTGCTTGCGGTGGCTTGGGCATGCTCCTTCAGCAGGCTGCTCTGGGCGAAGAGTTCTGGAATGGCGCCAAGATGGACACAAAGTTCATTGAGGAAAATTTCTACAACTAAAATTCGGCTGACGTTAGCTGGTTGAGGTTGGCTTCTGTTTCCGATTGGATTCTGTTGGCAAAGGCTGTAGTCTGATTCCATCGCGTTTCATCTGGTCAAGGCTAGCTTTAGCGAGCAAAAGCTTATAAATTGATTAAAGCATGTTGTTATAAACGACTTGTTACTACTAAAACCTGAAAGGGGCGCATCATGAAGGTGCAAGATATGACTCTGACCGACGAGTTCAAAGAGATTGTCCAGGTAGGCATTGTTGTTAAGGATCTTGAGCAAACCAAAAAGGCCATGCTTGAGGTGTTCGGCCTGGAGCCCGATTCTGGCGGAGAGTCTCTGTATACTCATTGCTTGTATCGCGATGGCTCTTATGTCGATGCTCCTGTTCTGAGCGCTTTCTACGATTTCTGGAACATCCAGCTTGAGTTCCTGGAGCCTATTGGCGACGTTCACACCGTTTGGTCTGACTACCGCGACATGGGTATGTACGGCCTGCATCATGTTCGTTTTGACGTCGACAATCACGACGCCGCTAACAAGATGATGGCCGACAAGGGTATTGGCATTTGGATGGAAGGCCATTCATTGTTCAACCCCGAGAATCGCTTTACTTATTATGACTCGCTAGACAAGCTGGGCTTTATTGTTGAGGCTGTTACTCGTAACAAGGCTTAGTCTGGTTGTTTGATAGCGCGCAATGTCTTTGCGATGAATAGAGCCTGCAGGGGTTAAACCTGCAGGCTTTTTGTTTGTAGGGAAGTTGAGGCGCTTGTTTGTGGGGAGGGGAGTGGAAGAGGGGAGCGTTATTTTGTCTAGCGCCGAAATGCTCTTCTGTATGAATGGTGGAGAAATTAAAAGCCAGGATGTTTAGCCAAGAAGGACTTTATCGCTTGGTATAATCTAGTTGTCAGCGAAGCCCGATGGTAAACTCGTGGCGGGCGGCGCTAGATCTGTTAAGACTCGGTAGTTCCCGCTACCGAGTCTCGTTTTTTATCTAGTCCTTTCAACGTTGATTAAGAACGGAATTCTTTCCAAAGCAGAATTAGGAATTCTGCGATAGTCGCTATTGCGGCTAGTTGGATGAGAAGGTCTTCAATCATGACGATCACCTCTTTCTAAGAGAAGCGCCGCCCGTTGAACTTCGCCGACATACCTTTATTTAAACAAATAAGTCCTTATAAAAGCTTGAAGGCAAATTGACAAAAGCCTGAGACAAGAAGTTGAAATTAATTAGAAGCCTATTCCGTTGACCTGGGAATATATATATGAAATTTGAGGAATTGCTCGAAAAGCTAGCTAATTCTGGTGCTGGGTTTGCGCCTTAGGCTCATTAATCCGATTGAGAGTATAACGAGTGCAATGCCCAATAATGTAGGCGCATTTAACACTTCACCAAAGAAGAGGGCGCTCACGATGGCAGTCGCAATCATTTCGACTGAAGCAAACACTGGCACTTTGCTTGTCTCCCGCATCTTTAGAACGCCCTTGTAGTAAATCAAATACGCCAGCGAAGTAGGAACAAGCGCAAGCAAAAAGCCCAGACATAAAACTTCAGGCTTGCTGCAGGCAGGGTTAGTCCAAGGTTGGAACAGAATTGCCGCAGGAAGAATGGCAAAAAGGTAGCTATAGGTACTCATTACATAGGTGTTGGTGCTGGGACCTGAAAGGCGCGTAATAATGGCGGCCATACCGTAGGTAAAAGCCGAGGCTATGCCGCACAAAATGCCAAGCACTGAAAGTGAACTTACATCAAGTTGCCCGTGGGTAGCGGCTAGGCAACATCCCAAAATATTGATTACTAAGGCAATCACTTTTCGCGCAGAAAGCCCCTCGCGAAAAACGATGACCGAAGCAATAACAGTGAACACCGGCGCACTATTTAGAAGCACCGCGCTAACCGTAATGCCTGCATTTTGGATTGCCAGGCCGTACACAATGTTGTAAATGCCGTTACAAAAAACACCAAGAACAACTACGGCAACAAGCTCGCGCGTGCTAATACGAAAAACGCTTGGCCCAAACTTTGCAAGCGTGATAGCACCCATAATTAAGAAGGCCATACCCATACGAAGGAAGCTCATGGTAAAAGCGTCGGCCCCGGCCCATTCCATAAGCTTGATCAGTGGCCCAACCAAACCCCACAACACGCCTGCAAAGAGGATTTGCAGTGTTGCGACAGCTTCGCTTCCGAGTTTGTTCACGCGCATCCTCCTTTTTGTTGTTGGCTCTTGTTAATGTGTTTGGCCGCTAGTTGGCCATGGTAGCCTTCGGCGGCTTGTTTATTGCCGGCCTTGTTGTTGGCTGATAACTGCTAAGCATACTTGTTTACAGCTGCTTGCTAAGCATCATTGAGTATTCATGAGGTTGCTAATGTTTAGTTAAGTTGCTCCTCGCATTATAGGCGCAAGCTATCTTCGGACGAATCTCTAAATTCGGGTAATAGCCTGCCTGCAGGCATTCGAATTTTCTTTCCAAAACTCGCCGCTTAAGTATAAATTTTGGACAAATCGCCTAGTCTGATGGTCATGGTGCCTAA
>CAVCRX010000008.1:0-13571 GCA_963604935.1 Bacteroidaceae bacterium
CACCAAATAGAGCGCCCTTTACAAGCTCCTTAGCAGAAAGGCTTGGCAGCAGTGCGTCCATTTCCGCTAAATGGGCTGCACGTAAAGCTTCCTTTTCCTTGGGGTCTAATTCCGAGCGCTCACCACGCTGAGCGATTGCCTTCTTGATGTTGGCAATCGTACTTCCTTCACGAGGAGCCTTACATGCCTTACGAAACATCTTGTAGGCGCTATAACCCATAATCAAAGCCATAACCAGCATTACCAACCAGCTTGGTGACATGTTGGCTAAAAGCACGCCCACGGGCGAAACGCAGGCACCGGCGATGCCGGCAACCACGCCAAGCTTAGGCACGCAGGTGCGGTTTTTGATATGCGTGACAAAACCCGAAATAGATGTCGGGATGATAGTAAAAAGCGAGGTTGCCGTAGACACGAGGGCTGGCAAGCCAAAACCCAGGCGCAAGAGGGGCACCATAACAGTGCCGCCACCTATTCCAAGCAAGCCCGAAAAAATGCCAATAATCAGGCCACAAACAATTGCAGCCAGAAACATTTCAAGCATTTATTCGTCCTCACCCAAATTAAGGCGAATTTCACCTGTAAGACCTGGGTCAACATTGATATTAGGAATATCCAAGCTCGCAATACTGGGAACGTGATAACGTTTTGTCTCTTGATCCGCAGATTGCTCGGCTGCACCAGCTGCCTCAGCTTCATTTAGTGCATCGTAGGACTCAACAGCAGAATCTACTGCAGCCCCAGCTTCCTTCGCAGGCTCCTCGATAGGAGCAACAACTACCGCCTCGCCTGCTTGGCGTGCAAAAGCAGCCTGAGCAAGCGCCTGAACAAGGGCGGAATCAGACTCTGTTGCGAGCATGATTTCGGGCCAAACGCGCTGGAAGTCAAAATAACGCGAGCAATTTTCTTGCGCATAAGTTTGCGCAAGCGTCGTAGCCTCGCGAGCAGCGCGACGATATTCCTTTTTGTCGGAGCGTACCAAGGAGCGCAGGAGCGCCGTCCTCTTTACGCGCTTCGTGATACCGGGCTCCAGGAAGGGGCCAGGGTATGGCTCCAGCGACGAAGGTTTAATTTGCAGAAGGTCAATCTGTGAACGACTAAATTCAACCTTTGCATACTCATAAATCCAACGATAGATGTCCTTGCGGAATCGATGGCCTTCATGGCGATTTTTAGGAGGAAGATGACGGCATGACCACCTGTTATCAAACCAGACGTCAGAGCCATACATGCGCAGGTTAAGCAGATAATCCAAATCCTCACCACGGTGAATCCAGGCATCAAAACTCAAACGCTTATAGACCTCGCGATGAAGCGTCAGCATACCGCCGCATACGTGATTGGAACGCGAAAGTCTAGGACCTGCCATTGCGCGGTCGATCCAATGATTAAAGGCGCGGCCCTGCTGCCAAAAATAGTTGTACCAGTGGCTTTGGCTCTTTGAGTGGTAGTTACCTTCGTCGTTGAGATAGAAGCCAGTCTTAGCAAGAATAGGGATGCCCTTTTTGGTAAGTTTTCCCAGACCATACATGGCACGGCGCAAAAATTCTGGGTCTTCAATTACTTCGTCATCATCAACAAAAACAACCGCATCAAAGCCAAAAGAATTTGCAAGCACCAAGCCTAAATTGCGAATTGCACCATAGCCGCTCAGTCCAATTTCCTTCGAGATGTCGCCAAAACCATGCTGAGTCAAACGCTGCTGAACAATTTGGCATTCAGCCTGGCCGATAACCAGAATATGCATCTGAGGGAATTCGTCAGCAATTTTTTGGACCTTGGTAGCAGCTTCTTCTGCCACAGAATCATCTGCTGCAACAAGCAAAATAATCTGGCCCAAGCCCTCAACCTTCTGAAGAGAATTTAGGCAGCGCTTTAACTCGCCAGGCGCATTAATAGGTGTGGCGTGATCGTAGAGTTCATGTGCCCCACCCTTGGTATCGCGCAGCGACGGACAATGATAGGTAGGAATGATGATTGCAGGATTCATGATGTATTGGTCATCCCTCTTCTTTGGAGTTTAATCTCGTAGAGTTTACTCCATCAGAGCAGGCAACGTGCGAAGGTAAAGAGCCTGCACATAAAAGAAGCGAGATTACACAAGACTATAAATACCTGCCGTAGATTTCATCAATTGAAGCGGTGCCATCATTGCGCCCGTGATTCAAAATTTCGCGAACGCGCTTGGCGATACGTGGCCACACCGCCAAACGTTCTGAGTGGCGCTCTGAAATATGCTGGTGCATCTGAGCCTCGGAGAGTCTTCCTTCAAGGGCAGATTCCTGCTCCTCCTCGGTGCGCTTGATGGCTTCTTGAATATCTTCGGGCACAGCATAGCTCGTCCCTTTGGGAACCTCAGGGATACTCATGTTGCTCATGGCGTCTTCTAGGTTTTCGCTGATGACACCACGAATTTTGGTACCAACATAATACCTACCAGGCCGTGTTGAACTAGGCTCATCGAGTTCGATTGCGTAGACCCAACCGTTTGTATGTAGTACCTTCATTTTTGAGCATCTCCTTGGAAAATTTCTTCGGCGCCCTTAACAATGTGAGCGTAACGCAAAAATGAACACGTTCAAATAGGCATTTTCCATTTAATTTTTTAAATCTACAAAATATCCGTGTCTCGTAAAATTTTATATTGTGCGCAAAATTCTTTCCCAGATAGAACACAATAGGAACCGTAAAAATTGTGTAACGAAGCCCTGCAAGGACAGCCATGCCAAGCAACAGAAATATCAAACGCGACCGAAGTCAGCTTTCGCGGCGCTACCTGTTGCCCCATCAAAGGCGTCCATCGGTTCACGAACATAATGTGGTACGCACAGCGCACCACAATCGTCGATTCATCGCTGTTTCGGCGCTCGTTACTTTTCTGGTAGCTACAACATTTATTCTTTGGTCGTCCGACACACCCGTTTATGGCCTCTACCTAGACAACATCGATCAAATTTTTGCTGACGAAGATGCAACCCCCGCTAAAGCCTCAAAGAAGAAGGCTAGCGGTAAAACGGTAAAAAAGAAGAAGAGCGAATCTCAGTTTGAGGAATATGTAACCACCAAAAACGAAACGGGGCGCGAACACTGGACGCATATCGCAAAAGAAGCCCTTTCTTACTACGACCTTGATTCCGATTGGTACGTTTTGATTCTTGCCATGATTAAGGTCGAATCAGGCGGCGATGTTGCTATTGACGTGCGCGAAGATATCATGCAAGCCTGGGAAGGCGACGGTCGAAAGATTATTGCTCAGGGCGTTGCCAATAAGGGCATTCGCGGTGGCACCCCCGAGGCTTCAATCTATGCAGGTTGCTATGAACTTTCGCTCTGCATTGCTGATTACAAGAAATACTTTGGCCGCGACCCACGCCCTGGCGACATAGACGATATTGGCTTGCTTGCTCAAGGCTACAACTACGGCCACCAAGGCTGGTTTAAGTGGTGTGCTCGCAACGGAATTACCAGCTGGAACCTTGGCGATTCGCAGGCTTATCAAAACCGTATTGGTGGCATTGGAACAGCCAGCCATGGCGGCAAAGTCCAGAAGGCCTACGCCCAGTTTGCCTAAGGCTAAGAGCGCAAACCCAAGCGCAAGTAATCTTTAATAACAAGGCTATACTGCGCAAAATCTCGAAGCCGCAAAACTCAAAATAGCGGAAGGCTCAAGCAATAAATTAGGCCCGCACTCACACGAGCACGAGCCTAAGAGTCTTAGCTATTAAACAGCTACGGCTTACTGGGCTTGATTTAGGCAGCTACAGGCTAACTACGCTTGAGCATATTGCGAAACCGCATAGCCCGTAATATCAGAACGGTTGATAATACCCACTACCTTACCATCGCTCAAAACAGGAAGCTTCTTTAAGTGATGCTGCGAAAGCACTGCGCATACATCTTCCATCTTGGCATTTACATCAACGGAAACAACCTGCTTAGTAGAAAGCTGACCAACGGTGAATGAGGTCAGCGACTGCATTTTGTCCTCAAAGTCACAAGCATCGGGGTCGGTTACCACTGCGTAGAAGCTAAAGCGGGGGTCCTGCTTAGACAGAGAGCCAATAATGTCTCCGTCGCTTACAAAGCCAGCCAAAGAACCCGATTCATCCAAAACAGGTGCACCAGAAATATGCTTGCTGGTAAATAAACGCAGAGCATCAAGCGCTGTGTCAGATTCCTTAAGAGCGTAAACATCGGTCTTCATCAGGCTCTTAAGAAGTGAATTCTCGGCGGGAGCTTCTTCCTTAACTTCAGGAGCAGTGCGCTTTTTCAACTGAAGCGCAGAAAGGAAGGCCAAGACAGCCAAAGCGAGCGAGAAGCATAAGCCCCAATGAGAGCCCTGAGTAAAGGCCAAGGACGAATCGCTTGAGCCACCTGCCAAAAAGGAGCTCTGACCACTTGCAAGCAAGAAGGTTGCCAGCGCTGTACTTACTGCGCCAAAAACCTGTTGCAAGGTGTTGAGCATCGTAGAACCGTCGGTTGAATACTGATGAGGCAGCGAAGCCAAAGCGTGCGTCTGACAAGGAGACATTGCCAGGGGGATACCGATCATCGCCAAAATGTGGCAGCAAACGACAAAAATCAAAGGAGTAGAAGGCTCAGCTGTCATCAAAAGAGCAACAGCAATAGCGGTTAAACCAAAACCAATAAGAGCAGGAATGCGGGCGCCAATACGGTCATAAATTCGACCAGAAACCATGCTTACCAGGGCATTTACGATACCGCCGGGAAGCATAACCAAACCAGCAACACTAACAGCCAGAAGCATCGAGTTCTGATAGAACTGCGGCAAGATATAGAGCGCAGACAAGATAATGCCAAAGTTAAGCGTTACGCAAATTGCACCAAAACGGAAACCGGGGAAGCTAAAAATACGCAGGTTAATAACAGGAACCTCGAGCCCCATCTGACGACGCACATAAATAATCAAAGAGATAACGCCAATAACCAGAGCAAGGTCGGTAGGCAGAGAAACCCAACCAGTCAGACTTGCCAGACCCATTCCTAAAACGATGCCACCAAAGCCCAAGACAGAGGTAACAACAGAAATAAAGTCGATACGGGGCTTAGTAAGTTCGTAAGGGTTAACCAGGAATTTCAAGGTAAAGAATAAGCCAATTACCAGCAGCAATGCGAAGCTCAAGAACACAAAGCGCCACGAAGCCAGGCCAACGATAATTCCGGCAAGCGTAGTACCAATAGCAGAAGCAAACATAATAACCAGCGCGTTAATACCCATTGCGGCGCCAATCTTATGCGGAGGAAAAACTTCCAAAACCATGGCAAACATCAAAGGAAGCACCAAGCCAGTACCAATACCCTGAATAATACGGCCGGCAAGGCAAACTTCGAATCCAGGAGCAAATGCGCTAATAAGAGCACCAACTAAAAAAGCACTCAATGCAAAAGCAGTAATGCCACGCGCACTAAACCACTTCATTAAAAGGCTCGAAAATGGCAAAACGATACCAATGGCCAGCATGTAGCCCACAACTAGCCATTGCGTAAGCGTAATTTCGACGCCAAAAGTCAGCGACAGCTGGGGCAGAGCAATATTTAAGGCAGTCTCGGAATACATTCCAGTAAATCCGCCCAGATACAAGCCCATAATGCACAGGTAAGGATGAGCTACCTGTACGCGAGCCTGAGGCATGTTCTTAGTTTGAGTCACGAATTAATCAATCCTTTCTTTTTCTATCTACCTTCTTTCCAGCAGGCAAGAGCAACAAAATAACGGGCATTAAAAAAGCGCCCGTAGACTCGCTACGAGCGCTTCATATAGGTTGATGCGACTTTGCTGTAATAAGGCATGAGCTATTAAATCACAAGTTAGGGCTCCTTCATAAGCAGTTTTCAGCAGATTTTTCTTTATTCCCTTTTATTTGCAGCCTACAATTCGACTATTAAGCTTTTTTAGTAACAGAGCGAAGGGCCCCATATGGAATTGCTTAAACAGCGCATTCGCCAAGATGGCATAGTCAAAGAAGGAAACGTCCTAAAGGTCGATGGTTTTTTGAATCATCAAATGGATGTTGATCTTTTTAAGAAAATGGCCGAACAATGGCGCGCTGATTTTTCCGACAAGCCTATCAATAAGATTTTGACCATCGAAGCTAGTGGCATCGGCATCGCTGCTGTTGCCGGCCTGGTATTTAATGTGCCCGTTGTGTTTGCAAAGAAGAGCAAGTCCATCAATATCGACGGCTCCGTATATTGCGCACGCGTACATTCTTTTACACATAAAGTTGATTCTGACGTCATTGTTTCTAAGAAGTTCTTAAGCGAAGACGATCATATTTTCATCATTGATGACTTTATGGCTAACGGCTGCGCAATGAATGGCCTGATTGAGATTTGCGAAGGCGCTGGAGCCACTGTTGAAGGCATTGGCATTGCGATCGAAAAGGGCTACCAGGGCGGCGGCGATGCACTTCGCGAGCGCGGCTATGAAGTTGATTCTCTTGCTATTGTTGAGTCCATGGATGCCACCACTGGCGAAATCGAGTTCCGCCGATGAGTAAAACAAACACCGCGAATACCCTCAATTCAGATCTTTCTCAAAATCTTTCTAACTGGACTGGCAAAGTTCCTTTTGCTGCGGCATTTCCTTACGGCCTGCAGCACGTACTTGCCATGTTTGTTTCAAACCTGGCTCCTATCGTTATCATCTGCGCTGCCGCAGGAGTCGGAACTACCGAATCCGGCATCCTTATCCAAAGCGCCATGCTGGCTGCCGGCATTGGTACCCTTATTCAGCTCTTTGGCATTTGGCGTATTGGCGCAAAGATGCCCATTGTCATGGGCGTGAGCTTCACCTTCGTTACTGTACTGAGCGGCATTGCTGCTACCTATGGCTTTGGCGCTGTAGCTGGTGCTGTTATCGTGGGTGGCTGCATCGAAGGCGTGCTTGGCCTTTTTGCGCGCTATTGGTATCGCTTCATTGGCCCTACCGTTTCTGCGGTTGTGGTTACCTCTATCGGTTTTTCGCTTCTTTCAACAGGCGCCGAGACCTTTGCAGGCGGCAGTGGCGCAGCGGATTTCGCTTCGCCCGAAAACCTATTCTTGGGAACCTTTTCTCTTATCGCTTGTTTGGTATTTCAACATCTTATTAAAGGAAGCGCCAAGCAACTTTCTGTATTGTTTGGCCTGGTAGCTGGCTATATTGTTGCGGTAATTATGGGACATGTTGATTTTTCTGTTTTTGAAAATCTGCAGGTCTTTGCGCTGCCTAGCATCATGCCCTTTACTCCAGAATTCCGCATTGATGCCATTATTTCGGTAACCTTGCTGTTCTTGGTTAGTGCCGCCGAAACCATTGGCGACACCGGCGCCATTGCGCGCGTTGGTTTTAATCGCCTTGCAACCGACCGCGAGGTTTGCGGCGCCGTTTCTGCCGATGGCTTTACCAGTGCAATCGCTGGCGGCCTGGGCTGCACTCCCCTTACTTCGTTTGCGCAAAATATTGGCCTTATTGGCATGACTCATGTAGTCAATCGCAAAGCTATTGCCTGCGGTGCCTGCGTTTTGATTGTCGCAGCCTTTGTTCCTGCTATTAGCGCTTTATTTAATTCAGTTCCTAGCGCTGTACTGGGCGGATGCACCATCATGATGTTTGGCACCATCGTTACCAGTGGTTTCCAGATGATTGCTGCTGCAGGATTCACACAGCGCAACATCACTATTGCGGCAACCTCGCTTGCTATCGGTGTTGGCTTTTCTCAGGTTGGCGCAATTTTCGTCAACTTCCCCGAGATCGTTCAGAATATCTTCGTCAACAACAGCATTGCTCTTACCTTTGCAGTAGCACTTGTTTTGAACCTGATTTTGCCTCGCAATGCAGAAGAAGATGCCGAGCCTGTTGCCTCCACCTCTGCTGGTTTAGAGCACGAAATGCGCCCAGCCCCTGAAGGCTTGAGCGAAGCTTCCGGCAAGCCTGTTGCTGCAGGCACTAAAGAAGTTCTAAACGACGAAGTAAGCAATAAGAGTTAGAAAAACTAGAGGTTCATAGCCTGGTTTATTAAAGGCATCTAAGACTTCCGGCGAGCAAAATAACTAGCAGCTTATGCGCAAGATGCAATAGCTTGTTGAGTTAACTTGCTCGCCTTTATTTTTACTCACGAGATGGATTGCTTTTTTGATCGCGTTTGCGCCATACTTTCACCCCGTTTTCACTGGGCTTTCATCGCGTTTGCGCCTTTATTATCTTTGCGCCTTGCCTTTACTTTCTTTGTGCCGGGCTTCCTTTGCGTCCCTACTCGTGCTTTTCTTCGCGCTTGGCGCTCTTCCAAAGAACCATAAGCTCTTTCGCACTTAAAGAATCTAGCGCGACATTTGCCTGCGCCGCCTGGTTTTCCATCGATGACCATCGGCTCCGAAATTTATCGCAGGTAGCCAGCAGCGCTTCTTCAGGATTAATGCCATTCCAACGAGCAACATTTACCAAGCTAAATAAGATGTCGCCAAACTCTAGCTCTTTGTCTGCTTCGTTCGTAGCTTCCTTGAATTCGGCGATTTCTTCGTAAACCTTAGCCCACACACCTTCTTCGTTTTGCCACTCAAAGCCATTTGTTACCGCGCGCTCGGAAATCTTAAGCGCTTGCTCGAGTGCTGGCATATCGCGCGAAATGTCGTTCAATAAAGCCATAAAGCATCCCCTATTTTCTTGGACTGAGAAGATTTACCTGAGATAAGCACACACCAAACAGAATCACCAGCACACCTAACCACTGAATCAGAGTGATTGGCGTAGCAATAACAACCATTGCCACCAACAAGCCTGCAGGAAGCTCGGAAGCAGCAAGAATAGTGTTGATTCCTGAAGGAAGATGGGGTGTTGCGATTCCAAACAGGAATACTGGCATCACAAATCCAATGACTCCGGTTATTAAGCCCAGCGGAGCAATTCCTTGCACAAGCGCTCCAGAAGGAATCAAGTCAGGACAAACAAAGAGCGAAATAAGCAAGGCACCCACGCAAACTAAAAGGCCGCGCTGGGCATCCGAACAATCAGCCCGCAACTTGCCCGAAAGAACAACAAATAAGGCACAGGTCACGGCAGCCATAAGTCCACATATTATGCCCAAGATATCGAAGCTTGAAATTCCGCCCTCATAAAGCCCACTTGCAAATACCGTACCCACCACAACAAAAGCAGCAGAGATTATCTGCATGACCGAAGGCGCCTTGCGCGTCATAACCACCTGAATAAGTGTGCCAATCCAAGTAAATTGAAAGAGCAGCGTTAGCGCCAAGGGAACGGGCAGTACGCTCATGGAGTAGCAGTAAAACAGCGAAGTTGTTGCACTTAGAGTTCCCAAGAGCGCTAATTTGGCCATGTCCTTGAGCGAAAGTTTTGACCATTTATTGCCGCGCAGGATTCCTATACCTACAGCCACAGCAAAGGCAAGGAAAGCAAACAGAATCTGAGCGGCCATCATCTGTGAAGAGGAAAAGCCTGCCGAATAAGCCAATTTATAGCAGCTTGCGTTTGCGCCATAGCAAGCTCCACCCGCAAATACCATAAGAGCCGCACTCGATTTCGATAATGCTGTTTTGGTATTTGACACAATCCTCAACCCTTCATATTTCGTTTAGTTTGCTATTCTAGATTGCCGAACAAACGCTACCACAGCCCTAGGACTTTCATGAAAATTAATCACGCTATTCTTCATGCTTTTGACTTTGTTTCCTGCGAAAACGCCTTTGCCCAAAGCGAAATTGATTTACACAACAAGAACGCCAAAAAGTACGTGCAGAGTCTAGCCAACAAGTGCCTTAAAAACCTTGATAACAAGCATGGCGAGTTTAGCCCTGATAGTCTTTTTGCTCCTGAACTGCGCGCATACTATGCCGGAGAGCGCAATTTTGCCGACTTAAGCCAGCAGATTGGCGAGTATTTAGTGGGCGAACTTGGTCATATGGAAAAGACGCCTTCTTGCGATGTTTTGGTGGTCGACTTTGAGGTTGAGCCAAAGATGGAAGCAGTAGCGGAAGATGCTGATAGCTTTGATGATGCAGCGGTCGAAGGTGACGGCACACTGGATGCTGGTTCCAATAACGCAGACCTTGCTCCCTGGGAGGAAGAGCCGGGCAATACAGATACTTGCCCCTGGGACGATAAAGACGAAGGTAGCACTGGCGCGCCAGCTGCTAATGGCACTAGCGCTGACACAGAGGACAGCAGCACCTCGTCTGAAGACTCTCGTCGTTTTGGCGATGCTGCCGACATCATCGCGCAAATGAACAAGCGCTACTTTGCAATTATCTTGCTTGAGAGTAAGCAGGCTTACATGCACGACCTGTTTGTAGGCGAAATGGGCACCGAAAATACCATCTCTCGCCACTTCGCGATCCTGCCTAACCCTTCGCAAAAAGTGCAGTCAGCTGCGGTTATCGATTTGCGCTCCCAGGATGTCCTTTTCGTTGATAAAAAACGCACTATCGCAGGTCAGGAAACATATCTTATCCCTGATGGTCTGCTGCAGTGCTCCACAAAAGCTTCCACCAAAGAAGTCGTGACCACCGTCACTCAAATTGTTGAAGAAGTTGCCCAAGAATACGGCGCCAATCCCGCCGTAGCCACCGCGCGCGCAAAGGATTATGTAGCCGAATGTGCACGCGAGGATCGCGATTTTGACCTGGATGAAATGGCCGACGAAGTCTTTGGCGATCAAGTTGCTCCACGCGAAACTATTCGTGAATACGCCCAAGAGCGCGAAGTTCCACAGCAGGTTAGCGTAGAAAAGGAAGTAGCAAAGCGCGTGGCTCGCACGCAAAAAATCCGCACTGATACAGGCATTGAGATTAGCTTCCCTGCTGAATACGTGCGCAGCCCCGAGTTCATTAGCTTTACAAGTACCGCGGATGGCACCTACTCCATTTCACTCAACAACATCACCAGCATCGAAAACCGCTAGTTTTCTTATTAAGCACTAAGCCATTAGGCTGACCCCCTGAAAGGCTATCGGCTTCTTAATCAAGAAAAAGCCAGGAAGCATCTGCCTCCTGGCTTTTTGTTTGGTTTGGCTGAATTTAAACTTTTGCCACGTTTGAGCCCTTCGGGAATCGGGCTCAAACAAGCACTGCTAGGCTTTATTCAGCTACAAGCTTAGCGTCAGATACGTACCATGTCTGTTCGCGCTTCTTGTAAGCCGCGATGCCAGTGTAGGCAATCAGGCAGAAGGTCAAGATAACCTCAGCGAGCGAGAACATGAAGAATGCGTCCCAACCGTAGGTCTGCATAAGGATTGCCCAACCGGTTGCACCAAAGCCACCAAGCAGGTTGTACAAGCAAACCTGAATCGAGTAGATACGGTCGTAGTCTTTACCACCGAAGCATTCCTTAATTAAGAACGGAATCATTGCCGTCGAGCAAGCGTACATCAAGCCGTACAAAGCGCCGCCGAAGAACATGGGCCAAACGCCAGCCTCGCCAAAGATCTTGGGCATCTGCCAAATAAGCAGCAGGCCAGAAACGCCGCCGCAAACGCCCATGATCTGAGCAGCAAGCAGAGAGTGAGACTCGATAATACCAACAAGAACCTTGCCAACCATCTGACCAGCAGATGCGAAGGACTCAAGCGTACCGGAAAGAAGCAGCAGGGCAACAATTGCCTGGCCTTCCCAACCTTCGTTACCAAGGAACTGAACATAGGTTGCAAACAGCTGAGAAAGCGTTGTAACGATGTTCAGGCAGCCGCAGCCAAGCATCATGGTCCAGTAGAAGGGCTGATGCAGAGCTTCCTTCAGAGTAAAGCCAGGCTCTTCGATAGCCTCAAGGCCATCTTCCTCTTCTGCCTCTTCAGCAGCCAGGGGCATGCCGTAAGGAAGCAGACCAACCTTTTCAGGGGTACGATCAAGGAAGGCCCAGATGCAGATCAGAGTTGCAAAGAACATGATGACTGCGTAGTACTGGTAAATCTGAGGCCAGCCAGACAGGTCGGCACCCAGAAGATGCTGACCAACAAGATTCCACACAATGCCACCAGCACCGGTGCAAGCAAAAGAAACGCCGATTGCGGTGCCGTAGTTTGTATGGAACCAACGAGAAAGCATGCCTGCGGTCATGGTGTACTCAAGGATTGCAAGACCGATACCAATTACGATACCAGCTGCCCACATGCACTGAACGCTTGGCCACATACTATTAAAGAAGTAAGGAACTGCAGTCAAAATCAAGGCACCCGTAAAGAAGATGCGAGGATTAATGCGCTCAAACAGCCAGGATGCGGGGATTGGTGCGATAGTTGAACCAATGTAGACGCAAGTGATGTAGAACGAAACATCAGATACTTGGCAGCCAAAGTGGGCTGCAACAGGACGGTAGCAAAGGCCTGCGCAAATAAAGATCATTGCGACACAGGTGAATAATGCAACCATACAGGTAATGACGACGCCAAAATGATGCCACGTCATCCCCTGCCTTTCGATTTTCTCAGCCATAACTCCTCCTTAGAACATGAGAAAAATCTCCATTTAAAATGGAAGCTTGGTGGCAGACGTTCCCTCTCATCTGGTATTCCACCTCATGATTACTAAAAATAGCAAAAGGTATTAAGGGTGAGTGTTTGACTGACTTGGCGCCTGCTTAAGAAAACTGAACAAGTTCATTCGTTTCTATAAAACGAGCGATTTGCAAGATTAAACACGATCATCAAAAGTCCAACTGAAGCGCGTGAATAATAGAATAATTTTTCCAAGCTGGGGCTTTGCTTTGATAGAACCTAGGTTCTACTTTGTCTGACGCCTGCCGGCTTGGCGTTTACGGGCTCTCGCATGGCCGTATCAGGCGTTTACCGACCCCCACATAGCGATAGCGGGTTTAGCGGCCTTTAACATTGCCCTTTGCATAGCGATGGTGGGCGCTTGCCGACCGCACATAAAGAGCGTTTACGTCTTCTTATATAGAGCGCGTGAACCTTCCCGCTGGCTCACAGAGAACAGAGCAAAGCCGCCAACAAAAAAGCCGAGAGGCAAAACCTCTCGGCTCAATTTACGCCTGCAGCATTTATACGTGCAGTATTTATGCGTGCAGCCTATATCCCCTCATGCGCACTCCCCTTATGTGCGCACGAAGAAAGTTTTTTAAGCAGCGTAAGTGTTGTCGGAAACGTACCAGGTCTCCTCGCGCTTCTTGTAAGCAGCGATACCGGTGTAAGCAATCAGGATGAAGGTTACAACGATCTCGGCAATTGCGAACTGGAAGAAAGCATCCCAGCCGTAGGTCTGCATAAGGATTGCCCATGCAGTAGCGCCGAAGCCACCAAGCAAGTTGAACAGTGCAACCTGGATGGAGTAAATGCGGTCGTATTCCTTGCCACCGAAGCATTCGCGAACAAGGAAGGGAAGCATTGCAGTAGAGCATGCATACATCAAGCCGTAAACAGCGCCACCAGCAAACATCAGATAGATACCGCTCTCGCCGAAGATCTTGGGCATCTGCCAAATCATAAGCAGACCAAGAACACCGCCGCAAACACCCATGATCTGAGCAGCGAGCAGCGAACGAGACTCGATGATACCAACGAGGATCTTACCAACCAGCTGACCTGCAGATGCGCAAGACTCCAGAG
>CAVCRX010000009.1:0-2637 GCA_963604935.1 Bacteroidaceae bacterium
GAATTAGCGCTGTCAATTCTAATGGCAGTATCATCACCCTCCTTAGCCTCGACTATTGCGCCTTGTTTTTTAGTGTCGCTGTCAATTACTTCAAGGCTAATCTGATCCTGGCTTAGAGAGCTTTTGATATAAACAAAAAGAGCCTGTGTTCCATTTGTTTTGTTAGTCAAAGTATGACCGTTCAAGTCCAAGGTGATTTTATCTCCGTTGGCATTGCCAGAAACTTTAATCTGGCCGTTTTCGATATCCTCGGCGAGCTTATAAGTACCACCTTCGGTAATGGTGTAAGACTTATCATCATTATCGAAGTCAGATTTAGAAATCATAGTTGCATCATCTGATACGTCTACGTCGTTATCAGGAGTCGAATCGGATGAAGCAGAGCTAGCGTAAACACTTCCCGCAGAAAGCGTAAGTGCAAGCACTAGCGTAAGCATCAAGAAAACTACCTTAGATGCTAAAGAAGTAGCACTTTTAGAGCTTGATGTGGGATAGACCGCAATATTGGCCGAGGCGGAGCCCTTTAACGAGCTAGCGCTCGCCCCCCCCAATTTCATTTTTTCAAATAGACTCACAACAAACGCCTTTCACTCGCAAGCCTTAAAAGACAACTAGCTTTTGTATGCTCAAAATTAAGCTCTATAACTCTTTCATTTTAGTAAAAACTAAGACCTTGAGTGCAATTTAATCATCGGCATCCCGAGTATTAACGATCGCCATAGGCTACAAAGGAAGCAAAAAGCATGATTCGCTAGAGAACACGGATGCACGAGGCCCTACCTACCAAACGTGCAATAATGCCTGCCCAGACTACTGACCGTTAAGCGCACGGCGAAACCACCGAAGGAATTCGTTTAACAAGCGCACGGCGAAACCCCGAAAGCTTCGCTCTGAGCACCATAAAGAGGATTTCGAAGAAATCCGCATACTAAAGCATGAAGCAGTGAGCGCATGAAAGAAAGAAGAGGCTGTAGCCTCTTCTTTCTGAACAGCGGAACGGGCGACAGCCTAAGCGGGCTTTGCCGAGCACTTGCGACTCTTGCAGCACTCAGTGTCTCTATAAACAAGAAAGCCCGGGTTCCGAAGAACCCGGGCTTTCGTTTAACTACATCGTGCGCGTATCTGCGGCGCTGAACTCTAAAACTACTTAGTCTTCACAGCCTTCTTGGCAGACCAGCTGGAGTAGTAGGTCTTGCCGTTGACTACCTTGTAGCTACGAGCCTGTACGTAATATTTGGTCTTTTTCTTGAGCTTCTTTACGGTCTTAGCCTTTACGCTTGCGCCCTTGGCCTTTACAGTCTTGGCTCCGGCCATAGACTTCTTGGTGGAGTAGCGAATCTGTACACCGGAGCGCTCAGTCTTGTTCTTGGTCCACTTAGCCTTGAAGGCCTTCTTTGCCTTAGAAACCTTGAACTTACTTACGCCCTTAGGGTTAACAACAAAGCTTGCGGTAGTCTGGCCAGAGTAAGAAGATCCCTTTGCGGTGATAGTTACCTTGTAGGTGCCAACCTTCTTGCCAGACGCAATAGAAGCGGTGTAGTCAGTACCAAACTTTAAGGTTTTGCCGTTCAGTACAACAGACTTAACGCTGGGCTTTTGGGCTTTGCCGTTGTAGGTAAAAGCGGTCTTGGAGAGCGTTACCTTAGCCTTCGAAATGTCGGCTACTGCTGGGGTGGGAGCATTAACAATAAGCTCTACCGAAGATTCGCTTTGCTTGTAATTAGAAACCTCATCAGCACTTACCGTAAGAATTGCAGTACCAGCAGCCTTAACTGTTACTTGCCCAGTTTCGTCTACTTCAGCAACACTCTTGTTGGAGCTAGCATATTCAAGAGTAGCGTTAGTATCTGCCGTTGCATTGAGCTTGAAGGAAGCATCTCCAACGGTCTTGGTGCCAGGATTTGCTACTTGAATGTTTGCTTCTGCCTTCTCGACAGTAAAAGGAATCGGCTCTGATTTTTTGAGCTCATACTTTGAGGCCTGATCGCCTTCAAGTCCTGTAACTGTGGCTGTGTAATTGCCTGCGTTGACAGGCGCTTCACTGTTTTTAGTGCCATCAGGATATTCGTACTCAAGCACTGCGCTGACTTTATCCTTATCAGTTTCAGCAATACCAGTAAGTACTACTGTTGCTTCTTTGGTATTACCGTCGTAGACAAGATTTTCAGGTTCAGCGATTTTTGCGCTAACAAGCGTTTTGAGTACTGCTTCCTCATGATTCTTAACAAAGGTAGCGGCCTCGCTTGCGTTTGCAAAATAGATTGTTGCACCTGAATACTTAACTTCAGTACTTGCTGAAGCAAGAGCCGCAGCATCATCGCTGCTTACGACATCAAAATAGCCCTTAGCCTCATCCGAATCAGCAGCTTTAAAAAGTACCTTACCCTCAGAAAGTTTTCCATCAGCAGGGAAGATATTGAAGGAGCCGCCATTTATCTTCGTTCCGGCTCCTCCATCTACCTCGGTAATTAAGGCAGCCCCATCAGCTGCAGTATACGTACCGCTATTAATTTCTACACCGTTTGAAGACTTAGTATAAATAAGTGAGTTTGCCTTCTGTTGGGTACTCATCGTCACATTAGTAAGCTCGACGGTTCCATTGTTTACCTGAAGACATTCACTGCTGACTGTCTCTAC
>CAVCRX010000010.1:0-15154 GCA_963604935.1 Bacteroidaceae bacterium
GGCGTAGGCAACGTCAAGCTGGCACGGGTGCTTTTGCGTTAACTTGCGATGAGTTAGCTCGTTATGCGGGCTCTTTATTGCCGCGCACACAGATTAATCCTGCACAGGCCGCCTGTGCTCTGGCAGTATTTTCGGAGCTTGGCCTGATTGATCTTGGTTCTGTTCCTGCAAATGCTAACGATGTTGCAACAGTCCATGTCGTAGACTATGGGGGTAAGGTTGAACTTACCGATAGCGTCAGGTACCGTGAAGGTCTTGATGAAATTGAAGAGTTTAAAGACTTTAGTGAGTGGGTATTAAAACGCTCCGTTAACGTTTTGCAGGAGCGTATTCGTAGACCACTTTTGCCGTAATTTGCACGTAATGAGGGAGTTTTTGTCATGGCTGCTGACGTTATTCAGCTGACGGTTGATCCTAGCATTCAGTCTTCTACTGCTGCGCCTATGGGATCAGATCCCGATGTGCGTTTTCAGGCTCTTCTTGAAATGGTTACCTATTTGGAACCAGAAGAATGTGAAAAGCTTAAAAAGGCTTATTACTATGCGCGTGAAATGCATCAAGATCAGCGCCGTAAATCTGGTGAGCCTTTTGTTTTACATCCTGTCGAGGTTGCCATTATTTTGGCCGACCTCCATATGGATGTAGAGACGCTCTGTGCAGCTTTATTGCATGATGTGGTCGAAGATACCGAAGCAACAAAAGAAGATGTTGCTGAAATGTTTGGTCAGGCTGTTGCGGAATTGGTTGATGGTGTTACCAAGATTACCAAGCTAAAGGTCGGCGACCTAACTGACGAACAAGCACAGACCTATCGCAAGATGCTTGTTGCAATGAATAACGATATTCGTGTTGTTGTTATCAAGCTGGCTGACCGCTTGCACAATATGCGTACCTTGTCAGCCTTGCGCGAGGACCGTCGTATCTATAAGTCTCATGAGACTCTTGAGATTTATGCACCTATTGCGCATCGCCTTGGTATTAGCTCTATTAAATGGGAGCTTGAAGACCTAGCTTTCTTTTACTTGGAGCCTGCTAAATTCAAACTTGTATCCCGAATGGTTTCAGAAAGTCGCCCTCAGCGTGAGGCTTATCTGGGCTCCATTTTGGATATCTTGCATGAAGAAACCGAGAAGCTTGGTATTGAAGCTCAGCTTATGGGTAGGCCTAAGCATTTGTATTCCATCTATAAGAAGATGGCTAATCAGAAAAAAGGTTTCTCGGAGATTTATGACTTGATTGCTGTGCGAGTGATTGTGCAGACAGTCAAAGACTGCTACTCCGTTCTGGGTGCCGTGCATACGCTCTGGAATCCAATGCCAGGCCGTTTTAAGGACTATATCGCTATGCCTAAGCTCAATATGTACCAGAGCTTGCATACTACTGTTATTGGTCCTGCTGGTCGTCCTCTTGAGGTGCAGATTCGTACCGAAGAAATGCATCGAAAGAGCGAATATGGCGTTGCAGCTCATTGGCGTTACAAAGAAAAGGGCAAGGCTGACGATTTTGATCGCCAGATTGCTTGGCTGCGTGAAATGGTTGACTGGCAAGATGAAACTAAGGACTCTCGCGAATTTTTAAAGTCCCTCAAGGTTGACCTTGCTCCAAAAGAGGTCTTTGTTTTTACGCCTAAGGGCAAAGCAATGAGTCTGCGCGCGGGTTCCACCCCGGTAGACTTTGCTTATGCTATTCATACCGAGGTTGGTAATCGTTGTGTTGGCGCTAAGGTTAATGGTGCTATTGTTCCTTTGACTTACGAACTGCAACAGGGTGATCGTGTTGAGATTTTGACCCAAAAGTCAGCAACGCCATCGCGTGACTGGCTCAACTTTGTTAAAACGCCTTCTGCTCGCTCAAAAATCCGTAACTTCTTTAGTAAGGCAACCCGCTCAGACGACCTTGCTACTGGACGCGATAAGCTTGCACGCGAGATGCGAAAGCATGGTTTTGGCATTTCGAATTCAAATGCAACTCGCGCTCTTAAAGAAGTTTCAGAAACACTGGGCTATCGCGCAATTGACGATATGTTTGTTTGCCTTGGTAATGGCAAAGAAAGCCCTCAGCATGTTGCTAATCGCTTGCTGAAGATTTTGGTGGCGGAATCCGAGGCTGAAGAAAAGACTCCTCTTGCAGATTTAGGCATGTCGACAGGCAAGATGCCTCCCATGCTTACCAGCGTTAAGCGTCCTCGTCGCAAGGTTAAAAAGACCTCAAATGGTGTCGTTGTTCAAGGTCTAGAGGATGCTGCTGTTCGCTTGTCGCGCTGTTGTAATCCTGTGCCCGGTGATGAAATTATCGGCTTTATTACACGCGGTAGGGGAGTTTCGGTCCATCGTGCAAGCTGTCCTAACGCAAAAGATTTAACCAGTCATCCCGAACGCATCATTCCGGTTTCCTGGGCTCAAGCAGGTGAGGTCCCTCAAGATTCCGCCTTTAACGTTGAGGTTATCGTTGAAGCGGTCGACCGCATGAATCTTCTTATGGACGTTGCTAAGGTCTTTTCCGAAAATGGTGCAAATGTTATTGGTGCAAATACAATTACGCATAAAGATGGCATTAATGAAATGCGCTTTTTGTTCCAGATTAGCTCGCCTTTGGTAATCGATCGCATCTTGAAAGGCTTACTTGAGGTTGATAGCGTTTTTGGTGCGCGTCGTGTTGTGCCCGGTAGTCCCTCGAGGAAGAATAAAAGAAAGTAGGCCATAAAGATGTCACTTCAGGTAGTACGTAAAGGTTCTGGCCTTGCCGTTAAGGGCGCTTGTGTTGATATTTCTTTCTTAGTTTTAGGTCCGATTGAAAATAATACCTATTTCATTTCGGATGGAGAATCTTTGATTGTGGTTGACCCTTCTTGTCAGGCTAAAAAGATTCTTGATTTTATTGGCAGCAAGAAGGTTGATGCGATTTTTGCTACCCATCACCACCATGACCATGTCGGTGCGCTTTGCGAACTGCGCGAAAAAACAGGCGCACCTGTTTATGCGTCTGCAATCGATGCCAAAATTATTGAGAATCCAGATTTATATCCTTCGTATGGCGGTAAAGCAAAAGCATGCACGGTTGACAAAAAGCTGCGCGATAAAGACAGCGTTACCGTTGGCAATATGTGCTGGCAGGCTATCTTGACGCCTGGTCACACTCAGGGAGGCATGTGCTTTTATTTACCTTCCGAACAGGGTAAAAACTCTGCAACCTGGGATGTTTTAGTATCGGGTGATACCTTATTCTGTGGTTCGATTGGTCGAACGGATTTCAAGGGTGGCAGCATGCCTGATATGCAGCGCTCGCTTCGTCGTTTGGCACAATTGCCTGATCATACCCTCGTTTTGCCTGGCCATAATGCGCTTACTACTATCGCAGATGAGCAAAAGCGAGTTTTTCGTTACTACTGTTAAACCCGTGTCTTTGTTTTGGATAAATGATGACAAAACCTTTACCTTGAGCTGCTGATAGTCGTTTAAGATGCTCTAAAATTAACAAAGGCAAATGCCATACATATATGTGCGGAACAGGTTTTGATCGCACTTCACTATAGGGGAGAGAGTTTTATCTATGGCTAAAATCATCAAGAAAAAGAAGAGCAAAAAGCGCCTTGATTATTTTGATGCTTTTGAGCGTCATGCAAAGTTGTGCTTGAAGGAAATCGAGGAAATTCATCGCTACTTTGATAATTATGGCAATCAGGACATGGAAGAATGTCTTCATTCTATACATAAGATTGAAAATGAAGCTGACGATGTTGCTCATGAAGTTTGGGATGCTATTCTTCCTGATTTCGTTACACCCATTGATCGTGAAGACATCATTAAGTTGACTTCTTGCCTCGACGATTTAGCTGACACCTTGGAAGAGATTTATCAGGATTTCTACATGTACGACATCAAGGTCATGCATGAATCCGTTAAGCCCTTCTTGGATATTCTGTATCGCGAATGCGACAAGTTGGTTATTGCGACAGTTGATTTCCGTAATTTCAAAAAGTCCAAGAGCTTCTTCCCTTCAATCGACGAAGTATTTGCCTGCGAAGACGAGGCTGACGTTCTCTTTATGGAGACCATCCGTTCGCTGCATGCCGACAATTCAAACGATCCCTTCTATGTGCATGTTTGGACGCGTATTTTTGAAACCTTGGAAGAATGCGCAGACAAGGGTGAAGACGTAGCTGATCTTATGCATGCAATTATGCTTAAGAATGGTTAATCGTCTTGTTGTTTTAGGTATTTATAGGATTGCTTAAAACTTACTAATGAAGCTTTAATACCCTTTTACCTGTTTCTTTTGCACGTATGGCTTGTATACTTCATTATTAACAAAGAACCTTTGACGCCCTGGGGTTCCAGGGCGTTTTCTTTTCATAAGGAAGAAGGACATGGCTCTTATAGTTACAAAATTCGGTGGTACTTCGGTTGCAAGCCCCGAACGAATCAAAAACGTTGCAAAACGTTTAGTGGCAAAGCGCCAAGCAGGCGATGATGTAGTTGCTGTTGTTTCTGCTATGGGTAAGACTACCGATGAATTGGTTAGTCTTGCAAAGGCAATGAATACCTCACCCTCAAAACGCGAAATGGATATGCTGCTTTCCACGGGTGAGCAGACCTCTATGGCGCTTTTAGCAATGGCTATTCAAGCACTTGGTTATAAGTCAATCAGTTTTACAGGTTGGCAGGCCGGCATTATCACAGACAGCGAATACTCTCTTGCAAAGATTGAAAATATCGATGCTCATCGTATCCGTGAGGCTATTGCTGATGGCTACATTGTTGTAGTTGCTGGCTTCCAGGGTTTGTCTGATGCGGGCGATATTACAACCTTAGGACGAGGTGGCTCTGATACTACAGCGGTTGCTTTGGCTTACGGTATTCAAGCTGATGTTTGCGAGATTTACTCTGACGTTGATGGTGTTTATTCAGCAGACCCTCGCATTGCTCCAAGGGCTCGTAAGCTCGACTATATTTCTTATGACGACATGCTTGAGATGTCGAGCGCTGGCTCCGGTGTTCTTCAGGCTCGAGCAGTAGAATTTGCTCGTAAATATAATGTTGTTATTCATTCCCGTTCGGCGTTCTCTGACGCTCCTGGCACGCTAATCAAGGAGGCTGTACCCACTATGGAACAGGCTGTTGTTTCTGGTATTGCTCATGACACTTCTGAAATTCGCTTCACCTTACGCGGTTTGCCTGATAACCCTGGTGTAGCAGCAAAGCTTTTTGCAACGCTTGCTGCCTATAAGGTTTCGGTAGACATGATTATCCAGAACAGCGTTGCTAACGGTAAGGCAAATATCAGTTTTACCTTCCCTGAAAATCAGAAGGCTGCTGCAGAAGAAGCTGTTTCTCAGGTAAAGCGCGATTTAAATTTTGACAGTGTTGATATCGACGAAGATATCGCTAAGGTTTCTTTGGTTGGTACAGGCATGAAGTCAAGCCCTGGTATTGCTGCTCGTGCTTTTAAATCTTTGGCCGATAATGAAATCAGCATTAAGATGATTTCTACTAGCCCTATTCGTATTTCTGTTGTTGTAGAAGCATCTCAGGTTACCGCTGCAGTTCGTTGTTTACATACCGAATTTGGCCTGGACTCCGATACTGTTTTTGAGGAGACACAGCTTTCTGCTGAAGAAATTGCTGCAAAGATGAATAAGGGCCGCTAGTTATTAGAAAAGGTCCTATAAGCAGGCATCAGCGGCTTTTTGTTAGAAGATTGGCCTTGTTTATTTGTTGTAGAGCTTAAAGGCTACTCGCTTAGTTTTACTAAATTGCCAGACCCGTAACGAGAAGGATTTTTCTTTCGGTACGGGTCTTTTCTTTTTAGTCGAAACGTTTTAACAAAATACTCAATATATTAAAAAGGGGTTCTGACGAAGGTCAGAACCCAAAAGAATAATTAATTTCTTGGAATCCAAACTTCCTTCGGAGTTCCTATTTTTCTTTCTTAGAAACGCAAAGAAGAATACCGCCAATAAGGTCTACAAAAATAAGTGTGCAGACCGCAAAAGCAACGGAATTTGCTTTGGTTCCCTTGTAGATGCCCCAGCTGTGTACTGTCATTGGAATCATCCAAGCAAGGGGGATAATAAAAATTGCACAGGCAACGCAGCTAATAACGCAAAGAATGAAGTTAATAAGGCGCAGCATGCGATCTTGTTCGCTCATGGTATAGACAAGGCTTCCATCTGGCTGCAAGATGGCTTGATCTTGACCAGGCATACCATAGTAGGCTTCTTGAGGATAAGGTGCCTGGTTGTAGGGCTGTTGAAAGCCCGCTTGAGCATATTGAGCTTGAGTTTGCTGGTAGTTGGGTTGGAATCCAGGCTGCTGATTATTCTGCTGTGCTGCAAAATTTGCTGATGCTTCAGCGTTGAAGGCTGTACCGCAATTAGTGCAAACGTTTACGCCTTCGGCGTTGGGTGTCCCGCAGTTTGGGCAGTTCATAATAATCCTTTCCATGGATTAGTGAGTGCTTTTACCTCTAATCACTCTACCATACCGAAAGCCCCGAGCTTCACGCCATTTGATAGCTTCATTGCTAAGTCATAGCTTTGACGTTGTAACATTGACTCCAGCTATCCCCAACGCAAAGGAGCCCCTTATGGCTTGGACTAAGCAGATTCCCGCACACCCTGTTGTAGCCGTCGCAGGTGCTACAGGAGCAGTCGGTAACGAGTTTTTAAAGGTTTTGCACGACCTTGATTTTCCTGCTTCAGAAGTTCGTGCGCTCGCTTCTGCACGTTCGACTGGTAAGAAGCTTCCCTTTGAGGGTTGCGGTCAGGTTCCTGCAGGTGAATTGACGGTTCAAGAGATGACGCCCGAGGCTTTTGAGGGTGTTGACATTGCACTCTTTAGTGCTGGCGCAGGCGTTTCAAAGCAGTTCCGCCAGGCAGTTGTTGATGCTGGCGCTGTGATGATTGATAACTCAAGCGCTTTCAGAATGGATGAGGATGTGCCCCTGGTTGTACCCGAGGTTAACCCCGAAGATGTCCAGTGGCACAATGGTGTTATTGCCAATCCAAATTGTTCTACGATTCAAATGGTCGTTGCTCTTAAGCCTTTGTATGATCTTTCTCGCATTAAGCGTGTTGTTGTCTCTACTTATCAGGCAGCATCCGGTGCTGGCGCTAAGGCAATGGAAGAGCTTTATGCTCAGACTCAGCAATTCCTTAATGGTGAAGATTTAACTATAGAGGCTTTTGCTCACCAAATTGCATTCAACTGTATTCCTCATATTGATGTTTTCTTGGAAGATGGCACCACAAAAGAAGAATGGAAGATGATCGCAGAAACCAAGAAGATTATGCATGATTCTGATCTTCAAGTTGCAGCTACCTGCGTTCGCATTGGTGTACTTCGTTGCCATGGTGAATCAATTAATGTTGAGTTTGAGGGTGATGTTTCGGTAGAAGCAGCACGTGCTGCACTTGAAGCTGCTCCTGGCGTTACTGTTATGGATGACCCCGCTGAAAAGCTCTATCCTATGCCTGGCTTGCTTGCTGGTACTGATGGTGCTTATGTCGGACGTTTGCGCAAGGATGAGTCTGTAGAGCATGGTCTTGCATTCTGGAATGTTGCCGACCAGATTCGTAAGGGTGCAGCTTTGAATGCGGTTCAGATTGCACAGCTCTTAACGCCTGCTGAGTAAGGCTATTTTTAATCGTATAGATTAAATAGTTTAGATAAGAAAAGCGGAGTGAGGACTAAGCCTTACTCCGCTTTTTTTGATGTTTCACCTTTTGTGAGCAGCGCCCAGTGTGAGTTTTGACTTCCACTGGGCGCTTATGTTTTGAGTTTGATTTCTTTAGTTGCACCTTACAGCTTGCCAAAGAAAAGTAGTTTCAAGCGCTGGAAGAATCCAAGCTTCATCTCGGGCTTCGAAACTGCGATGCCTTCTTTTGAATCTTCGGGTTTTGGCTCTTCAATAACTGTTGCTTTTACCTCTTCGATGATGGGTACTGGAGTAGGTGCAGGCTTGTATTCTGTTGCTGAGTTGCCGTGATTCTCGGTAAGCTTGTTAAGAACTTCTTCGGTAGAGTCCTTGGTGGATTCAAAATTCTGCTGGCCTTCGGAAGTTTCTTTTTTTGGCTCATCGCCTTTGATTTCAGCCTGAATCTTGGTATAGCTCGTGGCAGCGTTCGCTGTATCCGAATCTTTTGCGCTGCTCTCTTCTTCAGTGTTCTTGATGCTCTGCTTATTGGAATCTCCTTCAGAGCTATCGGTGGTTTTGTTGGCTGTTTCTTTTTGTGACTGGGCTGAGGCAGCGGTGTTATCGCTTGGAGCTTCTTCTTTAATAGGAGTGCTTTCTGTAGGAGTGCTTGTTTCCTCTTCAGGCTCTTCGTCTTTGTGGGCTGCCTTAGCAAAAGCTGCTCGCAAGGCTGCACCCGTAGCCTTCATGTCGGATGGAGCGGAGCTTGCTGCTTTGTCGCCCGCGGCTTCGTTCTTAGATTCTGTAGCATTCGCTGACTTGTCAGATTTTAAATCCGCCGCTTCATCATTCGAGGCACCGGGTTCCCTTTTTGGGTCGCTTGGCAAAGAAGGTTTAACTTCATCGTGATCTGCGCTTGCGTCCTCTTTTGGTTCTTCAGAAGTTTTTGGCTGGGCGATTAGGGGAGCCACTTCTTCCTCAAGGATTTTGTTGGTTTGAGCTCGCAGATTTACACCATCGGCAGCAGCCTGACGTGCAACGATTGCATCATCGTTATCATTGCGTGCTTTTTCAATCAGGTATTCCTGGGCATTAAACGACTTGATGTTGCCGTTTTCATCAGTTTCAGCGAAGTACTCTAGAGGGGTGTACTGCAGATTAGGCTGAAGCATGCGAAGTTTGGCGGTGTCAGATAGGCAAACATCCAAGAACTCATCAATGCGTGCTTTTTCGGACTCTCCACGAACAGGCCAGGCGATTTCGATGCGCTTATCCATATTACGTGTCATAAGGTCTGCCGAAGACAGATAGTACTGCCTATTGCCCCGTGGTCCAAAGGCGTAAATACGACTATGCTCCAACATGCGTCCAACAATGGATACGACGCGAATATTTTCAGTGTAGCCCTCGATACCAGGAATTAGGCAGCTAATGCCACGCACAAATAGGGTAGTGGGGACACCTGCCTGCGAAGCTTCGACAAGCTTATCGATGATGTCTTTGTCGGTTACCGAATTGGTCTTAAAGAGCAAACCACATTCTTTTCCAGCTTGAGAAAGAGCAATCTGCTCATCAATCTTCTCCATAATCATGGGTTTAATCTGGAGCGGGGCAACAACCAGTGTCTGGTAGGCGTCGGAGGTGTTTTCCAGATTCATATTCCTAAAGAAGATAGCAGCATCGCGGCCGATTTCAGGGTCGGCAGTCATGAAGGAAAAGTCGGTATAAAGACGACTAGTCTTCTCGTTGTAGTTGCCTGTGCCTAGCTGGGTAATATGCTGTAAGCCCTCGTCTGTGATACGAGTAATAGAGCAAATCTTTGAATGAACTTTGAAGTCATGGAAGCCATAGATTACTTTTGCGCCGGCTTCTTCAAAGCGCTGAGACCATTCGATGTTATTGGATTCGTCAAAGCGTGCACGAAGTTCAAACAGAGCGGTTACGTCTTTGCCGTTTTCGGCTGCAGTAATTAAGGCTTCAGCCAAGCGCGACTGGGAGGCAAGGCGATAGAGTGTAATCTTGATTGAGCCAACCGTTGGGTCCACTGCAGCTTCCTGCAAAAGGGAAACGAAGGGATCCATAGATTCATAGGGATAGCTCAAAAGCTTATCGCCTTCAAGAATCTGCTCAATCATTGAGCGACTTGGGTCAATGCAGGCAGGCCATGAAGGCTCAAAGTGCTTGCTTGATAAGCTAGCTGCTTTTTCTTCGTCAATCATTGAGCCAAGACCCCAGGCATAGCTCAAATCCATGGGGACCTTAGTGATAAATACCTGATGAGGTTTTAGCTCTAGTTTTTCTAGAAGGAATTCTTCGGTCACCTTGGACAGGGGGATGTCAGATTCAAGACGAACAGGTGCCAGGCGAGCGCGCTTTTTAAGGATGCGTTTCATATGTTCGCGATAATCGTAGTCAATTTCAGAAATGTAGTCTGAATTTGGATCGATATCGGCATTGCGTGTTACACAAATAACGCTCGCGCGCTTAGTCTTATACATATTAAAGACGTCGGGGGCAATAAGCTTTAAAGCCTGCTCAAGAAGGATAAATTGAGTCTCTTCTCCCGGGAGTTTAATGACGCGCTTTGCTTGATGCGGCAAAGGAATTAAGCCAAAGGTAGCATCCTCTGCTCCAAGGTTCTTTTTCTTCTTTTTATCCTTAGAGCTGCTAACCGACTTGTTTCGGCTGCGAGAGCCCTCTTCGTCAAGGCGTACTAATACATACAGCTTGCCGTTTTCCAGATGAGGGAAGGGGTGGCGTGCATTAATAACCTGAGGTGAGAGGTATGGCACCACATTGGTATCAAGATATAGACGCAAATACTTTTCTTGATCAGCATCAAGTTCGTTGGGCAATACCTGGTGAATACCATGCTCTGCCAGTTCTATGCGAAGATTTGAATAAATACGCTCGTACTCTGGGTAGAGCTCATGGCAACGTGAGTAAATTGCCTCAAGCTGTTCAGTAGGAGTCATGAGCGTTTTAGAGTCGCGCAACTCTTTTTTGACAAGCGAAAGGTCGGTCAAGCTGCCAACACGAACCATAAAGAACTCTTGTAAATTGCTCTGGAAAATTGCAGCAAACGTTGGGCGCTCAAGCAGAGGAACGTTTTTATCTTCCGCTTGATCAAGACAGCGCTTGTCGAATTCGAGCCATGACAGCTCCCTGTTTTGCATATAGGGCATAGCTTGACGATGCGAAGACTTCGTCTGAGTCTCTTTAGAGCTGTCAGAGGTCTTTTTTGCGACCATCATAATTTTCTCCTTGCTTATTATCCCCTCAAAGTAAGTTTGAAGGCCGAAAGAGCAACATGGGCATCGACCTGCGCAAACCTACACATAGTTTCAATGTCAATTCTACCTGTTTTTACTAATCGTGAACGTGTTATCTAGAACGATTTTGCATGATTATGACAAAGCGGTATCTACTGTCCAATTTGTCCCAGCATTTAGTGCTTTAAACGTGCAAAAATTTTACTTATATATGAGCTGGGGTAACATTTAGTGAAACTTTGCTAAGCAATTTTTGGGGAGGGGCGCATATTTATGCTTGAATCTATCAATATGGGGGCGCCACGAGTATCGAAGACCGAATACCGTGAGCGATATAAAACTCTTGTTAAGCGTCTTATCGTTTTGCAGCAACGTGCCAAGGAAGAGGGAATTGGCATGGTGGTGCTTTTTGAGGGGTGGAAGGGCGCCGGCAAGGGGAGTCGCATTTCTGATTTGGTATACAACCTTGATGCGCGTGACACCACCGTTCATGTAACTGAAGATTTGTCTCAGGCTGATAACGATGCTCTTAAAGACGATGATTTTTGGGCTTTGGGTTACTATCCACCCATGAGCCGCTTTTGGAAAGCTTTAGGAAATCGCTCAGGCATGACTTTTTTTGACCGCGGTTGGTATTCTCTTTTATCTCAATACCTGGTCAACCATGTAGTTGAGCATCATTCAAAGAAGACGCACAAAAAAACAGGTTGTACCTATGTTGAGCGCACAATTGAACGTTCGGTTGAGTCTATTCGTGCCTGGGAGACTCAGCTTAGTGCTGATGGGTATTTGGTTGTTAAGTTTTTCTTACATATTGACGAAGAAACACAGCGTAAGCGTTTAACTAAACTCCATAAGGACCCCTCTACTAGGTGGCGTGTACCCCATGATCCAACCGAAGAGCTTGATTTATATAAAGCTACTTACGACATTTATGATCAGCTTTTAGAAAAAACCGATTTTGTTGAGTGCCCTTGGATTTTGCTTGATGCTCTTGATCGTAGGCGCGTAAATTTGTCGGTTGTGCAGGTTCTTGTTGATAAGCTTGAGGCGGCTCTTGAGAAAACCCCTGATGCCGATACTCTGGCGGCAAAGGCTGCAGCTTCCGCTAATTCGTCTTCCCAAGGTGAAGAAAAAGAATATCGCGATGAACGTAGTCGAAGCTCCGAAGAAAATGCCTCTATTCTTGCTGCGGCGCAAGCTCAGGCTAAAAAACAAGGAAGTCTTGCTCCAAAAGAAAGCCGTTTCCATATCTTGGCAGACTATCCGCGCCTAAAAGATGTCGACCATACTCTTTCATTAGCGCGTGAAGATTACAAGACGCAATTAAAGGCTGAACAGGCTCGATTGTTTAGGCTTGAGCAGGAAATGTACATCAAACGTGTCCCTCTGATTGTTATGTACGAAGGATGGGATGCTGCTGGCAAAGGTGGATCTATTAAACGAGTGGCACAGGCACTCGACGCCCGAAGCTACACTATTTTCCCAAGCCCCGCGCCTACCAAGCAAGATTTAGCGCATCCTCATTTATGGCGCTACTGGACGCGTCTTCCTAAGGCAGGACACGTGGGTATTTATGATCGCAGCTGGTATGGTCGCGTTTTAGTAGAGCGAATTGAGGGCTTTGCTTCGACTGAGCAATGGTCAAGGGCATACGACGAAATTAATGAGTTCGAATATGATCTGGTTACCTGGGGTGCTCTACTTATTAAGTTCTGGGTTGATATTAGTCCCGAAAATCAGCTGGCACGCTTTGTTGCTCGTGAAGAAAATCCTGATAAATCTTGGAAACTTACTTCTGAAGACTGGCGAAATCGTGATAAATATCCGCAGTATCGCCAAGCTGTTGAGGATATGTTTAGGCTGACTTCAACCGATTTTGCTCCTTGGATTATTCTTGAATCGGACGATAAACTTTATGCGCGTATCAAGGCTCTAAAGGTAATCAACGAAAAGCTTGAGCAATGTTTGCATGCTGATCAACTAAATCATAAAGGCACTAAGAAATAGCTCTTTTAAAGCACGACCTTTTGTTAGCATAGGTTGTGCTTTTTCTTTAGAAATACGAAAGGGTTTTATAGATGGCTAAACATGCGGCTCATGCAGCTCCAGGGCGTCGTTTTTCTATTGCAGGCGTAGTGCAATGGGTAGCGGGCATTGTTTTTGTGGTTTGCTTGGTGGTGTTAGCTGCTTTTGGATATCAATATTGGTATCAATCTGATGCTTATAACAAGCTAACAAGCGCCCTTTCTGTGTCTGATACGCTTGCCCCTGAAAGTCTGACTCTATCTGACCTGAAGATAGATTGGGATAGCTTATCGGCTACAAACCCTGATGTCGTAGCCTGGATTTATGTGCCAGGAACGGCCATTAACTATCCGGTAGTTAAGGGCTCCGATAATGATGAATATCTACATAAGTCCTTCGATGGCTCTACGGGCTTTTTGGCTTCCAAGGGCACCATTTTTGTAGATTCAGAAAACTCATCTGATATGACCGATCGAAATATGGTTTTCTACGGGCATCATATGCGCGATGGCTCGATGTTTGCTTGTACGGATGATTGGAAAGATCAGTCTGAATTTGACAAACATCGTGACATTTTTATTTTGACTCCCAATGGTAACTACTGGTTTAGGACCTTTGCACGATTTAATACTGTTGGAAGTGATGCGATAGTTCAGACTGCCTTTAGTGCTGACTCTTCATTCGGTTCGTATGTTTCCGATAAATTCAATAGAAGCCTTGTTAGTGTTGATGATATCCAGGCTTCTGATGTTGAGCAGATGATTATGCTTTCTACCTGCGAATATACGCAAGACAATGGTCGTGCGGTAACCTGTGCAGCTGTCATGGACACCACCGTTCAAAACGATCCTTATCTAAAAGCTGATGGAACTAAGGCGCTTGGGCTGACTGCTGAAGAAGTGTCCGAAATTGCTTCTTCATAAAGCAAGAGATTTAACAGTTCTAAATCACAGCTAAAACACAGGCATTTAGTACTCAAATCACGTACTATGTAACGGCGAGTCAAAATGATATTAGGAGATTAGATGAGCACTTCTATTTTTCCTGGCGATCGTCCAGACCGAATGGAAGAGGAATGCGCTGTATTTGGCGTATATGCCCCCGGTGAAGATGTTGCCCGTATGACCTGCTTTGGGCTGCAGGCTCTGCAGCATCGCGGTCAGGAGTCTGCTGGCATTGCTGTTGGTGACGGCGAAACCATTATGGCCTATAAAGACTTAGGCTTGGTTACACAGGTTTTTGACGAGTCATCTCTTTCTGCTTTAAAGGGTGATTTGGCTGTTGGTCACGTACGCTACTCAACAAGCGGGGGAGCGTCATGGGAGGCGGCTCAGCCCCATATCTCCAATATCGATGAAGTGCTTATTGCTCTGGCGCATAATGGCACGCTCGTTAACACTGCTTACCTTCGCTCTAAGATTGTTGAAGCAGGAATTCATTTGCGTGCAGGTACCGACTCGGAAATGGCTGCGAAGATCATTGGTGGTGTAACACAAGACACTCATCATATGACAGCAGGCATTAAGGTTGCTATGCGTATGATTGATGGCGCTTATGCAATGGTTCTTGCAAGCCCTGAGCGTCTGTATGCCTTCCGTGATCCAAATGGAATTCGTCCTTTAGTTTTGGGTCAACTTCCTAATAATCGTGGTTGGGTTGTTTCTTCCGAGACCTGCGGTTTGGATATTGTTGGCGCGGAATATGTTCGTGAGGTTAACCCTGGCGAGATTATTCGTATCGACGAAGATGGTGTTACTTCCACCCAGGGTACTGCACCCGAAAAACGTGCAAGCTGTATTTTTGAGTATGTCTATTTTGCTCGTACCGATTCGGTAATTGATGGCCAGAGTGTCTATCAGGCTCGTCGCAATATGGGTCGAATCCTTGCGCGTGAGGCTCCTGTTGAGGCTGACCTTGTTCTGGGTGTACCTGATTCAGGCTTACCTGGAGCTATGGGCTATGCCTTTGAAAGTGGTATTCCTTACTCTGATGGCATTGTGAAAAATCGCTACGTCGGCCGCACTTTTATTCAGCCAACTGACGAAATGCGTCAGCTCGGTATCCGACTTAAGCTCAATCCTCTGCATTCGGTTATCGAAGGAAAACGCCTGGTTGTTATCGACGACTCGATTGTTCGTGGAAATACTTCCAAAAAGCTCGTTAAGATGCTTCGCGATGCTGGAGCAAAAGAAGTTCATCTGCGTATTGTTTCTCCTGAGACT
>CAVCRX010000010.1:15164-42192 GCA_963604935.1 Bacteroidaceae bacterium
TGAGACTAAATGGCCTTGCTTCTACGGTGTTGATACTGACACGCAAGATCAGCTTATTAGTGCACGTATGAGCGTTGAGGAAGTAGCTGAATTTGTTGGAGCGGATTCACTGGCGTTCATTTCCATCGAGGGATTGCATGAAGCCTGCAAAACTGAACATACTGGTTTTTGCGATGCTTGCTTCTCGGGTGATTATCCTGTAGTTATTCCTCCGGCTATGCAAACTAAGAGCTTCTTGCCCGAGAATCGTGCCACAAAGTAAGCCTAGCCGTTATTATTAAGAGACAGCTTAGGGCTGTAGATTTGTAAACATCTGGATGCTTGGCATCCATAATTTCTGCAACTGAAATAGGAGCAATCATTATGACTGACCGTATTCAAGTTGAGCCTACTGATAAGGATGTCAAGTGGCCTAGCTGGACTGCCCAGGGCGGTGGTACAACCTACGCTCAGGCAGGCGTAGATACCGCAGAGGGTGCTCGTGCGGTGGACGCTATCAAAAGCGCCGTTCATCGTACCTATCGCGACGAGGTCCGCGGTGATATCGGTGGTTTTGGTGGCTTGTTTAGTATTAAGGCTGCCAAAAACATGGTTGACCCTATTCTTGTTTCTGGCACCGATGGCGTAGGAACCAAGATCCAGTTGGCAAAGCTTGCAAACAAGCACAACACCGTTGGTATCGATCTGGTTGCAATGTGTGTAAACGATATTTTGGCAACAGGCGCCGAACCTCTGTTCTTCTTGGATTACATCGCTGTTGGCAAGCTCAAGAGTGAAGCTGTGGCAGAAATTGTTAGCGGCATTGCTGACGGTTGCCAGATGAGTGGCTGCGCTCTTGTTGGTGGCGAAATGGCAGAGCATCCTGGTGTTATGGATCCTCACGAGTATGACCTTTCTGGCTTCTGTGTAGGTGTCGTTGATCGTCCCGAAATGCTTGATCCTGCCAAGGTTGAAGAAGGGGATGTCCTCTTAGGCCTGGCATCTTCCGGTATTCATTCCAATGGCTATTCTTTGGCGCGTAAGGTTTGCACCGAAGGAAAGACTCTCTACGAGTTAAAGCTTCCTCAGGAGCGCTTGGGTGGAAACAGTGTGCTTGATGCGCTTCTTACCCCAACTCGTATTTACGTAAAGTCTGTTCGCTCAGTAATGCGTCAGCTTCCTGGTGCTATTAAGTCTCTTGCCCACATCACAGGCGGCGGCATTACCGAGAATCTGAATCGTGCGCTTCCTGATAACTGTGATGCCTCTGTTGAGGTTGGAACTTGGACTATGCCTGCAATTATTCCTTTTGTTTGTGAGGCTGCGCGTCTAAACGAAACCGAGGCTTTGAAGACCTTTAACATGGGTGTTGGCATGGTGCTTATCGTGAAGCCCGGTCAGGTTGATGAGGTTCAGCAGATTCTTGAAGCTGAGGGTGAAGTTGTTTCTCGCATTGGTACGATTGTCCCCGGCACAGGCGTCGTTCAATACAGCAACAAAGAGGCTCTTTTCTCTGATTTTGCTGAGGCTTAAAGCTTACAAATATCAACTGCCACCAATTTCTGGTGGCAGTTTTTTATTTTCCTAGGAGATCTGATGTCTAACATTACTGCAGGTAAAAGCTTAAAAGTAGCCGTTCTTATTAGTGGTAGCGGTACAAACTTGCAGGCTATTATTGATAAGTCTGCCAATAATGAACTTGATGTTGAGGTTTGTTTGGTAGTAAGTTCTCGCCCTGATGCTTACGGCATCGAGCGTGCGGAGGCTGCTGGTATTCCTGTGATGGTGATGTGCAAGGACGATTACAAGGATGCCCTAGATGCCAACCAACGTATTGTTGATGCTTGCTTGCAGGCGGGTGCTGAATACTTGGTTATGGCGGGCTATATGCGTATGGTTCTTGCTCCAGTTTTGGAGGCATACCCAAATAAGGTTGTTAATCTTCACCCTGCTCTACTTCCTTCATTTAAGGGTGCTCATGCTATCCAAGACGCCTTTGATGCTGGTGTTAAGGTGACTGGTGTTACCGTTCATTTTGCTAACGAAGATTATGACAAGGGCCCCATCATTGCTCAGCGTGCTGTCAATGTTGAAGAGGGTTGGAGTTTGGATCAGCTAGAAGAAGCAATTCATGCGGTTGAGCATGAATTGTATCCAGAAGCGCTTGCTTTGCTTGCGGCAGGTCGAGTACAGGTAAGCCCCGAAGGCAAGGCTCTTATTGCTCCCGCAAAATAAGCGTTTATATTAGCAACTGTTTCTAATTTTTCGTCTATTCCTTAGGTTTAAGGAATAGACGTTTTTTATTTGCAGAGTGACTTTGTGTACCGTTCGCGCGTTTAGGGGCTTCCGTTTGTAAAATGAACGTTTCAAAATCTTGCGAAATTTTTACTTGATTACTAAAGTCAGATTATCCCCAAAATAAACGAGCCTGATGGCAGGTTAGCTTAGACCTGGCACCGACCCGTATCCCCGACTGCGAAGAAGGTTTACATCATGGCTACTGTCGCTACTCCTGGTGTTCAGATAGACACCACCGAGGCCCCTGCAACCGTGCACACTACTGCTGTCCAAGAAGCGGAACCAGAAACTCTTACTTCCGCAAAGCAAGTTGCTCAACTCTTCATGCTTGCTTTTGCAGCTCTTGCTTTTAATGTTGCCTGCGTTGCTGTGGCAGCTTTTTTCTAAGCCATTAAGCTTAGTAGAAATCAAAAAGCCTAGGCGTTGTGCCTAGGCTTTTTGCGTTTTAAGGGGTTTGTGGTTCACGTGCAACCTGTTTACAGCGCAAGGCGAGGGAAGCGTATTTCCTAGTGATGGAACAGGCGCATTCCAGTAAAGGCCAGGGCAATGCCATACTTGTTGCAAGCCTCAATAACATTGTCGTCGCGGATGGATCCGCCAGGTTCGGCAATGTAGTCAACACCAGACTTGCGAGCGCGCTCAACATTGTCTCCGAAGGGGAAGAATGCGTCAGAGCCGCAGCTCACACCCTTAAGATTACGTACCCACTCTGCACGCTCTTCGCGAGTAAGAGGCTCAGGCTTTACCTTGAAGGTTTTCTGCCAAACTCCTTCTGCAAGAACATCTTCGTATTCGTCGGAGGTATAGACATCAATTGCGTTGTCTCGATTAGGTCGACGAATTCCGTCAACAAATTGAAGATCCAATACCTTAGGATGCTGGCGGATAAACCAATTGTCAGCCTTATCGCCCGCAAGGCGTGTGCAGTGAATTCGACTCTGCTGACCAGCTCCTACACCAATCGTTTGACCATCTTTTACGTAGCACACGGAATTTGATTGAGTGTATTTCAGGGTAATAAGGGCAACGATAAGGTCTGTTTTTGCGTCAGCAGGAATCTCTTTGTTATCGCTTACTACGTTATTAAGAAGCGCTTCGTTAATTTCGAAGAAGTTGTGACCCTGTTCAAAGGTGATACCAAACACATCTTTGCACTCTTGAAGTTCAGGAACATAGTCGGCGTCAATTTGGACAACATTATAGTTGCCCTTTTTCTTGGTTTTAAGAATCTCAAGAGCTTCATCAGTGTAACCAGGAGCAATAATGCCGTCTGATACTTCATATTTTAAGTAGGTAGCAGTTGCGGCGTCGCAGACATCCGAAAGCGCTGCCCAGTCGCCATAAGAGCAAAGGCGGTCAGCGCCACGAGCTCGAATGTAAGCGCAAGCAATAGGGCTAAGCTCTGCATCTTCGTCAACAAAATAAATCTGCTTATCCGTTGCAGTTAAGGGTTTTCCTACAGCAGCACCAGCAGGGGAGACATGCTTAAAAGAGGCAGCGGCTGGCATACCGGTGGCTTCTTTGAGTTCCTTGACAAGCTGCCATGAATTAAGGGCATCCAAAAAATTAATGTAGCCAGGACGACCGTTGAGTACATTTACAGGAAGATCCTCGCCATTCTTCATAAAGATACGTGCGGGTTTCTGGTTGGGATTACATCCATATTTGAGTTCGAGTTCGTTCATTATGCTTCCTTTGTTTTAGTCGCCTAGGTTTTTATTCCAGATGCTTACTTCGCCATTAATGTTGGCATACAGAGAAACTTTGTTATCAGCATTAAGCGCAGCCCAGACCTCAGAAGCGCTGGGTAAATTTACCTTGATTGGCTCGCCAGTAAAAGTGGGAAGGGGATTGCCGTCTCCTTGGTAGGTGCTAATAAAATAAGCTTCGCCTTCTGCGACATCTTCGTAGCAGAAGAAGTTACGCTGACAGCTTCCGTCGTTGTGCTTCAAAATTGAGATTTCAAAGCTACCATCCTCACGAATGTAGGTACTGATGCGAGGGGTGAAGTTGGGTTCATCTGGCTCATATTCGCGAGCCATGCAGCCTTCATGCCAACCTAAATCACGGATGGTGTCGGTTTGGTCGCCATTGGTGACAATAAGAGCACCTTCAACCTTGCGAACAGGGTGATAAATAATCAGGCTTGGATCTTCGAGCTTTGAAGGGTCATATGCTTCGGTACGAATGCCGTCTTCGGTCTTGGTGAAGATGCGATTACGGCTATTTGAGCTGCGGCCCATAATCCAGTAGTAAACGCAGTTTTTACCGACCACGATACCTCGTCCGGGATAGGGATTGTTTTGCAGCAATTCAAGTAGGTTAGTCATATAAAACCCTTTCTTGTGCGTCGTTGCTTGACGTACGGTCTTTATGCCTTGGCGCCCTTTTTAAAGCAAAAAAGGCAAACCAAGTTCGTTTACGAAAATGGTTTGCCCAGACGGTCGGCTAAATATTGATGGTCATCTGTTCCCCCGTGGTTATCCACAATTCCGTCAGTCACATATGACGCAAAAATTTTAGCATGAGCCAGCATGAAACGACTCATATTTTGCGCCATATTTAAGTTAAGGAAGATAAGCAAAGAATCTTTATAGATTAGATTACTGAGCCGAACTTCATCCAAGTAAAGCCGAGGGGAAGTCTAAATCTGTAAAAAGAATAAGACTCGCAAATGCGAGTCCTAGAAATAACTGGTACTCCCGATCGGATTCGAACCGACGATCTCCGCCTTGAGAGGGCGGCGTCCTAAACCGCTAGACGACGGGAGCATTATGGCTGGGGTGGAAGGAGTCGAACCCTCACATACGGTACCAGAAACCGCTGTACTGCCATTATACTACACCCCAGTGGGTGGCTGACCTTTTTGGATCATGCGCAAGACGGTATATTAGGGCGCCTTAAAGTTTGAGTCAAGCATTAAATTGAATTTTTTTAGCCATAAGTCTCAGAATCTTGGTTCTTGTTGGCTCTCACAGGTATGAATTAGGCTTGAAATCACCCAAAACGCTCTCTGAAAAAAGGAGGGTGTCATGAATCCATATATTACTAATGACCTGGCGCAGCTTGTATCTACTCAAGATTTTTTAAGCTCTAATTTGTTTATGAGAAGAAGCTTGTTGGCTTCCATGGTTGCCGGCAGAAAATCTATTCGATTTTTGCTTGCCCCGGATGGATACGGAAAGTCTTCTTTAGCACTTGCTTACGCTAAGCTTGCCTTTGGACTGAAATCCTTTTGGTGGGTCGATGCGCAGGATCCTCGTTTTTTATTAGATTTAGATTTTGCTGGTACAAGCAAGGCCAATGAACTAACAAAAATCGCTTCTAAGCAGTTTCCGAGCCTTATGGTTTTTGATGCTGTACCTGCTCTTTCAAAAGACCGAGAAAATTCCTTTTCAGAGATTCTTATGCATCTTGTTTCTCTTGGCTGGGAAGTGCTGGTTACTTCAAATTGCGTCAGTCTTTCGAATTCCGTTAATTCATATTTTAAAAATTTGCCTCATCGAAAAGATATTTCTAAATGTGAAAGTCAGAGTTTTTATGCAAGTGATCTGCTTCTTTCCGAAGATGAAATGAAGCAGCTTTCTAGTCCTGAATTAAAACCCTTAGGAGTTTTTGATAGTGCGGTTTATATTCCGTGTTTTATTCTGGGGAGAACGCAAGGTAGAAAACTCTTTTTAAAAGAACTTGCAGCTCAAGCTTCAAATCAGACAGATATCTTAGCAATCATTTCGTTAATTTTAAGGCCTGGTCAGGTCTCAGACTTGCAATGTTTCTACTCGGGCGATTTTCAAGATTGCTGTCAAAGTCTTATTCGTGATGCGCCGCATGCTGGCATTACTTCATTAACAGAGCCTTGTTCGGCTGTTTTGTTAACGCCTGAAGAGCGCCTGTATGTATTTAAGCAGGCTCTCCCTAAATTCAAAGAAAACAGCGATAAAGATATTGTTGCTTTGCTTGTGCGGACTTTATTAAAAAGGGGAGAGACCTCGCTTGCGGGTAGACTTATGGCCGCAGGTAAAGACAGTGCAGCTTGTAAAGAATTCCTTGATAATCATGCGCTGGAGTTTCTGTATAACGGCGACTTCTTGGCCTTGCTTGAACTTTCGCGCACGGCAGGGGAGTGCTCGTATTCCTTTTCGACAGGATTGACGCTTGCCTGCGCCTGCATGGGTCTCAATGATTCTGTTGGAGCTTTAAGAGAGCTTGATTCTTTGAGCTTAGAAACCCTGACTCCTTTAGAGAATTCGATTTGCGCCCTCTTGCGTTCAATTGGTCTTATACGAAATGGTCTTGGTGATAAAGAAGAAATTAAAGCGAGAATCAAATCTATACGATGGCTTATTAGTAATAGCTCTCATGAATCATCTTCTTTGGCGGTCAAACTGGCTTGGGCAAGTATTTGGTCGAGTGCGAAGTTTAGTGAGTTGCCGGGATACTTACGCGCTCTATATAACTCAGGAGATGGTTATGAGTCGCTTTTGGCTGCAGCTTGGCTGGTTCTTGTAGCGATGCGCCAGGGTCGCGCTCGTAGGTCTTCTGAGGCTTTAGCCGAGCTTTTCTGTGATTTGGCTAAATCCTTGGATGCGGAGCATAGGCCTGGTGTTTTTGATTGCGTTCTTGATGCTTATCTGCGTTTTCTCTATGAGGACAAATGCCATAAAGTTTGCGGGGAACGCTTGTTTGAGCGCTCTGCTGTAATTAAAGAGCAAATTTCTCGTGAAGCTGGCATATGGGAGGCTTCCAGAAAGTCGAAAGAACGGCGCGTTGAAAAAACAAACAAGCATGTTTCTGCAGATACCAGTGCTCTGAACTTTATGCCTATTAAGCTTGATACCTTGCGCTCGCTTGAGGTAAAAGGCTTGGAAAATGGCAGTTTGAGACTTTTTGGTGGCTTTGAATTGCGCCTTGCTGAAGCTGTGGATACTGAATTTTCGGATGAGTTGATTTTTTGTGAGTCTGAAATTTCTCAGGGCCATGCAGATGAACTTAAATTTCCTGATTTAAATCAACTTGGAACTCAGTCTGATAAAGATAAGGAAAAGGCAGAGCTTTCTTCGAAATCGAGCAAAAAGTCACGTAAAGCTGTGTTGATCGAGCATCCACAAACTAAATTGGCTCGTCTAGGGGATTCTTTTGTTCCTGCTCAATCCGAGAGTCTATCAAAGCCAATTCGCTTACGTGCAAAAGGCCAGTTACTGATGTCTCTTCTGGCGCTTAATCATGACAAAGAAGTTTCTCGTGAGTGGCTTACTGATGCTCTTTGGTCTAGCGCTAGTGAGCATTCAAAGCGAGTAAGCTTTTATTCTTTGTGGAGTTATCTAACGCGTACCGTACGAGCCTATGACTGCATGCAGTTTTTAAATTGCAATAAATATGCGGCAAGTCTGCAGGGCGGCATCATATTTCTAGATATTCAGATGGCAGACCAGATTTGCAAGCGCCTGGAAGAAGAGTCTATTTCCTTCTTTGAGCGTATGGAGCTTTTAGGCCGACTGCGTCAGTTGTATCGCGGACCTCTTTTGCCTGGAGTTAAACATAAAGAAATCGCTCTTGTGCGAACTCACTGGGAGCATCGGATTGTTGACATTTTTCTTTCGTCTGCCGACCTCATGGATTCACCTGTTGATCTTCCTGTATTAGAAGATCACTTGTCCTTTGCTTTTGATATTGATCCCACGAGGCAGGATTTGGCTTATGCGCTTATGCGTGTTCAGCGCATGCTGGGACAACATGCACAAGCGACCGAAACTTTCATACGTTGTCAGCGTGAATCTCTTGAGCTTCACGGGCTAGGGGCGAACGCTCGTTTGAAGGATTTGTATCAAGATGTATTAGCGGACGTCTCCTAGCTAAAACTAGGCCTTAGCTGTGGTAAAGTTTCGAACAAATGCGTTATATGCGCACATCTGTGGCGCACAACAAGAAAGAAGCATCTTTATATGGGATTCCTTTCCAAGATTTTGAGCGTAGGCGAAGGCAAGGCTCTAAAGAAATATAACAAGGTTGTTACGCAAATTAATGCGCTTGAGCCAAAGATGGAGGCTTTGTCTGACCAAGACCTGGCTGCTCTTACTCCAGCGTTTCGTGAGCGTTTAGACAAAGGCGAAACCTTAGAAGACTTGCTACCTGAGGCTTTTGCTGCTGTTCGTGAAGCATCAAAGCGAACCATTGGCTTGCGTCACTATGATGTTCAGCTTATTGGTGGTATGGCATTACATGATGGCAAGATTGCCGAAATGCATACCGGTGAAGGTAAGACCCTTGTTTCTACATTGGCGGGTTATTTAAATGCTTTACCTGGTAATAATGTCCACATCGTTACGGTTAACGATTACCTGGCTGCTCGTGACTCTGAGTGGATGGGTAAGGTCTACGAATTTTTAGGTATGACGGTTGGCTTGATTCAGAATGGCATGCCACCTGAGCTAAAGATTCCTGCCTATAAGGCTGATGTCACTTATGGTACTAATTCTGAGTTTGGCTTTGACTACCTGCGTGACAATATGGTGTCTCGCGCTGATCGTCGTGTTCAGCGTGGACATTCGTTCTGCGTTGTAGACGAGGTTGACTCCATCCTTATTGACGAAGCTCGTACTCCTTTGATTATTAGTGGTGCAGGTACTCAGGCTGCAGATACTTATCGTAAGTTTGCAGCAATTATGCCTAACCTCAAAAAGGATGAAGACTTCATCATGGATGAGGCAAAGCATACGATTTACTGTACCGAGGTTGGTCTGGCTAAGGTTGAATTTGCTTTAGGTATTGACGATTTGTATGCCGATCCTGACGGACAGCTGCCAAACCACCTACAGCAGGCTTTGAAAGCTCAGTTTATGTTCCATCGCGATAAGGATTACGCCGTTATGCATGGTGAAGTCAAAATCGTTGATGAATTTACGGGCCGTATTATGGAGGGTCGTCGCTATTCTGAGGGTCTCCATCAGGCTCTTGAGGCTAAAGAGCACGTTTTAGTTCGTGAAGAAAATCAGACTTTAGCAACCATTACTCTACAGAATTACTTCCGTTTGTATGACAAGCTTTCTGGTATGACCGGTACCGCAATGACTGAGGATTCCGAGTTCCGCCAGATTTACAAGCTTGAGGTTCAGGCTATTCCGCCTAACAAGCCAGTTATTCGTCATGATAATAATGACGTTATCTATCGAACGATTGATGCTAAGTTTGATGCGGTAGCAAAAGACATTATTGAGTGCCATAAAAAGGGTCAGCCTGTATTGGTTGGTACGGTTTCAATCGAAAGCTCTGAGCGCTTGTCGCGCGCTTTGTCTAAGCGTGGTATCAAGCATGAAGTTCTGAATGCTAAAAACCACGAGCGCGAAGCTTCTATCGTTGCTCAGGCAGGTCGTTATGGTGCCGTAACTATTGCTACCAACATGGCTGGTCGTGGTACCGATATCTTACTGGGTGGCAACCCAGATGAACTTGCGCGCGATTTCTTGATTGAAATGCTCCCCGAAGGCGCAGAGCCCACGGAAGAGCAGGTTGCTGAGGCAAAAAAGCGCGCAGAAGAGATTACAAAGTCTGAGCACGATAAGGTAATTACCGCTGGTGGCTTGTGTGTTATGGGTACCGAGCGTCATGAGAGTCGCCGTATCGACAATCAGCTCCGTGGTCGTTCTGGACGTCAGGGTGACCCTGGATATACGCAGTTCTATCTTTCCTTGGAAGATGAAATTATGCGTTTGTTCGGCGGAAACCGTATGGATTCCATTGCTAAGCTGATGGAAAAGACTGACATGCCTGACGATATGCCTATCGAAAATGGCATGGTTACCAAGGCGATTGAAAATGCTCAGCGCCAAGTTGAAACAATGAACTTTGCTGCTCGTAAGCATGTTCTTGAGTATGACGACGTAATGAACTTGCAGCGTAAGGCAATTTATGCCGAGCGCAATGCGATCTTGGACGGCAAGGATTTGACCGAAAAGATCCCCGAGATTATCCATGATGTTGTTGAAGATCATGTATTCGAAAATTGCGGCGTTAAGCAAGCGGCAGACGACTGGAATGTCGATGCGATGAACGCTTGGTTAATGGAGATGACTGACGACCCCGAGTTTGTGGTTTCTAACATCGAGCATGACGACAATTCGTACCAGCTTGCTCAGGTTGTCGAGGAGCATCTGCAGGATCTCTATGATGCAAAGGCTGAGCAGGTCGGACCTTTGTTTAATGCTGTTCAATCTCAGATTATGCTGCGTTTTATTGATACTCGCTGGATGGCCCACTTACAAGAAATGGATTACCTTAAGTCTTCTATTGGTCTGCGCGCATACGGTCAGCGCGATCCTCTTACTGAATATCGCGAAGAGGCTCATCGTATGTTTGCTAATCTTTCGGCTGGCATTTACGAAGACTTCTTACGCTTCCTGTTGCGTGCACCTATCGTGGTTAACGTTAGTCAACCCGAACCTGAACCAGAAGACGAGCTTGAGTCCCGCAATATAAGCTATTCAAATCCTGAAGAAAATCTTACGCGTGACGCAACTCAGAACCTGTCCGAGGAAGCAGGAGAGGTCCCCGAAGAAACCAAGAAAAAGACCGCTCCTATTGTTAAGGATCCTAACGATCCTTACGCTAACGTTGGTCGTAATGATCTTTGTCCTTGTGGATCTGGCAAAAAATTTAAGAAGTGCCACGGCGCACCTCGTTCCTAGGAGTGACCTGCATATATGGCAGACATTAAAACTCTTGAGGAACTATCGCAGCGCGTAGCGGATGCTTATGCTTATCTACATATAGATGACAAGCAAGCTGAGCTCGAGAAGCTTGATGCTGAAATTGCGCAAGCGGATTTTTGGAATGACACAAATCATGCGCAATCGGTTTCAAAGCGTGCGAGTAATCTTCGCGATTCGATTGCTGAATACGAACAGGCATCTACCATGCTTGAAGATGCTCGCACTGCTTTAGAGTTTGCCACCGAAGACCCTGAGTTTGAAGAAGAAGCCGATGCAGCCTTTGCTGCCCTTGAGCCTAAGCTCAAAGAGCTAGAAATTGCTTCCTGGTTTTCTGGTGAGTTTGACTCAGGTGACGCAATTGTCACTATTAATCCTGGTCAGGGTGGCCTTGAGGCTCAGGATTGGACCGAAATGCTCTATCGCATGCTTACCCGCTACTGCGAAAAGAAGGGCTGGAAGGTTCGTCCTTTGGATATTGTGCCCGGTGAAGGCATTGGTCTTGATCGAGCATCTTTCCAGGTTGAAGGCCGCAACGCCTATGGCATGCTTCGTAGTGAAAACGGAGTTCATCGCCTTGTTCGCATTAGTCCAACCGATGCAAAAGCTCGTCGCCAAACCACCTTTGGCGCCGTTGAGGTTTTGCCTGTTTTGCCTGATGACATTGAAGTTGATTTAAATATGGCAGACGTTCGCGTGGACGTGTATCGTTCAAGCGGTCCTGGCGGTCAGTGCGTTAATACAACTGACTCAGCTGTGCGTTTGACGCATATCCCAACGGGTATTGTTGTTACTTGCCAAAACGAAAAATCTCAGCTCCAAAATAAGGAAGCAGCACTTCGTGTTCTGAAGGCTAAGCTATACGAACTGGAACAGCAAAAGCGCGCCGATGAAATCGATGAGATTCGTGGTGAGCTTATGGCAAATTCTTTTGGAAGCCAAATTAGGAATTACGTACTGTATCCTTATCGACTCGTTAAAGATACCCGTAGTAACATTGAAAGCAGTAATGTCGATGCTGCCCTTGATGGAGACATAGACGAATTTGTCATCGGGTATCATCGTTGGAAAGCTTCTCAGTAAACTTTTGCTTCTGAGATTCCTATAAATAGTATTAAGCCAAGAAGTAACGATTGGAAGGACATCATGGCACAACTTGAGGCTCAGGCGAAGGCCAAAGCCATCCGCCGCGATATCATCGAAATGGTACATGAGGCAAAAAGTGGTCACCCCGGTGGATCACTTTCTTGCACCGATATTATGGTATCCCTCTATTTTGGTGGGGTACTAAAGCACGATCCTTCTAATCCAAAAGATCCTGAGCGCGACATATTTATTATGTCTAAGGGTCATGCCGCACCTGCTTTGTATGCAACTCTTGCAGAAGCTGGTTATTTCCCAGTTGAAGAGCTTAAGACTTTGCGCAAGCTCGGAACTCGTCTACAGGGTCACCCTGATTCAAATCTTTTGCCTTGTGTAGAGGTTTCTACCGGTTCTCTTGGCCAGGGCTTATCTATTGCAGCTGGCGTTGCTGCTGGTTTTAAGCTCGATGCTAAAGAAAATCGCGTTTTCACTCTTTTGGGTGACGGCGAGTGCCAGGAGGGCCAGGTTTGGGAGGCTGCTACCTTTGCAGCTCATCAGGAGCTTGGCAACCTTATCGCAATCGTTGACTCTAACGACTTGCAGATTGATGGTCACACTCATGATGTTTGCCAGACAGGTAGCTTAGGTGAAAAGTTTGCTGCTTTTGGTTGGGAAGTTCATGAGGTAGATGGACACGATATCGCAGCTCTTATCAGCCTATTTTCCGAGCTTAAAGCAAGCAAGGCTTCTGCTCCTAAACTTGTTGTTGCCGCTACTACTAAAGGCAAGGGCGTAAGCTTTATGGAAGGCCAGGCTGGCTGGCATGGTAAGGCTCCTAATGATGAGCAGGCAAAAGAAGCTTTGGCAGAGATTGAAGGAGAGGCAAACTAATGGTTAAGCTTGCTAGTGCTGAGCAGATGCTCGAAAAGAAGGCTACTCGTGCTGCTTATGGCGAAACCCTAGCCGAACTTGCTTCAGAAGGTCTGCCTATCGTTGCAGTTGATGCCGACCTTACTGGTTCTACTACTACAAAGAAGTTTGCGGAAGCTGGATATGCCGATCGCCTCTTTAACGTGGGTATTGCTGAACAGAATATGATTGATGTTGCAGCAGGCTTGTCCTTAACCGGAAACATTGCTTTTACGGGCTCTTTTGCCGTTTTTGGTACCGGTCGTACTTATGATCAGATTCGCAATACCGTTGTCTATTCTAAGCTCAATGTGAAAATTGCACCTACTCATGCAGGTATTTCAGTTGGCCCCGATGGTGGATCGCATCAGATGCTCGAAGACGTTTCTTTGATGCGTGGTTTGCCTGGTATGAAGGTATTTGTTCCTGCCGACTTTGCTGCTGCAAAAGCTGCAATTCGCCTGGCAGCAAAAACCGATGGTCCTGCATATGTTCGCATGGGTCGTGCAAGTGTTCCTGCTGTTTATGCGCCTGATGTTGAGCTTGAGCTTGGTCGTGCTTATGTCCTCAATGAAGGAACTGATGCAACCATTATTGCTAATGGCGTCGAAATTGCTGAAGCAAATAAAGCTGCAAAAATTCTTGCGGATGAAGGCATTAGTGTTGAGGTTATCGATGCATTCTGTGTTAAGCCTCTTGATGCAGAAACTATTATGGCTTCCATTAACAAGACTGGTTGTGCGGTAGTCGCAGAAGAGCATGCTGTTTATGGTGGCCTTTGCTCTGCGGTAGCTGAATTGGTTGCCGAGCAGGGTCCTGCACCTCTTGAATTTGTGGCTGTACGCGACACCTTTGGTAAGTCTGGCGAGTTTGATGAGCTTCTGACTTACTTTAGCCTGGATGCTGCTTCTATTGTGGACGCTGTGAAAAAGGCAATCTCTCGTAAATAGGCTGATATACTTCAACTGTCATCGAAATGAACAACTTGAATGGAGCAAATCGTGACAAACGAACTGAGTGAGGAGCAGCTGTCAAGTGAACAGCCTGTCTCCCATGCTGAGGTCGTTTCCAATTTAACTGCGTCACTACCCGTTGTTGACGTCGAGGAAACTGCAAAAAACCTTGGTAATCCTGTAATCACTTTTGATCATGTATCAAAAGTATATGATGCACAGCCTAAAAAACCTGCGCTTGATGATGTTTCCTTAAAGATTTTCCCTGGTGAATTCATCTTTTTGGTTGGTCATTCCGGCTCTGGCAAGTCGACGTTTATTAACCTAATTATTCGTCAACTTAAGCCTAGCCACGGCAGTATTTATATTGCTAACGAAGATCTGAAGAGTATGCGTAATTGGCGCGTGCCTTACCTTCGTCGTAATATCGGCTGCGTTTTTCAGGACTTTAAGCTTCTGCCTAATAAGACAGTGTTTGAAAACGTCGCTTTTGCGCTTGAGGTAATTGGCAAGTCCCGTCATGTAATTCGTACTCAGGTTCCTGAGGTTTTGCGTTTGGTCGGACTTGAGGATAAGGCCAATAAGTTGCCCGATCAGCTTTCTGGTGGCGAACAGCAGCGTGTTTCTATTGCGCGTGCAATTGTAAATCGTCCTCCGCTGCTGGTTTGCGACGAGCCTACCGGTAACCTGGACCCCCAGAATTCCCGCGGAATTATGGACCTTCTTGAACGAATTAATCGCACCGGTACTACCGTACTTGTTGCTACGCACGACCGCGAAATGGTTGACAACATGCGTCGTCGTGTTATCGAGCTTGAAGGTGGTCGTCTCATGCGTGACCAAGACAGGGGTGTGTACGGTCGTCATGTCTAGTTTGTTTTATTTCTTCCGTGAGTCTCTGACTGGTTTCAGCCGAAATCTGTCTACTACACTGGGCTCTATTATTACTATCTTTTTGTCTTTGCTAATTATCGGCCTGTTTTGTGTGCTCGGCTTTGTTGTCAACAATGTTGTAGCTTCAGTAGAAGATCAGGTTTCGGTAACTTGCTACATTGCTGACGATGCAAGCGATGCCGATATTAAGACTGTTGAGGATTATATTTCAGGGCTCGATGGTGTTGAATCGGTTTCCTTTACCACTAAAGACGAAGCCATGGAAAACTTCTCAAATTCTATGAGCTCCAATACCGACATTATCGGACAGCTTGATGGCCAGAATCCTCTACCTGCTTCCATTGATGTTGATTTGAGTGAAGCTCAGGAAGTTTCCACTATTGCAGACGCTATCGCTTCAAACGAAACCTTTGCAAAGATTTGCGACGAGCCAAGCGACCCCAGCTCTTCTTTGCAGTATGGCCAGAAGACCGTTGATAAGCTCTTTACCTTAACCAATTCAATCCGCTATATCGGTATCGGTTTGATTGTTCTGCTGGTTGTTGTTGCCTTCATCTTTATTAGCAACTCGGTTCGTTTGGCTATTTTGGCTCGTAAGCGTGAAATCGAAATTATGCGTTTGGTTGGTGCATCAAACGGCTTCATCCGTGGGCCCTTCTTGATGGAAGGTGCTCTGCATGCAATTATTGGTGCTGCTTTCGCAATTGGTGTACTGGAGGTATTCCACAGGGTTGCACTGCCTCGCATCTCAAGCGCGCTTCCTTGGCTGCCCATCAATGTAACTGACAGCACATTTATCTTGGTCTATCTGCTCTTGGTAGTGGCTGGTTTGCTTATCGGCTTACTTGGCTCTAGCTTCTCTATGCGCCGTTACCTGAAGGTATAAAAGGGGATTGATTGAACGACAGGTTCAACAAGAAATTAGCCCAAAGCTATAAACGTAATACAAGCATCGTGCGAGTTCTCGGTGCTTGTATTGTCTTGTGTATAGTCTTTTCCTTGGGCTTTCTGCTTCGTGGCAATGTCGATTTCTTGAGCTCATTGGGCTTTAGCAATCTTGTTGTGCAAGGGGAGTCTAGCTCTAATTCATCTTCCAATAACGAAGCTAGTTCTTTAAGTAGTCGCTTGAGTGAGGTTGATGAATTAATCGACGATGAATCTTTATATGATTACGACCTTGATTCAATGACCTCTTCGCTTCTGCAGGCTTATTCTCAAACAGTTAAAGATCCATTTCTTCGTTACTACGACGCAGCAAGCTACAAAAAATATTTGGAGTCGGCGGTAGATACAGACCAAGGAATCGGCGTGCTTTTTAATGAAAGTGATTCTAAGGTTGTTGTCGCAGATGTCTTAGAGTCTTCTCGTGCTCAGGCAGCAGACGTTGAAGCAGGCGATTACATTGTTGCTATTGATGGTGAAGAGTGCTCAGACTGGACCCTGCCTGATGTCTTAGCTACTCTTAAACGTGATGAGGGCGACTCGGTTCTGCTTAGGTTTGGGCGTCAATCTGATTCTGGTAAAGAATCTACTTATGACGTAACGCTGCCATATCAGTCTAGTTCTTCAACCAATGTTACCTATACGGTAGAAAATCAGGTTGGCGTGATTGACATCAATCAGATTTCATCTGATTCTGCTTCAGTGGTCAAAGACGTAATAAACGAATGTCAAAACAAGGGCGCTACTTCGTTTGTTCTTGATTTGCGCAATGTTCCTGGTGGTTATTTGACTCAGGCTGTCGGTATTGCCTCGCTTTTTATGGATGGTGGTGCTGTTGTCCAGGTAAAAACCAAGGATGGAACAACTTCTAAAGTTGCCGAAGGCTCTCTCTTAACCAAGGCGCCCCTTGTTGTACTTGTTAATGCACAAACCTCGGGTTCCGCTGAGGTTTTGGCGGCGGCACTACAGGAAACAGGTCGTGCGCAGCTTGTTGGAGTTAATACTCAAGGTAAATCAACCGTTCAGGTGATGAAACCTCTAAGTTTCGGAGGTGCTCTGCGCTATACCGTAGCAAGCTATCTTACGCCTAAAGGGCGATCTTTTGACAAGGTGGGAGTCACGCCTGATATTTCACAATCGGGAAGCTCAAAGCAGCGCTCTCGTGCAATAGAGCTAGCTCGTTCCGAGGCTTCTTAATGGCTCGCCGCCCTGCTAAAGCTCGTCGGCACGCAAAAGCGCGTCCTCAAGGCATTCTTGAAATTAGCGCGCGAGGCTTTGGTTTTGTTAAAACTGCCGAAGGCGAATTCTTTATACCTGCGTCTAAAATCAATGGTGCCTTTCCGGGTGATTTGGTCGAAGTAGCTCGCATTTCCTCTCAAAAGCAAGATGATCTTGCTTCTTATGTTGATAGTCAGCGTCAGCGGCCAACAGGTCGTGTGGTGCGCGTTATCATGCGCGAGCAGCGCACGATTATCGGTCGCTATGAGATTGCCGACCCCTTTGGAGTTGTTGTTCCTGACGACCCAAGTATTCCTTATGACATTTTTACACTTCGCAAAGATGCTCCCTATGTTGCCAACGGCGATATTGTGGAAGTTGAAATGACTGAATATCCGACACGGAATTCTGCGGCAACGGGGCATATCATTCGAGTCATTGGTCGCGAAGACGACACTTCCGTTGAAATTGATCGTATTGTGAGCCACTTTAAACTCGAAACCGAATTTAGTGCCGATGCGATTAAAGAAGCTCAGGCAGCTAAGCTTGATACCTCTTTGGCGTTTGTTCGTGGATATCGCGACCTTACTAAAGACTTTGTTTTTACCGTCGACCCAGTTGATGCGCGAGATTACGACGACGCCGTTTCTTGCTCTTGGGATGGCTCTTATTGGCGCTTGGGCGTCTATATTGCAGATGTCTCGTCTTATGTTGAATACGCTAGCTCTATGGACTTAGCGGCGCGTCGACGTGCTTGTTCTGTGTATCTTGTTGATCGTGTCATACCAATGCTTCCTGAGGCTATCAGCAATAATTTATGCTCCTTGGTACCCAACGAACAGCGACTCTCGATCGCTGTTCAGGCGCTCATTAGAGCTGATGGCTATATTGAGTCGTATGAGGTCTTCCCGGCTGTCATTAAATCGAAAGCTCGCTTGTCCTATGAGCAAGCCTTGGCGCTTCTTGATGCAGAAGATGCTGCTAGCGAAGATGATTTGATACAGGTTTTTTCTTCGTGTGAGCAAGCCCAAGGCTCACACGCCTTAAGTAAAGAAAATCTTTCTTTACTTAAGTGCTCTTTGGCGGCACTTTCATCTATGGCCGAAAAGCAATTTTCTTTGCGTTATCAGGCTGGATGCATGGATTTTGAGCGTACTGAGGCTAAGGTTCGGCTTGATAAACAGGGGGCACCGACAGAGGTATATCTTCGAAAGAGAAATAAAGCAACTCACGCCATTGAAGAGGCGATGATTTTAGCCAATCGCTTAGTGGCTGAGAATTTAATCACACTTGCGCTACCATGTGTCTTTCGTATTCATGACGTCCCAGATGGTGAGGCTCTCTATTCTCTCTATCAGGTTCTTTCTGATATGCCTGATTTCAAAGACCTTAATGAATGGCGTTTTTGCTCCGGCGAGCCTAAAGTCTTGCAGGATGTTTTGGCGCGAACTAAAGATAAACCAGAACATGAGCTAGTTAGCCTGCTTCTTTTACGCAGCATGAAGCGAGCTATTTATAGCACCGATGAGCGTGCGCACTTTGGTGTTGGCTTAGAGCATTATTGTCACTTCACGTCTCCTATTCGAAGATACCCTGACCTGCTTGTGCACCGTATGCTCAAGATTGCGTTCTTTGGTAAAAACGAAACTAGCGATGCTCAAATTAAAGCCCTCCCTTGGTTGGCGGAGCACTCTTCCAAGATGGAACGCGTTGCTGAAAAAGCTGCTTTTCAAAGTCAGCAGCTTAAGCTTGTTGAATATATGCAGCGTGACATTGGCAAAACCTTCAAGGGGATAGTTAGCGGTGTCTCAACCTTCGGCTTATTTGTTCAGTTGCCCAATACTGCGGTTGGACATTTGCCTTTACGTGAGCTAGGGGATGAGCATTTTTCATTTGATCCCGATCGCTATGTTTTAGAAGGTGTTGATACAAACATTCGTTATCAACTTGGACAAGAAATTTCGGTGGTTTTACAAGCTGCAAACCCTCGCGAGCGAAGGCTCTCATTTAAGCTTGCGCATCACGTATAATTTAGAAAACAATTGGCATATTCGCAAAGGATGTTTAAACATATGAGCAAGGTGGATAAAAAGTTTCTTAAAGCGCTTCTAGAAACTCCTTCGGCTACAGGTACTGAAGCAAAAGTGGCTTCGCTTTTGCGCGAACGCTTAGCTCCTGTAGCGAGCGAAATTGAAACAAATGTTATGGGCTCCGTTCATGCAAAGCTAGAAGGCAGCGCTCAGGCTCCTTCAGTTATGATTGCTGCTCATATGGATGAAGTTGGCCTTATGGTCACCTATATTAGCCCAGAAGGATTTTTGTCTGTTTCTAGCGTTGGTGGCGTTGATGCTGCAATCCTTCCCGGTATGCGCGTTGATGTTCATACGGAATCGGGGAGCTTGCGCGGTGTTGTTGGCCGAAAGCCAATTCATCTTATTGAGCCCGATGAACGTAAAAATGTAACACCTATTCATAACTTGGTAATTGACCTTGGTATGCCTGCCAAAAAGGTCAAAGAATTAGTTCGCATTGGTGACACTATTACCTATGGGGTTGGCTTTGAGAAGTTTGGCAAAGGCATGGCGGTTTCTCGTGGCTTTGACGATAAGATGGGTGTCTATATTGCGGCTCGTGTTATGGAAGAGCTTGCAAAGGCTGGCGGCGCAAAGGGTGATTATATTTGCGTAGGCACTGTTCAAGAAGAAATTGGTCTTCGTGGCGCCGAAACAAGCGCTTATGGCGTTCATCCTGATGTAGGTATTGCTCTTGATGTAACGCACGCTACCGATTATCCCGGTATTGATCAGAGTCGCTACGGCAAGATTGTTTGTGGTGAAGGCCCCGTTATCGCTCGTGGCCCCAATATCAACCCTGTTGTTTTTGAACGCTTAGTGGCGGCAGCTAAAGCAGCTGGTATTAAGTATCAAATTGAGGCAGAGCCTGGTGTTACCGGCACCGATGCCGCCAAGATTCAGACTTCGCGCGGTGGTAAGGCCTGTGGCTTGGTTTCGGTAGCTTTGCGCTATATGCATACTCCAACTGAAGTCTTGGCTTTGTCTGACCTTGAGGATACCGTTACTCTGCTTACACGTTTTATTCTTGATCTTGACGAAGATGTTAGCTTCGTACCGGGGGTGTAGTAGATGGCAAAAAAGCCTGCACAGCCTAAGGGAAAAGAAGCAATCATTGCAAAGAATAAGCGTGCATTTCATGAATACGAGATGCTTGAGCGCTATGAGTGCGGCATTGTTTTAACTGGTACAGAAGTTCGCTCGCTTCGCGAGAATAATTGTCAGCTTACTGACGGTTTTGCTTTAATCAGAAACAACGAGGTGTGGCTCAACAATCTTCATATTCCGCCCTATAGTCATGGCAGTATTTTTAATGGCGACCCTGATAGGCGTCGTAAGCTCTTGATGCATCGCAAAGAAATTCGAATTCTTACCCAGCGAACTCAAGAAAAAGGTTTAACGCTCGTTCCGACCAAGATTTATTTTGATAAGAACGGCCGCGTAAAAGTAGAGATTGCGCTTGCACGCGGCAAAAAGCTCCATGACAAGCGTCAAGCTATGGCCGAGCGCGATCAAAAGCGTGAGATTGAGCGTGCTTTAAAAGAGCGTAATCGCTATTAATGATTGTCATAACCAGTAATCATGGTGCGATGGAGTATATCAACTAGAAGCCGCCTTGCCGCTTCTTTGGCTGTTTTTGCCTAGTAGTGTAATTTAGTTTTTAGTTGAGGGCGTATAGTGAAGTCATTCACAGAAAGGTATTCCCATGAACGAGAATGTTCTTGAAATGATAGACACGCTCAAGGCTCGTCTTGATGATTTGCTTGCCGTTGTAAACGAAAGTCAGATTGAGCTTGAGGGCTACGATATAAAACTTGACCAGATAGATACTCAGATTTATGTCTTGCAGACCAAGGTTGAAAAGCTTAACGAGCGTTCAGCTGCAGGTGAAGAAGTTACTTCTGATTTAGCTTCGTCTAATACAAAAAACTCTCGTATTCCTGAAGATATTAAAGAAGGTATGACTGATGCGGTTCAAATGGCAGGCAATTTAGCTCGTGACGCTAAGCCTATTGTTTCTGAAATAACTGGTACCGTTAACGAGCTTAAAGAAGCCTTTGGTATCTCTGGTAAAGGGTCAAAGACGCCTTTTAATAAATAAAACCCCTGAATATTGGGCATAAGAGCAGCGCTTTAATTTCTGTATGGAATTAGGAATTAAAGCGTTGCTTTGTTATAGTTGCCCATACTGTTAAAACGCGTTCAAAAAGAACGCTTCAAGGAGAATCTATGGCAACATCTACTGAATATGCTCAGAGTACCGGTCGTGCTGCTTGGTCCGGTAAACTCGCTTTCGTTTTATCTGCGGCAGCTTCCGCTGTTGGCCTAGGCGCCATGTGGCGCTTCCCTTATCTGGCGGCAAAGTATGGCGGTGGCGCCTTCCTTATTACTTATTTTGTCTTTACCTTTACTATTGGTATTGCTCTGCTACTTCTTGAAAATGCACTTGGTCGAAAGACAGGCCAAAGCTCTATTGGCGCTTTTAGGGCTTTTGGTAAGAAGTACATGTTTATCGGCGTCATTATGTCGGCTGTACCTTTTATTATTGGGCCTTACTACAACGTTATTGGTGGCTGGGTAACTAAGTACCTTTTTGCTTACGCAACAGGGGAGGGCGCAAATCTAACGAGCAGTGATTATTTCACGAGCTTTATTGCTGATCCTCTGCTAAGTATTGTGTTTATGTTTGTGTTCATGGCGCTTACTTATTTCATTGTGTGGCGCGGTGTAAACAAGGGTATTGAAAAATCAAATCTCATTATGATGCCCTTGCTTATTGTTTTTGCAATAGGTATTGCTGTGTATTCTTTGAGCTTGCCTGGAGCTGCAGAGGGTGTTGCTTTTTATCTGGTTCCTGACGTCAGTAAGTTCTCGCCCGAGCTCGTTATCTCCGCACTTGGTCAGACCTTCTTTACTCTTTCTTTAGCCATGGGAATTATGGTTACCTATGGTTCTTATCTTGATAAGTCCGTCAAGCTAACGAATAGCGTTGCCCAAATTGCCGGCACAACATTTAGCGTGTCTTTGCTTGCGGGCTTTATGATTATTCCTGCAACTTTTGCCTCTCTTGGATCTGGCGAAGCTGTCGCAGAAAACGCGGGTCCTTCATTGATGTTTGTGATTCTGCCTCAGGTATTTGCTGGTTTAGGTGATATGGCGCCTATTATTGCAACGGTATTTTTTGTTTTGGTTCTGTTTGCTGCATTGACGAGCTGTATTTCAATCATTGAAGCTTGCGTTTCTATTGCGTGTGACTTCTTGCATTGCTCTCGTGGGAAAGGCTTATTGGGAGTAGCTATTTGGACAACGCTTATGGGCATCGTGGTAAACCTTGGCTACAGTTCTCTTGATTTTATTCAGCCTCTTGGCGAAGGAACAAGCATTCTTGATTTTGCAGACTTTATTTCTAATTCAGTTTTGATGCCAATTGCCGCACTGTTAACCTGCGTCTTCGTTGGTTGGCTTGTTGGCACCCATGTAATCGAGGAAGAAGTAATGCTTTCTGCGGAATTTAAGCTGCGTAAGCTCTGGGCCTTTACCATCAAATATATTGCTCCTGTTGTATTGGTTATTATCCTGATCGCTTACGTTGCTCAAACTTTTGGCTTCTTCAAGATGTAGGGCTATGAGCTTTTATAAGCTCGGTATTCGATGACATAATTCGCCATGAAAGCGATTGACCCAGAAAAGGGCAAGGTTGTAATAACCTTGCCCTTAGTTTTGTTGGACTTGATGGCTCTAAGTTTGTGTATAAACAAAAAAAGAAGCCCTCAATGGGGCTTCTTTAAAATAATTTAGCAGAAAACTAAGCGCGCTCTACCTTGCCAGCCTTCATGCACTGAGTGCAAACGTTAGCCTTACGTACGTGACCATCTTTCTTGATGGTGATCTTCTGGATGTTGGGGCGGAAGACGCGGTTGGTAACACGATGAGAGTGGCTGATGTTGCGACCAGCGACGGGTGCCTTACCGCAAATTTCACAAACCTTGGACATACTTAATCAACTCCATCTTTATTGTTTATCAAGTGCGGCACTCAACCGCCAATGAACAAAATAGCCTAACAACTGTATCACACAGAAAAGATGCTTCCAAGGTATAATTTTGCAAATTTAAAATTTGTTTTTATACAACAATACAAATTGCTTAGTTTATGAATTCCCTCGCAACTGCTTGCATGGGCTATACTATACCTTCGGTTTGCTCATCAGGGGCAAACTGTCACTCGAAAGGATTAATGATGAGCAAGGTTCCAGGCAATCTCATTATCACTGACGATGTCATTACTCGCGTGGCCGGCCACGCTGCAAGCTCTGTATATGGAGTTGTCGGTATGGCAGCACCCGGACCCGAATCCGGAGCTGCAAAAATTCTTCCTTTGCGTCGCCTTCATAACGGTGTTGTTGTTACCACCACGGGCGATGAAACCAAGGTCGATTTATACGTAGTGCTTGAGCATGGCGTCAATATTAATACAGTGTCCGAAAACCTAACCGAGGCTATTTCTTTTGCTCTCGATGGTCTTACCCAGGGCACTCTTTCCATTGAAGTGCACGTTCAGGGAATTCAAGTTCGTTAATTAGTGCACCGTTTGTCCCCTAGGAGTAAAAATTTATGAGTAATTACACGTCCAACGATATCGTCAATGCTGTTGCTGCTGCAGCGCACGCGCTTGATGATCGCAAGGATGAAATCAATCGCCTCAATGTTTTCCCTGTTCCTGATGGCGATACTGGCACTAATATGTCGCTAACTTTGGCAATGGTTGTCGAAAATATTGCCGCACTTCCCATCAATTCTTCCGATGCGGATTATCGCAAGGCTATTACCAATGGTGCCTTGATGGGCGCTCGTGGTAATTCTGGCGTTATCACCTCACAGATTATGCGTGGTCTTTGTGAGGGTTATGACGGGCATGATGAATTCAATACTTCAGCTTTGTCTGATATGTTTGCTCGTGCAGAAACCGTTGCCTTTAATGCCGTTCGTAAGCCTGTTGAAGGTACTATCCTTACCGTTTTGCGCGACGCGGCAGCTGCAGCTAAGCGTGCTGGCAAAAAGAAGATGGACACTGACGAGGCAATGGAATTCATTGTTTCTGAGGCTTATGCTTCTGTTCAGCGTACCCCAGAATTGCTTCCTGTTCTCAAAGAAAATGGTGTTGTAGACGCTGGTGGCTTTGGTATTGCTATCTTCTTTGATTCTTTTGCTGGCGCTCTTACGGGACGCACCAAGGTTATGGCTGATGAGCTTGCCTTTGCTCGTAATGCTGAACCCAAGGTTGAAATTGAGCAGATTAACGACTGGGAAGGCTCAAAGTATACATACTGCAATGAGTTCTTGGTTGATTCCGAAACGCTCGACCCTGAAGAAGCTCTTAACTTCTTGGCTACCATGGGTGACTGCGAACTCTGTGTTGGTTCTACTCCTAAATTTAAGGTTCATGTTCATTCCAATACTCCCAATAAGGTTTTGGAGTATTTCTTAGAGCGTGGTCAGATTTTTGAGGTCTTTATTCACAATATGAAGCTTCAATCTGAAGATCGCAACGCAAAGCTCGCTGCAGAAAAAGAGCAGACTTCCGAACCTGCTAAGCCTCTTGGTTTTGTTGCCGTTGCAGCAGGCGAGGGTAATGCAAGTATTCTTAAGTCTTTGGGCGTTGATTATGTTGTATCTGGCGGCCAAACCATGAATCCTTCTACTAAGGATATTTTGGATGCCGTTGAGAAGGTAAACGCTGAATCAGTTATTATCTTGCCTAACAACAAGAACATCATTATGGCTTCTCAGAGTGCCGTTCAGGTTTCCGAAAAGCCCTGTGCTGTTGTGCCCACCAAGAGTGTTCCTGAAGCTTTTGCTGCAATGTTTGTCTTTGATGCCGATGCCTCCCTTGAAGAAAATGTAGAGGCAATGTCTGAGGCTCGTGAGGATGTTCATACGGGTGAGGTTACTCAGGCTATTAAGGATGCCAAGGACGCTCACGGTAACCCCATTAAAGATGGTGACTTTATTGGCATTGCTGACGGTTCTATTGAATCAGTTACCGATAACGTAGATGACGCCGTTATGGGTATTCTTGAGTACATGGAAGCAGACGATATGGATAATTTGACACTTCTAGCTGGTGTTGATTACTCTGATGAAGCTCTTGAGGCTTTGGTTGAGCGCATTGAGGATACTTACGAGGATTTGGAAATCGAATCTTATCGCGGCGACCAACCTCTGTATCCAGTAGTTCTTTCTCTTGAGTAATTTTTAGAAGTTAGTGCCATAAGGCGTGCAGAATAAAGCAAAAAATAAGGCGATTTTGGGTTTGGCTCGGGATCGCCTTTCTTCTACTCTAGCCCTAGATGCTCCTGTGAGCTCACTTGAAGGTGTGGGTACTCGTCGTGCTCAGTCGTTGGGTGCTATGGGAATTCATACGCTTTGTGATCTGCTTGACACTTATCCAAGGCGCTATGTTGACATGTCCCAGCTTCGGCTTGTGGCCGAAGCTTGCATTGGAGAACGATGCACCATAGTTGGGCAGGTTCACAGCATCTCTTCGCGCCGTACTAGGCAGCGCAATCTTTCTCTCGTTGAGATTGGTCTGCTAGATAACTCTGGGCTTTTAATGCTCACCTGTTTTAATCAGGCGTGGCTCACTCAAAAAATAAAGGAAGGGATGCGAATTTCTGTTTCTGGGGAAGTTGAATTTAATTACGGCTTTAAACGTATGACAAACCCAACAATTGTGCCCTTGGAACCAGAAGACGCTGCTTTTGGTTTAGTGCTTCCTATTCATCCTGCGTCATCTAAAGTTCCTCGTCAGACGATGCGTCGTTTGGTGGGGGATACCCTAAAAAGGGTCCAGGGCTGCTATGATTTTCTGCCTGCTTCTCTTCGTGCGCGGTATCGTTTGTGTTCGCGTTATCAGGCTTATCGTTTGATTCATGAGCCTTCAAATATGAATGACGTTGCTATAGCGCGCCGACGCTTCATTTATGAAGAGCTTTTAATGCTTGAGCTTAGTCTTATGTCTCGTTCTCGATCGAGAAATGCAGCACTTAAGCCCTTCGAGCAGGTAATCGATGGGCCTGGGTTACACTTATTACCTAGCAAAATTCCTTATTCGCTCACTGAAGAGCAGAATGCTGCGGTGACGGAGATTTTGCAGGAAATGGCGGCTCCTCGTTGTATGGAGCACCTGCTATTAGGCGATGTTGGAACTGGTAAAACCGTTGTTGCCTGTTTTGCGATTGTTGCCGCTGTTGATGGTAATCATCAGGCATTAATGATGGGGCCTACCGAGGTCTTAGTGCGTCAATATGGTAATTCGCTTGGCACGTTGCTTGATGACTTAGGCATTTCCTGGGGAATCTTAACAGCAACCACTGAAGCTTCTGAACGAAAGATGCTTTTGGCTGATTTTGCTTCAGGGGAGCTGTCAGTTTTGTTTGGTACACACGCTCTGCTATCTGATGAACTTAAGGCCAGCAATTGCTCTTTGGTTGTGATTGATGAACAACAGCGTTTTGGTGTAGAACAGCGTCAAAGCTTGGTTTCAAAGGCTCCTAATGCTGATGTTTTGTCGCTTACTGCAACGCCAATTCCTCGTTCTTTAGCTCTTGCTCTTTATGGCGATATGACTCTTTCCTATTTGCGCAAACGTCCACACGATATATTGCCGTGTACAACAAAGGTCTGCCATTTTGAAGAAGAAGGTCTTGCTTATGATGCTATTCGTGCGGCCCTTGAGCGCGGCGAACAGGCATATATTGTCTGCCCGCTTATCGGTATAGAAACAAAAGACTTGCAGCCAAGCGAGCCTGAGGATGACAAAGATGCTGCCGAAGAATCGACCATTGAATATGCCTTTGTTGAGGGAATTCTTGAAGAAGATGATTTCAATCAAGCGGGAAAGGTAGTTTCTGCTGCGACGGTACATGCTCAAATTTTGCAAGAAAGCATTTTCCCTGAAGCACGGGTAGGTTTGTTAC
>CAVCRX010000010.1:42202-49538 GCA_963604935.1 Bacteroidaceae bacterium
TTTGTTACATGGCAAACTTCCAGCTGATGAAAAAACCCAGGTTATGAATGATTTTACAGCTGGTGAAATTGACATCCTGGTTTCTACTACCGTTATTGAGGTTGGAGTTGACGTGCCTAATGCTACGGTGATGCTTATCGAGGACGCTGATCGGTTTGGCTTAGCTCAGCTGCATCAGCTAAGAGGCCGTGTTGGTCGTGGATCGAAGCCTGGACAGGTCTTTTTAGTTTCTCGTTCGCGTGCCCCTCAGGCCCTTGAGCGCTTAGCAGTAATGGAGCAAGTTGATGATGGTTTTGAGCTTTCCGAGCGAGACCTAGCCTTGCGCCGCGAGGGTGATATTTTTGGCGGCAGACAGCATGGCAAAAGTGCTCTTAAACTTGTTAATGTGATTCGCGACACTGCCGTAATTAAAGCGGCTGCCGCTGATGCTCGTGCGATTTTGGACGATGATATTCTAGATAAAGAAGAACGTGAGATTTTATTCCGTGAACTTTCCTGTAGGGAGGCTAAATAATGAGGGTAATTTCGGGCGATTTTAGAGGACGAAACCTAAAAGTACTTAAAGGGGATAACACTCGTCCAACTACCGATCGCGTTAAAGAATCTCTAATGAGTTCCCTCTTTAGTATTTGCGGGGGCTTTGAAAATTTAAAGGTTTTAGATGCTTTTGCGGGTTCTGGACAGTTGGGCATCGAGGCTTTGTCGAGAGGCGCCTCTAAGGCCTGGTTTTGTGAAAAAAGTCGCGATGCCTACCGGATAGTCGAGTCAAATTTGCAGCTTTGCAAGCTTGACAAAGATCGCGCTCAGCTCATTTCGTCTGACACTTTTAAACTTTCTAGTCGAGCTGGACTTCCTTGCTTTGACTTGGTCTTTTTAGATCCCCCTTATGCTCTTGATGCAAATGAAATCTTTACTTGGCTTGATGAAATGCATAAAGCAGGGTATGTGGGCTCGCAAACATACGTAAGTTATGAATATGCAAAACGTGACGCTGCCAAGGTCGATGCTCTTCTTGATGCGCTAGAATGGGCAACGGTTTCGCAGCGTAATTATGGCGATACTGTTATTACAATTTTTAAAAGGAGCTAAAGTATGAAGCGCGCCCTGGTCCCAGGTACCTTTGATCCAATTACTGCGGGTCATCTTGATGTTATTACGCGTGCCGCACAGGTTTTTGATGAGGTTGTTGTTTCAGTTGCAGCTTCTGAACGAAAGGGTCCTCTTTTTACTCTTGAGGAAAGGGTGGAGCTTGTGCGTCAGGCTGTTGCCGATTTAGGCAACGTCCGTGTAATTAGCTTTGACGGATTGTTAGTTGATTGCGCTCGAATCTACGACGCTCATGCTGTTGTTAAGGGCTTGCGCGTTGTAACTGACTTTGAGTACGAATTCCAGATGACCGCTATGAACTATGAACTAAGTCCAAATCTTGAGACTTTCTTTATCATGTCACCTCCGAAATATATGTATCTTTCATCTTCGGTTGTTCGCGAAATTGCATCCATGGGTGGCGACGTTTCAAAGTTTGTTCCACCTTGTGTTGATCTTGCACTTAAAAAACATTTTGGAAACAAATAGGCCTTGCATCTGGGCTTATAATTGAAAAATCCTGAATAGCCCCATGACTATTTATACCGCTTGTCTTGGCTAATATCTAAAACTTCGGCTATAGTTTTGGGGATGTGGCTTAATTTTGTTACACTTTTTCAGATAAATTGCCCTTTGTTCGCGCATTTTGCGTGATTTAGGAAGGAATTAATATGGACGATTCTGGAGTTATGAATCTCGTTGAAGAGCTTGCTGTTCTGATCGAGGACTCCAAGCCTGCAGGTTTTGGTAGGAACGGCTTTCATCTGGTTGATGCTCAGGCTGCCCTTGAAATCCTAGATGAAATCAGGGAAGCATTTCCTCCTGAGGTTGCTCAGGCTCGTTTGGTAATTCGTGAGCGTCAAGATTTGCTCGACGAGGCAGAGGTTCAGGCTTCTCGCTTGATTGAGGATGCCCGCAGCCAGGCTATTACTATTGCATCCGAGCAGGAAATTGTTCGTATTTCACAGCAGCAGGCAGAAACCATCATGGCTGAAGCTCGTGAAATGGAGCGTCAGACTCGCGCCGGCGCCGAGGCTTTTGCTGATGAGGTTTTCACTCATGTCGAACAAACGCTCGAAACTTCTCTTTCAAGCATCAAGCGTTGTCGTGACCGCCTTAATAGCAACACTGTTCGCTAATGACAGATTTGAAAATTATCATTCCCGAGGAGCTCTTTGCGACAGCGGAGAGTTCTTCTTATTCCGGAGAATTGGAGCTTCCAGACTATGAGCAGGGTGGAATTGAATTCCGCTTCGCTAAGCCTCTATCTTGGAATCTCACCATTACAAATACCTCTGAGGCTTTCTTGGTAATGGGTCGTATTTCAGGTAACGGCGTGTGTGATTGCGTTCGTTGTTTGGAAGATGCGCCTGTCGAAGTTGATGGGGAAGTAGAGGGTTATTTTTTACTTCCCGGTCATGAGCCTGACCCAAATGACGAAGATGCGCAGGACTATGAACTTTTAGGGGAAGATCGAGTTATCGACCTTGAACCTTTGCTTCTAAGCGCAATCTCTCTTTCGTTACCTTTTAGTCCCTTGTGTGACGAAGATTGTCAGGGTTTGTGCCCTAAATGCGGTGCAAATTTAAATGAAGGTCCCTGCTCTTGTGAGGCAGACGATGATATCGATGAGAGCAATCCTTTTGCAGTTTTGAGAAATCTTTCTTTTGATAACTAATCTTTTTCTTGAAACATTCGTATTTATTTGGTAGATTGTCTCTTTGCGTGATTCATTGAATTTTCAGGGTTACCCTGTAGCATAGAAGGAGTTACATCATGGCAGTGCCTAAACGTAAGACTGGTCGTGCCCGCACCCACGCTCGTCGCAGCCAGAACGATAAGATCGCTTCTCCCGCACGTTCCGTGTGCCCTCAGTGTGGTGAAGTTAAGCTTCCTCACCGAGTTTGCCCTAACTGCGGTCACTATCGCGATCGTGACGTCATCCAGACCGCCTAAAGTAACTCTAGGCTTTTAAGTTGACGATCCCTTGGGTTTTGCCCAAGGGATTTTTTTATGCATCTTATGCGCTTATGTTGTCTGTGTTTTTAAAATTGAGGTACCGCTTCGTATAATAGGAACACTTATCTGAAAGGAGACTCATGTCTGAACATGTCGTAATTACAGTTGATGCTGTTGGTGGCGACCTAGGCTCTGAGCCTATGCTCGAGGGCACTTTGCAAGCTATTCAGGCTGATTCGGATCTTGAGGTTATCCTGTGTGGTCCTGCAGACGTGGTAGAGCCTTTTGCCGCTAAGCATGAGCGTATTCATGCGCAGGCAACCACTCAAACTATTGCTATGGACGAGCATCCTGCTCAAGCGGTTCGCAAGAAAAAAGATTCTTCTATTGTTGTGGGCTGTCGTCTTGTTAAAGAAGGTAAGGCTCAGGGCTTTTTTAGCCCTGGTTCAACAGGCGCCTGCTTAGCGGCTGCAACTTTAGTTATGGGCCGTATTAAAGGCGTACAGCGCCCAGCTATGGCTACTATTCTTCCTTCTCCGGTAAAACCAGTGGTTATGTGCGATGTTGGCGCTAACGCCGACTGCAAACCCGCCTACCTTGTTCAGTTTGCGCAGATGGCTAGCATCTACGCCGACAAGGTTATTGGTATTAAAGACCCTACCTGTGCTCTTTTGAATATTGGCGAAGAAGACACCAAGGGTTCTGCTTTTGCTCAGGAAGCTCATGAGCTTATGCGCGCTGAATTGCCAAACTTCATAGGCAATTGCGAAGGTCGTGATTTGCTTAATTGCAAGGCCGATGTCATTGTCACTGATGGATTTACGGGCAATGTTTCCTTAAAGACAATCGAAGGCGTTGCTTCGGTGATGTTTGATTGCGTTAAAGATATTATGAAATCCAGTCCTCTAACCCTTTTGGGTGCATTAACCATGAAAAAAGGCTTAAGCGAATTAAAGGATTCTGTCTCTGCGGATACCTACGGCGGAGCTCCTATGCTTGGCGTAAAGGGTGCTTGCCTTGTTGGTCATGGTTCTTCAAACTCTACGGCCGTAAAAAATGGAATTCTTATGACCGCAAAGTGTGTTCGTTTGGATGTTTCTGGATTAATCGCGCAGGTTGTTAAAAAGCCAGAAAAACCTGAGTAGAATAGGCTAGTTGAAAATTCAAACTTGTAGGAATAAGGGATATAGTTGGTCGACTTAACTGCACATAACACTCGTATCGCGCGAGCTGAGGAAATCCTTGGTCATGTTTTTGCGGATAAAAAACTTATTCTTACGGCCTTAACTCATCCCTCTGCTGCTGAAGGCCATTCAATTGCTGACTCTTATGAGCGTCTTGAGTTCCTGGGTGACAGTATTTTGGGTGCCATCGTTAGCTATCGCGCATATCATGCTTACCCTGATCTTGACGAAGGTGGCTTAACTCGTATTAAGGTTTCGCTCGTTTCTGGTACTTCGCTTGCTAAAACTGCTGAAGACCTAGGCTTTTCTGAGATTATCTTATTTGGCTCTTCGGAAGCTGGTACCGGGCGCCGAGGTCTGCATTCTGCGCTAGAAAACGTCTATGAAGCCTGTGTTGCTGCGCTTTATTTGGATGGTGGCCTAGAATGCGCTCGTGATTTTATTGACCGAACGCTCATTGTTTCGATGTCGGTCAGTATGGCAAAAGAGCCCGAAAATCCTAAGAGTGTTTTACAAGAGCGCCTCCAAGAAGATGGTATTACGCCGACCTATCGTCTTATTGAAACGCAAGGTCCTCCTCATGATCGCACCTTTATTACGCAGGTTTGCGTTGGTACAAAATCTATTGGTAAGGGCGTTGGCCGTACTAAGAAAGAATCAGAAAGTCATGCTGCTGAATCTGCACTTGAGGTTTTAGGTTCTTTCTTTGAGGCTCGCAATTCAAAAAATAAGAAGCGCAAAGCTCAGGCTACTGCAGCAATAAAGGCTGCACGCGCCGAGGAAAAGGCGCTTCGTCAGGCCGAAAAAGCTCGTCGTAAGCAGCAGTAAGGATGAGCCTTGTATCTTAAGTCACTCACCCTGAAAGGCTTTAAGTCTTTCGCTGATCGTACTGTAATGAAGTTTGAACCGGGCGTAGCGGCAATTGTTGGCCCCAATGGTTCCGGTAAATCTAATATCTCAGATGCTGTTTTATGGGTACTTGGCGAACGAAATGCTAAAAATCTTCGCGGCCAGGCTATGGAAGATGTTATCTTCGCGGGTGCAAGAAATCGTAAATCGGTAAACGTTGCTGAAGTAGAGCTATGTCTGGATAACTCAGATGGAACTCTTCCTGTTGAATATTCCGAGGTTAGTATCGGTCGCAGGATGTATCGCAACGGCGAATCTGAATACCTCATTAATGGTTCTGTGGTTCGCCGTATGGATGTTTTGGATATTCTTCACGACTCCGGCCTAGGTACTGGCACGAATTCAATTATTTCCCAGGGTAACTTGGACTCCGTTTTGTCATCTAAGCCCGAGGATCGACGTGCTCTTATTGAAGAAGCTGCAGGTATTCTTAAGCATAAAGAGCGCAAGCGTCGCAGTTTGCGAAAGCTTGAGCGCATGGAAAATAATCTTGCTCGTGTGCAAGATATCGCCAGGGAAGTAGAGCGTCAGCTTAAGCCTTTAGAGCGAAAGGCTAAGCGTGCTCAAACTCACGCAGAATTAAGTGCTCAGTTGCATGATTTGCAGCTTGATTTGGCGGTTGATGATTTAAGAATTTTGCGTAACCGCTGGACTGAAATTGAAAAGCAGGAGGCCGAGCTTGATCAAAAGGCTCTTATTGCAAAAGAGGTTCTTGATAATTCTCAGCTAAGTCTTGATCAATTACAAAAGCAACTCGAAGAACGAGATGTTCAAACTGCTTCCTTAAACCAAAATCATGCTCGAGCTCAACGTTTGGCAGAACGACTAGCTTCGCAGGTAATGGTACTGAATGAACGTCGCTCTCATATTCGCTCCGAACTTGAGCGAGTCACCCGCGAGCTGGAGCAAAGCAAGCAGCGTCGTTCGAGCCTTGAGGCAGAAGTTCAAAGCGCCAAAGAATCTTTTGATAAGGCTTCAGTAGAGCACCTGGCTGCAAAAGAAAAACTCTCGTCGATTTCCAAAGAGCACGATGAGCGTCGTATTGAACGTAATGGCTTGCGTAAGCGAATTGATACACTTACAACCGAGCAGCGCAGTCTTTCGATGCGTTTAGAGACAGTACAAAAGGCTCAGGATGCGCTCAAAGATGAGCTTACCGAAGCTGAAGCGACCGCAAGTGTTTTGGCGGCGCATCAGGCGGATTTTGCCGAAAGATCAAATAAGGCAGAAGAAGAAGCAAAGCAGCGTCGTGCAGAATCTGACAAACTTGCAGCTGAGCTTGAAGCAAAGCAAAGCCTTGAGTCTCAGGCGCGCACTAAGATGGGACAGGCTTTGGTCTTGCGCAATAAGCTGCGTGAGCAATGCGATCAAGCGCGTGATACTCTTACTAAAATTTCTGCTGAACGTGCAGCTCTTGAAGAGCAAGAACGAGCAGGGGAGCGCACAAACTCTCTGCTTGCTTGGCTTTTGGATGATTCAGATTCGGCTTATACCCCCATCAGTCAAGGTTTGATAGTTCCAGCAGAACTTGAATCAGTTGTTGAGCTTTTGCTCGGTTTGGATATTCACGCTCTTTCCGTTAAAGGGGATATCCAACAAGCCATTAAGTCTTTGGCTGAAAATGAAGTGTCAGGTAATGCGGTTTTACTACCTAGCTTTACTTGTAATCAAAAAGTGCAAGGCAATGTTCATTTTCTTTTAAGTGAATTGGAAGTTACGCCTGAGCTTCAGGCTGCTGTTGAAGTTTTGCTTGGCGATGTCTTATTGGCAGACAACTATGACCAGGCACAAAGCTTGCTTTCTTCCTGGGACTGTCGCGTTGCAACTCGTGATGGTTTTGTTTTGTGGCCTAATGGCAAAGTCTCTTTTGTGAGGGCCTCAAAAGAAAACAACGAAGTAAGTTCGCTTGCTCGCAGGCGCAAGATTGTCGCTTTGACGGAGCAAGAGAAGGCCGCGCAAGAATCTTACGACAAGCTTAGTGCTCAGTCAGCCCAGGCTGAAGAAGATTTGCGCACTTATCAGAGCAAAACTTTAACCTTGTCTGAGGAACTAGCTCAACTGCGAGGTGCGGCCAATTCTGCCCTAGATGCTGCCAAGCAGGCAGAGTCTCAACTGGCAGATTTAGCCAAAGAAAAGGAATCCCTTGATAAGCGTATCGCTGAAAATCAGACAGCCTTAACCGATGCTCGCCCTCGTAC
>CAVCRX010000011.1:0-451 GCA_963604935.1 Bacteroidaceae bacterium
GCTGCACACTGCTTCGTTAGCAGCTTCCTGCTGGGCAGGTAGCTGATCTTGAAGCTCAGCTATACGAGCTTTATTGCTGTTGACTTTTTCTTGCAGAGAATCAACCTTAGCCTCGGCATTATTAGCCTGTTCACGCGCATCATCAGCTTTATCTTGGGCTTTATCATAAGCATCAGCCGACTTCTCAACAGCCTTTTGAGCCTTAGTCATAGCCTGCTTAGCTTCGGCCGAATCAGCAAAAGCTGTATGAGTATCCAACGTAACAGGAATGCTTAAACCAGCAACTAAAACGACGGAAAGCGCGCCGTTTACGACGCGCAAAACTCGTGGATGCTTAGTATGTTGATAAGTAGTCGTTTTAAACTCAACCCCTAATTACCTACAGAAGCATTAATCACTAAATCATAAGCTTCGTTTCGGCTAATGCCAAATTCATGCTGAATCGTCTTCA
>CAVCRX010000011.1:461-17891 GCA_963604935.1 Bacteroidaceae bacterium
AGACTATCAAGCTTCTTCTGAGCATCAAGCTGAGATTGTTCGTGTTCAGCAAGTTGCTCTTCTTTTGTTGGAGGCTCAATTACAAATGCAATTTCACCCTTAATGGGAGCTTGCTTTTCGCGGGCCTGAAACTCATGAGCAAGATCAACACTATTGGCGCGCGACACTTCTTCATGAATCTTAGTAAGCTCGCGGCACACCGCTACACGACGATGAGGGAAAACCTGAGCAACTGCTGCAAGAGCTCCTGCTATCCGCAAGGGACTTTCATAGAAAATTAAACAAGCATCGAGTGGTTTGAGCTGCTCTAAACAACGTATGCGCTCCCCTGCTTTTCGTGGGAAAAACGCCCCAAAATAAAAACTCGTTGAAGGAAAGCCTGAAGCAACATAAGCAGTGGCCACAGCAGTAGAACCAGGCAATACTTCAACGGGAGCACCCTTTGAATAAGCCAGATCTATGAGACGCTGACCGGGATCAGAAACCCCTGGCATACCAGCATCAGAAGCATAAGCAATGACTTCACCTTGCAAAACACGATCGATAATAGATGCAGCTAGATGTGAAATAGTGGACTCATCAAGGCGTTCAAGCCTTTTTTCGATACCAAGCGCAGAAAGCAGAGAACCGGTAACGCGCGTATCCTCACAGCAAACAACATCACAATTATTTAACTCAGCGACAGTACGGCTCGTAATATCACCAAGGTTCCCAAGAGGTGTTGGGCAAATAACAAGTTTGCCCTCTCTGAGTGCTACCGGAACAGAATATTCAACTTTTGATTCATCTTGCTTTTGATTCAAAAGATGCCTCTCAATTCATAGGCTGCCTACCCCATACAAGGTAAGCAGCCCAAAAAGATACTTACTCGCGGGTAGTAGTAACTTCGTTTTCAGTATGGAAATCGTCAGTTGGTGCAGTAGTAGCACCTACGGAACTATCAAGCGCAGTATCACTATCGGTAGCCTGCTTACTTGAAGCAAGTTCATCTGCAAGATTAGCCTTAGCCACTGAAATCATCAGCTTAATACGATTAAGCTGATTTACTTCGGATGCGCCAGGATCATAGTCTACTGCAACAATATTTGTGCCCTTATATTTGCGGCGTAGCTCCTTAATGACCGCTTTACCCACAACATGATTAGGTAAGCAAGCGAAAGGCTGAGCGCAAACAATATTAGGTGCCCCATTGCGAATAAGCTCAACCATCTCGGCGGTTAACAGCCAGCCCTCACCCATAGAATTGCACAGCGATAGAATTTCTTCAGCATAATCCGCCAATTCGAAAATATCAGTAGGAGCCTCAAAGCGATGCGAACGACGAAGCGCATCATTGGCAGGCTTACGAATCTTTTCGATAGCCTTAAGGCCAATGCGAGAGCCAATAGCACCCTTCTTAGACTTTCCAACGCCATCCTGCTGAAAAATTGCACCAGCAATACCAAAGAGGAAGAATTCGATAAGCCCCGGCACAACAGCTTCGCAGCCCTCAGCCTCAATAACATCAACAACCTGGTTATTTGCTGTCGGGTGGAACTTAACCAAAATCTCGCCAACAACACCAACGCGAGGCTTAGTACCCTCACCCTCTAGAGGCAGATTATCAAAATCATCAACAATAGCTCGAACCGTCTTCTTGTAGCGGCCACGCGTTTCGCCTTCATAAATCTGCTTTTTGCAAATTTCCATCCAGTGATCGAATAGAGCATTGGCACTACCAGGTTCAATTTCATAAGGACGCGTACGATATAGGCATTGCATCAAAATATCGCCATAGATAAGCGCATAAACTGCATTCATGAGCATGCTTGCAGTGATTTTGAAGCCAGGATTGCACTCATCAAGCTTTTTGAAGGACAGTGAAATAACGGGGATATGGGGAAGCCCAGCGGCTTTCAGAGCCTTACGAATGAGGCTGATGTAATTCGTTGCACGACATCCTCCGCCAGTTTGAGTAATGATAACCGCAAGCTTATCGGTGTCATAGCGTCCACTCGTAACAGCTTCCATAATCTGGCCTGTAACCAAAATTGATGGGTAACAAATATCGTTATTTACATATTTAAGACCAGCATCAACAGCGCCATGATCAACTGCGGGTAGAAGCTCAAGATTGTATCCATTTGAATGGAAAATAGGCACTAATAAGTCAAAGTGAATAGGCGCCATCTGAGGACAAAGAATGGTGTAACCCTGTTCCTTCATTTCCTCCGTGAACTGGACCTTGGGGAATGCCGTTGATTCAGAATTGCGTGCAATTTCTTCAGCTACAAGAGCGCCTGCTTCCGCTTCACGCTTGCCGGTTTTTTCTTCAATCAGAGCCTCACGAGCTTCGACATCACGAGCAAGTTTATCTGCATCGATGCCGCAAACAGGACAGCCGCCCTCAATCTCACGCGCATTGGCACGTTCGTCAGCTTGATCTTGGAGTGCTGCCAACAAAGACCTTACACGGATTCGAGCAGCTCCCAGGTTGGAGACTTCGTCGATTTTAAGAACAGTATAGATTTTGCCAGACCCTTCAAGAATCTCTTGAACCTGATCAGTGGTAACTGCGTCCAAGCCACAACCAAAACTATTTAACTGAATCAGGTCCAGATTATTGCGCTGGGTAACAAGCTTTGCCGCGCGATAAAGACGCGTGTGATACATCCACTGGTCAACCGCACGCAAAGGACGCTCAACCTCAGCCAAATGCGCAACGGAATCTTCGGTAAATACAGCAAGGCCAAAGCTTGTCAGGAGTTCAGGGATTGCATGGTTAATTTCGGGGTCATCATGATATGGGCGACCAGCCAAAACGATGCCATGAACGCCGTTTTCTTCAATCCATTTGAGAGTTTCTACGCCCTTATTGTGGATATCCTCATGGAATTTTTCATCCTCAATCCATGCAGCCGCAACAGCAGAAGCAATCTGGTCTTTTGTTGGTAGAACGCCATGCTTATTCTGAGCCAGATTGGGATGGTTCTCGCAAAGCTCAACATACAGGCGATCGGCCAGTTTATCTTGCATGTGATAAGGAACAAAGGGGTTCAGGAATTCAACATTGGACTCACGCAGTGCATCAACGTTGAGCTTAAGTGCCTCAGAATACGACATGACAATTGGGCAATTAAAATGATTACCAGCAGTTTCGTCCTCTTGGCGCTCATATTTAGCACAGGGCATCCAAATAAAATCGACGTCCTTTTCGAGCAAATTCATAATGTGACCATGTGAAAGCTTTGCTGGGTAACAAACGCTTTCGGAAGGCATTGATTCGATACCAGCCTCGTAGGTCTTTTTAGTTGAAGGATCAGAAAGCACTACCCTGAATCCAAGCTTAGTAAAGAAGGTAAACCAAAATGGATAGTTTTCGTACATATTAAGTGCACGAGGAATACCAACTGTTGGCCTACTTGCCTCTTCGGCGGTTAAAGGCTCGTAATCAAACAAGCGATGAGTTTTGTATTCAAAAAGATTAGGAACCTTGGAAACCTTATCCGCATGACCAGCACCCTTTTCACAGCGATTGCCGGTAATGAAACGACGATGTTTGCCTGTTGCTTCATCAACGCCAAAATCATTGATAGTAAGCAAGCAGTGATTTGAGCAAGCTTTACAACGGATATTGCGATGAGTAGGAGCAAGAGCCTTAAGCTCAGCAGAGCCAAGCATTGAGGTATAAATCTCACCCGAATCTGACTGAGCAACAGCCTGAGCATGCCTATCGCGAGCTAAAAGTGCAGCACCAAAGGCACCCATGTTTCCAGCAATATCAGGACGTACTGCATCAACTTCAGCAAGCTGCTCAAAAGAGCGAAGAACAGCATCATTTAAGAAGGTTCCGCCCTGAACGATTACCTTAGAACCAACTTCCTTAGGGTCACGGATTTTAATAACCTTAAAAAGCGCATTTTTAATTACCGATAAAGCAAGACCTGCAGCAATATCGCCAACCGTTGCGCCTTCTTTTTGAGCTTGCTTAACACGCGAGTTCATAAAGACCGTACAGCGGCTACCCAAATCCACAGGATGATCAGCCTTAATTGCGGTCTCTGCGAATTCAGAGATTTCCAAATTCAAGCCACTTGCAAACGACTCAATAAAAGAACCGCAACCAGAAGAACAAGCCTCATTAAGCATAATGTGCTCGATAACGCCGTCCTTCACGCGCAGGCACTTCATGTCTTGTCCACCGATGTCGAGAATAAACTCGACGCCGGGCAGCATTTCTTCTGAACCACGCAAATGAGCAACAGTCTCAATCTCACCTGAGTCGATATTAAGAGCCTCAAGCAAAAGATGCTCACCATAGCCAGTAACAGTTACATGACCAAGCTTAATACGGGCTGATCCATCTGGATTAGTGGGCAAAATTTCATAAAGATCAGATACGGTTCGCTTAGCGCAACCTAAAACATCACCTTTGTTATTAGCGTATGAAGACCATAGCAAGGAACCATCTTCTGCAATTAAGGCTGTTTTAAAGGTGGTAGAGCCCGCGTCGATACCAAGATAAGCGGTACCAACATAGTCCTCAATGCTTCCACGCTTTACCTTTTCTTGATCATGACGAGCTTTGAATTCCTCATAATCAGCTGCATCAGCAAACAAAGGAGGAAGGCGTACAACTTCAGAACCCTGTACATCGCCAAGGTTTTCCAAGCGATCAACAACCTCGGACAAAAGCTCAGCCTTAGCGCCTTCTTTTGCACCAGCAATTGCGCAGCCACTAGCAACAAAAAGATGCGCATTTTCAGGAACAATAATATGCTCCTCGTCCAAATTTAAGGTCTCATAAAAGCGCTCACGCAATTGCGGAAGATACTGAAGTGGACCACCCAAAAATGCAACATGACCACGAATTGGCCTTCCGCATGCAAGACCAGAAATAGTCTGGGTAACAACCGATTGAAAAATAGAAGCCGCAATATCTTCTTTACGTGCGCCTTCATTCAAAAGCGGTTGAACGTCGGTTTTTGCGAAAACACCACAGCGAGAGGCAATAGGATGCAGAACGGTATGACTTTTAGCTAGCTCATTTAGTCCAGAAGCATCTGTATCTAAGAGAGATGCCATCTGGTCGATGAATGCACCAGTACCTCCAGCACAGGTACCATTCATACGCTGCTCGATACCATCATCAAAGTAGATAATCTTGGCATCTTCACCACCAAGCTCAATGGCAACATCAGTCTGAGGAATAAAGGTCTCAACAGCAGTTTTAGAAGCAATAACCTCTTGAACAAAGGCTAAATCAAGCCATTGAGCAAGAAGCAGGCCACCTGAGCCAGTAATAGCAACAGTAACCTTAGTTTCAGGGAAATGAGCAGAAGCTTCTTTCAAAACCTCTAAAACAGTAGCGCGAACGTCGGCATGATGACGACGATAAACGGCATAAAGAATATCGTTATCTTCATCAACAACAGAAACTTTTACCGTTGTTGAGCCAACATCAATTCCCAATCGTAGCAATTGATTAGTATTTGTAATGGGCTTGCAGATTTGATCCACTAAAACCCTCTCCTCTCAGGTTGAGCCTAGACATAAGCTAGGTCAGCATGAAGCTCGCAAACATCGCATAGACACAAGCGGTGCCAAGCTCTCCTATTTTAGCAGCATCACAAAAAGAAACATCGTGCAGGACGAGCTTTCCACAAGTCCATGCACGATGTACAAAGTTTCTTTAAGTTTTAAGCGCTTTGAGCCCTAAATTTAGTTCTTAAGAGAATTAATGGGAGCAGGAATGCGACCGCCACGCATTGCAAATACATTTCCTGCCGCTTGATTAACAGGCATAACAGGCGCATAGCCAAGCAAACCACCAAAATCGAGACGGTCGCCGACCTTTTTACCAATAGCGGGAATCAAACGAACAGCGGTAGTCTTATTGTTAATCATGCCAATTGCAGCCTCGTCGGCAATAATACCCAAAATGGTTTCGACAGAAGTATCTCCAGGAATAGCAATCATATCCAAACCGACAGAACAAACGCAGGTCATAGCCTCAAGCTTTTCGAGAGATAGCGCGCCAGCTTCAGCAGCACGAATCATGCCTGCATCCTCTGAAACAGGAATAAAAGCACCCGACAAACCACCAACAGAAGAGCTAGCCATAACGCCACCCTTCTTAACAGCATCGTTCAGCATCGCCAAAGCAGCGGTTGTACCAGGGCCGCCACAGGTTCCAACACCAATACACTCAAGGATTTCAGCAACTGAATCGCCTTCAGCAGGGGTTGGAGCTAAAGAAAGATCCAGAATACCCTTAGCGTAGCCCAGACGCTTAGAAGCTTCACGACTCATGAGTTCGCCCGCGCGAGTAATACGAAATGCAGTTGCCTTAATTGCCTCAGCAACACTTGTAAGGTCCGCATCTTTGGGCATATTAGCCAAGACATGGCGCACAACACCTGGTCCTGAAACGCCAACATTAATGACCTCGTCTGCTTCACCAGAACCATGGAAGGCGCCAGCCATGAAGGGATTATCTTCAACAGCATTGCAGAAAACAACGAGTTTGCCTGCACCAATACACTGTTTATCAGCAGTAAGTTCTGCGGCTCGTTTGATTTGCTTTGCCATCAAAAGCGCAGCGTCCATATTGATGCCTGCGCGAGTGGAACCAATATTTACGCTTGAACAAACAAAATCAGTTGCAGCAAGTGCTTCGGGAATTGAGTTCATCAAGTTTATATCTGCACGAGATGCTCCTTTATGAACTAAAGCACTAAAGCCACCAACAAAATCTACGCCAACCTCTTTAGCGGCTTTATCCATTGCGATGGCAATAGGCGTTAAATCGGTGGAAGTACAAGCCGCTGCCACCTCCGCAATTGGTGTGACAGAAATACGCTTATTAATAATAGGGACGCCATATTCACGCTCAAGCTGCTCGGCAGTAGGAACAAGCTTTTCAGCAGCTGAGGTCATACGATCATAAACACGTTGTGCAACAACATTTACATCCTCATGACCACAAGAGCGCATATTCAAACCAAGCGTAATGGTTCGAATATCCAGATGCTGCTGATTGACCATCGCCAATGTCTCAGAAATCTCCTCTGGAGTAATTTGCATGAGAGTCCCTTCCTAAAAAGTACCTAAGTACTCAATTTATGTGCGAACTAAGCCTACCAGATAGGAATAAATCAAATGAGTAAAGAAGAAAACTTAGCCTTAAAAATTAAAACGAATGCAAACATCTCAGTACACATGCCTGAAGTAAGCAAACTTAAAATCTCAGCTTCCGCAATTGTTCTTCTTTCTGTCACAGATTAAGCGGAACTTAAGTAGATAAAAATCCAATTTCTCTCTTACGAAAGTCCGTTATCACTCCAAGCCCTTCCCTAGCATTTTCCTTACAAATCTAAGAAAAGGGTGAAATGATGCACATTGCAATAAGAGACAAAAATCAAATTAGAGAAAAAGCTCTTGAGTACCTTTTAAAAGAGCAAGCATCAATGCGAATACTGCAAGAAAAAGACCTTGATCAAAACTTCAAGTACTACAACGAAGAAACCTATTCTGAACTTGTAATACTCTTTGTCTTTGATAACACAAATCCAAATGATGACTTACAAGTTTTAACAAAGATAATTGCTAAATATCCTAAAGCTAAAATCCTGGTACTCACGAATTCATATGACGGCTTGTTATTAAATATGCTCGACAAAATAGGTGCAGCAGGTATTGCTCATCTGGATATAAAAACCAAAGAGCTTGTTAATCTAATACAAATGAGTTCCGCTGGCTACAAAACGCATCCGGAATTAAAACCTCTAGCTAAAATTTTGAATCAGCTCAAAAAACAAGAACAACAAATCATACGACTGGCATGTAGAGGCTTAACAAGAAAAGAAATCGCCTCTCAGCTCAACATGAGTGAAAGCTCTATTAAACGAAATATTTCAAATATCTTGGCACACACCGGCCATAAGTCACTTAATGCCCTCACGCTTGAGGCGATTTTGGAAGAAGTAATTAATCCTCGCTTGATGCTTAAGCCTGAGTTACTCCCTGATAAACAGCACGAACGAGGAATTCAGTATTACCACGCTTGCGACCAGTAATAGAGCTTTCTACAACACCATCAATCTTGAAGCCAACAGTACTAAGAGCTTCTATAACTTCTTGAATAACACGTTCCTGAACAGCTTTATCGGTAACTAAACCACGCTCTGTCTCATCATGCTTGCTTTCGAATTGAGGCTTGATCAATCCGATAAAAACACTCCCCTGCTTAGCAAGGTTTGCAAAAACTTGAGCCAAACCAGCTATTCCAATAAAGCTTAGATCACACACTATCAAGTCGAAAGGCGCACCCAAATCCTCAGGCTTTGTTGTTCGAATATTAGTGCGCTCAAACACTTTAACTTTTGGATTAACGCGCAACTCATGCGCTAGTTGCCCGTAATTAACGTCAACCGCGGCAACGCTTTTTGCCCCAGCCTGCAGCATACAATCCGTAAATCCGCCTGTACTAGAACCAACATCAATACAGCTAAGACCTTCGCACGACTGTTGAAAATACTGAAGCGCTCCTTGAAGCTTAAAACCGCCACGAGAGACAAAACGCTTTGCTCCTTTTACATATAAGTCACAATCAGGCTTTACTTTTAAGGCAGCACTTGTTGCATATACATCATCAACACGAACCTCATGCGCAATTACCGCACGAAGAGCTTGGTCTCGATTTTCAAAGTAGCCCAACTCAACAAGCAAATCATCCAAACGAATCTTAGCCATAATATACAAATTTCCTAAAAGATTCCGTCTGAACTTACAGCTAAAGCATTATCTATGGAGCCCTCTTTAATAAGCTCCAAAAACTGTCCTTCATTAAGTATTGGAACACCTAATGAAATAGCCTTATCTCGCTTGGAGCCAGCGTCCATACCGCAAACAACGTAGCTAGTTTTCTTAGAAACGGAGCCTGTTACTTTTGCACCGAATTCTTTTAGAGCATCTCCTGCTTCGTTTCGGGATAGTCCAGACTCAACTAAAGTACCTGTAAGAACAAAGGTAAAACCAGTAAGCGTTTGAGGCTTTTGAAGTTCAGAAACCGTTTCTTGCATAGTAAAACCAAGCGCAAGAAGCCTAGCAATAACACGCTTATTGTCAGGGTTATCAAGAAAAGAACGAATACTCTGAGCCATAATAAGCCCAATACCTTCAATCCGAGAAAGCTCATCAACAGAGGCTTTATTCAGAGCATCAATATTGGGATAAATCTTGCAAAGCATTTGGGCGGTAGTTTTGCCTACATGTCTAATACCTAAGCCAAACAATACACGAGAAAAATCTTTTGTCTTAGAAAGTGAAATCTGCTCAAGAATCTTGCTCGCAATCACACCGCCTAAAACAACAGCTTCACCCTGCTTGTTTTTGCGACCAGTTTCTAAGGTACTAAGGGTTTCAAAATTCAATTCATAAAAATCAGCTACATCTTTAACGTAAGCATGATCAATAAGCTGTTTGATAATTTCTTCGCCCAGGCCCTCAATATCTAGAGCATCGCGACTTGCCCAATGAATTAAACGCTCATAAGCCTGAGCAGGACAATCAATGGCTACACAGCGATATGCGGCCTCTCCCGCTTCGCGAACCAAAGCGGAGCCGCAACTCGGGCATGAGGCAGGCATTTTCCAAACTGAGGAATTATGCGGCCTTAAGTTTTTGATAGGCCCAAGAATTTCCGGAATAACATCGCCCGCTTTTCGGACAATTACCGTATCTCCGATACGTACATCTTTACGCTGGACTTCATCTTCGTTATGTAGCGTTGCACGAGAAACTACCGACCCAGCAACTAAAACAGGATCAAGTTCCGCTACTGGCGTACAGGCGCCCGTACGCCCAACCTGAACAGTAATATCACGAAGAATGGTCGTTTTTTCTTCTGGTGGAAATTTATAGGCAATTGCCCATCGTGGAGCACGCGCAGTAAAACCTAATTCATCCTGCAGTGCAAAAGAATCAATTTTTACTACTACACCATCAATGTCATAAGGCAAATCAGAGCGCATATCCAAGCATTTTTTGCAAAATTCATGCACCTCTGAACGTGTCGAGCACTGCTGCACGTCAGGGTTTACATGAAAGCCCGAACGTTTGAGCCATTGAAGAAGCTCCCATTGACCTTGAGCTGAAATTGCACGTTGATCCGCTATTGCATACATAAAGGTCGCAAGATCGCGACTCTTAGTGACCGAAGGATCCTTTTGACGCAGACTTCCTGCTGCGGCATTACGAGGATTTGCAAAAGCTGGCTTACCTAGGGCATGATTTTGCTTATTTAAAAACTCAAAGCTCTTTTTTGGCATATAGATTTCACCACGAACTTCGAGTTTATCAGCTAAAACATCCACCAAGCCAGGCTCAAGCATACGAAGAGGAACATCGTTTACTGTTCGGACATTAACAGTCACATCTTCGCCGGTTGTTCCGTCTCCACGCGTAGCAGCCCGAACGAGCTTCCCTTCCTCATACGAAAGAGCAATTGAAGATCCGTCGATTTTTAATTCAGCCACTAAAGAGGGCAAATATCCAAGAGAAGACTCTACGCGATCCATCCAAGCGTCTAGCTCTTCAAGTGACATAGCGTTATCAAGCGAATACATACGCTGCTCATGCACAACGGCGCTAAACTGCGAAGAATCAACAGCTCCGCCAACACGCTGCGTTGGGCTAGAAGGGTCCAAGAATTCAGGATGTTCCTTCTCAAGCTTTTGGAGTTCGCGCATAAGCGAGTCAAATGCAGAGTCTGAAATAGTGGGTGCATCCAAAACATAGTAGTTATAGGTATGCTGTTCTATTTCGCGACGTAGCTGCTCGATTCTTTCTTGAACAGAAAGATTAACTTCAGAAGATTCGATTGCATCAAACAGCGAAACCTGTTCGCTCTTACTCATATTGCATGTCCTCGCTTGCTTGCTCTGCCAAATTCATTATCGCAGTAGGGAACATATCTAATAGATCATCTGCACAAACACAAATTTGACCAAAGCAATCTGCAGCAATAAGACCAGCACGAGCGTGCAAGACAACTCCTAAAAGACTTGCTTTAAAGGAATCGATACCCTGTGCCAAAAAGCCACCAATAAAGCCAGCTAGAACGTCACCAGTTCCAGCCTTAGCGAGTGCCGAAGTACCTTCGGTTACCGTTACATATCCCTCAGAATTTGCAATTGTAGTATTAGGACCTTTAAGAACTACGATGGCTTTGTAGCAATCAGCCAAATCCAAAGCCATTCGCTCAAAATCGTCGTGCGGATCGATTCCCATAGGAACTCCCAAGCGCGCAGCCTCACCAGGATGAGGCGTCAAGACGGTAGGCAAGCCCTTTTCACCACGTAAGCGCATGGCTCGATGAAATTCTTCGGTTGGCAGATGATCAAATCCTCCACCATCAATCAATAAAGGAGAAGGACAGTAATCAATTAAATTTTTAAGAAGCTTTTTAGCTCGCTCATCGTCGGCCTCGATTCCTGGGCCAAAAACAATAGCTCCATTATGGTGATATCCAGGAAGAGCATTCCAATCAAGCTTCTTAAACGAACGGACAACCAATGATGGACGCGCAGTCTGAATAAGAGGAACGTTACGCTTTGCTGTAAATACTTCGGTATAACCAGCACCTGAAAGCTGAGTTCCTTTAGAACACATAACCGCTGCACCAGGATAGCTTGCAGAACCCGCGACAACAATTACCTTACCGCGGGAATACTTATTTGAATCCTCAGCAGGAAATGGAAGCCAAGATGCTAAATCTTGGTCTGAATATGTTTTAACGTACTTAGAAAAACGGTCGTAATAGTACATTTCCAATCCCCCTCTAGCGAATTCCTGGAAGCGATTCTTGCTCGGGCTTAACATCTGGACCCTCAAGCTGATCAAGCAAAACGCGCGCTTTACGGAACTGCTTAGTTAATTCCTGCTTTTGATCAATTCGTTCTTTTGCCTTAATAATAGAACTCTGTGTAATAGCCATAGCACAAGCTACTGCCTCTGAATGAGTGTATGAAAAACTAAGAGGAATCTCGATAATACCCTTAGATTTTGCTAATAAAGCTGCAACACCAGAAAGCTTTGCACTAGGTCTACCTTTTGAAGTTTGAACAACTTCGATTGAGCGCGGACAGATATACGTACCGCGCTCAATCCCTAATGCTTTACAAACTGCAAGTTTAGCCGCAAATCGAGAAGCGTAGCCCATCTGCGGCTGAGGCATTGCATTACAAATTTCCTGCTCAGCCTGAGTAAAACAATAGGTAAACAAACTTGGTCTACGAATGAGCTTTTCCTGTAAGCGATCAAGATCAACAACATTTACCCCAATCAAGACCTTATCGTCTTGACTTTGCTGCTGTTCGTTAATGCTATTTAAAGAACCAAGCTCATTCATCAATTACTCCACCGTAACCGACTTAGCTAAATTTCGAGGCTGATCAACATCGCAGCCACGAGCTACAGCAACTTCACGAGCAAGTAGCTGTAAAGGAACACTAGCAACGATAGGCATAAAGGAATCACGAACTTTAGGAATATAGATAACCTTATCAGCTAAATTTTTAATTGATTCGTCACCCTCTGTAGCAATCGCAATAATTGAAGCGCCACGTGATTCAGATTCTTTTAGATTACTAATAACCTTGTCATAAATGGGACTCTGAGTAGCCACAGCAACCACTGGGAAACCCTCATCGATAAGTGCAATAGGGCCATGCTTCATTTCGCCAGCAGCGTAAGCTTCTGCATGAACGTAGCTAATTTCTTTCAACTTTAGGGCGCCTTCATAGCAGGTAGCAGCACCCATTCCGCGTCCAATAAAGAATGCTGAATCGCGACCTTCAAATAACGAAGCAGCGTCTTTAATTTGAGCGGTATCCTGCAAAACTCGCTCAATCGCATCAGCGCAGTCTGCAAGCTCACTGAAAAGAATACGAGTTTGAGCCTGATTGAATTTACCGCGACTACGAGCAAGCAACATAGCAAGCAAAGTAAGGCTTACTACCTGGCCAGTAAAGCTCTTAGTGGATGCAACGGAAATCTCTTTATTGGCTTTTGTATAAATAACACCATCGGATTCACGAGCAACCCTAGAGCCAATAACGTTTGTAATACCAAACACCTTTGCGCCCTTAATACGAGCATCTCGAATGGCAGCAAGCGTATCAGCGGTTTCACCCGACTGAGAGACGGCAACAACCAATGTGGTGGGAGTGATAATCGGATTGCGATAACGGAATTCGGAGGCAACCTCTACTTCTGTAGGAATGCGAGCCCAAGCCTCAATAAGATCTTTAGCAATAAGACCTGCATGGTAAGAGGTTCCGCACGCAATAATATAAACACGATCAATAAAATTGAGCTCGGTGCGGGTCAAAGAAAGCTCATCGATGGTAATTTCGGTACCAGAGAAACGACCAGACAAGGTATCACGAACCACACGAGGCTGCTCATGGATTTCTTTGAGCATAAAATCGGGATAGCCACCCTTTTCGGCGGCATCTAAGCTCCAGTCAATATGCGTAACCTCGGGCTCAATTTTGTTACCCTCTGCATCAAAATAGCTAATTCCATCTTCACGCATTACGGCATATTGTTCATCTTCAAGAATAACAACATCACGAGTCGCATCAATAAGAGCAACAATATCGGAAGCAAGATAAGAACCTTCGCTGCCAACGCCCAAAACAATAGGAGAATCTTTACGCGTAACAACGATAGATCCAGGCTCGTCCTGGGAAATAACTGCTAAGCCATAAGCGCCAATCATACGAGAGGTAGCAACGCGTACAGCTGCAAGCAAATCGCCATCGTAGGCCTCTTCGATAAGATGCGCTGCAACTTCGGTATCAGTGTCAGAAGCAAAAACATGACCACGAGATTCTAGTTCTTCGCGCAGCTCTGCAAAGTTTTCAATAATTCCGTTATGAACAACAGCGATATCATTTCCACAAGAAGTATGAGGGTGGGCATTACGCTCCGAAGGGGCACCATGAGTAGCCCAGCGTGTATGGCCTATGCCACAAAAACCATTGCAATCATTTTCACTAATACTATCGATAAGATTACGAACCTTACCGAGCCTACGAACAACCTCTATCTTAGATTCATTCAAAACAGCAATACCAGCTGAATCATAACCACGGTATTCGAGTCTTTTTAAGCCCTCAAGCAATACGTCCTTAGCAGGAATTCGACCAACAAAGCCAACGATTCCGCACATGTAAACTCCTTATAGCGAAAATTAAAACGCAAATATACGAAGACAAATTTTAACGCAAAGCAACTCATAAGAGCCATTTTGCACAAAAGGATTAACCTAGTATCAAAGAAAGTGACACCCATGAAATGAGTGCCACTTTTACAGCCAGTTTAACTTGAACAAAATTTAGGCTTCTAGTTTATGCTCTTCAACAAGTTTTTGCTGAATCTCATGAGGAACAGCTTCGTAATCAACCATAGAAAGCGAATAAGATCCTGAGCCCCTTGTGATTGCACGTAAATCTTTTGTATAGCTAATTACTTCTGCGTAAGGAACTCGAACAACAACAATTGTTTCACCATCATCAGTTGAATCGGTACCAATAATTCTTCCGCGGCGGGTTGAAATATCGCCCATCACCGCTCCTGCGTAAGCTTCACCTACAACAATATTCAATTCACAGTAAGGCTCAAGAATAACAGGATTTGCCTGTTCAACGGCCGCTTTAAAAGCAATACGTGCGGCGGCCTTAAAGGCCATTTCGTTAGAATCTACCGCATGATATGAACCATCAAAGCAAGTGACCTTAACATCAACCATGGGATATCCCGCAACGGGGCCTTCCGCCATGGTTTCCTGAACACCCTTGTCAACAGCGGGAATAAGGTTCTTGGGAATATGGCCACCAAAAACCTCGTTAACAAATTCGTAGCCAGCACCTGGGTTAGGCGTAATCTTTAGCCAGCAATCACCAAATTGACCGGAACCTCCTGTTTGTTTCTTATGCCTGCCTTGAGCTTGTGCTTCTTTTCGAATTGTTTCGCGATAAGCAATTCGGACTGGTTTTTGTTCAACCTCAATACCAAGCTGTGAATGAAGTCTATTTAGTAGCACATCAACCTGTAGGTCACCCATCGTATAGAGTACCTGTTGGCCAGTCTCTTCGTTGCGATAGAGCTTGAGGGTAGGATCGACTTCAGCTTGACGAGCGAGGAAGGTGCCAAGTTTATCTTCGTCAGCACGATTCTTAGCCTCAAGAACAACAGGATATTGCGGGCGAGGCAAATTAAGGGGTTGTACTGTTTTATCTCCTTTAAGGGATAAGGTATCCCCTGTTTTAACCTCACCAAGCTTAGGTACAACAATAATATCGCCCGCTTTTGCAGACTTAACATCAACTGACTCTTTGCCCATCATTACATAAAGATGACCTATGCGCTCTTTATGACCAGTACGAGAACAAATAAGTTCTTGACCTGGCTCTAAATAGCCCGAAAGCACCTTGATAAAACTAAGGCGGCCAACATAAGGGTCCGAAATTGTTTTAAATACAACACCAGCAGGAATTCCCGTTTCATCAACCGAGATAGAACCGCCATCAGCCAATGGATAGGCACCATGAGAACGCGGATGAGGAAAGTAGGTACAAATATCTTCCATAAGATTTTGAATACCTTGTTTAATAACTGTAGAGCCAACATAAACAGGGATAAAAAGCTCCTGAGCAATCGCCTGATCAAGAAGCTGCTCCAACTCAGCTTGGGTAAGTTGTTCTTCCCCATCAAGATATTTCATCATCAAATCTTCGTCAGCCTCAGCTACGAGGTCACAAAGCTTTTCTCGGGCAGTATCGTAGGCATCTTGATACTCTTGCGGGATATCTTCAACACGCTCAGAATCATCATCAAAGTAGCGTGCTTTGCCTCGTAAAACATCAATAACGCCTTTGAAGTCTTTATCTACCCCAATAGGAATAGTAACCGCACCAAGACGAGAACCGTAACGTGCATGCAATTGAGCCATGATCAGATCAAAATTAGCACCCTCGCGATCGATATGATTGATATAAATGCTGCGGCTTAAGCGCATGAGTTCAGCCTCATGCCATAGACGATTATGCATAGCCTGAGGGCCCGTAACCGCATCAATTACAAACATAGCCATTTCAGCAGAAGCCATTGTACATAGGGTGTCACCAATAAAATCAGGCTGGCCTGAAGTATCAAGTAGATTAATTTTGTAATCCTTATAAGGAATTGGCGCTATTGAAGTTCCAAGAGTGAAGCGACGACGAATTTCTTCGTCATCGTAATCGAGATAAGACTTACCGTCGTGTGTGGTCCCCATTCTGCTGGTTTTTCCCGAAACGAAGAGCATAGCTTCCGCCAAAGAAGTTTTTCCAGCTCCATCTTGTCCAACTAAAACAATATTACGTTGATGAAGTGTTGCAGGTGCTGCCATTAAAATCACCGCCTTCTGTGTTTAGGCAATTCACTTAGCCAAAAGAGCTAACCCCTCAAGCCCAAACACGACAAGATTTATATTTCACGTCACCATGAACGTGTTCAGCTTCTAAGTATAGCCTACTTATCCTGGGCTAACACTTAAAAGAGACAAGGCAGCAAAAAGAGCACCCTACCGCAAACGATGAGAGTGCTCCTAAAGACAGAGATATGTAGGACACTTAAAAATGCAAAACTGTAAAGCCGGTATTAGAACGAAGACTTATTCAGCCACCTTGATATTGTCATGAATCCACTCAAGTGCTTTTGCACGCTCAGCGCCCTCCATCAATAAGAAGGTTCGTTTTGTTTCCTGCATCATATTGAAATATTCCTCTTCCCCACCGGGCGCCATTTGATGAAGGAGCTTCATTAGATCAGGCATTTCAACCTTAATATCTTCATGGGCATAGATAGCATCCAATACAAATCCTTGCAAAAGTTGAGCATAAGCTTGACCGCGGAAGGTTTCACGAACCTCATCTTCAGTCAGCTCCTGCTCGGCAAGATAATACTCGATAGATTTACCCTGTTGTTCAAGCTGACTCACAAGTGATTGCCACAAATCTTCTGCGACAGCCGCTTGCATAGATTCAGAAATTTCGCCCTCAAGGCGCTTGGAATATTGCTCCATAACAGCAGCCATAAAAAACTGCTCAAACTGATCGCCTAAAACATTAGAAGCTTGCCTGCGGAAAGACTCACGCAATTCAACAACACTCTTGATACCCATCTCAGATAAGTTTTCTTGAACCCATTCGTCGGTAATAGCAGCTGCCTGTGCCTGACTTGGATCTTCGTTGTTATCTATAGCGCGAGCACGTGCGACTTCCATTGCAAGAAGCTGAATCTGGCCATCAATATCTTCTTCAGTAACCTCAGGCTTTACAGGAACCTTAACCTCGAAAGGCTGATAGTCAGAAAGCGTGTATTTAGGCTTAGGAATAACTC
>CAVCRX010000011.1:17901-23355 GCA_963604935.1 Bacteroidaceae bacterium
ATATTAGAGAAACCAAGCTGCTGAACCAAAAGGTCTAAGCCTTTATCAAAACCTTCAGCCACTTCCATAGCATTTAAATCAATCTTAAGCGTCAAAACGCCGTCAGTTTCTTCAACCCTTGTTACCTTCAAGAGCCTACCCTTTCCCTATAATTTCAAAATAAACCTAACAAGATAGGCATTAAAAGCTTAAAGCTTTGAGCCATTAAGGATAGCAGGGATTCATGCAAAGCAAAGAAAAACCGCGCTTCACGCTAAAAGAACAAGTAACTCCTTTAGCCACACGCAGCACAAACAAAAAAACTGATCTTCGCCTAGATGCTAACGAAGACGATGACCTCTATGATCCCTACTCTGATTACCATGATGGAAATCTTTCCGCGCAAAGCTATGAAGAAGATCCCTGGCGTTAGTTAATTATTTCTAGTTACTAATCTAAACTTTAGCCATAAAGTAGAGCAATAAAAAAACTCCAGCTCATACGAACTGGAGTTTGTAAAAATTCTGGAAAGAAAAGCTTATTTAAGCAAGAGCCTTCTTGGAAATCTCAACGAGTGCTGCAAAAGCCTCAGCGTCGTTGATAGCCATATCAGAAAGAACCTTACGGTCAAGCTCAACGCCAGCCTTCTTCAAGCCGTTCATGAAGGTAGAGTAAGACATACCATTCAGACGAGCACCAGCGTTAATACGAGTAATCCAGAGACGACGAATCTCGCGCTTCTTGTTGCGGCGATCGCGGTACTGGTACTGAAGGGAGTGCTGGACCTGTTCCTTGGCGGCACGGTAAGAACGGCTCTTAGCACCGTAGTAACCCTTTGCACGATTCAGAATGGTACGACGCTTTTTATGAGCATGAACTGCACGCTTTACACGAGGCATGTTATATCTCCCTTACTACTATCGAAGACCAAGGTTGCGAGCGATGACCTTCTGGTCAGACTTAGCAACTTCAGTTTCATGACGGAAATTACGCTTGCGCTTCTGGCTCTTTTTGGTGAGGATGTGGCTCTTGTAAGCCTTGGAGCGCATGATTTTGCCAGAACCGGTAACGCGGAAGCGCTTTGCGGTGCCCTTATGGGTCTTCATCTTAGGCATTAGTTTTCCTTTCCCTAATCTTCCTTTTTGTCCTTCTTCTTCACTGCTGAAGGCAAAGGAGCGATAAGCATATGCATGTTGCGGCCTTCCATCTTAGGCTGATTTTCGATAACCGCAACGTCCTTTAGATCGTCAGCAAGACGCTCTAAAATGGTCAAACCCTGTTCAGGATGCGACATTTCGCGACCACGGAACATAATGGTGATTTTGACCTTGGATCCACTTTCAAGAAAGCGCAGAACGTGCTTCTTCTTAGTGGTGTAGTCGCCCACATCAATCTTTGGGCGGAACTTCATTTCCTTGACCTCAACCTTGCTCTGCTTTTTGCGAGCTTGTTTGGCGCGAATAGCCTGGTCATACTTGAACTTGCCATAATCCATGATTCGGCAAACTGGAGGATCCGCCTGAGGGGCGATTTCAACCAGGTCAAGGTTTTTGCCATCAGCGACACGCTGAGCTTCCTCGATGCGACAAATACCAAGCTGAGATCCATCATAGTCAATCAGACGAACCTCACGAGCTCGAATCGCACCATTGAGACGTGGCTCTTGAGCAGCTATGGTGCCCACCTCCTTCGTAAACAAACCTTACTATTTGGCAAATACTAAGGTCTAAAAATTGCTGTAACAAATAAGAAAACCCGCATACCTGCGGGTCAAACTAAAGTCTTATGACTAAAAAGTTGACCCATCAGTAACCATTTTGGCACCGAAACAGGTGGAAGAATTCCTTCACTTGTTTTACAGCCGTTACATAATACCAAAACACTACTTATATGCAAGAAGTTATTTAAATTTCTTGCAGCCGATAAAGCAAAGAGTATTCAAGGCCTATTTAGGCATCTGATGCTTCTTCGTCAAAATTATCGGTAGTTGAAGTTTCCTCGAATAAGGTTTGGGAACCATAGCTTGGATTAGCTATCCAACCTTCGTTATCATTCACCTTCACCTTAAACAGAAGTTTATCGTTATCAAGAGCAATAGACTCAATTGTGCAAGTTTCACCAGGAGAAACTTCAAAAGGATAAGACTGCAGGTCTCGTTCGCGATAAACAATAAAACTCCGAGCAGCTGTTAAAGAAGCCGTGTCATACGAATGAGCATTAAGTGAGCGATAAGAAAAAGATACCGCTTCATCATTTTCTAGCGATAAGGAACCGTCGCGGCTTTTAAATTCAAATGTTGCCTTAGTCAAACCAGTAGCGTAACAAGTAAAGTCGACGGTAATCTGAACACAATCCCCAACCGCTTGGGCACTCATGTTGTAGTTTTTCATCTGAGCAATAGGAGACCAAAGCGACTCAGTATCTGAATAACTTGTAATTACTGGAATTGCCTTATTCTTCTCAACCTTATAAACACCAGAGAAGCCTTCTTCGTCATGATCACGTGCGCTGACATAGAGGAATTTGGAGCCATCGGAAAGATCCATAAGCTTCAAATTGACATCGCTAACCTTAGACAAATAGGAGTGCTTTGCTGTTGTAAACGAAATAGCTTTTTTCTTATTAATAATTAACTGGAGCTCACTAAGATAGCTCGTACCTTGCCAATTCTTTTTTAAAACAGGCTTAAGCTTTACCGTATCAAGTTTGCCATCGCCCGATACATCATAGGCAGAACTTTTAACTGACTTGGATTTATTGTTTGACACACTGTATTGCAAGATAACTTTATTAGTGGCGCGCTCTTCATTTTGTGTACTCTTGTCTTGTGTAGAGCAACCGGAAAGCATATACACAACAAATACAATAACCAACACAGCTAAGACAGCCAAAATGATTCGCTGCATTTTGAGAAAAGGAACCTCTGGCTTTAAATCATCTTCACTTGAATCTTGAGCTGCAACTTTAGAGGGCTCAAAGCTTTTATCTAGCTCAGCACGAGAATCTTCATTCTGGTCCGCTGTATTAAAATCATAACTTTGAACTCGATGATCGTCCATGAAAGAAGCAGCTGAAGCAAAGCTATCCGCAAAGCTTCCTTCTAAAGAACTAGAAGGTTCAGGTTCTTTAGAAGCAATAGACTCAGCACTAACAACAATAAGCTCCTCGTCATCAGAAGCCGAGTCTACAGAAATATAGCGATAACGATCTTCAGCCATAAACTCCCCTTAGGCCATATAAGCGCTCATAGCGTCACCGATATGCTGATTGAGAACATCAGCTTCTTCCGCAGACTGACCAACGCTAAAGACATAGATTTTAATCTTTGGTTCAGTACCACTAGGACGAATAATTGCCTTGTTATTACCCTCTAAGTCAAACTCAATAACATTGGCACACGGAAGACCATTAATGCCTTGCTGGTAATCCAAAACCTGCTCAACCTTTAAACCGGCAATACTCTGAGGAGGCTCATTGCGGAACCGTGCCATAAGATTAGCCATCTTCTGAGATCCGCTGATTCCCTCAAAAGTGAAGCTCAAGGTACGATTTCGATAGAAACCATAGTCTTCGTATAAGTCTTGCATAGCTGAATAAAGATTTTTTCCCTTAGTGCGATAGTAGCGAGCCATTTGACAAATAAGCATTGAGGTAACGACTGCGTCCTTGTCGCGGGCATGGGTACCAGCTAAATAGCCATAGCTTTCTTCAAAACCAAAAACGTAACGTTCGGGATGTCCATCAGCCTCAAGCTCAGCAATAATTCCACCAATATATTTAAATCCTGTAAGACAACGGCGCATTTCTACGCCGTAATGATCGGCAACCTTATCAGCCATACTGGTAGAAACTATAGTAGTAACTGCTACTGGATTTTCTGGCATTAAGTCAAATTCAGAGCGCATACGACAGATATAGTCGAGTAAAAGAACACCCATTTCATTGCCAGAAATCAACTGATAGTCATCACCATCTTTAACTGCTACGCCTACACGATCGGTATCAGGGTCGGTAGCAAGAAGCAAATCAGGATGAACTTCCTCGCAAAGCTTGATTCCTAATTCCAGCGCATCTCGATTCTCGGGATTTGGAGAAGGACAAGTAGGGAAATTCCCATCAGGATTTGCCTGTTCGGGAACAACATGCACATCAGTAATATTTACCGCTTTAAGAATACGGCTAACCGTTTCTAAACCAGTACCATTAAGCGGTGTATATACTAATTTAAGAGGATCCTGCAAAGAAGATTCAGGGGCAATATTCTGCTTCAGACAAGCTTCAATAAAACTATCTAGCAAAGACTCAGGGACATACTCAATAAGACCGCTAGCTAAAAAGTTATCAAAATCTCCAGTTTTCACATCGTCAAAGATGTCAACACGCGAGATTGCTTCAGTGATGGAATCTGCAATTTCGCTTGCAATCTGACAGCCATCAGGGCCGTAAACCTTATAACCATTATATTTTGCAGGGTTATGGCTAGCTGTAACATTAATACCAATGCCACAGCTAAGCTCACGAGTAGCAAAACTCAAGGCTGGAGTTGGCTCTAGGCGAGGAAAAACATAAGTCTTAACACCATTTGCAGCCAACACAGCAGCTGCAGTATGTGCAAATAACTCAGAATTAATGCGGCAGTCGTAGCAGATAACTACCGATTGCGGTTCAGCATTTTCTTCCCGAGCCTTAGCTAGCAAAAAATCAGCAATACCCTGGGTTGCCTGGCCAACCGTATAAATATTCATGCGATTAGTGCCAGCACCAAGGACACCACGAAGACCCGCCGTACCAAATTCAAGAGACTTATAGAAAGCATCTTCAATTACATCATTGTCGCCTTGCATGAGTTTAAGTTCTTCTGCGAGAACTTCATCAGTAACATTAGCGCACCAGCGTTCATAGCAAGTCTGAAAATCCATATAACAACCCTTCAAAAGCAGTCATAGCTTTGTGTTTTTAGAGTCAAAAGTATAAAGCATGCAGCAAATATGTAGTGAGATAAGACGTATAAACTAATAATTGCTCTTAATTTAAGAAACACTTAATATCTCTAGCGACATAAGACGTTTAGATTGGGGATAAATGGAGACCGCACGTTACCGAGCAATGATTCAAGCTGTTGATGAAGGCAGCTTATCTAAAGCAGCCCAGGCTATGGCGTACACTCCTTCTGGAGTTAGCCAGCTCGTTGCAGCACTTGAACGCGACTTAGGCTTTCCTCTTCTTGAACGCACAAAGCGTGGAGTCTACCCAACAAAAGCAGGCGAAGAACTCATGGGGGCACTGCGCTCCATTATCGCCGAGGAAGATCGACTTCTCCAATTAGCTGCAGAAGTTAAGGGTTTATCCACTGGTTCGGTAACTATCGGTTCTTACCCAAGCGTTGCTACCCACTGGCTTCCCCGTGTTGTAAAAGAATTTCATAAGATTTACCCCAATATTCGCATCAAGATGAATGAGGGTATTCATCAAGAG
>CAVCRX010000011.1:23365-33541 GCA_963604935.1 Bacteroidaceae bacterium
TCAAGAGATTGATGCTTGGCTTACTAATAAAGAGGTTGATTTAGGCTTTATTAGTTACGAGGAATCTATGACTTGGGATTGGATGCCTCTTGCGGAAGACCCGATGGTAGCTGTTTTGCCCAAAGATCATCCTCTTGCAAACGAAGAAACCTTCCCTATCGAAGCCTGTAAAAATGAAGCATTTATTATGCCAGGACGCGGACAAGATATTGACACTTTAAAGCTACTGAATGATTACAACATTCACCCAAACGTAATTTTTGACACTATCGAAAACACTTCAACCATGGCTATGATCGAACAAGGCCTTGGCATTAGCATTATGAATAGTCTTGTTACAAAACGAACAAACTTTGACATTGCCTGCATCCCCGTAGAGCCAGCTTCGAGCATTACGCTTGGAATCGCTTGCCCCTCCCTTGCTTCAGCATCACCCGCAGCTCGTCATTTTGTCGAATTCACAAAACCTTACCTCGATAAAATCAATGAGCTGGATTAAAGAATCTAGGTATAAACATGCATGAAAAAACAGATTCGCTAGTACCATCGTTTTATTCTTCCTGCAATGATGAGGCGTACGCAATCACCTTCACCTGCGATTTAGATGTTCAAAACATAATTAATCGGATCCGCAGTTATTACGAAGGTGGCTTTACGCAAGGAATTGAGTTTCGAACAAGAAGCCTCAAAACGCTTCATACCTGGCTTAAAAAGAACGAAGTTCAAATTTTAGATGCGCTAAAACTAGATTTCGACAAAACTCCCTTTGCGGCTTATACGAGCGAATTATCTTTAATTTATGAAGAGATTAGAACCTGTACCAACAATCTGCAAACTTGGACAAAACCCCGAAAAAATTCCTCTGCGTTAAAACTATTACCTAGTAACAGCAAAATCTACCCAAGCCCTTTAGGCCTTGTCGCAGTTCTAGGCTCTGATAATGCAGCACTCCATTCAACACTCATCCCTATAATCGATGCTTTATGTGCTGGTAATTGCGTTGTGCTTAGCCCTGACTACTCAAACACAAACATAGCTTCACTGTTGAAGCAACTATGCCAAGAGGTTTTTGATAGCCGTCATGTCTACTGCCTACCAAATGCAGAAAGTATTCGCAGTTGGGCCCTTAATTGCGAGTTTGACAAGATTTTCTTTACTGGCAGTAAAGAAAATGCAAAGACAGTTTTACACGCGGCAGCCGAACATTTAAGCCCTGTATGCTTAGAACTTGATAGCAAATCGCCTTGCTTTATCGATAACACCGCTGATATAAAGCACGCAGCAGAATTAATCGTTTTGGACAACTGCATCAATACTTCTCAAGGGCAAATTAGCCCAAACTATTTTTTTGTCCATGAAGATGTATCAGAAGAATTTATCGAGCAAATTGTTAAGATCCTCCACCGCTATTATGGCAAAGACATTCTTCGCTCAAACCATTACCCTCACATACCTACTAAACAAGATTTCACGCGAATAGCTAAGTTCATCGATGATTGCGCGGCAGATAAAAAGCTAGTCTTTGGCGGAAAGAAAGACCAAGAAAATCTCAAGATCGAACCAAGCATCATCAAAATAAGCAATTCAAATATTTCCTTAACGAACAAGGAAATAATGAGCCCTATTATTCCCATAATTACCTGGAATAATGCCGATTACTACCGTCTCACTAAAAACATCCCCAAACATAGCAGAGCTTTTGCCTGCTATATCTTTTCAAACAATGAAGCTTTTCAGCAGCAAATTATTAACCAAGTTTCTTGCTCTGAAGTTTTTGTTAATACCATCAGCAAAAAGAAATTTGGTGAATTAAAAAATAGCGCTACGGGCATTAAGCGTGGAAAAGTGGGATTTAATTGTTTCAGCCGGTATAAGTCGATATACAACAAGTCTAAGCTGTTAGAATTGCCCATACGCGTTTTGCCATACAGCAATAAGCTAATGCGTTTAAAAATGTTTACACGCTAAGATGCCGGTAAATTTAGATAAGTAAGGAACAGCATGCAACTGCCTGGACTCATTACTCTTACATCAGACCAAACAGAGCTAAAAGAACAAGCTACTAAACTCCTTGCAAATGCAGCTCTCAATGAACCCTGGATGAAGACATTCCTTGATGGAATTAAATGCAACGATTCACAAAAAGCTGAATACGCACTTCTTAAAAATACAAATCTCGTTAATTTAGGCTGCAAAGAAGGACGCGTATTTTCCATGATTGATGGATCGGGGGTAATCATTGCGTATCGTCATTCAGAGCAAGAATTCGACAACGAATACTATGAAGGTGAAGCATGTAAATACGCTGAGAAACATTGCTCGCTAGACAGCAATCATCGCTACCTTATTACTAGCCAACAAGCCATCATGGCTCCTGTTTCAGATTTTGGCTGGGAAGAAGAATTTACTGGTGGCGCAGATTTTCTACACTTGGTTGCTGTAGCTTCTAAAGATTCATCCGAAATCGCCTTTAAAAACTTACTGAAACCTCTGTTTGACTATGCGGATTCAAACAAATTGGCGCTTTTCACTGAATGCTTCGGCGACGATGAACAGCAACTTTATGAATCACTTGGCTTTGATACGCTTCAAATTCTGGAAACCGAAATGCCAACAAAACTGTCTATTGATTTTGGCGAAAATACACCCAAAATGACCCAAGAAGAGATTTTTAAAGAATTAGAAAATCTTGGTGCTGGAGGAGCAAAAGCCGAGGCAGCAATGAGTGGCATGAAACTCAAAAAGGAAACAGTACCTTTTAGCGAACGAATGATGGGACGTCGCCCTCAATTTCATTTGCAGTAAAAATTGTTAACAAATGCTACACAGCGAAAGGAAATAATAATGTCTACTCTGGATACCATTAAAGAAATTCTTAACGAGAATCTCGATATCGAACCCGAGGACATCACCCTCGATTCTACCTTCGACTCTTTAAATATCGACTCTCTTGATATGGTTGAGCTTATATGCGCTCTCGAAGATGAACTCAACATTGATTTTGGCGAACCTGAGGGTCTCGAAACCGTTAACGACCTTATCGAATATGTCGATTCTCTTTAAAGATAATTCTATATCGATAAGCTAATCCCGATATATAAACCCAAATTTTAGAGGCGCCCTCAAGGCGCCTCTTTTTTCAGCCACAGTCCATTGGCTTAGATAAAAAATAGTGGGGACACTCTCACAAGAGCATCCCCACCACATAGTCCATTTAAAAACTATGCTTCTTCTACCGTTGGAACTTCTTCTTTATATTGCTCGGTTAAACGATTGCCGTAAACAAAGTATTTGGTTCCCTTAGCCACAACTCCGCTTAATAGCAAAACAACAATGATATTAGGGATAGCCATCAGCGCATTCGTGATATCGGAAATCGTCCAAGCAATATCGCCAACACCAATTGCGCCTAAGAAAGCTACGCCAACATAAACAACCTGATAAGGCTTAATACCCTTTACACCGAAGAGATAAGTAACAGCACGATTTCCGTAATAAGACCAGCCAATAATCGTTGAGTAGCTAAAGCAAACCATGCCCAAAGTCAGAATAGGCAAACCAATAACAGGAATCTTAGAGAAAGCTGTAGTAGCCAAGCTTGCGCCAGTCCAGACATCAGGATTTTCAAGAATTGCATTTCCGATTTCTGGGTAAGCAAGCATCGTTGAAACAAGAACGATACCCGTAAGAAGACAAATCACAACTGTTGACCAGAAAGTACCTGTCATAGCAATGAGCGCCTGTTCAGAGGGATTGGCGGAACGCGCAGCGGCAGCAACAATGGGAGCAGAACCCAAACCAGACTCATTAGAGAACAAACCACGAGCACAACCAAACTGCAGCGCAACCAAAATACCCGAACCTAAAGCTCCTCCGAAAGCAGCCTTGGAAGTGAAAGCGCATTCAAAAATTAACGCGAAGGATTCAGGAATGTAAGCGGCATTCATAACCAAAATCACAATACAACCGCCTGCATAGGCGATAGCCATAAAAGGAACAATCTTCTCGCAAAGATTAGAGATAGAAGAAACGCCGCCAAAAATGGGAATAGCCGACAAGATAACAATAACAATGCCGATAATCCATGGATCAATATCAACACCAGCAGAGGTAATAATGCCAGTCATAGAGCTTGCCTGAACCGCGCAACCAATACCAAGAGCAGCTAGGGCCGTAAACAAAGCAAAGGCAACAGCACCCAACTTTGCCCACCAAGGAGTGGTTCCGTCTTCTCGTTTAAATGCGCGCTGCCAAGCATACATTGCGCCACCAACCATCTGGCCGTTAGCGTCTTTAACGCGATATTTCAAAGAGATATAGACTTCTGAATACTTGGTAGCCATACCAAAGATACCAGTAAGCCACATCCATAAAATAGCACCAGGGCCACCAGTTAAAAGAGCGGTGGCAACACCAACAATAGAACCAGTACCAATAGTTGCAGCAAGGGCGGTAGCTAATGCACCAAAACCAGAAATATCACCTTCACCAGAGCCATTGCTTAAAGAAATTTTGATAGCCAAAGGAAGCTTGCGCTGAATAAAGCCTGTTCTGATCGTCAAAAAAATATGGGAACCAAGCAACAAGCAAATCATTGCTGGGCCCCATACAAAAGAATCAATATCGTTAATTAGCTGAATAATATCCATAGTTACCTCTCGACGTTTGCAGCAAAGCCACCAACAGGCGCTTTGCGCGGCAGACCTAACTATGCCTAAAGGTCAAAAGGAAATATCAATAGAATTCGGCAAAATTTTAGCTAAACCTTAGATTACAGGGTTTACGTAATTAATCTTTAGCAATACTTAAAAAGTTTTCCTTTAGATGTATAAAGTATTTCTTAATAGTTTCCTGCATTTGACAATAGAAGGCTTTTGTCCTGAAAAGATGCGCTGAAATCCTTAGTCAAGACAAAAGCACGTTATCTAGTAGCTAATGCTTCTTGACGCGCAGGGTACGCATAGCATTAAGAATCGCAATTACCGTTACTCCAACATCGCCAAAAATAGCAAGCCACATAGTTGCAATACCAGGAACCGCCAAAAGCATGATTATTACTTTGACACCAAGAGCGAAGGTAATATTCTGCCAAACAATCCTCATGGTTTTACGAGAGATCTGAATAGCATCCACAAGACGACTTGGCTTATCATCCATTAAGACAACGTCTGCTGCCTCAATTGCAGCATCTGAACCAATAGCGCCCATAGCGATTCCAACATCAGCTGTCATCAAGGCTGGGGCATCATTAATACCATCGCCAACAAAAGCCACTTTCTTCTTATTCTCTTTACCAAGGTAGCTCTTAAGATACGAGATCTTATCCTGTGGCAATAATCCAGCATGGAATCCAGTCAAATTAATTTCAGAAGCAACGTTTTGCGCAACTTCAGGCCTGTCTCCAGTTAGCATCACTCGTTGTGACACACCCAGGGCCTTAAGCTCCGTAAGTGCAGTCTTAGTATCTTCTTTAAGCACATCTTTAATCTCGATAGAACCCATATATTCGCCATCACATGCGATATAGAGCATGGTTCCTTGCGAAGCTGGCTCTTGAACAGGAATACCTTCAGCCTGCATTAAACGAGCATTACCAGCAAAGACCTTCTTAGAATCAAGGGTGCAAGATATGCCATGACCTGGTATTTCTTCAAGATTTTCTATGCGAGATAAATCAATTCCGCCAGTAGCTTTACCTGATTCAAGCAAAGTGCCTTCATATGCCTCACGAACGCTAAGCGCAATCGGATGATTCGAATAAGCCTCGGCATGAGCCGCAAGTTCAAGAAGTTCATCATTGGAGCAATTGTTCGCCGTAATACGAGAAACCTTAAAAACACCTTGCGTAAGAGTGCCAGTTTTATCAAAAAGCATAGTGTCAACTTTGCTTAAGATCTCAAGATAATTAGAGCCCTTAACCATAATGCCTTTACGTGAGGCACCACCAATACCACCAAAGAAACTCAAAGGAACACTGATAACCAAAGCACAAGGGCAACTTACAACCAAAAAGATCAATGCACGTTCAATCCAAGTACCCCAATCTTGCGCAAACAATAAAGGTGGCACCAGGGCAACGAGTAAGGCCAGAGCACAAACAACAGGTGTGTAATAACGAGCAAAGCGAGTAATAAAGTTTTCCGTTGGAGCCTTTTCTTCAGCAGCATTTTCTACCAACTCAAGAATTCGGCTCACCGTAGAATCAGAAAATGGCTTCGTAGTCCTAATCTTGATAGTACTGCTTAGATTAATAGAACCACTAGCAGCAGTAGCATCAACGTTAACCACCATCGGAAGGCTTTCACCAGTAAGAGCGCTGGTATCAAGCTCCGAGCTACCTTCTACAACAACACCATCAATAGGAATGCGCTCGCCAGGCTTAACAACAATTACCTCCCCTACCGAAACCTCTGATGGATTCACCTCAACAAGGTGACCATGACGTTCAAGATTAGCTGTTTCCGGACAGATATCCATCATTTCCGAGATTGAATTACGACTCTTACCAACGGCATAATCCTCAAAGAGCTCACCAATTTGGAAGAAGCACATAACAGCAACAGCCTCTGGATATTCGCCAAGAGCTAAAGCACCAATAGTTGCGATACCCATTAAGAAGTTTTCATCAAAAATATGACCAGATTTAATATTTCCCAATGCATCTAAAAGAACTGGTCCACCTAATACCAAGTAGGGAACAAGATAAAGACATAAAACACCCAGGTCAGGAATATCAAGCTTTGGTACATTGTCAGCAACGGCAACAAGAATAAAAAGTATTGTGCCCGCTAGCACGCGATAAAAATCTTTATTTCCAGAAAAGAAACTTTCCTTTTTTGGCTTTTTATTAATTTCCTCAGATTCAGAATGCTCAGTAACTATGTTGCAATCAGCCTCATATGACCAAATAATCTCCTGAGACTGCTGAAGAACCGAATCTAATTTAGAAGGTTCTACCTCTAAAACAAGATCCTGTGTCAAAAAAACAACGTTTGCACTTTGAACATCCGGAAGGGCATTAATTCCAAGTTCCATCTTGGCAGCACAATTCGGGCATCCAAGATTCTCCAATTTATAACGGGCTTGCATCATTACTCCTAAAAATAACGATATCTAATAACAAAATAGGAATGAATAGCCTGAACTTTACTCACAGATATGCGTAAGACCCTGCGCTAGCATTACATAAACATGGTCATCAGATAAGGAGTAGGTAACGGTTTTGCCCGAACGCGTAAATTTAACTAATCGAGCCTGCTTGAGTGTTCGAAGCTGATGCGAAACCGCACTTTGGCTTGCTCCAATTGCGTCAGCAATTTCACCAACATTAAGATCCTTTTCCATAAGCGCGAAAAGGATTTTTATACGTGTCGTATCGCTAAATACCTTAAAAAGATCAGCCAAGTCATAGAGTAGTTCTTCTTCTGGCTGACCCTCGGCTGCGATGCGCTCCCGTTCAGCCTGAATATCAAAATCAATAGTATGAGTATGATTATGCGTAGTCATGGATATGCCTTTCATAACATATGCTTGTTTGTTCATATGTTAAATTGAGAATATATAAACAGTCAATAGAGCAATAAGCAAAATATGGATATTCGTTTAGAACTGCGGAATTTTAAGAAAATTCACTATGGCAGCTGATAAGGTTTGACATTGTCTGCTTTACGTCAAAAGTTTTATTCGTAAAACAAAACCACAAGGTGGTAACCCACATGATTCGCATACTCGTTGATTCAGCCTCAGAATATCGTGCTTCAGAAGCCGCAAAAAATGGCATTGATGTTCTTCCTTTGATTATCTTGCTTGGCGGGAAAGAGTATCGTGATGGCGAAACTATTGAACCTGACGAGTTTTATAGCCTCATCGAAAGCGGTGCTGGCTTTCCTAAGACATCTCAGCTCTCCCCTGTTGTTTTTTCGGATTACTTCAAAAAGGCAGCTGAGGCTGGTGATGAAGTAATCTACATTGCGCTTGATTCTCATCTAAGCGGCACCATTCAAAGTGCTGAACTTGGAAAAGAGCTCTGCGGAGCAAATGGAATCTATATTGTAGATTCAACAAACGCAACAGCATCAAATATGATTCTGGCTGATTATGCAGCTCAACTAAGGGATAAGGGAACTACCGCACCAGAGATTGTTGAAGCACTCAATAGCGTTAAAAAACGTGTACGCTGCGTAGCGGGTCTTGATACCCTTGATTACCTCGCAAAAGGCGGACGTCTTCCAAAAGCTGCAGCAACTGTAGTAAACGCCGCCAAATTAAAGCCCATCATTTGCCTACAAGGTGAGGGTGTATCTTTACTTAGCATGGGAATGGGAATGAATAAGGCCATCAATGCCGTTATTAAACATGTTAATAAGATTGGCATTGATGAAGATTTTCCTTTTTATGCCATCTGGTCTTACGGCCGTAAAAACACCGATAAGTTTGTAAAGAAAATCAGTGCAGAAGGGGTTAACGTTGATAACACTCTGCAGATTGGTTGCGTAATCGGAAGCCACATTGGACCCGAGGCGTTTGGCTGTGTTTTTGTAAGCAAAGAAGAAAACTAATCTGCACTCTTGATTCTTGTTAGCAAAAGCTAAGATCACTTACGGTATTTTGCTACTCAAGCCAGCCGAAATGCTTGCAGGCTAAATAGATTCCATCTTTGTCACAATCAGCGGTAATAAAGTCTGCTTTTTCTTTAAGCTCTTGACGCGCGTTACCCATAGCAATACTTGTCCATTCCGGGCAAAACATCGAAAGATCATTCTTTCCGTCTCCAAAGACAACTACATCTTCTAGTGGTGCATCAAAATGCTTCATAACCCATCGAATGCCTTCATCTTTGCTCATTGGTTCTATAAAAATAGTGCTTGAGGTATAGGTAACCCAAGGAACGCCATCCAGCAAGCCAGTATCAGCTAAATCTTGCGCTCGATCCACCTCACAAGGAATGTAGGCTTTAAAAACTTGTCTTAAATTATCTACGCTCAACTCGGGATCAAAAATAGTCGGCACATAATAATCCCCTGCAATCTTTTCAAAATCGGGATTACTTGAATATCGTTTTAGCTCATTAGCAACTGTAACCGACCAAGGAATACCTGCTTGATCACAGCGACGCAAGCATTCCTGCACTGGCTCTAAATCCAGGGGGCGCATCCACTGAAGCTGCCCATTAAGTGTGACTGAATACCCGCCATCAGCAACAATGTTTTTTAAACCGACACTGCTTATATAGTCAAGCGCATTACATTGCAGACGGCCTGTATTAAGACAAACAAAATGCCCCGCACTCTGGAGCACATCCAGAGTGCGAAGCGTAGATTCAGGAATATATCTTGTATGGGGAACCGCAAGTGTTCCGTCGTAATCGAAGAAAAAATACTTGCGCTGACCCATGATTTAGTCCTTACAAAAGTCGAAGATTTACTTCCTTTAATTGCTTACCCGTAACAGCATTGGGGCTACCAGTCATAGGATCGCTTGCTGAAGAAGTCTTAGGGAAGGCAATGACGTCACGAATAGACTGCTTGCCAGCCAAAAGCATAATAAGACGATCGAGACCAAGAGCAATACCGCCATGAGGAGGAGCGCCGAGCTCTAAAGCATGCAGCAAATGGCCAAACTTGAGTTCAAGGTCCTCCTCAGAGACGCCACACTGACGAAGAACACGCTTTTGCTCTTCAGCGTTGTGGATACGAATAGAGCCACCACCAAGCTCAAAACCATCCATAACAATGTCATAAGAATATGAGCCGCAAGACAGAGGATCAGATTCGATCTTGTCCATGTCTTCGTTAAGGACATGCGTAAAGGGATGATGCTCGGCTGCATACTTACCCTGCTCCTCGTCGTAACGGAACATTGGGAAGTTAACAACCCAAAGCAAAGCATGACCATCGCGCTCAATGCCCAGGCGGTCTGCCATAGCTAAGCGCAATGCGGAAAGAACCGCAGAAACAACTTCATAGTCATCTGCGCCAAAGAGAAGCAGGTCGCCTGGCTGAGCATCTGCAGCCTCTTTGATGGCAGCGTAGGTCTCATCATCAAAAAACTTAATGATTGGTGATTTTTCTTTGCCGTCACTGGTAAAGGCAATCCATGCCATACCCTTAGCACCATTTTCATCTGCAATTGCAGCAAGCTTCTCAATCTCGCCACGGGACCAGTCACCTGCACCCT
>CAVCRX010000011.1:33551-34410 GCA_963604935.1 Bacteroidaceae bacterium
CCTTGCAATTGATGCACTTAACAACACCACCAGCCTCAACTGCCTTAGCGAAAACACCAAAACCGCAGCCACGAACAATGTCAGTAAGGTCAACGAGTTCCATACCGAAGCGAACGTCAGGGCGATCGCAGCCAAAACGATCCATAGCCTCACGATACTGCATGCGCTGCAAGGGGAATTCATGCTCAATGCCAGCAGCCTTTAATACCTCAGCCATGACATTTTCCATCATAGTGATGACATCTTCCTGGGTAACGAAGCTCATTTCGATGTCGACCTGAGTAAATTCAGGTTGGCGATCCGCACGCAAATCCTCGTCACGGAAGCAGCGAGCAATCTGGTAATAACGCTCAATGCCACCACACATAAGCATCTGCTTAAACTGCTGAGGGCTCTGAGGAAGAGCATAAAACTTACCAGGGTTAGGACGACTAGGTACAAGATAGTCGCGAGCACCTTCGGGGGTTGAGTTTGCGAGAATAGGAGTCTCAACCTCAATAAAGCCACGCTCATTCAGGGCGCCACGAATTGCCTGAGCAACAACATGACGAAGCTTCATTGCCTTATACATCTCAGGGCGACGAAGATCGAGGTAGCGCCACTTCATACGAGTAGTTTCATCGGTTTCAATACCATCCTCGATAGAGAAAGGAGGAGTAACCGAAGTATTAAGAACGCTTAACTTAGTAGCCAAGACCTCAATCTCACCAGTGGACATATTGGGATTGATCATACCCTCACCACGTGCGCGAACAGTTCCGGTAATCTCTAGAACAAATTCGCGACCGAGATGTTCTGCTGCAGCAAAATCGTCAGAGTTTACGCAATCAGGATCAACGACAACCTGGGTGTATCCCTC
>CAVCRX010000011.1:34451-41877 GCA_963604935.1 Bacteroidaceae bacterium
CCTCACGATCGCGCAAGTCGATAAAAATCAAACCACCATGATCGCGATTATGCCAAGCCCAACCGCACAGAGTAACTTCAGTACCCACATCCTCCTTGCGGAGCTGACCGCAAGTGTGGGAATGCATGCTGTACTTGTTAATAAAGTCAGTCATCGTTTCCTTTTTCTCTTCGTAAGGACACTACTTATAATGCCCAGCTATCAGATTTAGTTGAATTTTTTCATTATACGACCGCTTTTCTTCTACGCAATAAAACAGCTAGAGAATCGTCGTATACATGAGGTTTAGTCAGAATACACCTTTTCAAAATTAGTAAAACCCTGTGATTCAAGGGCTGCAATTTGACGTTTTGCATTCTTTTTTAAAGGTTGAACACTGGCAGTTTTACCTTGTGAACGTAAATTCTGCGCTTCCTCTAAAACTTTCATTTTCTTTTCGAGAGGCACAGACTTATCAATAAGGAAAACTGTGGAATCGTTATTTGAAAGCGGTTTGGTAACACCAAAATCTTTCAAGATGGTAATGATGCGCTCAAACCCAAGCGAGAAGCCTACTGCGCAAATATCTTCACCACAGAAATTGCCAATCATCTTGTCGTAACGGCCACCACCAGCGATGGAGAAACCATATCCATCAACAGACACTTCAAAAATCGGACCTGTGTAATATCCCATTCCACGCACTAAGGTAGGATCAAAAACAATACTAATACCCTCGCCTACCATAGTCTTTGCGCAGCTAATAATTTCATCCAGATTAGAAGCTACACTTGGGTCTAAGAATTCGCCAAATTCAGCACAGAAATCCTGGCAACTAATACCAGCATCAAGATCACGATACAAAGCAACATAAGACTTAGCTATCGCTTCATCGTAACCATTGGCGATAAGCTCAGCTTCAACTCCGTCGTAGCCAATTTTGTCAAACTTATCCAAACTAATAAGCACAGACGAAACAGCCTCTTCAGGAAATCCAGCCTTAAGTGCAGCAGCTCGCAGAATTGAACGGTCATTAACATGAACAGTTAAACCAGAAATATCAATAGGCTCCAAAATCTTTAAGAGCATATTGCTTGTTGCGCTTACCAATTCAATTTCAGCAAGCGTGGAATTGTCTCCCAAAATATCAATATCGCATTGAGTGAATTGGCGAAACCTTCCCTTCTGAGGGTTATCTGCACGCCAAACGCTTCCTATTTGAAGTGCTTTAAAGGGATTGGGTAAATCCTCTTTATTGCATGCATAATAGCGAGAAAGCGGCAGCGTCAAATCGTAGCGTAAGCCAGAGTCAGAGCATTCTTCGCGTACCAGTTGAGAAGCCTGCGTAGAGTCTTCGCATTCGACAACTTTGCGAACGCCCTTATCAAGGTCACGTCCACGCTTCAAAACTTGGAAGATGAGTTTTTCGTTATCTCCGCCCTGCTTAGACTGCAAATTGGACAAATGTTCCATGACGGGAGTTTCAATTTGCATAAAACCATAAAGCGCATACGACTCTTTAATCATAGAAATGATTGATTCACGCAAGCGCATATCAGAGGGCAAGAAATCCTGCATACCCTTTACTGGCTTTTTAACGAATGCCACTGCATTCTCCTTACATCTAAAACAATTACGCTGTGAAATTGACACCGATATCAGATATTACAGATGCGCTGCTACTAAATCGCCCATCGCAACGGTACCAACAATTTTATCAGCAGGAGTTGAATCATCCTTGATGTCACCGGTGCGCCAGCCATCATCAAGCACCTCGGTGATTGCACGAGTAATATCGGCAGCAGCATCAGACATACCAAAGCTATATTGCAGCATCATACCAACCGACAAAATCTGAGCCAAAGGATTAGCAATACCCTGACCTGCAATGTCGGGCGCTGAACCATGAGAGGGCTCATATAAAGCAACGCCATCACCTAAAGAGGCGCTTGCGAGCATGCCCAAAGATCCAGTAATCTGCGCAGCTTCATCTGACAAAATATCGCCAAACATATTCTCAGTTACAACAACATCAAACTGCTTGGGCCAATTAATAAGCTGCATAGCAGTGTTATCTACAAGCATGTCGTGCAATTCAATCTCAGGATATTCTTCATCATGAATACGATGAACAACTTCGCGCCACATACGAGAAGTATCCAAAACATTTGCCTTGTCGATTGAATGAACGCAGCCACGACGAGTTTTTGCAGCTTCAAAAGCCTGACGAGCAATTCGCTCAACCTCATATTCGCGATATTCAAGCGTATCAACAGCACGCTGACCCTTTGCGCCGTTGGTGCCTGCTCCTTCTTCGTCAAAGAAGCGCTCGCGCTTGCCAAAATAAAGTCCACCAGTAAGCTCACGGACGATGACCAAATCAACACCATCGATAACTTCAGGCTTCAAGGTTGAAGCACCAGCTAAAGCGTTAAAGATTTGAACTGGACGCAGGTTTGTGTAAAGACCCAATTCTTTACGAATCTTAAGCAGGCCCTGCTCGGGACGAGGCTTAGAAGAATCTGTTGTATCCCATTTGGGACCGCCGACAGCAGCAAGTAGAACAGCATCGCTTGCATTTGCTGCATCAAGCGTAGCCTGTGGCAAAGGTTCGCCAGTTGCATCGATAGCGCAACCGCCAATCAAAGCATTGGTGTATTCAAAAGAAACATCGTATTTTTTACCAACAGCATCTAGAACCTTAATACCTTCAGCCATAATTTCGGGGCCGATGCCGTCGCCAGGAAGAGTACAAATCTTGTAAGTAGTCATGAGCCTTAGCCTTTCATTTTTACAACTTTCCCATAGTACCAGTTTGTTGCTAAGACAATCTATAATGTGTAGCTACTAAAAACCAATCGGCAAGGAATCACTCATGGATATCAATGCCATCAGAAAAGAAATAGATCAAACAGACCAACAGATTAAAGAGCTTCTTATAAAGCGTATGGCTTGCAGTCATAAAGTAGCTCAAAGCAAGCTTGAATCAGGCAATCTGTCAATTTACAGAGCCGATCGCGAGGCAAGCATCCTTGAAACCTTAGGCTCCCAGGTAGAGGACGAAATTAAACCTGAATATTTAGCTGTGGTTAAAAAAATCATGGAAGCTAGCAGGATGTACCAATACGGTTTGATTTACGACTGGTGCGATGATGCTTTTTCTAAGGTCAAAGGAAGTAAGCTTGCAAGCGAACCAGGACAAGCAGTCGTAGTTAAACTCAGTCGTGAAAACAAACCAAATGCTATGAGCGCAATTTTGAGCATGATTGGCGACTATGGTTTCAATATGGATAGGATGACGCCAATCGAAGCAGATCCTCAAGCAGCAATTGTTACTTTTGAGTTAGTTATCTTAGGAGACCTAACTTCCGACACCATGAAAAAACTCATGTTCCAGCTAGCTGGTGAAACAATCGATTTCGAAATTGTTGAAAATATCAAATAACCAGCTATTTGATCATTAAAAAAGAATGGGGTAATTCTAGCAAGCTCAAAATGTAAAACCTAAGCATTGCCCCATTTGTAAACCCAAGAAAATAAAATCCCGCTTCTTAAACCACTCATTCAGGTTTGAAGCGGGATTTTTATCTAACTAAATAAAAGCGCTGATCTTAAAAAATAAGACAACTATTTAGTACCCAATTTGTTCTGCCAACGAGCAACTAAGCCACCCTGAGTAATAATTTCTTGAAGAAACTCAGGGAAAGGCTGTGCCTGAAAAACTGCGCCTGTTGTTTCATTAGTAATGATTCCCTTATCAGCATCAACAGAAACAACATCACCGTTACTAATACCATCAACAGCCTCGGGGCATTCAATAATAGCCAAGCCAATATTGATGCAATTACGATAGAAAATACGAGCAAAACTCTTTGCGATAACGACATCGATACCGCTTGCCTTAATAGCAATTGGAGCATGCTCACGAGAAGAACCGCAACCAAAGTTCTCATCAGCAACAATAATGTCACCCTGAGAAATCTTATTAACGAATTCAGTATCAAGATCCTCCATACAATGCTTTGCAAGCTCTGCAGGATCTGAGGTTGTTAAATAACGTGCGGGAATAATAACATCGGTATCAATGTCGCGACCGCAGCGATAAACAGTACCCTTAAATTCCATAGTTACAATCCCTTTTCTTAATCAATATCCTCAGGCAAACCAATGTGACCAAGCACAGCAGAAGCAGCAGCAACTGCAGGTGATGCAAGGTAAACCTCTGATTCGGGATGACCCATACGACCAACAAAATTACGATTTGTGGTAGCAATTGCTCGTTCACCCTTTGCAAGGATGCCCATATGACCACCCAAGCAAGGACCACAAGTAGGAGCAGAGATAGCGCAATTTGCATCCAAGAAAATCTCCATCAGACCCTCTTCAATGCACTTGCGATAAACAAGCTGAGTAGCAGGAATAATAATGCAACGAACGTCAGAGTGTACTTTGTGTCCCTTCAAAACTGCAGCGGCCTGGCGCATGTCATCAAGACGGCCATTAGTACAAGAGCCAATTACTGCCTGGTCAATCTTAACTTCCCTGGAATCTGCAACCAGCTTGGTGTTAGAGGGCAGATGAGGCCAAGCTACTGTAGGTTCAATAGTAGAAGCATCAATCTCGTAAACCTTGCAATAAGATGCATCCTCATCTGAATGATACTCAACCCAAGTGCGCTCAGAACGTCCGGTTAAATATTCACGCGTAATATCATCAACAGGGATCAAGCCCGCCTTACCGCCGGCTTCAATTGCCATGTTAGAAATAGTAAGACGCTCGTCCATTGGCAAATTAGCAATCGTTGAACCGGTAAATTCCATTGCTCGATAAAGAGCACCATCGACACCAATCATTCCAATGATATGAAGAATGATATCTTTGCCGGTTACACCAGGATTAAGTTCGCCATCAATCTTAAATAAGATTGACTCGGGAACCTTAAACCAAGCCTTTCCGGTTGCAAAGCCAACGCCAGCATCGGTAGATCCAACGCCAGTTGAAAAAGCGCCAAGTGCACCATAAGTACAGGTATGAGAGTCAGCACCGATGATCAAATCGCCAGCAGTAACAACGCCCTGTTCTGGCAAAAGTGCATGCTCAACGCCAACACAGCCAACTTCCCAATAATGAGTAATACCCTGAGCCTTTGCAAACTCACGAGTAATTTTTGCCTGTTCAGCAGCAGCAATATCTTTATTAGGCGTGTAATGGTCGGGTACCAAGAGTACGCGCTCTGGATCAAAGACTTTATCTACACCAATCTCAGCTACTTTTTTAATAGCGATTGGGGCGGTAACATCATTAGCTAGAACTAAATCGAGGTCACATTCAATTAATTGACCAGGAACAACTTCCTCCAGTCCAGCATGGGCGGCCAAAATCTTTTCGGCCATAGTCATTGGACGCGCCATTAACTACTCCTTTGTTCGTGCGACAAAACATGCTTGAAAGCAGACTTTACCCTTAATCAAAAAAAAGCCAATACTTATACAAAGAAAATAATCCATAAACTTTTCTTCGACATGTTCTGACCAGGTGTTTTATAAAATCAATTTTGCAAATATGCTCCCCAAATTCGCAAAGAAAGCCCAAGAACTGGTAAAATAAATAGTCTGAATGCAAGCAGTGGCATTCTTTAAAGTCAATTATTTGATATTTAAAAGAGACCTGCTTGCAAGAAAGAAGGGATATTTATGACTACCAGTCTTGACCGTCGAAGCTTTTTTAAGCTATCCGGAATTACAGCAGCTGGCATCCTAGCAGCTGGCTCGGCAGCCACTATTCAACCCACACAGGCTTTTGCTGCATCAAAAACTTACGGAACTAACTATAGTTCAACCTTCCGCTCCAAGGTCCTCCTTGAAGCATGCAACCGTGCAGCAACCAAAAACATGAAGAAGTTTAAGTACAATGGCAAAACTTACAACTGCCGTGACATTCAGGCAATGGCGGTAGACGAAGTAAACAAACGCTATTACATAACTCGCACCATCTCTGGTGGCGGCGTTTTCGTTCTTTCTTGCCCAATGTCTGCAACAGATGGCAACAGCTGGAAAGTCGTTGGTAAATACAGCAAAAGCTGGCTAAAGCATGCCAATAGCATGACCTGTATTCCAACAGGCAAAGGTACACGCCTTCTTATTGCAACTGATTCAAAATATATTCGTGTTATTTATATTCCTGATGCTTCTAAGCCAAGCACTGGTGTAAAAAAGAGCACCTGGGTTTGCGATTCATACGACAAATCCGCTTGCAAACCACGCGGCATTTCCTATGACCGTAAATCTAAATGCCTTATTGCACGCAACGGCATTTCTAAGAAAAACGGAAACCACTACATGAAGGGCTTTACCTTTAAGATTCCCACCTCTAAAACAACCGGAACAACGCATGTAAAGCAATCACACTATATTGCTCGTTGGGAAGTTGAGGTTCCTAAATATGTAACCGCACCTGCAGGTATCTTGAAGAAGACGGCTTATAAATGCAACACTACCTGGTGGAGTCGTCAGGATATGTGCTACGACGGTACAAACCTTTATGTTGGTTACAGCAACACTAAAAATGGTAAATACAGTGGCAGCGTTCAAAAGAACGTTCTTCTTCGTTGGAACATTGGAAGTGTTTCTGCTCAAAAATCCAAATACAAGAGCCAAATGGCTAAAGCCAAGAAAGCACAGCGTGTTCCTTATCGTTATGCTTTCAATCGAGCTCTTTTTGATCGTTCAGTAAAATACAATACCCAAGGTTTTGAATTTGAAGGCTTTGACTGTGTTGGCAATACCATTTTTATGGCAACCAATGAGGGCACCAATGGTATTGGCGACCGCATCCGCAGCTTCACCATTTAATTAAGCCTATCGAGGAGTCTATGAATAACCAGAGCATACTTAATCGACGAGACTTCATCAAAGCAGCAAGCCTCACGTCTGCCGCTTTAGCACTAAGCTGTGCTGCGCCTTCATTTGCAAGCACTAGTAATGCTTTTGCACGCACCTATAATGCGCCTTCAACACAGCTTGTTCGATCTAAGATTATGCTCAATTGCAACATGAAAAGCGTCCGCATGGACAAGCTTATTTATGTAAGCGGAACAAACTTTAAGTCTGCTGTAGACATCATTAATGGTTTAAGCGATTCCAATTTCGCAACAGCTGCATCTGCTTGCGCTAGTTACGCTACAAAACCAAAAACAAAGGACGACCTTAAAGCCTTTACTTTTGACTGCAACGAAACTCAAGCTGTTGCTATCGATTCAAGCAATAAGCGTATTTATGTTGTCAAAACCACTGATAGCGATAATTTACATGGCATTACTGCCATCTATTCAGCTCCCCTTTCAGCAACAGCTCAAGGACAATTTAAACTTGTTGTAGCTTTTGGTGATGACTGGATGGGAACGAGTAGCCCTAAAGGAGGAACAAGCTGGACGGGTCACTCTAATGGA
>CAVCRX010000012.1:0-10195 GCA_963604935.1 Bacteroidaceae bacterium
GTACCTTAGAATCGCCGCTAGCTTTCCTGCGGGAAGAGTCTTTAGCGGAACTACCAGAAGTAGGCTGATTGATATTAGTCGACTTTGGGTTTCGCTTGTTCATCCTAGCTTGGAGGCGCTCTCGAGCAGCAAACGTTGCATCATTATCGTTTTGTTGGCTTGGATCGAAATCCATTTAACACTCCCCTGCAAACTGAGGCATAAGCTCAGTAAGTTCAAAATCAATCTGTGAAGAAGCAATAATATCCTTATTTCCAAAGGTGCACACATATCCGCGCTCACACACCTGAGATACGCATTTAGCTAAATCATGAATATCTTCAAGCTTTGCATCAATTACTTCGTCACGTGTCTTCAAACGGTCAGCAGGCGTTAAGCCAGCAAAATACCAACCATCCTGCCTACGCGTTAAATCACGAGCTTTAACAGGGTTGTCAATTCCTGCAACTGTGGAAACTACATAGCCCTCGAATTCTTCTTTACTAGGAGCAAAGGCAGCAAGCCAAGAACCAGCCTGAGCAAAGCGCTCAACCGTTTCGTCAATACGAGGATCCCTGAAAGAATAGAAACGCAAATTACCCGAACGGGTAGCCTGGAAGCCACAGCCGTAAGCACCACCCTTAACGCGAACTTCGTTCCACAGATAATCATAAGAAAGAGCTCGCACCACCAATGACCAAACGCCACTATGCTCGACCTTTAGCTCCCTACGGTCAAAACCAGTAGCCGTAAAAGTAACGTCGGTCGGAACAATGAAAGCTTCATTTTTTGGCGCTACAGCAGGAATTTTTAGTTTGGACTCATGAGATTCAACAGATACGCTTGTACCTCCTTGAGACTGCAGCCCCGAATCCAACTCAGCACCACAGGGAGTATCAGCATTTGCATGAACACCCCAAAAAGAATCCAGAGCCTCATCAGGACCTGCATAACTAATCAGGCAACGAGAGTCCTTAAATACCAAAGCAGCAATTGAGCTTAGCTTTGCAGGAAGCTTTGCCTTCATGGAATCAAAATTATCCAGCAAATCACAAAGGAACTGATAGAAAGAAACGCCGCCCAAGTGATCACGCAGAACAGCCGCTGGTAAATAATTAGCAGCAACGCGATTCATGGCTGCAGAATGACCTGCCTCAGCGAATGATTCTTCCATACGGCTTCGACGCTGTGCCAAGATTTCACGAATTCGATCTAAGTTATCAAAGCGCGTAGTGTACATAATTTCATCTGGAATGCTGGCCAACGCAGAAGCATTGTGTGCGAGAGCGGAAGCTGTTACACACAAACGAGGAGTGCACTTATCAGCGTCTTCAATATCCTCGTGGACCTCAGTAACAAAATGCAACTCACCTAAATGAGCACGCAAAAGAGTATCTAATTCATCAACCGTATGCTCAGCGGTATCAAGCTTACCCAGAAGCAAAGCAACCAAAGAAACATACTGAATATCATCAAAGCTTAAGTGATCTAGATTGTAATACCTAAAGAGATAAGCAATACCTCGTGTTGAGACCTCATGCTTTAAACAAGGAAGCGGAGTGTCTTCTAGTAAAGAATATGCTGGCTCTTCAGGCGCTGGATCGATATCAGCAACACCCAAATGTGGGAGCTTAGCCAAATCTTCAGGGGAATCCGGTGCCTCTTGAGCTTGACGCAAAAGCTCAACATTCTTATTGATCTGAACAATAGATTCTTCGTTTAAAGAATCCTCAACCTGAGCTAGGCGCTGTGCAAGCGGATCGCGTTCGAGCTTTTCCACAGGAACAAGCTCAAGGCCTGCCATGTGGTCGTTTTCTAAGAAGAGTTCTTTTATAAGCTGCTCAAAATAACCCTCATCAAGAAGTGCGCGTAGCTGTTCGAATTCCTCTTCGTAGTGAAGGTAAGCCGTAGCTAAACTGTCGTCATAAAGCCAACCAGACAAACTTGCCATAGAAAGCGCAACACCATCCGACATTCCGTAATTTGCTTCACGACTTACAAATTCTGCATGCGACAAAGAAGCAGCGATACGCTTATGATCCAAACCGCCAGCAATAAGATCACTAAGCGTTTTGGTAATAAGCTCACCAAAACGCTCCTGAGCCTTATTTTTTAGGCCTTTAATCTGCAGTAAAACGAATGGTTGTTGCAGTGCGTCTGCAAGGTATGTTTCAAAATCAACAGCAATATCGGCTTCTAAAATCGCACGTTTAAGAGGAGCTTCATTTGATCCAGCTAAAACGTCGAGCAAAATATTTGCAGCCATTAAGCGAACATGGTCGTGCACATCCCCAAGCACATAAGCATAAGCATAGTAAGAATTGCTTGGAGCGGTTACCACCTCAACTTTATTGTTGAGGCTCTTGATGGGAGTCTGAAAACCTAGCTCATTAGGCAGACCAGCATCGTGATGAAGCTGCGCGTCGGGACCGAGATATTCTTCATCCAAAAAAGTAAGGAACTTATCAGCATCCAGGTTTCCATAAAGCACAATGTAACTATTATCCAGGCGGTAATGGCGCGAATGATGGTCAAGAAAACCTTCATAGGTTAAACCAGGAATAGCGGCAGGCTTACCACCGCTTTCATATTTATATGCGGTATCAGGGAATAATGCCGCCTGTAGTTCGTCATAAACTACCGCATCGGGACTTGATAAGGCACCTTTCATCTCGTTAAAGACAACGCCGTTAAACGCAGGCTTAGTACCACTTTCATCAAGCTCTAAGTGCCAGCCTTCCTGCTCAAAAATAGCCTTCTTATCATAGATTGCAGGATGAAGAACAGCATCTAGATACACATCCATCAAATTAAGAAGATCTTGCTCGTTAGTGGAAGCAACCGGATACATAGTCTTATCGCCAAAAGTCATCGCATTCAAAAAGGTTTGCATGCTGTTTTTAAGTAAATTAACGAAAGGCTCTTTAACAGGGAATTTGCGGCTTCCACACAGAACTGAATGCTCCAAGATATGAAATACGCCTGTATCGTCTTTAGGGGGTGTCTTAAAGCTGATGCTAAAAGCTTTATTCGGGTCATCGTTTGCAAGAAGCAGCAACTTCGCGCCACTCACTTTATGACGCATCACGTAGGCATAACCATCAATTTCGTTAAGCAACTCTGCTTTCTCGACAACAAAACCGTGCAAAGTATCGTTCGGACTAAATTCCATAAACAAACCTTTCAGCCTGAAAACAACAAGCGCCTAAAGAAGAAAGCTCTCGCGGGCCACAAAACTACAAGCCAATAAGGCTTATCGCAGTTAAGCTCGCCTTGGTAATAAAGAGAAAGCCTCTTTGAAGGCAGCCTGAAATCACAAAAGTACATCCAACCAAAATTTCAAAGCAAAACTTTAGAACAAAACAAGAACGAATAGGTATCGACAACGCAAAAGCACTCAAATTCCCTTGATTTGTGCAATCTCTATTGTCGCTTGCGATTTCGAAGAAAAGTCAGAAATGAGTAATTTTTTACTTCAAATCGACGTCAGTTTGGCTCCAAATTTATGTCAGAGTTCGTGAGTATGCTTCAGGCCAGCAAAAACCACTCATACGCTGGAGGAACGCATGAACAAATATAAATACGCAATAAAAAGCGCAGCTAAAGGCGCTCTTAAGCCAATAGCGTGCATAGCTCTAACCTGTCTACTTGCTTGTGTATGCTTTAGTGCCAGCGCAGCAGCAAGCAGCACCTATGTAGTCACGGTTACCGTTGATGACTATAACGGTTCTTTTGAAAGCGTCGAAGTAACGGATGGCGAATGTGTAAATACCAATCCCACTGAATTACTTAACGAAAACGACGAATGGCCACTGGAAGACCTGGCGAACGAGAAGAACAATCAACACAAAGAATTGCACTTTATCAACGATGCAACAGGTGAAGATTTTGATTGGTTTGAGACCCCTGTCAAACAAGATTTAAGCATTCGCGGCGTTTGGCGTGACATGGAGGGCTATACCGTAACTCTGGTTTACGACGACGATGCCGAAAGCGAAAAAACACTCGTTGTTCCTTTTGGTAAAAGCTGGGAAGAAGAGACAGGCTCAGTTCCCGGAAACCCCATCAAAAAAGGGTACAAGTTCACCGGCTGGGTAAACGCAGATACTGAAGAGCCTTTTGATTTCACAAAAGAAGTTACCAAAAACACGGTGGTCGCCGCTCTTTATGACATAGACGAGATTGACGACGTAGCATACGACGCCACCGAAGAACCCCCAAAAACAATTGAGAGTACCTGCTATGTCAGTCGTGCCTGGCTAGGAAAGCATACAAGCTGGGGTTCGCACGCCTATTTCAATGTCTCAAGCTTCAAGGGATATTTAAAAGGTATGTCGGGTGTTGGTGTATGTGTTGACCCCGGTTCCGATTCCTACAACCGCGGCACCTACACTTACAAAGCAACACGTACCTCCTGGAATCAAGAAACTGGCAAGGTTAGCTACGAGGTTCTTATTAGCCCGAGCAAGAACCCATGCAAAGGCAAGCTTTATACCAAAAACAAAAAGGGCTATCAGCGAGCTATCTTAAAAATCACCCTCACCAAGCAACCTTATGCCCATATTCAGCTTCAAAAGTCCTCCAGCAACCCGACCATTAGTTCAAGCTGCGATTACTACGACTTAGCCGGCGCAAACTATCAAATAAAAGATAGTAAAGGGAAAGTGGTTGATACCCTTGTTACTGATAGTCAAGGCAATACCCAAGCTTCAAAAAAACTTGCTCTAGGAACCTACACCTATCAAGAAACTAAGGCCGCAAAAGGCTATGAACTTGATAAAAGCATACACACCATAAAACTTAGCGGCTCTGATGCCAGCAAAGGAACAAGCATCTCTAAATGTAGCGATGTCCCCTACACCCCTCTGCGCGTTAAAAAACAAAGCAGCGACCCAGATCTTGTTAAGGGAAACCAATGCTATGACTTAGCGGGAGCAGTCTATGAAATCACCAACGAGGAAGGTAATGTTGTAGGTAGTCTTACAACGGATTCCGACGGAAATACACCTCTAAGCGCACCCTTATCAGAAGGAACTTATCGCATCCGAGAAACCAAGTCGGCTCAAGGCTACCAGCTGGATACCTCCACCTATTCGATAAAGGCAAGCAATAGCGAGGCAAACAAAGATGGTGTCGTGGTGTTTAACTGCTCCGACATCCCCGCAACCGACAAAGCTGATGTTCTTCTTGATAAAGTAGATCGCGAAACTCTGAAACGACTTCCCTTAGCCGCAGCAAGTCTTGAAGGAGCTCTGTTTGATGTTCGCTACTACGCTGGATATTTTGATTCCGCAAGCGAAGCAAAGCAAGCCGAAGATCAAGTATTAAGCAAACATTGGACCTTCAAAACTGACGGAACAGGTGAAATACTTTTTGACGAAGACCACCTTAATGAAGGCGACTCCTTATTCGTAAGTGTAAATGGAAATAAGGTCTTGCCTTTGGGTACCTACGTTATCAGCGAAGCAAGCGCGCCAACTGGCTATAACGCAAATTCAAAAGTTTATCTTCGCTATGTAAAGCAAAAAGAAGACAGCAGCGCAAGTGATACTTTTGATGAGATTATTGACTCAAATGCAGTAGACGAACAGGTTAAACGTGGAGATATACGCTTTGTAAAATGCGATGAAAACAGTCAGGCTCGCATGAGTAACGTTCCTTTTCTCATAATGTCGCGAAGCACAGGAGAATGGCACCTCGTATTTACTGATGAAAATGGACTTTGGGCTTCATCTTCTTCATATAATCCGCACTCGCAAGCATGCAACGAAAATGATCAATGCGTGCAAGGAATTGAAGTCTCGAAAGGCGAAAACGGCACCTGGATAGCCAACACCGAGAATATAAACATCGACGAGACGCTTATTTCCAACGAAAGCGGTTGCTGGTTTGGGCAAGATGCTGAAGGTACACATGCGCCCGTAAATGATTCATTAGGCGCACTCCCCTACGACAGCTACCTTATTCAAGAACTACCAAGTTCAGCAAACGAAAATAAAAAACTTATTAGCTTTGACGTCACTATTACGCGCGATATCTACGAGGTCGACCTAGGGACAATAACAAACACGAACACACAGCTTTATTTATTAACAACAGCGAGCGATGCTTCCGACAATAACAAACAAATTACAAGTGACAAAGAAGCCACTATTAAAGATGAAGTCGAATATCATGGCTTAAGCAAAGGCGAGACATACCGTATGGAAACCTGGCTTATCGACAAAACAAGCAATGGAGTAATAGCTAAAGCTGAGAGTCAATTTGTTCCAGAAACCACAGACGGAACTACGAATGTTGACATCAGCTTCGATACAACAAAACTTGAGGATGGAAGCAAGCTTGTTGTGTTTGAAATGCTCTATCTGACAAGCGACAACAAAATGGTAGGAAAACATACCGATTTAGATGCCGAAAACCAAACGGTTTACTTCAGTAAACCCACAAGCAAAACGCCAAAGCAAGGCAGCATCACAAGTAAAAGCACCGACAGCGCCAAGCATGCATCCCCTAAAACCTACGACAAACTTGCGCTCCTAGGAACACTCTTGGCTGGCGCCCTAGCACTCGCACTGATTATTGTTTGCGCAATCATTAGGAAGCGCAAGCAGGCTACAGTCCCTAATTACCGCGAACAAGCGCGCAAGCGAGCACTAGATTTCAGCGACCGGGGTAATCAGAGTGACGATGATTCCGCTTCAGCGGGCTCTTCACGATGATGAAGCAAAAAGACCGTAATCATAATGAAGATAAAACCTACAAAGTCCATTGGTACAAAACTCGTACCAAGCCAAAGCACCGCAAAGGCGGTAGCAGATACCGTTTCAACGCTCGAAACCAAACTGGCCGTAGAAGCTCCGGCATCGTTTACGCCCTGCAAATAAAAAGCAAAGCCGCCAACTGTTCCAACAACAATCATGGCAGCTACGGCCACCCAACCAATAGCATCTAGTGTAGGCATAGCGTTCCAAGGCTGAACAGCCGAAACGGTTACAACCGCAGCTAAGCTCATACACCAAGCAAGAACAGGCATCGAGCCAAAACGCCACATTAACGAAGACGGAAGGAGGGTATAAAAAACCACGCCAACAGCAGCAAGCAAGCCCCAAATAATACCTTCAGGAGAAAGTGCTAGATTTCCAGGGTTTCCATGCGTAGCAAGAATAAAAACACCAAGAATAACAGCAATAATTGCCAAGATTTCACGCAAAGTTGGCTTCCTCTTACTAAGCAAGCAAACCACTAAAACAACCATTACTGGACCCGAATATTGCAAGACGGTAGCGGTTGCCGCATTCGAATAGCTAATTGCTACAAGATAAGCAATCTGCACAAAGCACATACCAAAAATGGTACTCAAAATCAGCTGAAGAATATCTTTTGGACGCTTCCAGATTGCAAGCAAAGAAGAGCGCCACGAAGAACGCGCCAAACAAAGGATCATCAAGATAGGAGCAGCGCCTATCATACGGACAGCCGAAATCCACAAAGGATCAACCTGATACCAATTGAATAGGAATTGACCACAGGCACCAGAAAAGCCCCAGAAAATACCACCTAAAGCCGCACAAACAATGCCACGAGTGACTTTGTTGCTAAACACATCTAACACCTCATTTAGAAAGCTGCAGCACGCGTAATTCCTATACAAAGTTTGAAGTATCGCAAGGGAACAGCACCTTACCAGCAGCTAATAAAACGCTCGTGGTGAGAGTTGCAACATAAGCTAAAACGATGTGAGACAAGTACACACAACACATCAGCCAGTTACCATACGATCACCATGCATTACTTCAAACGAGTGCAAGTAAAATAAGGGAGTTAAACAAAAAGCGGAACCCTAAACAGAGTTCCGCTTTTTAAACGTTACGTTTATGCGGTCAGTGGCTTTTAAATCTTAAAACCAAGACGCAAATTTAAATGTCGCCTAACACCGACGAAGGTTCGGGGTTTATTAATTAAATAATGCCCTCAGCCATCATTGCGGTTGCGACCTTTTCAAAACCAGCAATATTAGCACCAGCAACATAGTCTCCTTCAAGACCATATTCCTTTGCTGCATCATCTGCTGCATGGTAAATATTGCACATGATACTTTGTAGATGCTCATCGACCTGCTCAAACGAGCTCATAACACGGAAAGAGTTCTGAGACATCTCCAAGCCAGAAACTGCAACACCACCAGCATTTGCTGCTTTACCAGGGAAGAATGCGGCGCCGTTTTCCTGTAGATACTTAGTAGCATCAAGCGTGGTTGGCATGTTTGCACCCTCACCCACAACCTTGCAACCATTCTTAACCAGAACTTCTGCGTCTTTAATATGCAGAGTGTTTTGAGTTGCGCAAGGTAACGCAATATTACAAGGTACCGTCCAAACACCAGAAGTATCACCCTCGTGATATTCGGCACCAGACTTGCGGCCCGCGTATTCTTTAAGGGTTAAGCGCTCAACTTCTTTAATCTGCTTAAGCAGAGCAACATCGATTCCATCTGCATCGTAAACCCAGCCCGTACGATCGGAGCAAGTTACTACCTTGCCGCCAAGCTGCTGAGCCTTCTCGATTGCATAAATTGCAACATTGCCAGAACCATGAACCGTAACAACCTTGCCATCAAATACATCGTTTTGGCATTTCAGATGCTCTGCAACCAGGTAAACAAGGCCGTATCCCGTAGCCTCAGTACGAGCAAGCGAACCACCAAAGGTGATGCCTTTACCAGTCAAAACACCCGTAAAGGTGTTCGAAAGCTTCTTGTATTGACCAAACATATAGCCAATTTCGCGACCGCCCGTTCCAATGTCGCCAGCAGGAACGTCTGTGTTAGGTCCAATGTGCTTCCACAGCTGAGTCATAAAGGACTGGCAAAAACGCATAATCTCAAGGTCAGACTTACCCTTAGGGTTAAAGTCTGCACCGCCCTTAGCACCGCCCATTGGCAAGGTAGTCAGAGAGTTCTTAAAAATCTGCTCAAAACCAAGGAACTTAATGACACCCAAATTAACAGTAGGATCCAAACGCAAACCGCCCTTGTAAGGACCAATTGCAGAATTAAACTGGACTCGCAGACCCTTGTTAACATGCACTGTTCCTTTATCGTCCACCCAAGGAACAGGAAACATGATGATGCGCTCAGGGATAACCAGACGCTCAAGCAAGGCTGCTTTTTCGTATTCAGGATGACGGTCAAGAACAGGCTGAATTGAGGTTAAAACCTCGGTAACAGCCTGAATAAACTCAGGCTGTTCGGGATTTTTTGCCTTTACGTCGGCAATCACTCTCTCGGCGTAGTTCATCGGTAGATCTCCCTTTCAGTAAATAATCAGCAAGCTGATTATACAGAGGGAAATAGTGCCTTGGTACTACTAAAACCAAGGCACCCAAAAACACGCAATGAAGCGAAATCAGTTACGAAATTGATTACATATGAGAGGGAGCGCTGACACCAAGTAAATCAAGCGTCTGAGCAAGGTTAATGCGGACAGCATCGCACAAAGCCAAGCGAGCACGCATTAATTCTTTGTCTTCAACGATAACGTGACAATTTGTATAGAAGCCATGGAACAAAGAGGCAAGAGCTTGTGCGTAATGTGTTAAACGGAATGCCGCGCGATCGCGTGCAGCACCAGCAACAAGGTCGGTAAAGTCTGCGATTTTCTTCATCAAAGCAAGCTCCGACTCATGGTTGAGCAAGGATAAATCTGCCTTACCCAAATCCAAAGAAGCAACAACTGCGTCGGTGTCAAAATTATCCTGCTCTGCAGCCTTTCGCAAAATAGAGCAAATGCGAGCATGCGCATACTGAACATAGTAAACAGGATTACTGGAATCTTGCTTCTTAGCGACTTCGATATCAAAGTCGATAGACTGATCAGCGGACTTCGAAAGCATCAAATAACGAGTTGCATCAACACCCACCTCGTCAATCAGCTCCTGGAAAGTAACCATTTCGCCCGTACGCTTTGACATACGAACAGGTTGGCCTCCGCGAAGCAGATTAACCAGCTGGCCAAGCATAACCTCGAGAGCATCCGGGTAACCCCAAGCTGCCATCATTGCTTTACACCTAGGAATGTACCCGTGATGGTCGGCGCCCCAGATATCAATTAAGTGCGTATAGCCACGCTGCATTTTGTCGTAGTGATAAGCAACGTCGCTCATAAAGTAAGTCAGCTCGCCATTAGCTTTAATAAGGACACGATCTTTGTCATCGCCA
>CAVCRX010000012.1:10205-22318 GCA_963604935.1 Bacteroidaceae bacterium
GGTAGAACGGAAGAATGTAGCGCCCTCCGATTCATAAAGAAGACCCTTAGCATCCATTGCTTCAAAAGCTAACTGCTGCTTGGTTTTACCTTCTTCGTTAGGCACAAAGAGAGAACGCTCGCTAAACCATGTATCGAAATTGTTCCCAAAAACCGAAAGCGTATTCTTAACCGAATTAAGCATCATTTCATAACCGCGCTCGCGGAAGTTCAAAAGGCGCTCATCTTCGTTTGCTGAGAGCCACTTATCACCATCGGCATCGATAATAGCCTGAGCAATATCCTTCACATAGGCACCGCCATAACAAGCTTCAGGCATCTCAAGATCCTGACCCAGAAGCTGCAAATAGCGAACAACGATGGAATTACCAAATACATTCATTTGGTTTCCCTGGTCGTTGATATAGAACTCCTCGTCAACTTCATAGCCAGCATGACGCATAACGCGAGCTGTAGCATCGCCTAAGGCAGCCCAGCGACCGTGACCAACATGCATAGGACCAGTAGGATTTGCCGAAACATATTCCATGTTTACCTTGACAGGTGCATCAAGCTTAGATTGGCCATAGTTTGCCCCCTGCTCGCGTACCTCGGAAATAACATTCTGGAACGAAGCATTCGATAGGCGGAAATTAATGAATCCAGGTCCAGCAATTTCACAAGAAGAAATTAATTCGTTTGCGGGAATATGATCAATGATATTTTGAGCAATTTCGCGAGGATTCTTGTGAGCCTGTTTTGCTAGACGCATAGCAATGGTGCATGCCCAATCTCCATGAGATTCATCCTTAGGTCGCTCAAGGGTAGGCTCCGGAACACTCTCAAGTTCAAGTGCGCCACTAGCAACGGCCGCCTGAAGCGCCTGCGATAAAAGTTGCTCTAAAGATACTCGAATGGTCATGTGCCACAATCCTTCTTGCAATGCCTGATTTCAGGCAACCAGCCACCGGGTTTTACGCCCAGCGAAATTCATACGAAACAGAAAGCTAAGTTTAACACCGCTACACTCTGCTTAGAAGAAATCTGTGCAGTAAAGCACAAACAATGCCAGGAGTATTTCATGAGCAAAAAGAAGAACAAGCAGAGCAAGAGTGCTCAACCCGCAATCAGTAAAGCAAGGATGTATGCGATTCTTGGCAGCCGCACCGTTGCCATTGTTTCGGCGGTTTGCATTATCGGCGCAATCGTTGGCTCGTTTCTTGGCTTTACCAATGAACTACATATTATGGCGTCAGTTATTGTTTGTTTAGCGGCTGCCTTGGTTTATCGCCTGACCGGATTCTATTACGTCAATAAAAAGAAAAAACGAAAGTAATACGCTATACTCAAACAGCCTGATATCCGGATAAGGATTCAGGCAAAAACCCAAAAGCCTCAGTGGCTCAATGGATAGAGCAACGGACTTCTAATCCGTCGGTTGTAGGTTCGATTCCTACCTGGGGCGCCACTAAAAAGTTAAAGTCGATCGCAAATATGCGATCGACTTTTTTACTTTCTAAGCTTATCTATTGGTCTGTAAGCTTCTTCTTATATCTCTGTTTTAATTAATTTAGTAAGTTTAATTAAGGAATATTAATTACTCATAATTTGAGCATTGTATATTAGCAATAAGTATTTTTTAGGTAACCATATAAACAACTTTAGTTATGCTTATCTAATTAGTAAATGAATAAGGTCAATTACGATTCCCGGTGGTTTAGCAAGTTTCCCCATGCGTACCCTCCCTCTACAGGCACAAAAAAAGCCGCCCCGAAGGACGGCTTACGCGGCGGTAGGATTTGCACCTACGTCTCCTCCATCAAGGGCACTCCTCGTACTGTGCTACTTTCCGCGCTTCCAATTATCCCAAAGTCTGCGAACATTGTCGACTATCGCACGTTCCTCCATGGTCAACCTCGCCGCGCCCTTGGCTGAGTCATTCTCGTTATGGTTGTAGCCATGGTGAGTGTGCGGTGATTCCCCTTTGTGGATGTGGTCTAGGTCTATCTGCTTCGCCCGTTTATTCTCATTGTCGAAGTAGACGATTGACTTGAGGTCCTCACCCTCAACGTGCGCGTAGACGCGTCCCCTCGTCATGGTCTCCATCAGCGTCTCAGAGTCTCGACTGTTCTTGGTGACGAACTTGATATTCCCGGACTGGTAGACGGCGTGGTACTGCGAGCCATAGGGGTTGCCCCTCTTGCTCGTTCCGCTCAACGCCCCGCGTCCGCCCATTCGTCACCTCTTCCACCCATTTATAAACTCTTCCCTGTACGCCAGTCGATACCTCGTTTTGCGAGAACCCGTCTTGCAGCCTGCACTGCCCTATTGCTCGGATCCCCCTGCGCCGTAGCAAGCCTTTTCTCCATAGCCGTCGGGGGTCTGACCTTGCCCGACTCGATCAGGGTCCTGTACTCGGCGCGTGCGGCTTTCCGCACATCGTGATGCGCCGTGATCGCCCGCTCTCCTTCTTTGAGACGCCGCTCACGCTGCCTGGAGGTCTCCCCACGGGGAAGCCGCGTCTTGTCGTCCGTGTACCCGCTGAGAACATCGCCGACTCCGCGGCGAGCAAGGAAATCCTCTTCGGAAATGACGATTACTCCATCTCGCTGCTTCGTGGTGACTGAAAACGACCCTCTACCGCCCATGGAATCCTCCCGCCTTGTAACTGACAACTTCACATTTGCCAAAATCGAAATCACTCCCGCTTGTTAATTCGTCCCATTTCAGAGACTTAAACGCGTCATTCTCAATCCCTGGTGGTTTAGTGAGTTTCCCCATGCGTACCCTTTCTACAGGCGCAAAAAAGCCGCCCCAAAGGACGGCCACTTAGTCGAAAAGAAGTGTCTTTTAATCACTCTTCTACGACACGGAATGTGTCGCTCTTGCCTATTTCGTCATATCTCTCATCAATTGATTTTCCGTCGAAAATCGGGGCATCGAGCAGGCTCTTTAGAGAGTCGAAGGGGCCAAAGAGAGGCTTCGGCTTCCTTTCCGTCATAAACTCGATGGCATCCATGAGATACCAGCTCCATGTACCGTCCTTCTTGTTCCTAGTAAGGTCAAACATATAGTCGCGGCCATTGTACGAGATGAGCGCATTGTCGTACTCGTAATCTATAAACAGATAGAAATCGTCCTTCTTGAACGGCTTGCACTCTTTCCAGATTCTTTTCGTCATCCGATACCCCCGTACTTCCTGATATACGCTCTGATCTCAGCGAGCTGCCGCCGCTCTTTTCTGCTCAGCTTACGGGCATCCCCTCTTTGATTATAGCCGTCATGGGTATGCGAACCCAGCTCTTTGTGGTTTTGCGGGTCAACCATCTTGTATCTCTTGCCGGACCCGTCCATAAATACAATCGAGTGCAGAAGCCCGGACGACTTCTCAACAGTTGCGTATATCCTCCATGGGGTTTTCGACTCCGTTGGAGCCTTCATCGGTTTGTTCTTTTTCATTGCGACAATCTTGACGTTGTCGAACCCATGAATCACCGCGCCATATTCATCGCCGTAGACATGCCCCTCACCACTGAATTTGTAATACGTGCTTGAAGCCCCACGACCGCCCATTGCGCTATCTGAAACCCTTCATTCTCGATTGGATTTCCTTTTCATTCCTCTTCATGGCCCGCTCGTACGCGGCCGATGTAACATACCTGCTTGTAGCTTCGCCGAATCCGTTTACAAAGGTCTTTGTTCGCTTTGGCGGGTTCTTTCTAGCCTCAATTACGCTACGCCTGCTTTTCTCCGACACAAGCTCGCCACGCTCGTACTGCAATTTCTGCCATTTATCACGTGCCGCAACGTATGTCTCGTGGTCGGCCTTTGTAGCCCATGGAGCGCCATTAAGATACGAAGAGCTTAAGCCGCCGAAGCGGTACATCGTCTCTACTATCGGCTCGGCTTCCTTGTCTATCTGAGCGATACGGTCAGAAATCTGCTGGTCACTCATTTTAGATGGAACACTACCCCCCCCACGCGATTGTTCGCGCTATTTGCACTATGTGAGTAGGCACCTCTACCGCCCATGGAAACCTCCCGCCTTGTAACTGACAACTTCACAGTTGCCAAATCGAACTCACGCCCGCTTGTTAGTTCGTCCCATTTCAGAGACTTAAACGCATCGTTCTCAATCCCTGGTGGTTTAGTAAGTTTCCCCATGCGTACCCCTTTCTACAGGAACAAAAAAGCCGCCCCGAAGGACGGCCTTTCGGCAAAATCACCGGATTTGAACCGGCTCCTCCTATATCAAGGCGTGCTCCCCGACTGACACCATCATTTGCCTTTTCGATTTTCCCACAGCACCCTAACGTGTTCAATTATCCTCGGCCATGGGCTAATCCCTCTGGAACTGCGCAAGCATGTCCGCGAAGGGACTCAACTCCTTTGGCTCATAGATGAGGCTGCTGCCGTCATCCATGACGTAGAGGCCGCGCGGGAGGTACTTGCCGTTCGGAAGGATGCAAAGGTTACCATTCCATTTGACGCCCTTGGGCAAAAGTGGGTCGCCGTATTCGTCCGTGTCGAACTCGTAATCATCGTCAACTTCGTACTTCATCAGAATCAACTCCTGTTAGTATTGCCCGATTTTCTGCGTCACGAGCTTTTTAGACTTTTTAGACTGCGACTCGAACGTAATGTTAACACCAATTTTAGCAAACTCCGAGGTGTAGGCCTTGTTCACCGCTCGCCACATCGCGATTTCGCTTTGGTACACCTTACCCGTCTTGAGGGACTTCTCTGCGCGATCTATCGCGGTGTTGACCTGCTTCTGGGTAACAGCTTTCGTCACCCTGGCGGAATAAGTGCCTTCATTTGACGTGGCGATAATGCGGTTAACCTTGCCGCCGCTCTTCTGGTAAGCCGAGGCAATGTACTTCAAATCGCCCCCGGAGAGCGGACCACCCCATTTGCGGCCGTCCGAGCCGCCGAACGGGTGGTTATGGATGATCGTGGAGACGCCTTTCTCCTTCGTGACTGCCGAAAGCGGGGCAACCTTCGTGGAACCCTCCTTGCCGGTCGAGCCGAGGGCGTGAATGTAACCCGCATCGTCGATATAGGCGGAATGCTCATACTTCTGATTCATGAGCCGCTCGCGGAAACGCTCAACCGCCGCGTCGACCGTTGTTCCGCCCGCTGCACCCCTGTTGAGGGAGGCTACTGCATATGCGGAGAGAGGAGTATTGCCTCCTATGCTTCCTGTATTGCCTGAATATGAGTAGGCACCTCTACCGCCCATGGAATCCCCCCGCCTTGTAACTGACAACTTCACAGTTACCAAAATCGAAATCAATCTTTGAGCCATAAAGAAGAATCTTTGAAGGCTCTAACTCTTTCATCGCTTGACGCATGCCTTCACGCCAAAACTCTTGCGCTTCTTTGTCTCTCATTACTCCCACGGTTGATGTCGCAACCGTTGAATGCTTGGGTATGCCCTTAAAGGTGAATTCGGACGTCTCGGGTTGTGCCAACGAATTTAGTTATGCTTATCTGATCAGTAAATAAACATGGTCAGTTACGATCTCTGGTGGTTTAGCGAACTTCCCCATGCGCTACCCCTCTTTGGGTATCAAAAAAGCCGCCCTGAAGGACGGCTAAAACAGCAATATAAAATACCTAGCAATTAAGCCCGATGCCGGTTGGCCACTCGAAATCAGGGGAATCAAAGTCAAGCATCGGAAGCATGCTTCTGTATATGTCTTTGTAATACTCGACCGCCCCGGCAGGCGTGTCCTCAGTCGGCACGAAATCCGGGCTGAATTGGAATGAATCGTCGCTTATCCACTTCTCCCATTTCTTGTATTCGGCCTGTCCTTCTGGCGTAAACATAAGCAACCCCTACTTTCGATTTTTGAACCAATCGTTTGAAAAGAAGCATCGAAATGGCTAGCAATCATGCTTTACTCGTCCTTAACTTTTGAGCTTATCGCAAGCATCAACATACGTCTCGTGATCTTCCTTTGCCACCCAAGAAAGACCATTCAAATATACAACGCTTGAACTTCCATATTTCACCATCGGTTCTTTAAGAGGCAAGTCGCCTCCTTAAATTATTTAAGTCGGCGCTATACCTAAATAGCCCAATGCTTATGTTGATGCTACCTCGGACGCATTGACAAAAATTGAAGAGCTAAAACAGAATACAGTCCGATTAATTATAGGCTAATAGATCAATTAAGATTTATTAACACCCACGCCAAACAGGCCTGCGCTTTTCAGCGAAGGCGGTAGCACCCTCAATTTTGTCCTCGCTATTTTGCGTGATTTTCTCAAAGCCTTCTAAAAGCTCCCAACCCTTTGAGGGATACATCACTCTTTCGCCCATGGTTTCATAAGCGCTTCGTTTTGTATATTCAATAGCCAAGGGAGCACCCTGACAAATAAACTCAGCCAACTCAATAGCCTTATCAAGAGTCTCCCCAGGCTCAACAACATAATTAACTAAGAAACAATCCAGGGCCTTCTGTGCGTCAAACGGCTCTGATGTTAACAACAGTTCCATGGCGGCCTTTTGAGGAATCATTTGTAAAATCCGCAAAAGCAAACCGCCGCCAGCCGCCGTCAAGCCACGCCTTGGTTCTGGCAAAGAAAAAGTCGACTCCGAAGAAGCTACTGCCAAATCACAAGCAACGACCACCTCAAGCCCGCCACCAAGAACCTTGCCTTCGGCGGCAGCAATAATTGGTTTTTTGATATAGCGCTTAGTCATGCCCGCAAAGCCAGAATTTTCGTAACCCTCAGGGGCATGGTGTGTACCAGCAGCAATTTCCTTTAAATCCGCACCAGCACAGAAGCAATCCCCTACATTCGTCAAAACACAACAGCGCAATGAGGGCGTTTCTTCAAGATAATCAAAAGCCCAGCACAATTCCTGCCACATAAGATTATTAAGAGCATTCTTTGCCTCTGGCCTATTGAGTGTGATGATAAAGATTCCGTTGCGTTCTTCGGTTTTGATGGTGTTATACACAGTAACCCCTCCTAAATAAATCCCCTAGAAGACAGGTTACACCTCAAAAAAAGAAACGTCTGTTCTTTTAGTTAAAACAAACCCCAGAATTACACACCAGACACCGATAAATAGAAACCTACTTGGTTAATTACGCGGTAAGCCACGCCTAAAACTACCTACCGAATACCCATAATCACAAACTCAAAAACGGCAATTATCAGCAAGAATGCGAAATTATAGGCCTCAAAACGAACAATAAAGCGCCCATTGTTGCCCATCTTTAAATTCTGATACTGGCGCAAGGTAATCAAAGTAGCCAAGGAAGAAATCGGGGTACCCACCGCTCCAATGTTGGTACCCAGCGCAATCCCCATCCAGTCGGTAGAAAAATGCGAAAGCAAAATTGCGGTCGGGACATTGCTAATAATTTGACTGCTAATTAAAGAAGTAACAAAAGTCCCCAACTGTGAAAGCAGGAAACTAAAGAATTCAGACACCGCAGGAATTTGCGCGATATTTCCACTAAACACAAAGAAGCAAACGAAGGTCATCACCAAAGCGTAATCGGCCTTAGCAAAAGCACTCCGATCAACCAAGGCCAAAACAGCCACAATGACAACCAAGCCAGCAAAATAAGGAACGAAACCAAGCGTCATAACAATGCAAAGCCCAAATAAAACCGTATAGATCGCAACATGAGGCTTGGACAAAATAATGTTTTCAGGCTTTTGATAATGAAAATCTGCTTTTGAAACAAGCAAGCAACGAACAAAAATCAAAAGCATCGAAAGGATGAGCGGTGGTGCCATGGCCGCGACAAAGTCACCAAAGTTAACCCCAAACATAGTGTAGAGATACAGATTATGAGGATTACCAAAGGGCAACAACATACCGCCCAAATTAGCAGTCAAGGTAATCATGATAAACACGAACGGAATATCCGATTCTCGCCCAATAGAGCGAAGAAGCAAAACAGCCAAAGGCAAGACGGTAACCAGGGTCATATCGTTTGACAAAAACATCGAACAACAAAGTGTTACTGCAACCAAAGCTATAACGAGCATTCTTAAGCTCGAAACTCGCTCAACAAGCGAATGAGCAACGAATTCCAATAAACCCGAGGAATCAATCGCAGAAATCACCAGCAGAATACAAAGTAAGCAAACAAGAGTATGCCAGTTGAAATAATCTAGATAATCAAGGGAAGGCGGAACGAATAGCATGGTCACAAGCGCCGCAACGGCAGAAATCACCAAAAGAGGATTATGGGCCAAGGCTCGCTCTGCTGCCCTTTCGGCCGAACGAGCCCGCGCAGCCATCAAATGCTCGCCGTGCTGCTTAATTCCCAAATCATCAATATATTCACTAATGAACTTCATATAAATGAGTATAGACCTCTAAATTCAAAGCACGAAAGAAAGCCTACATCTCCTGGTACTACGTCTAATATCTAAAGATCTCTAGTGTTGAAGCAAAAAATGAGTAATAAAAAAGCCGGGCAAAACCCGGCTAATAATCAAATGGAGCGGATGACGGGGTTCGAACCCGCGACCCCAACCTTGGCAAGGTTGTGCTCTACCAGCTGAGCCACATCCGCATATGTAGGCACTCTTAAAAGAGTAAATGGTGGGCGATACTGGGTTCGAACCAGTGACCCCTGCCGTGTCGAGGCAGTGCTCTCCCGCTGAGCTAATCGCCCTCAGCGGGTATTCATAATACCGAACAAAATCGCTCAGTCAAGACTTAAATCTTAGGACAACTAAGAGTCTAAGGTTAAAACCAAGCTGCAAACTTGTGTTACGCAGTATACTTTGACACCACCTAATCAAAAGCAAAAAGTAAAAGTCAAAACAAAACTCGCCCCATAAGCTCATGTAAAGAAACAGCAAATAAGTAATTAATGAGCGTATCGCAAGCTCAAAGCGCTCCGTTCGGGGTAAACTTTATCTACTTGGACTTCTGGCCCGTACTTTTTTGCGCCCAATAACCAGCTAGACAGCCGTGCGCAGCTGTCAAATTCCTAAGGAGGCTGACATGATCGAGTTCTTCAAAACCAAGATTAACGCGACCCATAGTATTTCAGCCCCTGAACCAGGCTGCTGGGTCAATGTCGTGGATCCTACCGACGAAGAGCGCGATTGGCTCATTGAAGAATTAGGTATCGTTCCGGAGTTCGTCCGTTCCGCATTGGACGACGAAGAACGCTCCCATACCGACTTTGATGATGACACCTACCAAACACTCATCATTATTGACTGTCCTTTTATCGAGAGCCTTGACGAAGCAGAGGATGCCAGTATCACTCAGTATGACACCCATCCTCTTTCATTCTTGTTCCTGCCCCGTCAGGATATGATTGTTACCATTTCTCTACTTGAGAACGAAACGATTGAGAACTTTACCGCTGGTCGCATCCGTGGAATTAACACCAATCAGCGTACACGCCTTCTACTGCAAATTATGGCCCACATTGCCCTACGCTATTTGGCTTGCCTTCGTAACCTTGAGCGCCAGTTTGTTGCCAACGAAAAACGTCTGCGCGAAACCATGGACAACACCGAACTTATGCGCATGCTGGGCTTTGAAAAATCTTTGATTTACTTTAGCACTTCGCTCAAGAGTATCGAAGCCACCTTGACCAAAATTAGTAGCGGCCGTGTTGTTAAGCTCTATGAAGACGATGACGACCTGCTTGACGACGTCCTTATCGAGATTCGTCAGGCAATCGAGATGTGCACGATTGAGCGTCAGATTCTTTCGTCATCCATGGATACTTTTGGATCCATCATCTCCAATGGCCTAAACTCTACGATGCGTCTGTTAACCATTATTACCTTGGTACTCGCGATTCCCACCATCGTATTCAGCTTCTACGGTATGAATGTGTCTGAGCTCCCCTTGCCCGACACCTGGCTGTTCCCCTTCTGCCTGAGCGCTGTTGTCTGCATTTTGGCAGCCATATTCCTGTTCAAGGGTCGAATGTTTAAATAAGAGAAGCAAAACAAAAGAAAAGCCGCTCAATGAGCGGCTTTAATTTTAAATGGAGCGGGTGACGGGAATCGAACCCGCGTGACCAGCTTGGAAGGCTGGAGTTCTACCATTGAACTACACCCGCGATGGTCGGGATGACAGGATTCGAACCTGCGACATCATGCACCCAAAGCATGCGCGCTACCGGACTGCGCCACATCCCGAACACAGCTTTGCTATAGTACCACAGCTTTTGCTAAATGCTGCTTTTAGTTTTCTTCTTTTTTAAGCTTCAACAAGTTTTCACGAAGTTGACGCAAAGCATTACCACGATGAGACGCCAAAGATTTTTCTTCTTGGCTTACCTGAGCCATGGTCTTTTCTCCGCCAAAAACATCGGGTATAAAAAGCGGATCGTAGCCAAAGCCATTTTCACCCATTGGGTTAAAGCCAATATTGCCTTCAACAAAGCCTTCTGCTGTTACATCCGTTCCGTCCTCGTCGATAAATACCAAGGAACAGATAAAACGAGCGCTGCGCTCCCCTTCTTCCACATCGCTAAGTTCTTTCAGTAATTTGGCATTATTAGCCTCATCACTTGAATCTTTACCGTCCACAGAGGCATAACGAGCAGAATAAACGCCAGGAGCACCATCAAGCGCGTCTACCATCAAACCAGAATCATCTGCCAAAACCGCTCCACCCGTGATTTTATGTACCGCTAAAGCTTTAATACGAGCGTTCTCAATAAAGCTTGTACCTGTTTCTTCAGGATCAGACTGAACACCAGCCTCGCGAAGGGTCTGGAATTGCCATCCTTCAAAATTCAAAGCATTACGAATCTCGTCAACCTTATGCGCATTATTGCTTGCGATGATTACGTTTTTCATTAATTAATCCTAACTTAAGAAAACTCAAAATACAGAACGAAGGGTGCGACTATGGCTCAAGTAAGCCATAACCCAAGTCATTCGATTCTACAAAAAGACCGCCCAAACGAGCGGTCTTAACGATTAGCTATGAACAACTACTACCGTACCAGTTGGAAGGTTTTCATAGAACCACTTGGCAGCCTTAACTGGCAAGTTCACGCAGCCATGAGAACCAGAGGTCTTCCAAATGGAGCCTCCAAAGGTTGAGCGCCAGGTAGCATCATGCAAACCAATTCCGCGCGAGTCAATAAAGGGAAGCCAGTAAGAAACGCGACTTTCATACTTGGTGCCATTATCGTTTTCACCCTTAAGAACACGAGGACTCTGACGCCAATCGATAGTGTAAACACCCTTAGGAGTATCGTGCTTGCCCTTGGTGCCGGTTACACATTTAGTTTCGTACTTAAGCTTGTCGTTTTCGTCGTAGTAACGAACCTTTTGCTCAGACAGGTCGATATCAACGTAGGCTTTCCAGTCGCGCTTACCCGCACCAGCATAAGTAGCGGCCTTCTTAGCGCAGCTTACTTCGATATCAGTAAAATCAGCCTTTTTCAGTTGGTCGGCGATGGTCTTTTCCATGCCAGAGGTGTCAACGCGCCATCCATAAGAACCGCCCTTAACACTACACTTCGTGCCATCAGCGCGCTTCCAAGTACGCTTAGATCCAACCGTATTAAGACCTGCCGTAGCAGAACTTACCCATTCCTCTACGGCATCGTCATCGATTTTTACTTCAAGATCATCTGAGCTAAAGCTGATCCACTTAACCATCTGATCCTTAGTAATGCTAGTAACCTCATCATGAGTATCAGCCATAACAAGCTTGATAGTTCCAGCAATGATGCTGTTTCCCTTTTCAATTGCAGCAGTTAAACGATCGTCAGTAGAAGTAATAGACGGCGTTTCATATTCAGAAGACTCAAGCGAGCAAGAATCCTGCAGACTTTCAACAGCCTCTTTTACCTTTGCTACAACCTTAGAATTCTTGAACTGATTGCCAACAACTTCATTTTTTACCGTGTAAGAACCAGCAGCTTCATCGTAAACAACCGTAGCATTTTCGGAAGCTGTTTTATCCTGGTTATAAATCTTGACCTGGTTTTTTACAACAGATTTAAGCTTAGATTCATCATAAGAGACGCTAAGAAGATCCGACAAGTCATGCGATTTTAATAGCTCAATAGGCCAAGCAGTGGAATTTTGGCGCGAAAGAGCATCGCTAGCCAGACTGTTGCCCTCGACCGACATATCAATTTTGCTGGAGTCAAGCTTGTAAGA
>CAVCRX010000013.1:0-5569 GCA_963604935.1 Bacteroidaceae bacterium
CCTAGCGCGCCACAGTGACCCCAAATTTTCACTCAAAAGGGGTGTTTTCATGCACGCAGCCCATTCCGCGCCACTCTAATTAGAGGCCATCATACACACAGACCGAAACGCGCCATCAAGTAGGAGCATCGTCATTCAACTTAAGAGCAAGTTTAAACTGAGCCACATTTTGCAAAAGCATATCTGTATGCCTGCTAAAATTGAAAGATAGGCAAGAAAATACAGAGAGGTGCCACCATGATTACCTCAGCAAAAAGCCGCTCTTTTATTCTTTTGAGCGCTACGTTTTTAGCAGCCATTCTTTTCGCGGGATTCGCCATTGCTCTCTCCAGCATGCACCCTGCAAAGGCTTATGCAGACGATGCCGTTGGCTTCGTAGAGTATTACGACAAAACTGGCATGTACTACAAGCACGATAATGCTAAAGACGCCAAGGCTCTCTTCGCTTACGCAGATAAAGGTCGCGAACAAGGTGCTACTGAAATAACAATCAGCCTGAATAAAAACCTCGACACCAGCAGCTACGGCACCATCCAGGTTCCTTCTAATTACACCTATACCATCAATCTTCATGGCCACAAAATCGACCGAGGCCTTACCAATTCAAGTCTTAGCACTTCAGACAATGGTCGCGTCATCCAGGTAAACGAAGATGCAAATCTCGTCATCAACGGCGTAAGCGACGAAAACGCAAGTAGCGAGGCAGGAACCGAGCATAAGGGCAGCACCTTCACAATCGGAACCGGAGGCAAGGTTTGGAAATCCTCCGATAATGCAAGCGGCGACGCCAATAATTCCGAATCCATCTATGGCGGCCTTATCACGGGCGGCGCGGCAGAGGATTTTGGCGGAGGAATCGCAGCTTGCAGCAATAGCGGCACTATCACCATCAAAAACGTCACTATTGCAGGAAACATCACCGACGAATTCGGCGGTGGCGTTGGCATCGAAGCGAGCGGCCACACCGAGCTTGATAAGGTCACTATTGTTTATAACTACTCGAGCGATTGCGGCGGCGGCCTGGGCTTTGGCGAAAACTCTAAGTCCTCAAAGATGGATCAAGGCTCTTCTATCAAAAACAACAGCGCGGCCAACAACGGTGGCGGTCTTTACTTTGGAGCAGGCGGTAACAACATTCAGCTTAGCGGCAAGTCAGAAATCACTAGCAACATTGCCAAGAATAACGGTGGCGGCGCCTACGCAGAAGAAGTCAGCGCGCAAATTAGCCTTAAAGAAGGCTCGAGCATTTCTTACAACAAAGCAGGCGGATACGGCGGTGGCATCTATTCCAATAGCACCGAAAACGTCTTTACCTTGAACGACGGTCATATCGCCCACAACGAAGCTACCAAAGATGGCGGTGGCATCTATTCAGACGATGGTGTGAGTGTTCTTCTTTACAACAAGTCAGAAATTAGCTCCAACAAAGCCGAAAACGGTGGCGGCATCTACGCAAACAGTGGCGCCAAACTTGTAGTCCAAGATTACTCCGAGATTGCCTACAACGAAGCAAAGAGCGAAGGAGGAGGAATTCGTATAGCCGACAGCGCTTCGCTTGAAATGAGCGACTCTGGCACAATCAAGGGAAACAGCGCAGAAAATGGTGGCGGTATCTACATCAAATCGCCCTGGTATCTCACTTCCCAAGAAGTCTCGTTAATTGTCCAGGGCGGCAGTAGTATCTGCGATAACAAAGCAAGCAGAAGCGGTGGCGGCATCTGGATTAAAGACGATACGCTCCTGCTTAGCGGTGGCGCCGGATACATTACCAACAATAGCGCCGGAATGAATGGTGGCGGAATGTTCCTTCAGGGCATCTCGCGCGATTCCAGCATCAAAGACACCTTTATTCAGAACAACAAGGCCGATTCCGACAGCGGCTCAAGCGGCGGAAATGGCGGCGGCATCTGGTGTAATGCAAGCCCCGCCATCTACAACGTAAACGTATCAAATAACAGCGCCTCAAGTAATGGTGGCGGCGTTTATGTCACTGGCGTTTCAGACCTCAGACTTACTGGTACTTGCTACATTCTTAAGAATTCCGTTAACGACGAAGCAGATAACCTGTACCTCAATAAATCTAAGCTCAAGTCAAATTACAGCTTCTCCGATGAATCGGGTAAACGTTATTTGAGCGAAAACAGCCGTGTCGGGGTTAGCCTAAATGAAGAAAAATCCGGCGCAGAATTTAGCGACGATGACCGTCAAATTCTTAAGTACCCCGCCGAAACCGTAAAATACGTTTTCTATCCCGACAACAAGGATTTTCACGCTGGGGTACATGATGTTATTGCCTGCCTAGTAAGTGGCAAAGAGAGCTGGAGCTGCGTTGCTTATGGCCCCGATTCATCGAAGACCGCTTTCGAAAAAACGGTACAGCAAGGCGATACCGTTGAGCTTGATGCCATCAGTGATGAATTCGTTAAAACCGGAACTATCAAAGACAGCAGCGGCAAAGAGTACAGCTCTGAATATCGCCTTGATTACTGGGAGGTCGAAGGCTCTGAAGATGCCTGGACTGCCCAGGGGATGGACAAACCTTCAAAGATCTACCCTGACGATTCCGGCAAGGCAGACTTTACTATGCCTGCTGGCGACATCACCCTAAAGGCACACTATACAGCGGCTCTTTCAGGTATTTCCTTAGGCATTCAAGACAATGCGACCTGGGACGACCTTGGAAAAAGCACCTCGAATGCATCAGTAGACTACGTTTACCTCACTAATGCACAGGGCGAAAAACGCACCGTAACATCCAGCGCGGCAAGCGAGGGCTTGGCCAAGGTGACCTCCTGCGAGCTTGATGGATCAGAAGAATCACCAAAAACAATCATCTACACTGCTGAATTAAGCCCCAAAATTGCTGAAGAATATGGCATGTACCTTAGCGCCGAAGACGATTCGGACGCTAAAGGCACTATCAAAGTCAGCGATTCCCTGGTTAACGCCCTTTATACGACATCGACAGTTTCGACAAGGCTGAAGTATGAAAAAGACTCCGAGGGCAAGATCAACAAAATCATCCTTACCTCAAAAATCAGAGCAAGCGAAAGCGAGATGACCACACGCAAAGTCATGGTTGCTAACCTCAATATCAACTCCAAGATGCTGTTTGGTTATTGGACAAGCAACTATAAATCTGGCTCCGAAGTAGTTATTGCCCCGCCAAGTGAATCCGGTATGAGTTTTGTTAAGTGGGACGAATCCACCATCCCCGGGGGAACCACCGAAGACCCCGAAAGCCATGAACTCACTGTGCCTTCGCTAAGTGTCGACCTGATTGGAAGCAAAACCATCAAGGCTCTCTATATGCCAAATATCACCAACTTTAAGCTTGGCATTACTACCCCAGAGCCCGGAGAAGCATTCCCTAGCAAGCTTGATTACCTGAGCATCTACAACGAAAGCTACACGCTCGATAATCTAGCCGACATAGCAAATAAAGACATCACTATCAACTGGACTAAAGAGGACGGTTCTGACGCAAGCAAAACAGCCGAAGGCAACACCACCTACATTGCAAACATCACAACTAAGCTCAAAGGCAGCGATGATGCACAATTCGATTTGAATGAAAAAAACCTTAAAGCTAGCGTAAACGGCTTAGACCCTGTTGAAGTTAGCGTAGACAAGGAAGTAGGAACGCAAACTTTCTCGTTCAGCTTTACTACCAAAGCCGACAAGCGCTTTGATCGTGTTGTAAGCAATCTTTCAGACATGGAAGTGCCTTACGCCAGCGCGTGCACAAGCTACCTGCCAAAAATGATTCATTACCAACTTAAAGATGGAAGTATTGAAGCTGCTACGGCATCTTGGAATCGCAGCGAAATCCCTGCAGACACCAGTACTGATGCCTTTACTATTACCGGCACATTCTCTGATGACAATGATGAAAAGCATGAGATTTCACGTAGCTTTACTATTTGTGATTTAGACGCACCGGTAGCCAGTGTTGCCTCTGGCATTATTGCAGGCGAAAAGGAGATAAGCCTAAAAGATGGCGACAATTGGCTGAGCCCCGAAAGTAAAACTTTCTATTACGGCATCAGCAATGACATTAGCGACACCCCCAATTATCAAGAATATACTGGCCCCTTTACCATTGGCGAAAGCTGCGTACTTACCGTTTATGCAGTAATAAATGGTCGTGAGAGCACCTACGCTAAATACGAATACAGAGAAGGCAACAATCACGCCATTACAACAAGCGCTCAAGATGAACAAGGTGAAGCAGTAAACCCCGATTCAGGGCAAGCTACACTCGTAAGCGCGATTGACGAAGAAGGCAATGCTATTACTGAATATGTTGCTGGCAGGGTTGTTAATCTGCTTGCCATTAATACTGCCGACCAGGTTTTTGATGGCTGGGAAAGCAGCAATGAAGACCTTAAATTCTTCAATGAGAAGAGCGCTAATACCTCTTTCGTAATGCCTGATGAAGCAGTAACTATTACCGCTAAATATCGTTCTAGTGAAAAGCACAGTCTTATTTCTGAAAATGCCATTTTCAAAGATGCTGATGGTAATCAGATTAGTACAGCAAAAAAGGGCGATACGGTTACGGTTGAAGCAAGTACAGCTCCAGCTGGAAACTACATCTTCGACCACTGGAAGCTTCTTAGCGATGATGACGAGTCTGAAGAAACAAGCGAGAGCGTCGCATTCGAAGACGAAACGCAGTCATCCACAAGCTTTACCATGATTGATTCTGACGTAAAGATTGTTGCTGTCTACGCGCCGGCATGCACCGTTAGCTTCAATACACTGGGCGGAAGCGCTATTGACTCACAAACTGTTAAGCAAGGCACAAAGCTTGAAAAGCCAAGCACCGAGCCAACGCGTGAAGGTTACGCTTTTGCTGGTTGGTATAGCGATGAATATTGCACTAAAGCCTTTGACTTTGACAAAGCCGAAATCAAGAGCGATACCTGCCTGTATGCAAAATGGGATATTTCGATTGCTAATGCAAAGGTTGAACTCAAAGATTCTTTGATATACACCGGCGAAGAGCAAGAACAGGTAGTTAAATCTGTAAGCGTCACTCTTGATAGTGTTCAGCAAGAGGTGCCACTCAAGTGCTTAAGCATTGAAGGCAATAAAGCTACTGAAGTTGGCGATTACGAGATGACTATCACCGCCAAAGAAGGCAGCGGTTACGCTGGTGAAACCACTTGCGCTTACAGCATTGCAAAAGCACCTGATCCGGAGCCAAGCCCCGACCCTAAACCTACGCCCGAACCAAGCCCAACAGGTACAATCGATATCAGCAATGCAAAGATTACGCTTACTAAGACAAGCCTTACCTACAACGGCAAAGCCCAAAAACCTGAGGTCAAATCTGTTGTAGTAAATGGTAAGACCCTAAAAGACGGCTGGAACTTTACTGCCAAAATTGAAAAGGGCAAAAAGGTTGGAACCTATCAGGTGCTCATCACCGCTAACGGTGGCACCTACAAAGGCAAAGCAAGTACCACCTACACCATTAAGCCCAAGAAGGTAAGTGGCTTCAAGCTTTCTAAGGCAAAGAAGGCTTTCAAGGCTAAGTGGACCAAGAACAAGACTGAGCGCT
>CAVCRX010000014.1:0-490 GCA_963604935.1 Bacteroidaceae bacterium
GCCACAGTGACCCCAAATTTTCACTCAAAAGGGGTGTTTTCATACACAGAGGCCAAAACGCGCCACGGATATAAGCACCGATCATACACACAGGCCGAAACGCGCCAGCCCATGTGAAGCTCATCGTACGCGGAGGCTGTTCCGCGTCACTAAGCAGGAGCATCATTATACACGCGGGCTAAAACGCGCCAGCCCGCACGAGCGTTGCTTATACACACGGACGCTTGTGCGCCATGTTGGGCAAAAGTCTATACATGGGGACCCTAACGCGCTACAGCTGCTTAAGCCCATGCACACAGATTCTTCTGTGTTATTGCGTAATGCAAATTACTCTTCATAAAGCTCTTACGCTGCTGCTTGACGGTGACCTTACGTCACCTGGAATAATGTTGCGCTGCTCGCGAGGTGGTCATGGGATACTTGTGGGGCATTTCTTGGCCACCTGCTTAAGTGCTGGTGCGGATACTGGTGTGAAAGCTTAGGCTGAAAC
>CAVCRX010000014.1:500-17716 GCA_963604935.1 Bacteroidaceae bacterium
CGCTGAAACTAGTGTGAAAACTGGGCTTGCAACTGGTATGGAAGCTTGGGTTGAAACTAGCGTGCAAACTGATGCGGAAACTAGCGTGAAAACTAGTATTGAAACTGGCGTGGAACTGGAGCAACGGTAGTCAAGATATCACCTATACTGCTGTGCTTTTAGCGCAAGTTATAACGAAGGCCATGACATAAGCCACAACACAAGTCACGTAAGCTACATCGCACCATCAACTCACCAGTAACAACCAACAAAGCACTCATAGTGCAGCTCGTAAGCACTCAGGGTGCTACAAAGAACAGAACGGAAGGAACAGGCGCATGTCCAAGCAAGAAGAAAACCTTATGACGGTTGGCGAGCTTGCCAAGCGCGTTGGAGTAACCGTTCGCACCATTCAGTACTACGACCAAAAGGGCTTGCTTCATCCTACAAGTAAAGGTGAGCAGCAAAAACGCCTGTACTCCCGTAACGATGAAGAGCGCCTTTATCGCATCCTCACGCTTAAATATCTGGGATTTTCTTTATCGGCAATCAAAGAGGCAGAGGGAATCGACAGCTACCAGGAGCTTTCTTCCGCGCTGGAAAATCGCAAGCACGAGCTCGAGCGCGAAAGTGTAAACATCTTGCGCAACATCAACACGGTCTCTCATCTGCAAGAACATCTTAATCATACTTGCGCCGTGCAGTGGAGCGATTTCGCGCAGGCGATTGGCGATGCCCAAAATCGCGAGGATGTTCTTTGGCAAGCTATTAACGGCGAAGCCTACGAAGGCGAACCGGTGCCAGAGTTTTCGAGAGACGAAATCACACGTTGGCATCAGCTCATGGGCGACACTGTTGAAGCTATGCATGATGGAGTACAACCCTCAGATGAGCAGGGATTAGCCTTGGGGCGCCGTTTCCTGCAACTTGGCGGCATGCACGGGGCTCTTGCCGGGCTTAAGCGCCTGGCCAATCAGCGCTCCCAGGGGCCAAAGCAGTACGGCCGCGACTTCTACGCTGGCATCCAGCGCAGAACCCTCAGTTTTCTTAAGGATGCTGCTGATCTTTTGTCCGAATAAGCCTGGCCGCTCATAGGAAGCCCAAGCATCCGCGCCTTTATAGGCACTATTTGCGCAGTTCAAGTCTGCAAATATTTTCGGTATGAGTGGTGTGGGGGAACATGTCAACCGGCTGAATATCGGTGAGTTTGTATCCACGTTCAACAAGGTAGGCAACGTCGCGCGCTTGAGTGTTTGGTCCGCAGCTAATGTAGACAATTCGCTCTGGTTTAAGTTCGCAGGTGGCATCAAGGAATTCTTTACTCGATCCGGCGCGTGGCGGATCCATAAACAGGACGTCAATATGACCGCCTTCGCGGGCATAGCGCTGCATAAATCTGCCCGCATCTTCGGCAAAGAATTCGGCGTTTTCAATCTTGTTGTGGCGTGCGTTATTGCGTGCGTCCTTGATGGCGTCGGCTACTTTGTCCACGCCAATAACCTTGGCTGCACCTATGCAGCTGGTAGCGGGGGTTTCTGCGTCAGCGCTTGCGTCAACGTCAGTAGCACCCGTATCGGTAATCGCATCGGTACCAGTGTTGGCCTCAGCGGCGGTGTTTGAGCCTTCGCTCGCCTCACTGCTCGCTCCAGCATCAGCGACCGCTCCTTTAGTGGTTCCGCTGCTCGCCTCATCGCTTGTCCCATCGCTCGCCCCGGCACCTTCAATTCCTCGCGCAGCTACAAGACCAATGGTTCCCGTGCCGCAGTAGGCATCCATAACGACTTCGTTGCCGCTTAAACCTGCAAGCTCAATAGCTCGACGATAGAGAACCTCGGTTTGCGTCACATTAACCTGGTAAAAACTGTGCGAGCTAATACGAAAGCGCAGGCCACAAAGGTCATCCAAGATAAAACCCGGGCCATACAGGCGCGTTTCGCCTTCGTCGCCCAGAATCACATTAGTAAAGCGAGTATTAACGTTTTGCACCACGGTTGTAATGGAGGGCACGCGCTTGCAGAGCTCGCGGCAGAACGCCTTGGAAGCAGGAAACCGCGAGCCATTAGTAACAAGCGTTACTAGAATCTCGCCTGAACTATGACCAACGCGAACGATGGCATGACGCAAAAAACCTGCACCAGTATCTTCGTTGTAAGGCTCGATTCCAAACTTTGGCATGAGCTGCTTAATCGTCTGAATAATGCGTTTGGCTTCTTCGTTTTCCAAAAGACAGCAAGAGCTATCAATGATGCGATGAGTTCCTTTTGCGTACATGCCGCAAAGAATTTCTCGGCTATTTTGGCCACGTTTCCCTTTTGCGCGCGAGTCGCCCTTGCGGTCTTTGCCGCGACCTTTCTTGCCGCCCGCATCTGCGCCAGCACCACCGCGGGTATCACGTTTGATCCGTGCGCCAGGGGCAAAAGGGGAGACTACCTTGTTGCGATAGTAAAAAGGCTCATCCATGCCGCAGATGGGGTGCAGCGCGCAATCCTCATCGGCGATATCTTTAAACAGCTCAATCATCTGGGCTTGCTTTTGCTCAAGCTGCACTTCGTAAGGCGTATCGATGGCAACACAGGCGCCGCATTGCTGCGAGACTGCACATTTGCTTTGCTGTTTAACCATCGTTCCTCTTTCTAATTTTGCTTCTAGTTTGTCGTGGCCTGCGCTATAGGCACAAACTACGGGCATGAGTCATGGACGCACATTGCAGGCGCGTGCTGCGCCCGCACGCCCGCTTCTTCTTTCTTCCTGTATTGTGTCATATGAAACCGTTCGCCGCTCGGCGAGTGGTCGAATTCCATCCTTTGACCCCCGCCCTGTGCGCCTTTCAAGAAATATACGTATTTGAAACATGACTGCGGTATTTTCGTTCCTGATAATGCAAACCCAACGAGCTTAGCTGGTTAGCTCGCTTGGACCTATCCAACATAAGGAGCATGTTGCATGAAGAATCTTGGTTACTACAAGGGCAAGGACGGCGTTGAGCACATCGGCGAGCTCGACGAGCTTGTAATTCCTTTCAACGATCGCGTTCACTTCTTTGGTGACGGCGTTTATGATGCTGGCCCTGCTCGTAACTATAAAATCTTTGCTATTGACGAGCATATCGACCGCTTCTTTAACAGCGCTGCTTTGCTCGAGATTGAAATGCCTGTTACCAAGCAGGAACTCAAAGATCTGCTTAACGATCTGGTAAAGAAGGTCGACACTGGTGATCTGTTTGTGTACTACCAGGTAACTCGTGGCACCGGTATCCGTGACCACGCATTTACCGATGGTCCTGGCAATCTGTGGGTACTGCTTAAGCCTGCTTCCATTTCCGATGGTATCGAGCCCATCAAGCTGATTACTGCAGAAGACACTCGCTTCTTCCACTGCAACATCAAGACCCTGAACCTCATTCCTTCCGTTATGGCTACCCAGCAGGCAAAACGCGCTGGCGCTCAGGAAACGGTTCTTTATCGTCCTAATGGCGAAGTTACCGAGTGCGCACACAGCAATGTCCACATCATCAAGGACGGCAAGCTCTACACTCATCCTTGTGACGAGCTGATTCTTCCTGGTATTGCTCGCGCTCACATCATTTCTGCTTGCAAGAAGCTCGGCATCGCAGTTTCCGAAACTGCCTTTAGCCTGGACGACCTGTTCGATGCAGAAGAGGTTTTGGTTTCTAGCTCCAGTAACCTGTGCCTGCACGCAAATGAGATTGACGGTATCCCCGTTGGTGGCAAGCAGCCTGAACTTCTTGAGAGCATCCGCAAGACGGTAATGGAAGAGTTCCTTGCCGCAACTGAGGCCTAAAGGAAAACAATGGCAACTGTTGAAGACGTTATCTTGAGCTACTCCCGCCGTGGCATGACGCTGCTGCGCCCTTACCTGCCTAAGGATTATTGCGGCGAGGCAGCCGACGAAATTTTGTCTTGGGAAAAGGGCGGCACTGTCCTGCTGACCACTGGTTTTTTTGTAGCAGGCCAGCCCGAGACCGACGGACCTGCGGGCACCATTGCTCTTGCGCACGCTTTGCGCCGCTTGGGCTATAAGCCTGTCTTTGTTTGCGAAGATTTTGGCGTGGACTACTTCTCTGATTTCGGTGTTGAGATTGTTACGCCCGAAGATGGCGAAGACCGCTATCAGGAGATTCTTGATAAGTATCAGCCTGTTGGTATCGTTGCGATTGAGCGCTGCGGTGTAAACGAAGATAACGATTACGCCAACATGCGAGGCGTCTCGGTTGCCGAACTTACCTCGAAGGTTGACTATCTGTTCGAGCTTTCGCGCGGCAAGGTTCCTTCAATCGGCGTTGGCGATGGTGGTAACGAAATTGGCATGGGTTCGCTCCTTGACGAAATCCACAACGAGTTGCCCATTCGCCCTTGCAAAACCCCTGTTGACAAGCTTGTTATTGCTACTGTTTCCAACTGGGGTGCCTATGGCATAGTTGCTCGCCTGCAAGAAAAAACACGCAAGTCCTTGCTCCCAAGCTTTGTTGATGTTCGCTCGTATCTGCGCCAGACCGTTAAACTCGGCAGCGTAGATGGTGTTACGAAAGAAAACATTGTTGGCGTTGATGGCTTTTCGCTTGACGAAGAGGCTCGTGTTTTGATGGCTCTTGAAAAGGTGGCAAGCATCTAAAAAAGAGGCAAGCATCTAGCTTTGGGTGATTCTTAGATTTAGCGTTTTAGCGCAAGTTCAAAACCCACTCAGGGTCTCGCCCGTTCCGCTATTCAAAAAGGAGAGAAGCTTAATTGCTTCTCTCCTTTTTTCATGCGCTCACTGCTTCATGTATTGAATATGCGGATTTCTTCGAAATCCTCCTTTTGGCTTTCAGAGCGAACCCTGAGTAGTTTCGACTTGCGCTTATATGTCCATGCACACACAAATTTAGACTCGGCGGTTCCGCTGAGTCTTTCTTTATTTGGTGAATTTGTCGGCCCTCTGCGGCGCATTTGCCTAATTTTTTAGTTAAAACCTAGCAATCTGATAGGTTTTAACTCGAAATGCCTCAATTTGGTGGTATAGTCGCGCAAGAGAAGAGGAAGGCGCTCGCGTGATGTACGTGCTGGCATACACGTTGACCGTCTAACAAAAGTTTTAAGCTCTGCGTTGAGCAGCTGAAACGAAGTGAGGAACCATGCTTAAAGATAACCTCGATCGCAATGTTGCGGCAATTTCTGCAAACTACGATTCGTCTGACGAAATCTTTTTTGGCAAGCCCGACAGGCATTTCCCTCGCCGTGGCGAAATCATTCGCATGATTAAAGACATCAGGGTTCTTTTGTTCCCTGGTTATTTTGGCGATGAATCTATCTCTAACAGCGACCCAACCTACTTTATTGGTGAGACCATCATTCGCGTGAACCACATCTTGCGCACTCAGCTGCGTGAGGCATTTTTGTTCCGCGATGGCGATAAGCTCAGCCTCGAAGAAATTGAAGCTAAGGTTGACGAGGTTGCAGCCACCTTTATCAATCGCTTGCCCGAACTGCAGCTTCTTCTTTTAAAGGACGTTCAGGCTGCCTTTGATGGTGACCCTGCTGCTCAAAGCAAGGAAGAAATCATTCTTACCTATCCTGGTACTTTTGCCATCTTTGTTTATCGCTTGGCTCACGAGCTGTACGTGCAAAACGTGCCCCTGATTCCTCGCCTGATGACGGAATATGCTCACTCCAAGACGGGTGTTGATATTAATGCGGGCGCTCAGATTGGCGAGTACTTCTTTATCGACCATGCAACGGGCGTGGTTATTGGCGAAACTACCATCATTGGCAACCATGTCAAGGTGTATCAAGGTGTAACGCTAGGTGCTCTTTCCACACGCAAGGGTCAGCTGCTTGCCGGCATCAAGCGTCATCCAACCATCGAAGACAATGTGACCATCTATTCGAACGCAAGCGTCCTTGGTGGCGAGACTGTAGTAGGCGAGGGCTCGACTATCGCTGGTGGTGCCTTTGTCACCGAGTCTGTTGGATCTAATTCTCGCGTTGCAAACAAGGTTGAGGTTACTGTCCGCGAACCCAAGAAGAACTAAATTTTGCTTTTGTGCCTGTAGCGCTTTAGCATTTTGGCAAGCGCAAGATTAGCGTACTTTTGAATTAAGAATTGGCTGGAGGGCTGTTTATGGATCGCGATTCGCTGTTTGGTTTAACTGAGGAAGATTACGGTTACGATGACGACGATGAGGCTTTTGAGCAGTACGGACTATTTACCAGTTCAGCCATGTTTTCTGGTGCAGGATATCGCGGTTATTCGGGCGCAGATGTAGTTACCAAGCCTTCAATGGCGGCAGCCTACGGGCAGCAGAATGTTGGAATGGGTGGCGCATCTGAGCCTTCTTCGGGCTACATGACACCCGAAATGGCATTGGAGCAAGCTGCTATGGCTCACGAAGAGGCTGAATGGGCGGCTGAAGATTTGCAGGGTGCGCAACTTGTTAGCCTTGATGGGCAGGCTGGTGCTTTTGGCACGGATGGCGCAACTGCTACATCAAGTGTGCCCGGTGCGGCATCTTTGCGTGACGCTACTGGAATGTCCGAAGAAGACTACTGGGGCGACGAAGACGAGCAGGCACTGCTCTTTGGCTTTGGAGAGTTTTAGGCAACCTTGGTTTTTGGGCGTTTAGCTAAGAGAGCTAAGTCTTATGGCTAGAGCAACTAAGGCTCTTAGTTAAGGCAACAGAGTCTCAGTTGCTTGCAATCTTAGTCTGAAATTTCAAGCTGTGATTTAACCCGCGATCTTAGCCCACAACTAGTTCGTAAATCGTCTTTACCATAAAGATAGCCAGAACGATAAGCATGATGGGCTTGGCAATGTCGGCACCCTTTGAAGTAAAGGTTTTAGCCCCCAGCCAAGCCCCAATCATGTTGCAGATACCAGCGACAAGGCCAAGCAGTAAAAGCACCTGGCCGTGCAGTAAAAACACAAACAAAGCTGCCAAATTAGTGGTCAGGTTTACCACCTTTGTAGTGCCGGCAGCATCGTTGAGTGTCAGATGGGCGGCACCCGTAAAGGCCAGCATCAAAAAGGTGCCAGTACCAGGGCCGTAAGCGCCATCGTAAGCACCAATTCCAAGTGAAACTATCATGCAAAGCGCCAGAGTACGGCCATCGCGGGGCGACTCAGCAGAGGCGTTCATTGCATGGCTACGCATGAGATAGAACGCCGTGGCTGGGATAATAAACAGCATGGCAATGCGGAATACGCTATCAGGGATAAGCATAGCTAGGCTTGCGCCGGCCGCCGATCCGATAAGTGCCAAAGCAGCGCAGGGCAGCGAGCGTCTAAAGGAAATAAATCCTTCTTTGTAGTAACGCAGGGTGGCAATGGCGGTACCCATGCACGAGCTAAGCTTATTGGTTCCTAAACATTGGTGTACTGGCAAACCCGCAATAAGGTAGGCGGGCAGCGAAATTAGACCGCCGCCGCCAGCAATTGCGTCAACAAAGCCAGCAAGTCCAACTAAAGGACACACTATCAAAAAGGTAAGAAGACTATCTTCAAATCCCAAAGCAATTCTTTCTTTAGTAAAGAGCTATTAGCGGCCACCGCTTGCCCTTGCCGTTTATGCCGCTACCGGCTCGTTGTTCACTTGGCTATCCGCGACCACCGCTTGTCCTTGCTGTTTATGCCGCTACCGGCTCGTTATTCGTGTCCGCTATTTGCGCTAAGCGCTAGCCCGCTTGTGTCCACTATTTGCGGCCGTTTTGAGCAGCCCCGCGCGCACTTAAATTTGAGCAGCTACAAGGCTAGGTTGCAAACCTTCAGTCTCAAGCGCCTTCACAATCTGGTTCTTGTGTGTGGTGCCAAAGGCTTCGATGGTCACCTTAAGCTCAACGGCATCGTTGCGGTTGGTGGAAACAAACTGGTTGTGATCCAGGCGAATAACGTTGCCGCGAACGTTAGCAATGGTTTGCGCAACGTGTACCAGCTCGCCAGGCCTATCAGGCAGCAAGACCGAAACGGTAAAGATGCGGTCGCGCATAATCAGGCCGTGCATAACAACCGAGCTCATGGTAATGACGTCCATGTTGCCGCCCGAAAGAATGCTGACGACCTTCTTGTCCTGAACGTTCAAATGGTTAAGCGCAGCAACGGTCAGCAGGCCGGAATTTTCTACCACCATCTTGTGGGATTCAATCATATCAAGGAAGGCAACAACAAGCTCGTCATCAGGGATAGTAATGATGCCGTCCAGATTCTTTTGCAGATAAGGGAAGATATTGTGGCCGGGCTCAAGTACGGCGGTGCCGTCTGCAATAGTGCAAGCGCTGTCGAGCTTAACAACCTCACCTGCATCGAGCGATGCCTTAAGGCAAGCAGCACCCTCGGGCTCAACGCCAATTACCTTGATGTTGGGGTTGAGTAGCTTTGCCAAGGTAGAAACGCCTGTTGCTAATCCGCCGCCACCAACGGGAACCAGGATGTAATCTACCAAAGGAAGCTCCTGGAAAATTTCCATAGCAATGGTGCCCTGGCCGGTAGCTACGGTTAGGTCGTCAAAAGGATGAACAAAGGTGTAGCCGCGCTCTTCGGCTAGTTTGCAGGCGTACTCGTAAGATTCGTCATAAATGTCGCCATGAAGGATAACCTCGGCGCCGTAGTGGCGGGTGCGCTCAACCTTGATAAGGGGAGTAGCGGTGGGCATGACAATGGTTGCCTTAACGCCATAGCGCTGTGCTGCATAAGCAACACCCTGAGCATGGTTGCCAGCGCTTGCGGTAATAAGACCACGCTCACGCTCTTCGTCGCTAAGGGTCGAGATCTTATAGTAAGAGCCACGAACCTTGTAGGCGCCGGTGCGCTGCATATTTTCAGGCTTAAACCATACGCGGTTGCCGGTCAGGTTACTAAAATGAGGGCTTTCAATCAGCTTGGTTTTTTGAGTAACCTCGTGCACCTTTTTAAGTGCTTCTTCAAATGTATCAAGAGTAAGCATGTCAGACATTTTGACCTTCTTCGTTGTTTGTAACGCGCACTATCCTACCGCCTGGTTTGAACTAGGCAAGGGCTAAGTAAAGAATTTTAAAAAACTCGCTTTATTAGGTATAATCAATCGTTAACCATCTAGGTAATTTTGCCTTGAGCGCCTGTCTTTTGGCTGTTTTTTAAAAGTTGTAGGCGGGCGTTCGGGGTTAAAAATAATTGTGACCTGCACTAATGCAGTCACGGTGAAGGGGTTTAGCATATGACGAAGAAGATAAGCAGCGTTTTTCTTTCACTCTGTTTTGTGGTTAGCGCACTCTGCGCTGTTGCCTTGGTAATGCCTGCTTCAAAGGCATTCGCCGGTACTGAAGGCACTGCAATTACGCAGGATTCTTTTGAGGGAACAACTCAGTACAGGATTCCGGCTGAAGGCAGCTACTATCTTGACGCAGACGTAAAAGGCTCAATTGTTATCAGTGGTCTGCAGCGCGTAACGTTAGATTTGAACGGCCATACTCTAGATGCTAATGGCGCTGAAGTTTCTGCAGCAATTAGCATTGATCGCTCAGGGGTAACCATAAAGGATGGCTCTGTTAAAGGGAGCTCGACTTCTGGCTTGCCTGCTATTCAAATCGTAAGTAATGGCAAGCAGGTTGACTTGATCAATGTGAATGCTTCGTCCACAAATGCGTATTGCTTAGAGGTTGCTGCCGGCGGAGTTCATATTAACGGTGGTAGCTATGAAGCAACCGGTAAATCGGTAATTCGTTGTTCAGGTAGCGACACAACACAAGTCTATTCAAAAAAGACGGATTCCGCAGTTACCTATACAAGCAACGCTACTCAATTTATTGATGCTAACCCTGCTTCAAGCAATATTAGTCTCCCCGAATTCAATCGTGGCTCTTCTTTGTCTCAGTTCCCCCTGTATGAAAACGATGGTTCCTATACCGTCAATGGACTACTCGCAGATTCAAACAACGATGCAATTTATAAGTCCAAGAGCGGCACTTACCAAGTAAAAGATGCTTCTACTGCTCGCGATGACGCTATGTATGCTGTTAATACCGAAGTCGATGACATGGGTCTTGTTTACTTTGAGGATAAGGTCCAAGCACAGGATCTTGCAGGTAAGCTAAACAAGGAAGTCATATCTAAGTGCGAGGTTAGCTTTGACACTAATGGCGGTACTCCCGAATCTATCGATTCTAAGTATGCTTGGGCTGGAGACAAGGTCAAAGCTCCAGAAGAGCCTACTCGCGAGAATTACGATTTCAAGGGCTGGTACACTACCGACGGTGCTTTGTTCGATTTTGATAACACCCCGATTGAATCAGACCTTACTCTGAAGGCAAAGTGGGCCCCTAAAGAAGGCCAGGTCGTAGCTGACGTTAATGGTGGCGAGCAGTACGCTAGTATCCAGGACGCTGTCGACGCTGCACAAGCAGGCGATACAGTAAATCTTCTTGTTGATACAACAGAAGTAGCTACTATCAATAAAGACATTACCCTAAATCTGAACAACAAGATTCTGACCGTTCCGGATGGCTTAGAGCCGAAAGAGGACGGCGCTATCACTGTTGATGATGCTAAGGTCGTTATCAAAGATGGCACTATTGAGACTAAGGATAGTAGTGCTAAAAGGTCTCCTGCCTGCGTGCGTGTTCCCAAGAGCGCCGAAAAGGCAGACCTAACGTTCAAGAACACCACTTTAACTGCGGCGTGGGCACCAGTTGTTGCTTACGCTGGACAGGTAAAATTTGAGGGTAATGATAATAAGGTAACTGCAAATGCGGCCGCTGATTATGCTCTTTACCTTGGAGGTTCTGTTGAGGCAACAATCAATGGCGGAGAATTTAAAATTAACGCAAAAGAAGGTGCCACCGATAACGAAGGATGTATTTATCTCGAAGATATCGCTTCCTTAGATATTTATGGCGGCACGTTCAACAGCTGCGTAAAACTTGCTAACGATACAACTTCTTTAAAGATTTACGACGGCAAGTTTGCTTGCCCTGAAAACGCAGCAGATGTTCAGGACAGCAAGGTCTTCTACAAGGCTCAAAGCTCTGATTACTATGAGGTTGTTACCTCTAAGATTGCTCGCGAAGGCGAAGATGGCAACGGTGCAGCACGCTGGGTTGTAACTGATGCAAGTGTCGACCCTGAAACCAAGGTTTATGCTTACGATCAGTCCGATGCCGATAGCTACTTTGCAAAGATCAAAGAAGCTTCCGAAAAGAGCACCATCCATAAGCTGCACAAAGTAAAGTTCGTATCTCAGAGTGAAGCTTTAAAGACTCTCTTCCTTGAGTCTGACATTGAAGCTTATGGTGAATTCCCTGAGGTAGCTGAGCTTGAGGGTTACACCTTCGATGGCTGGTATGTAAACGACACTAAGGTCAGCGCCGAGGATACTCCAAATGACGACCTGGATTACGACGTTGCTGTCAAGGCAGCATGGAACAAGGACGCAGTTCCCGGCGACGATTCTGATGACGACTCCGAGTCCGACGATGAGGATGCCACTGATTCCGATTCCGGCTCCGATTCCGAAGGAAACGCTTTGCCTGACACCGGCGATGCAACAGGCCTTGCGCTTTGTGTAGCAGCCTTAGGCGCAGTTGCTGGTGTAGCTGCTCTCCGTCGCCCCTTGCGTCGCAACTAATAACGCGCGGCTGATAAGGCAATAAAGCTAAGCACTGGCTTTAAATAAAACCTATAATGAAAGGCGTCACTCACGTGGCGCCTTTTTTGTGTCAGAAAAAGACAAGCTTGCTGCTCGCTATCTTTGGTTGGCCCTTAATTTTGGCAAGCTTGTTTAGTAATAGCTGGATAGCTCCAGCAGAAAGAAGGAAACATGCAAGTAATTAGCACTCCCGATGCTCCTGCAGCTATCGGTCCTTATGTTCAGGGCAACGTTTATAACGGAATTCTCTTTGCCTCAGGCCAGATTGCTCTTGACCCTGCAACGGGCGAACTTGTGGGCGCTACCATCCAAGAGCAAACCGTGCAGGTTATGAAAAATATTGCTGCAATCTTGAAAGCTGCTGGTACCGACTTTGACCATGTCATCAAGACCACCTGCTTCTTAAACGACATGGATGACTTCGTTCCTTTTAACGAGGAATATGCAAAGTCCTTTCCTAACCATCGTCCAAGCCGCTCTGCTGTTGCGGTCGAAAAGCTTCCTAAAGGGGCTCTTGTTGAGGTAGAGGTTATTGCTTCTGTCGAATAGCTGAATAGCTTAAATAGCCTGAGCGGCTAAAATAAAAGCATTCAAATTTTCAAAGTCGGCTTACAAATATTGAGCTAGCGATTTCCTTGATAATCTTTGTTGGTAGCTTTGCTTGGCTTTAAGAAGCCTCATGTTTCGTTTATAGCTCCATGCTTTAAGGGGGTAATTTTTGAACGGTATCGGAATAAAAAGAAGCCTTATGTCTGTAGTAGCATCTGTAGCGGCTTGCCTTACTGTCGCGGCCTCAGCCTTCCTGCTTGCGCCTAGCTATGCGCAAGCAGCAGACGACGTGCTTGCCTATTCGCTAGATGATGGGGGAGCAAAGACTGAATACACCAGTGTTGCTGCTGCTCGAACCGCTGGCTATACCGGCAAGACTATCTATATGACAAGGGATTGGACCAGTTCCGATTTTGGCGAAACCTTTGAAATAGCCGACAGTAAAACGCTCAAGATCGACATGCAGGGCCATATCATTAAAGGCGATGGTGAGCATTCAGTAATTCGCTTGTACGAACACTCTACTCTTGAGCTGACTTCTTCCAAGAAAAATGAAATTACTTATAAAGGCTACACCTCGTCTGATGGTGCTACAGCGGACGTAACTTCTGAAGATAAGGTTGGCGGCTTAGTAACGGGTGGTTATTGCTCGGGTTCTGGCTCGGCTGTTGCTATGGATGCAGATAGCAAGTTGGATTTGGACTCTATTATTGTTGGCGGCAATTATTCAAAAAATGGCGTTTTCAACTATGACGGCATAATTAAGGCTAGCAAAAAATGTGTTATCACTATGAGCGATGGTTCCTCATTGGAATATAACCGCAGTACACATGGAGCTATTTATGTTGCCGGCGATGATGTATCAATAAATCTTGATAACTCTTCGATAGATCATAACTATGGTCACGTAACAGCTGGTATAAGCTCTCGTAGCTCTAAGACTAAAATTGACCTCGCAGCCAACTCAAAGATTTCCGATAACGTTGGCAGACTGACAGGGGGAGTCTCATTCTATGACTCCTTCTATACCTTGTACTCATCTGACGGTACCGGCGTGTTTTCGAATAATGAGTCTTTGGGCTTAAACGATAGTGTTTACCCTTCAGAAACTACTTATGATCAGAATGGTGGAGGCGCTGTTCATATAGAACAAGCTGCTTATATCGAAAATGAAGGTACCATTAAGGGTCTTACTTTTACAGGCAACAAAGCGGCATTTCGTGGAGGTGCTATCGAGGCAAGCCAAGAGTGGCTTACTATCGATAACTGCACTTTTACAAACAACCAAGCGGGCAGCGATGGTGGAGCAATTTGCGTCAGAAACGATGACGTAACGATTAAAGACAGTACTTTTACGGGCAATGTATGTGACACGCGCCAACAACGCTATGAAGGTGGCGCGATTTATCAAAGCATTAGTAACGATCTTACTCTTATGGGTAAGATGATAATTAAAGATAACATACGTAAAGGTGGCACTAAGGACGACCTCTTTTTGGGCGATGATGCTGCATTTCAATCTTATTTAAAGGGCGAATTAACGAGTGGGTCAACAGTTGGTATTCGTACTGGTAAGACAGATGATCGCCGTATCGCTAAAAACTTTACCTGCGAAACTAAAGATGCTTTATTTATTGACATGCAAGGCTACTACGTAAGTTATGGATCCGATGAAGGTGGCGATGCTTGGCAGCGTCATGCTTCGCCGAAATTTACCCTTTCAACAAACGGTACAAGTACTGGTCAATATGCTTATGAAGCATGGGTTACTGCCAACGGCGCCAGCCCTGATGCTACTAAAGTTTTCAAATGCTGGGATACCGATAAGACAACAGGCCTTTACCCAATAAGTGATTACATTAATGATAGTAATAAGTACAACCAGTACATCACCTTCCAAATGCCCCAGAACGATGCAAATCTGGTAGCTACCTATCTTGAGCGCTCAAAAAATGTTGAAGTAGTCCTTAAAGCTCCAGAGGTTGGCAAAGAACTGTCTACCGAAGGTACCTTGAAGTGGGATGCGCCCGAAAGTGAAGGCATCATCCCTGTGATGGACATAACAGTTGCCTGGTATGAAAAGAAAGATGGCGCGTTAATTCCTGCTACCGGTGTTGCAAAAGAGGCTACGGTTTATGTGGCACGCTTCTCGGCTAATCAAAATCTCAAGCAGAACCGAGCCTTCGCTCTTGATTTAGCGGCAAGCGATGTTTCCGTAAAGCTTACGGGTGCTAAGCAAGAAAATCTTGGGGCATCTAGCGTAAATATCGACGACGGTGGCAACTTGAGTGTTACTACCAACGAATACACTACCGAGGGTGCAGCTGTTACTAGCATTCAGCCTTTCACGATGTCTGTTCCAGAGGGAACTTCATACGACGACTTTATAAAGCTTCTTCCAACTAAGGCTGTTGCTACTACAAACCTGGGATCCACTATCAATCTTGATTTTAAGGATGGCCAGGATTGGACGGTGCTGTTCGATGAAAAGAACAAGCTTGTAAAGCCCAGTACGAATCCCATGGATTTGAGCGTTGAAGTTAAGGCCCCCGATGGGATTACTCTTCCTGATGATTTGAAGTTTGCAACTATTACGCTCACGGTAACGGACGCTCCCGAAGAAACGGTTGCCACTCCCGAATTTAAACTTAAAGAAGGCACTTATTCGACGGTAAAAGACAAAGATAAATTTGATAATGATGGCAAGCTTGCTCTTCTTGCTGACTGTATGACAAGTGATGCTGAAATTAAATACAGCTTAAGTCTTCTTGTGGGCAATGATTGGGAAGAAGTTGTCACAGAAGGTACCTATGAGGACAGCATTAACTTAGATTCACCTGAGGCAAGCGAGCAGTATACCTATAAGCTCGAGACTTGGGCAGAGAAGGATAGCAGCAGGTCTGCATCGCGTAGTTTGTATTACGTTATTAGCAATGATGAGTCTGTTGAGACGCATACCTTAACTGTTTCTTATACTGATACCGCTGCTCAGCCAGCCCAAAAGGATAACGATTCTTACACTGTAGACGAGGGCAGCTCTTTTGTCTTAGACGCTCCTAACCGCAACGGCTATGTATTTGAGAAGTGGGTTATTGGCGACAAAGAGGTAAGTACGGAGCAGTACAAGCTCGAAAACATTACCGAAGATACGCAGGTTACTGCAGTTTACAACCCGGTAGTGACTGAACTGGACTTTGGTATTAACCTTCCTCAGGCTGATAGCGAGCTTGCTACCGCAGCAAATTATGTGAAGGCCAAAATTGGAGAATCTTCAGACTTTGAAGAAGTAAGCAGCTATTTTGTTGGCGATAGTGGAGCTGCAATTACCTGGTCTCCCGCGGTGGAAGATGGTATTGCTGATCACGCAACAAGCTATGTTGCTTCTTTAGAGTTTAAAGCTGACGGCCAGGATGGCGTTAAGTACGTCTTGTCAAAAGAGAATTTAAAGATTCTTATTAATGGAGAATCCAGCGATACAGGCTCCTACGTTGCACAGGAAGACGACGGAACCTTCTTGCATGTAGTTTGCCCGACCACTGAAAACTACAAGACTCCTGTTTTGGACTCATTGGAAGATATGACTATTGCCTTCGCTGATGCTTGGAAAGCTCAAACTAAGCAAGACTATGGCAAAAGCGCTGATTGGGGCTTACCTCAGCAGGTGACAGTAGGGTATGCATGTGGTGAAACTGGAAAGCTCGATATCAACTGGGGCTCGGTATCTGGATTCGATAAGACCAAGCTTGAGGCTCAGACTATCGAGGTAAAAGGCACTGTTGAATACCCAGCTAATGTAGATAGCGAGGGTGCTCAAACTGAGGTAAGCATTAAGCTGAATGTAGCAGCACCTGAAGTTGTGGCAGCACCCACTGCAAGCCTCCAGCCAGGCTCATATTTGGGAACTCAAGGGATTGAGTTGAGCTGTGAAACTGAAGGCGCAGAGATTCGCTACACCACCGATGGGAGTGAGCCTACGGCTGAAAGTCCTGCATACAGAGGAATTATTGAAGTCGCCCATAATGCAACTATCAAAGCTAAGGCTTTCCATGATGCAATGACTGCAAGTAACACTTTGGAGCTTGCTTATGTCATTAAGCATACGGTGAGCTTCGATAGCGCTGGTGGCTCGAGCGTTGATGCTCAAGAAGTCGAAGACGGCGCAACTGCTGTAGAACCTGGAACTCCCAGCTTCGAGGGCTATGAGTTTAAGGGCTGGTGCCTGGAAGACGGTACGACATATGACTTTGCTCAGCCAGTGGTAGAGGACCTAACACTTTATGCTAAGTGGGAGAAATCCTCTAAGGGTGATGATGGTGATGACAGCGGTGACGATGCTGCTGACGACGACTCTGTGGTCGACGATGATTCCGACAGCGCAGCTGGTTCCGATTCCGAGGACTCCGACGATGAAGCTACCGCTGATGAGTCGAGCGATTCTACGCCCAGCACGGGTGACGCTTCAGGCTTAGCTTTGAGTCTTGCCGCCTTAGGTGTGCTGGTTTGCGCTGGAGTTCTGCTTCGCCGCGGCTTTGCTCGTAGGTTGTAATAGTTGCAGCCGCAAATAAGGGATGTGGCAGTAAATAGCAGCTGAGTTTTCTTTGAAACTGGGTCTCTTTGAGGCTCAGTTTTTTTTGCTGATGCAAGCACGAAGCGGGGTCTTGCATATATGAGCATCGGCTTGGCTTGGTGTGCTGTTGTCCGTATGTATGATGCCAGCTTATGCTCTGCGGTAGGGAGGTCTTCCTATGTATGACTTTCGCTGACTGTGTCTCGTAGGCCTCCCTGTGCGCGGCAAGCATCCGCATCCTGCGACACCGAAAAGGCTGTGCGATAGACCAATACTCATGCGGACTGGCGCGTTTTAGCCTGCATGTATGATGATGTTCCTATTTGATGGCGCGGAACGGTCTCTGTGCATGATAGGTCCCCATATCAGTGGCGCGGAATGGCCTCTGTGTATGAAAACACCCCTTTTGAGTGAAAATTTGGGGTCACTGTGGCGCGCTAGGGGCTGTGTGTATGATTTTTCGAGCAAAAATGGCGCGTTATGGCCTCTGTGTATGGAAATATGACCTATTTA
>CAVCRX010000015.1:0-6893 GCA_963604935.1 Bacteroidaceae bacterium
ATTGGCGTAATCACCGTTGACTTAAAGTACCCAAAACTCCCCGGCAATGTAGCTAACGCAACAAGCTTCAACTTTCCCGTCATGTATAAGAAGGTTGAATTTGAAATTGAGCGCCTCTTTGCCGGGGATTCAAGCTTGGTTGAAGTTGTTATTAAAGCTGCCCAAGAGCTTGAGGCAGAAGGCGTACGCGCAATTGTTGGTGCCTGCGGCTTTTTTGCTCACTTTCAGGAAGCCGTAGCTAACGCTGTTGAAGTTCCAGTATTCCTTTCAAGCTTATGCCAGCTACCTCTCATCAAATTAGGCATGGGAGCCAATCAAAAGATACTTGTCTTAGCAGCCGATGGCCCATCGGTAACCGATGAAATGCTTGCAAAAGTTGGAACAAGCAGTGAGCGAATAATCGTCCAAAATGTCGGAGACAGAGAAGCATTTGCCCCAATACGCTGGGGTAAAACAACGCTCGATAATGGCGCCCTGATTGAAGATTTGGTCAATCTATGCATCAAGCAAAAGCAGGAGCACCCTGAAATAGGAGCCATTTTGCTTGAATGTAGCGACCTTCCGCCTTATGCATATGATATCCAAGCAGCAACAGGCTTGCCTGTTTATGACTTCATTACGCTTATAGACTGGATTCATGCTGGTCTTGTACAACAACCTTATTACGGTTGGCTCTAACAGCACAATAAGCCAAATGAAAGCAAAGTACCCCTGCTTAAAACAAGTAGGGGTACTTTTATATGAAAGAGAGTTTATTTCTTCCAAAGATTAAAACTCAGAAACACCTGTGCGGATGGAAGAAGACACGGCTGCCAAAATATCACGATCAATATATTGAGAGAGAATCCAACAGAGTGAGGCTGAAAAATTAAAAATTCCCGCCTCTACCAAACCAATTAAAGCCTCAGAAATCGCGTTCATAACCTCATTTGTAGGAGCCAAAGGAATGGAATCTGCGGCCATAATTTCTCGGGCGCGTGCAGCATTTGGAATCTCAATATCCTTGCGATTTTCAATTTTTAAAGCAGTAATAATCTGCTTCATTTCAGAGATTGCTTTGTCTTTAAACTGTCCATTCAGCTCAATTACATGAGCATAAGTAGCAAGCGAAGACTGAATTAGGCCCGCCTTATAAAGCGCATAAGCAAGACGATAATACAAATATTGAATTGAGTTAGGCTCCGTTGCATAGCACAGGCCAATCTTAAGCAAGCGCACCGCTTCGTTAAATTGACCAGCTTCTATATAGGCTGTAGCAAGATCGGTATAAGCAACTACCGAAGAAGGGGCTAACTCTAATTCATGCCTTGAATAAGCAACTGCAGCTTCAAGGTCACCTAAGTTTTCATTGATACTTGCAGCCTTTTTTAAAGCAACAAAAAAGGCATCAGGATATTTTTGAAAGCGCGTAGCGCTCCGATCACGCAAACCCATCAAAACACGTGCACCCTCATCAACGCAAAACAGCGAATGCTCTTGAGTTTGCGCTTCTTCATGCGAAAGAACTTCTTCAAATTCAGCTAAAGCGGCAATAGGATATTCATCCATATCAAGCGCGGCGCTTCGAACACGCTCCCCTAGTTCGGCATCTTCTAAATGCGTAATATCAAGGTCTGAAACTTTATCGGCGTGCAAGAGAGTACGAAGGCTATCAGGAATCGGCCGATCATCCTGCCATGTCGGTATTCTGCGAGTCGAAAAATCAATCTGAAGAGGTTCTATATACTTAGCGCGACCCTCATCATCAAATGCGAAAACACTGTTTGAAGGCGAGATAAGACGAGCTGTAGTTAAGGGATTAAAAACAGCTTCTTTGCTCGATAAATCACCCATCTTCATTGCAGGCATAGCGTTAAGTAAAAAAGGCATTCGCTCAAAATGTAGAGAAGCTACCGCTCCCCCTTTTAGTAATCGTCGATGAGCAGTAACAACGACATCGGTAATAGCGACATTTGAAAAGAAAGCTGCGCCTGCAACAAAAGCACAGAGTCGCAGGGTGTAGGCCATACTGAGCCTATGGCCTTCTGGGGAACCATTGGTCCACTCTCGCAACACTTGCCCTTCACGACGAGCTGGAAAAATCGAAGGCGTAAGTGTATTGATGTGAATCTCAAAAAGACCCCGTTCTACCTCAGTATCAAACTGGTAACTGAGCCTGAAAGGGGCAGCTATACTTTCCATATAGCGCGCAAAACGAGTACGAGTATCCCACTCTCCCCCTTTAGGTGTAGTTACCCTAAAAACGGACTGCAGTGGATTTTCAGCCTGCATAGCTGCAGAAAACGCATCTATCTCGGTGCTAAATTTTGAAAATAAATCCCAATCAAGGCGCATCAAATCCGCTTCACCATGATTGGACGAAAGAACAGCTATATCTTCGGCGCTTGTTGAATCACGAGCAAGCATAATAAGACGATTAATAGACGATTCAACGCCTAATAAAACTTTGCATTCATCACTGCTTAAAACATCGGGGTCAAAACTCAGCCAGCACAAACCGGTCCCACCAAGTCTTCCAACGCCAACATCGTGACGCGAACAGACCCGACGAAGTTCGCTCGCACGCGCCCTACAAAGGAGGCGCGCCGCATAACGCTCAAAAGCAGAAAGGTAGGAATTATTTTGGTTAGCTAATTCGCAGCGATAAATAATAGCCTCGCAGGCATCTGGAAGAGACTGCTCAAAAAACGAATCGACTACGTTAGCTAGATGCTTAACCTGATCAACAAGCTCTTGTGTATTTTCAATAATTCCATCTATGCTAACCGTCACAAGCAATCCCCTTTGTAATTAGATATAGAGATAACTATACCCCGATAAAAATTGATTTTTATCAATCAATCTACAAGGCGCAAAAACAGCAGAATTTAAGGGGCTTTCACTTCCTATAAGAGAAAAACATCAGTTTAAAAACTGCAGTTAGCTATTCGCAAAGTTCCCAAAAAGCAACAGCGCTTGCGGCAGCGACATTTAAAGAATCAACTTTATTATGCATAGGGATAATCACACTGGAATCACAAGCTTCAATCGTCGAGTTACGCAAGCCCTCGCCTTCAGTTCCTAAAACCATAGCAATACGCTCACAAGCTTTCAAAGAAGGGTCACGCAATGATACTGAATCCTCTTTCAAGGCAAGTGCCAAGCAGGTAAAGCCGCATTGATGCAAAAGAGGAACACCTTCAGAAGACCAGTCATCGTCTTTACCAATGACTGTCCAAGGCACCTGGAAGACAGTCCCCATCGAAACACGAGAAGCACGACGATACAAAGGATCATGACAAGCAGGGCTAATTAATATCGCATCGATACCAAGTGCAGCTGCACTTCTAAATATTGCGCCCATATTGGTGTAATTAGTTACATCTTCCAAAATTGCAATGCGTCGAGCCTGCTGAAGAAGATCTTTTACTTCAAGTAAAGGCTTGCGCTCAAAAGCCGCAAGAGCCCCTCGGGTAACTTGATAACCCGTTACCGCTTTAAAAGTTTCATGGTCTACCAGAAGAACATCAGCATCAGGCTGATCAGTAAGAATTCGCTCAACCAACTCACGCTCGTGCTCATACCAGCGCTCTTCGATAAATATAGAAACTAAGCTATAACCCGCATCAAGAGCACGGAGGATAACATTTTTTGATTCCGCAATAAATAAACCCTGTTCAAAGCCTTCGAAGGCACCGGTCTTATCGCCAGATTTTGACGTATAGCACATTTTTAATTGGGCGTCTGTCATACCGGAATAAGGGCGAAATCGCTTATCTGATGGGTCGCTAAGTTTAATAAGAGGCATAGTTTCCTTATCTTGACTTAAAAATACAAAGAAAATTTTAAACCAAAGAACAAGGTCGGCTTAAATTAAATACTCTTCTGTAAATTACTGTCTTGTCACCTGTAATGTTAGCTGTATAGTGTTATGAAATTTATTCGGTCAACTAAAAGGCAGAAACATGAACGACACAAGTCCAACAAACAAGCAAACAAAAGCAAATCAAATAAAAGCTTTTCTCAAGAAGAAAAATATCGAAATATCAGTTCAGCGCTACCTTATCGATGCACTTGGAGCCATGGCGCAAGGTCTCTTTGCTTCTCTTTTAATGGGCACTATTCTTTCAACACTTGGAACACAGCTTGGCATTGAGACTCTTGTAAACATTGGCACTGTTGCAAAAAGCGCTGCTGGTCCAGCCATGGCGATTGCAATTGGTTATGCACTCAGGAGTCCTTCCCTTGTTTTGTTCAGCTTAGTAGCCGTTGGTGCTGCTGCAAATGAATTTGGTGGAGCCGGAGGTCCCTTAGCGGTTTTAATTATCGCAATTATCGCTGCTGAACTCGGTAAACTCGTAAGTGGCTCGACTAAAATTGATATTCTAGTTACTCCCTTTGTAACTATTGTTGTTGGCTGCCTGCTTTCGTATGCAATTGCTCCCGCTATTGGATCAGCCGCAAGCTCGGTTGGGCAGATTATTATGTGGGCCACCGAACTCGCACCCTTCCTCATGGGTATCATCGTTTCAGTTATCGTAGGCATCGCTCTTACCCTACCTATTTCTTCTGCGGCAATATGTGCTGCGTTAAGCCTTACTGGTTTGGCAGGTGGAGCCGCTGTCGCTGGATGCTGTGCGCAGATGGTTGGCTTTGCTGTAATGAGTTTCAAGGAAAACAGCTGGGGCGGAATTGTCAGCCAAGGACTTGGTACCTCAATGCTTCAGATGGGTAATATCGTTCGTAATCCACGCATTTGGATCCCCCCAACGCTTGCCTCAGCAATTACTGGCCCTATTGCTACCTGCGTTTTTGGTCTAACCATGGATGGCGCTGCCATATCAAGCGGCATGGGCACCTGTGGACTAGTTGGTCCAATTGGAGTTTATACAGGTTGGCTTGCTAATATTTCTGCTGGCAGCATGGTAGCAATCACGGCCTTTGACTGGCTCGGTTTGATTCTTATCTGCTTTGTACTACCCGCAATCCTTTCAGTAATCTTTTGCGAGATATTGCGTAAAATTGGGTGGATCAAAGAAGGAGATTTAAAGCTAAGCTCAACCGACGAAATTTTAAGCAATACTAGCAAATCTAAAAGCGAAGAATAATTCTGTCGGAGTATAAGAATTTACTGCATACCAAACTTAAATCCGCTTCTTTAATTTAATTTTGTAGATACACATAAAACAAGCCAGGGAGAAGCTATGACAGGCAATGATCGCAGGAAAAAGATTATCAGCATCCTAACATCAGCGCCTGAGCCTATCCCTGGCAATAAATTAAGCGAACAGCTTAAGGTAAGCCGACAAATAATCGTTCAAGATATCGCTCTTCTTCGTTCTGCTGGCTACGCAATCACTTCAACAAATCGAGGCTACACCCTAGGTGGACAAGCCCAAGCTGGACGACTAATTAAAGTTAAACACAGCAAAGATCAAATACGCGATGAGATGCAAGCTATTGTTGACTTAGGCGGCTGTATTACCGAAATTGCTATTAATCACCGTACTTATGGAATGATTAGTGCGCCCATGGACATAAAAAGCCGAAGAGACATAAATCATTTTTTAGACGAATTGGATTCCGGAATTTCCGAACCGCTATCCAGCTTAACCAACGGTTATCACTTCCATCATGTAACAGCAGAATCTGAAGAAATCCTTGATGAAATAGAGCAAGCTCTTAATGAGCTTGGCTTTATTGCTGATCTAAGTGAATACGAGAAGAAATATCGTTGATATGCTCAGTGAAGCAATCACGCTTCCAGAACAACCAACAAGCAACGATAATCAAAATCAAAGCAACCATAACGGTGTTGTAGTAGACAAATTCAAAGCCAGCTATAAGCGTAAGTATCGTAATTCCGAAGGCCCACGCTATACGCAACCTAAATACCAACCCAACAGCAACAAGCAAAAGCAGGATACCTGAGAAAATTAAAGCCTGTCCAGCAAACATGTTTCCAATATCTACCCATTGTGTAAGAAGGCTATAGGGTTCAAACAGCTGAGGCAATAAGGCCATAACCAAATTAACGACAGCAATAATTCCCACGAGCATGCCACTAACCCAGCCAGCTTCTTTAGCACGCTCATTCTGAGTGGCATTTTTCTTCCCTTTAAAAAAGCCTGACTGCGAAAGCATTACTGCACCAATGCAAAACGGAATCCAGAAAATAATGCCACGATAAACAAGACTAATAGCTGTCGCAGCAGTAAGGTCACAGCCAGCACCACAAAGAACAGCAACAATAGCAGCTTCAACAACACCAACGCCTTGAGGCGTGGGGCTAAGTAAAACCGAAATAGTTGCAAGAGCAAATGCAGCAATCATTGGACCAACAGACTCATAGCCAAAGGCAAAACCAATAGCAACAAGGCAAAGCATATTCAGAAGCGCAGAAGCAGTTGCATAAGTAACAGTAATTAGAGCTCCACGAGGATTGCTAGCTAAAACTCTAGAGTTACGACTGAATGAGTCCGCATTGGTTTTACCCCAGTTCTCAGGCATATCTCGCTTGAAAATCTTTAAAACCTTACGTGCAGCAAGTTCAACCAATTCAAAAAGATGACGCAATATTGTTGGCTGATAGTAACCAAGCACGTACAAGCTAACTAATGCGATAAGTACCAAGAATAAAACTAGTGCACCAGCAACAAATATGAAGTTAATCATTCCGCTGATTAACATAGAGACAAAACCAATAACCGATATAGCAAAAACAGCTACATACCAGCCGATTTGCGAAAGAATAGCACCACTGGTAGCTGTGCCTACATCCATACCTTTTCGACGAGCATCATCAATAATGAAAGCAACACCAGTAGCACCACCAAACATGCAGAAGGTATTAATAAATACCAAGCTAAAAATCAAAATGATGTTATGGCCGATACCTGTCGGATGATTAACAG
>CAVCRX010000016.1:0-8647 GCA_963604935.1 Bacteroidaceae bacterium
GCGCGCCACAGTGACCCCAAATTTTCACTCAAAAGGGGTGTTTTCATACACAGAGGCTATTTCGCGCCATTTGGTAGGAGCTTCATCATACACACAGGCCGAAACGCGCCAGTCTAGTTAGAGGTCATCATGCACGCAGGGTATTCCTCGCCATTGGTCATGAGCTTAGTCATACATACAGGAGCAAGCATGCCATCGTGGGTCGACGAAGTTCATGCACAGAGAGGAAAACACGCCATAAGGAGTACATCACCTTCATATATGCGCTTCGAAGTTTTCCCCGTGACTACTTAAGCTATCGCAATAAGATAGTGTTCATTTAGCGAGCCCTTCGAAAACATCAGCGTATTCATCCATGAAATCAATCGCGACGTCAACGACGGAAGTTTCTGCATTCACAAGCCACTCCCCTAGCTCAAGCCAAGCCAGAAGGCAATCTTGGGCGCCCAGCCGGCAACAAATACCACCACAATCAGCGCGGGCACACCATAGCGAGTCCAGGCGTAGAGCACCTTGGGATACGACATACCCTTACCCTCGTTGGCCTCGGCAAGGAAGTTTTTCCAACCCCAGCCAGCCTTGCGCGTACAGAAGAGCACAAACACTAGGCCGCCCAAAACCAAGAAGTTATTGGACACCAAAAAGTCCTCGAGCGACTGAATATCGCCAATGCCAGGAATCGTGACTCCCGAAAGCACCGAAAAGCCCAAAACACAAGGCATCGAAATCACCACCAGCAGCGGCGCATTAATGGCAACCGCACGCTTGCGTGTGATATTCCACTGATCCATCGAAAAGCGCAGGATATTCTCGAACACCGCAATAACGGTAGAAAGCGCTGCAAAAGCCATGCACAAGAAGAAGATGGTGCCCCAAATTTGACCAAAGGGCATCTGCTGGAATACCGCAGGCAAGGTAAGGAACACCAGGTTAGGGCCCGAAGTAGGGCTCACGCCAAAGGCAAAACAAGCAGGGAAGATAATCAGGCCCGCCATAATTGCAACCAAGGTGTCCATACCGGCGATCTGCACTGCCTCGCCAGTAAGCTTGTGGTCGCGCGCCATATAGCTACCAAAGATAGACATCGAGCCGCAGCCGATGGAAAGCATAAAGAAGGCCTGACTCATTGCGGCATACACAATTTCGCCTAGGCTGGCATCGGGGTTATTAAAGAGGTTGTCGAAGTTGGGCAGCAGGTAAAATGCCAAACCCTCCTGAGCACCCTCGAGCAGGCAAGAATGCACGCACAGGATTGCCATCAACACAAAAAGGGCCGCCATCATAACCTTAGTGATACGCTCGACACCCTTTTGGACGCCCAGCGCGCAAATACCAAAGCCAAGCAGGGTAACCAAAAGCATCCAAGCCGTCATTTCGATTGGGTCGCCAATCATGGAGCTAAAAACCGAAGGAATGTCTACTGTTTCGCTATTAAAGGTACCGATCCCCATTTTGAACAGGTAGGCAACCATCCAGCCACAGACGCTGGTATAGAAAGCCATCAGTACGTAGTTGCCGGCAATTGAGAACCACTTAAACCAATGCCACTTAGTGCCGCGCGGCTCAAGCGCGTCAAAACTGCGCGCGGTAGAGCGATAACTTGCACGACCAACTGCAAATTCCATCACCAAGACAGGAAGACCCAGCAGCACTAAGAAAAGGATAACGAGCAGTACAAATGCCGCACCGCCATATTCGCCCGTGATATAAGGGAAGCGCCAAATGTTACCAAGTCCGATGGCGCAGCCGGCGCTAATAAGAAGAAAACCTAGTCGAGTGGAAAAGCCTTCGCGCCCCTTACCATCGATGGAGTTAGCGCTTGCCGTGGCGTCGGTTGCCACGCTCGCGGAGGAAGAACCTGCGCCGGTTGCTGCACCCGTTGCAAGCCCCGCGCCAGTAGTTGAATTTGTATTGTTGTGGCTGGCCATGCGCCCGCCTTTCTTTGAATTGATATAGCCGCTCAATTTTAGCCGTTGTTAGCAAATGTTCCAAAAGAAGGTCTAGCAAATAAAGAAGCTGGCAGCCACTTTGACTGCCAGCAATTCTTACGTAGTTTAATAGTTCGCCATTGTGGCAACTAATTTTTCGCGCCGTGTGCCTTAGCCTTGCGCTCCGCTTCTTACAGCGCGCGGCGCCCTACCAAGCCCCGCCAAGCCGTGCGCCCTTGCGCCGTGCGGCATCTTCCGCACCTTGCGCCTCACGCCTGCGCTTGCGCCCTTGCGTCGTGCGTTTACGCGCGGCGCCCTACTGCTCCTTGCGCCTGCGAGCAAGGCAGCCAGCGCTTACCAGGCAAACAGCGCCCGCCACTACAATGGCCAAGCCTGCAAATGCTGGCATCGAATCGCCCGTTTCAGGGAGCTTGCTTGAGCTGTCGGAAGAAGCCTTCTCGGTGCTGTCGGAGTACTTCTCAACCGAATCATCAGGCTCGGTGCTATCGTCTGGGGTTTCATCAGTACCGTCATCCGGAGTTTCATCAGTGCCATCGTCCGGATTGTCCGGGTCAGGGTCTGGGCTTGGCTCCGGATCGGGATCAGGGTCTGGGGTTACATCTTTCTTCGTGTTATTGACGGTTAAGGTCAATTTTTTACTGGAAGAATCAGCGACCAAATCCACACCATCTTGCTTTTCAACAGTGCCATCTTTATTCAAAGTAATGGTGTACACCTTAGCAGTGTCGCAGTCGTAACCCTCGGGAGCCTTTAACTCCTTAACGTAATACGTGTTGCCAGCAACTAGGCCATAAGCGGTCGCGGAGCCATTTTCGCTGGTCTTAAACTCGTTAACAGAAGAGCCCTTTTCCTCAACGTTGTCCCACAGCTCTGCGGGCTTAGAGCAAGCAGCGTCGGTATAAACGCCAAACTTGGCGCCCTCTAAGGCCTTGCCGCTTTCAGAGTCCTTCTTCGCAAGAGTGAGTGCGTACTTAGGAGCGATATTGAAGTAAATCGAGCAGTTGGACTCAGAAGAACCGCGCTCAAGATAATAGATAGTCAGAGTGTGATTACCGGCCTTAACGGTAGGCAAATCCTCAGTCGTCCAGTTGTCCTTGCTTACTTCTGTCTTAACCTCTCCTGTTGAGAAATTAATAGAACCGCCACGAGCACCGTGAATACCGCCAAGGTCAAGAACCAGCTGGTCGTCTACAAACACCCAAACATCGTCGTCACCAGAGAACTGGAACTCCATGTCTTTACCGGTATCGGCCTTATTTCCACCGGTTCCTGAATCGTTTGGCAGCCAAAAATCAATGCTGCTTTGCATGCCAAACCAGTAATTGATCGAGCCGTCCTTTTCGTTATAGATACCAGACTCGTTGTCGTTGAATGGCAGGAATGCAGAGACTTGCTTACCTGTGTCGACCCAGGTATTTCCAACTCGCTTCTGCTTATTTACCATTTCTGTCTGCTCATACAGATAGAAGCGGCCATCTTTCTGGTTGTAAGAAGCACCATTCTTTGCGCTGTCGTAGTAGTAATAGCCATAGTGCTCGTCGCTTGAATCTTCGACATACTGATAGAGGTAATCACCGGTACCAACATAGGTACGTCCCAAGTTGCTTGATTGACCAAAGAGGGCATTAAGCAAGCTATCCTTATTAAGGTCGGTCAGAATGCTAGGGGTAATGTCGTCTTTGTTTTGGTTTTTGGAATCAAGGTTTGCTAAAGAGGCAATGTTGGTATAGCCCGCAGCATCGTTATATGCCCAGTTTAAGAAGGCAAAGTCCAAAGAACCCTGGTTAAGCTGCCAATGTTCACTATGAGTATCGGAAGTTAAGCTAGTCTGGCTGGAATCGGCGCTGCGCAGATTAAACAATTCGTTGTAATCGTAGACGCGTGTGGTAATAAAGTCACTCGTATCGGGCTGGTTGCTTACCTTTGCGCGCGAGGAAGTTCCCAGGTTGTAGTTTGCAGGAACCCAATCTGCATAAAAGACGGCGCTGCCGCTAATAGAGATTTTGGTACCAAGCTTATCTTTGCTGTAATACTTTTTGTTGGTAACGTCGTACCAGCCATTCAAAACGTAATCATATTTTTCAGGCGAACCAGCAGTTTCGGGCAAAGTGACTTCGCCATCTTCTATAGACACCTGAACATGAGTGTCCGTAGCGCCACTGTAGTAATAAGACAGGCCAGCTTTGCTGCTACCAGCAATAAGCTTTTCCATACCAACAGTGCCATCGAACCATACGTCGTAATGGTCAATCTTATCGTCTAAATACGAAGAATTATCGGAGTCATTGGAAAAAGCTGTGCCGCCTTCGCCCTCACCCTGAGCACCAGTTTCGCCATCGGTTTCGCCTTCAGCGCCAGACTCACCCGTGCCCTCAGAGCCGTCAGTCGAATCAGAGTTGCCAGAGCTGTCAGCACTATCGGAGCCTTCGGAGTTGTCACCCGAGGCGTCCTGCACCTCACCCGATGCGCCCTGCGCTTCAGCTGAAGAAGTTGCAGCGGAGTCATCACCCGAAGGAGAGTCTGCCCCCTTCGCCATGGCGGGTACCGCAAACATAAGTCCGCACATCAATAGTGCCGCTATTACATAAGGAATACAGGATCTAAGCCGCGTTTTCATTCTTTGATTCTCCTTCTCCCCCGACATCAAACTGAAATAAGTATTTGAATCCAGTTAATTGATATTTTCGCGTGTTTGCTATGGGGGGGGAATGCGGCATTCGATACAATATGAAACAATTTGTTTCGTTTTAAGGTCGCCAAATGCTAACAGATAAAATTCGAGCAAATACACAGGGCAAAAAGGCTGTAGCACGAAAAGAAACAGAGCGCCAGATATTGGATGCGTTTCTGGAACTTCTTGAAGAAAAGGGCTACGGCAGCATTAGCGTGAGCGACATTATTAGTAGGTCCGGGGTTGCTCGTTCGACCTTTTATCGGCATTACACATCGGTATACGATGTTTTAATTCAGTTGGGATATTACCTTGGCGCCCGCCTTAAGAGTGCCAGCGGAAGCGCGACTCCGGACTTCTTTGATCGCAAGTATTTAATTGATTTATTTAGCTCATTTCAAAGTTTGAGCCACGAATTCACCATATTAGACAACGCCGGCGTGCCGACTCATTTGTTTGAGCTTGTTGTACATTACTACGAAGTGGAATTGGGCACAATGTCTACCTTATCGCCGCAGCGCTATTCGCTGTACTACTACGCCGGCGCATTTTGTTGCGTTGTATCGCATTGGATGGAAACCGGCATGAAAGAATCGCCAGAGAAAATGGCTGACATCTTCCTCAAAATCACCCAAGGCCACCCAGAGGATGTTTACTAGGTTGAGGGTTCTAGTGAAGCAGGGTTGGGAGAGGCTGCGGGGAATGAAGAAAAATACCTTCCTCCCTAGTTCCAAACACTGAGACAACAGAAAACGAAATTGGCTTTGGGTTGCTAGGAATTGTAACTGGCACTGATAACCGACAGTTAGACACGCTTAACGAGCATCTAGATCAAATCAAAAACGATTTGCAACTCATCCTTGAAAAACAAAAGAATTAGCGAAGATCTGAACAGTGCATTTGCAAAGATACTAAAGAAACCAGCAACCAAAGGAGGAGATGAGTACCCCCACAGGAGAGCAATAAGGTAGCTTATGAACTGGTGATAGAATGCGTAATTGTTCTACCAAGCAAACTAACTATCCGTAAATTTGCTTTAAAAGTACGAACAAAAACAAAATCCCTTTAGAAAGGCTGAAAATGAATTTCGAGGAAGCTACATTAAAAGCCCTCTCTTTCAGGGAAGAGCGTGATTGGTCGCAATTTCATAATCCAAAAGACTTGGCTATCTCTATTAATTTAGAAGCTGCTGAGCTATTAGAAATTTTCCAGTGGTCAGGGACAGATTTATCAGCCGCTTCAAAGACTAGTGAAATAAAAGAAGAACTTGCAGATGTCGTTATTTACTGCATTTATATGGCCGATAAACTCGGCATTAACATCGCTGATGCAATAAGCGAAAAGATCGATACAAACAACAAAAAATACCCTGTCGAAAAATCTAAGGGCAACTCAAAGAAATATACCAACCTATGATATCTGTAGAAACAAAAACTTCAGCTCAAAAACCTACCGGCACTTCTGAATTTCTGATTGATCAAGAAGATTTTGCTCCAGAGTCACCGATTGATATTGCTGCTTTCGATTTAGACAGAGATATTATCCTCGATTGGCCAGTCGTATATATTCTTGCAAACGACAAAGAAGCTTATGTTGGCCAAACAACAAGTGCTGCCACCCGAATCAAACAACATGGTGCAAACAATGAAAAGAAAGACTTTAAACAAGTAAATATCATCTATCACGAAGAATTTAACGCATCAGTTATCACAGACTACGAGCATCGCCTTATTGGATTGATGCACGCAGACGGTCGCTATCGCTTAACCAATAAAAACGATGGAATGACCGAAACCAAGTATTTCTCAAAAGATGAATACTCAGTAATGTTCGAGGACTTATGGGAAGAGCTTCGTAGTCTAGAGCTTGCCGACCACACTATTTCAAGTATCGAAGAATCAGAAGTATTTAAGTACTCCCCCTACAAAGGGTTAACAGTTGACCAAAAGGTCGCACTCGACGAAATTCTTGCTGCAATCCGAAATGGACTCGACAAAGCCGACCCAATCATCGTAGAAGGTATGCCCGGAACTGGCAAAACTGTACTTGTTATATACCTTCTCAAGATGTTAAAAGATGACCCACGATATAAAGATATGAATATCCGGATTATTGAACCGGTCACTTCTTTAAGAACAACACTTAAAAAAGCTCTTAAAAATGTTGGTGGATTAAGCCCAAGCGACGTTATTGCTCCCACCGATTTAAATAAAGCCAAAGCTGGATATTCCCCTGATAAAGATAAAAGTTTTGACATTCTACTTGTTGATGAAGCACATAAACTGAAACGGCGCGTGAATCTAGGAACTCAGTTTGGAAATTACGACAAAGTTACACAAGCCCTAGGTCTTGCAAACGATGCGTCCCAAATGGACTGGATAATCTCTCAGACAAAATTACCGATATTCTTTTACGACCCACTTCAAAACATTGGACCATCATGCCTTGGTATGACAGCAATGCGTTCCGCACTGGGCTCCATTTTAGATAAGCCTATAGAACTCCATACGCAAATGAGATGCACTGGGGGCAAGTCTTATCTCGATTACATTCGCTCCATCCTTAATGCAGAAAATCCAAAATACAAAAGCTTTGAAAAATATTCCTTTGTACTGCATGAAGACTTCTCTGACTTTATTGACAGCTTTAAAAAAGACTATCAAGAACATGAGCTCAGTAGAATAATTGCAGGTTATGCATGGGAATGGAAAACTAAAGAAGGAAAATGTAGTGACCCTACCGTTAGCGATATTGTTATTGACGGTATTGGATTAAAGTGGAATCGCACTTATGACAATTGGGTAATAAAAGGAATGGAAGACCCCGAAATAGCACATGAAGTAGGCTGCATTCACTCAATCCAAGGTTATGATTTGAGCTATGCGTATGTAATCATTGGAGAAGATCTTACATTTGACCCCGAATCAAATGCGTTAATTGCCAACAAGGCCAACTATTACGATAAAAATGGTAAAGCGACTGCAACACAAGAAGAACTAACTCAATATATTAGGAATATTTACTACGTCTTACTCACGCGGGGAATACTCGGAACACATGTTTATGTAGCTAACCCCGAAACAAGACGATATTTATCAAGGTTTTTTGAGTGATTTGAGCCAGTAACAAAATCTATAGCTTCAATAACTCCCCATAAGATTCTTGGTTTTAAGCTGTAGGTATTTAATGACACCAAACGGCCCCTACCCTCTTGCGAAAACATGGCAGTCGTAGCGGACGGCTTTGCTCTTTAAGGAATAGCTAGGTTTTTTGCCAGCCAAATACGGGCCCTTTGGTGGGCGCTTAACGACAATCTTGCGGGGTTCACATGCGATAGCGGCTGCCAGCAATTCTTCTTCGTTCGAGCAAGGCTGTTCTAAGCGATGGATAAGCTGGAACTTCTTTTTAACCGCAGCACTCTTGCGGCGCTCGGGGAACATGGGATCCAGCAGCACCACATCGGGTTTAAAGCCCAACTGCGCCAAACCCGCCACGCTATCGCCCTTAACAAGCTGCATGCGCACAACTATAGCCGCTGTACGATCATCGTCCGCCGCACGCTTAAGAGCATCCTCTAAAAGCGCCGCAATTACTAGGTCGTTTTCAAACAGCACCACCTTATAGCCTGCCGCAGCCAGCAAAAAGGAATCGGCACCAAAACCCGCCGTTGCGTCAACCGCACAAGGCTCGGCCACACCCTTTACCTTGGCGGCTTTTACCAGCAGCTCGGCCTGCAAACGGCCAGGCTTTACGCGTGGCAAAAGCTCGGCAAAATCTGCACGCAGCTCCATGCCATCACCCACCAGGGTAAGGCCTTCTTCTTTACGGAGGAGTTCTAAGCCGGCAGCGTCAAGGGAAGCCTGCAGAGCAGCATTATCAGCGGACTCAAGTGCGGTTTGCAGGGTTGTGCTGCCATTGGCGGCGTATTCATCAACAGCACCAGCCGAACCCAAAGCAGCCTGCAGGGCTGCATCATCATCGGTGGCAACCGAGACAGGCTGCGGCGTAGAGCTCCCCATAGCTAGGG
>CAVCRX010000016.1:8657-14369 GCA_963604935.1 Bacteroidaceae bacterium
TATTAAGCTCGCCCACGCTACTCCCCTTTTTCCAGGTGACGCATAGCCTCGAGCTTATGCAGTTCGTCATCCAGCTTTTCGGCGGTAAGGTCTAAGTGACGCAAGCGCCCCGTAGAATCAGGGTAAACATTGCCACTACGCCAACGTTCTTCCTCAACACGGCGCGGATCCAACAGCATAACCGCATGAGCTGCATCCATCGTAAAGCGATAGTTCAGATCGAGCACGCGCTGCACATCGGCTGCCAACTGCTGATCGGCGGGCTTGCGGCTCTTACGCTCGGCCAGCTTTACCTCGGAATCCGCCAGCGACGCAGACAAACGCTGCAGCAAACCCGCGTCCAAATGCATGTAATACAGCAGCTGCACCGTGCGCCACAAATTCACATAGCCGCGCCTTAAGCCCTTTTGGACCGTCTTCATCAGGCGCACGTCGATACGCTCCATCTCGGTAAGCTTAGCGCGCACCGTGGCCGAACGGCGCGTGTTCATTACAAAGAAAATCAAGGTGACCACGCACAGGGCACCAATAAGCACCAGCATCAAACGTGTGGACGCTGCGGTACCTAAGGTTGCGTACGGATACAAGGCCGAAAGAGCCATCTGAGTACCGCCAGCCACGTTCCACATGCGGCTAATTTCCGTAAGAATAATGGTGTAGCCCAAGAAAACCGCCGCAACCACACGAACCTCAAGCGGGAGCAAGTTTACCAACAACACAAAGATAGCCACACCAAGCAAGGTACCTACAATATTGCGCCCGGTGGACTTTAGGGTTTCGTCGCTGTAGGTGTTGACGATAGTAAAGGCAACCATCGGAATCCAAATGCCAAACATCGCATCAAACTGCGCGGTCAAATACACGTTTACCGCCTGCGCAAGCGTTACCACACAGGCAAGCTGCACGGCAAAACGCGTCTGCGTATTGCGCAAACTCACGTTGTCGCGCAGATAATACAAGCGATAACCCAGGCTCTTAAGGAAGGGCGTGGATGTATCTTTTGACAAGCGCGTATCGCGCAGAGTGCGCATGGTGGTTTCCAAAATGGCGCGCCAGGATTCGTCATGCTCAGCCACCGTAAGCTTGTGGCTAAGCAGGAAATCTTCAATTTCGTTAGCTAGCTGATGCACCGTAGAAATGCGCCCCTCGCCATAACCAAAGAAGACCTTAGCCAAATCCAGGTAGTAGGCCTTTTCGTGCTCTTCGAATTTTTTGTAATTGGCCGAGGCTGCCTTAATGTTGTAAACAACCTGCTCCATACACAAAAGCAAGGCGAAGGTGTAGGCCTGGCGCCCCGACAAAAGGCCGTTTTGCCTAAACACGGTGCTGTATTCCAGGTTTGCGTAGCTCTGCGCCAGCTCAAACAATTCGTGACGTTCGAGCTTGTCCAGCTCACCATTAGCAAGGGAAGTTAACTGATTGCCAACGCCGTCAAAGGCCGCACGCATGTAGGCGCGATCGCGCTCGAAGACATCCAGTTCGCCCAGGCGCGCAAAAATGTAGCGCATCACGTACACAAAAACGGTGGTGACCGCAATGGTAAACAGAGTTGCCAGAATACGCAGACTGATTCCGTCCACTCCCACCGGGTACACCAGCAGCATAAAAAAACCCAGGCCAAGCCAAAAATGATTGCGCGGCAAATAGTCGTCGGAATTAACGACGGTAACCACAAAAATGTAGACGCCGGTAACCGCAACCATAGCGACTGGGTGCAAACCCGCCAAGGTAGAACAAAGGCTCATTAGGAAGAACCAGGCGCAGCGCAGGGCATAATTACGCTTTGCCAGGCCGGGCTCGTAAACCATAGTGTGTGCAAAGAATAAGAACACGATGCCTAGCAAGGCGTCGGAAACATCAAAGGCCCAGCTTTCAAAGAAGAAGAGCGCAGTAAAAAAGGCAACAAAGGGGATAGCCTCGGCAACGCGCCGGCCAAAACTCTTTGATCCTTGTTTTTCGAGCACTTCCACGATGGGTGGGTCCTACTTCTTTACGACTTTGGAAGCGGGTTTTGCCTTTTTGAGCGTGGGGCGCTCGACCGTTACGGCGCCCATCGAATACAAGCAAGCCGCTACCAACAAAATATTACCCAAAGAAATAGGACTTGGCATGCCGATTGCCACAATTGAAGCAATAAGAAATGCCAGAGAGCCCAGGCCTAAAATTGCCAGGACAATCTTGGTTTTCTTTGAGGATTCGCCGTCGTAGAACCAGCGGAAGCCAAACAGGTTGAGCGGGAATAACAGCACGCCGGAGAATAAGCCAAAGAGTGCCTCCATACGCAGCAGGAAGGCTAAGTCCCAGCCGTTGAGTTGTGTGCCGCCGGTGGCTACCAGTTCGTAGAAGCTGTAGTCCTGATTTTGGAAGTAGGAAAACACACAGCAGAACAAAGCCCACACCAAAACGATGACACCCCAAAAGAAGCAGATGTTAAACAGGGTATGCATGCGCTTGCGGACGGGTGTCATGGGATAGCCGTCGTCGCCGATCTTGGTGCCGTTTTCGTCGTAATAGACAACCAAGGGCTCGCGCTTTACGGGAGCGTCGTTGTTCAGTGGCTTATCAAGGGGCTTTTGCTTTTTCTGTTTCTTGTTCTTGTTGGACATGCGCCTACCTTCGTGATTCAGGGCACCTGCCAGGCACCCTGCGGTTAATGCTTGCCGGGCACCTTTAGCGCCTGGCGGTTTGTGCTTGCCTAGCGCTTTCTTGATGCCTGACGGTTTGTACTTGCCTGGCACCTACTTGATGCCTGGCTGCTTACGGTTGCCGGGCGCCTTTAAGTGCCTGACAGCTTGTACTTGCCTGGCGCCTGTTTTGCGTCTGGCAAAATCGGACTTCTTTACCCCTCAAACTCTAACAGCTTAAGAGCGGCGCAAGCAGAGCAAATCGGAAGCCGACAAAACCAGCAAAGGCGGATTGGGTACGCAGAGCGCCGCCGCGCCTGGACACCCCAACGGCTGAGCGCAGACGACGCGTGCGGCTGTTCCAAGCTCGGCGCGTCACCAATTCTTAAGCGCAGCGCGCAGCCAATCCCCCCAACTCATCACACCGCCAAATCCGTGCCGCAAAACCCAACATCGAGAGCCCGGCTGTTGGGTAGCTCAGGTACAGCAAAATCGTCCAAAAATTGCTCCAAATAAATCTTGACATTTTTGTTGAAATGAAAACTTTTGCTTGACCTGCATTTTTATGTTCACGACAAAAGCCCAGGTAAGACTCCTCATTTTTGAGCATGTTCACTTAGAACCCACTCATCCCTACTGGCTCTACCCACCACCGAAAAACACACGTTCACGGCGATTTTTTTCATACATTTACGGGACTTGTCTTTTCGGATTTTTGGTCTGAATTGTCGATACTCCCCGCAATTCAGATGCACCGCGAAGCAAGAGGTATGCACTTCGTTTGCTTGGGCTGGATCGGGAGCCCTCCCGGGCGCGAAGGCAATATTGGTTCGATCCGCCCTGCGCGGAACATAATTTGAAAGGAGGGGTGCCAATGGCTTCTGAAGCCATGCAAAAGTCCTACCATGGCGTTGCTGCCCGTATCGACCGCCTGCCCATCACTGGTTTCCACAAGAAAATTCTGTGGCTGCTTGGCGGCGTTACTTTCTGCGACTCCATCGACATGAACATCGGTGGCCCCATCATTGCCCAGCTTCTCCAGTCCGGCTGGTCCGACGCTGCAATGAACTCGCTGTTCGTATCCATCACCATGGTTGGTTACCTGTTTGGTGGTCTGCTTGCAGGCGCTCTGTCTGACGGCATTGGCCGTAAAAAGTCTGTTGTCGTTTGTACAACAATCTTTACCATTGGCTGTTTTGCTGCTGCATTTTCACCCGACATGCAATTCCTGATTGCTTGCCGTTTCATTATGGGCTTAGGCCTGGGTGCGGCATTCCCCGCTGGCTATTCGGCGCTGACCGAGTTCACTCCCCCCAGCAAGCGTGGTAAGTACCAGTCCTACGTTGGCCTGATTGGCAACACGGGTGTTTTGGCTGCATCATTCTTAAACCTGATCATCCTGCCTATCGCAGGTTGGCGCCCAGTATTTATCTTCTGCGGCTTCCTTGGTTTGTTCGTTGCCATTATGTGCCTTTTGTTCCTTGATGAGTCTCCTCGTTGGTTGGCCATGATGGGCCGCAACGACGACGCCGACAAGATTATGAAGCGCGTCGAGGACAAAACCGCAGCTAAGGGCCTTGAGGTTACTCAGGTTACCGACGAAGAGATCAAAGCTCGAGAAGAGGCTGAAGATGTTAAGCAGCTTCCTTGGAGCTTCTTGTTTGGCAGGAAGATGATCACCCGTACCCTGACCGCAATGTTCCTTTGCTTTGCAATGAACGTTGCTGTTTATACGGTTGCAACTTGGACTCCCACCATCTTCGTTATGCGTGGCTTTGACGTTGGATACTCCACCATGATGACCGTTGTTATGCAGCTGGGCATCCCTGTGGCTGTTGGCGCTTTGACCTTCTACGTTGAGAAGGTTAACCGCAAAACCATCCTTATCGTTACCTACGTTCTTATCGCGGTAATTGGCTTTGCTTGGTCTTGCATCCCTGCCGACCAGACCACTCTGGTTATGTTCTGCGGCTTCTTAGTTTGCTGTGTTACCTACACCAATTCGGTTACTACCGCAGCTATTTACCTGTCCGAGCCCTTCCCCACTGCTTGCCGTATTCGTGGCGCTGGTGTTGCTAATGCATTCGGCCGTGTTGCTGGTATCGTTTCTCCTATGTGGATTACCTACCTGCTCAACACCGAGCTTGGTGCTGTTGGCGTTTATGGCGTTAACGCTGCGATTGCTATCTTTATGGCAGTCTGGCTGGCAATCTTTGGCGTTGAGACCCGTGGTCGCACGCTCGAAGAGATTACCGAAGGCCTGCTCGACGAAGAGTAGGTTAGCGGGCGCATGTTGGGCTTGTTAGCCTAGTGCGATTTAAAGCTGTACAGCATCTTGAGCTGACGCAGTCTTATAGCTAAAACGGCATCTCCCGAATTAGCCGATCAAAAGCCGAGTCTCTCCCTTGAGGCTCGGCTTTTTTGCTGCTTAAAAACCTCAATGCCAAGGAAGGTGAGGATGTTCGCTTGGCACACTTCTTCCTCTGTCCGTGGACTTTATTGACCGAGGCAAGAATGGAGCAGCCGTACCTTTGGCGTGGCAGTATAAAGTCGCCAAAGCACGCTGATGCCTGCGCCCGTGCTTGCTACTCATATATTGCGGCGCGAATGCCTCTCTGTGTATGGGCTTATACCCAAGATGGCGCGCTAGCCCCTGAATGCATGATGAGCGCTTGTATTTGGTAGCGCGGGATGGCCTATATGTATGATGAGCGCTTGTGTTTGACAGTGCGAAATGACCAGTATGCATGATGGCGCTGCTTCTTGCTGGCGCGGAAACCTCTCTGTGCATGACAGGTACTCATATCCATGGCGCGTTTGCCTCTCTGTGTATGATAGGTGCTCATATCCATAGCACGTTTGCCTCTCTGTGTATGACGACGCTCCTGCTTAGTGACGCGGAGCAGCCTTCACGTACGATGGGCTTCACATAAGCTGGCGCGTTTCGGCCTGTGTGTATGATGACCCCTAACTAGAGTGGCGCGTTTCGGCCTGTGTGTATGATGAAGCCCCTACCAAATGGCGCGAAATGGCCTCCGTGCATGATCGGTCCCCATATCAGTGGCGCGGAATGGGCTCTGTGTATGAA
>CAVCRX010000017.1:0-2820 GCA_963604935.1 Bacteroidaceae bacterium
CCTTGTCGACCTTGACGGTCAGGGCCTTGGTGATCTCGCCGTCGCCGAGAACCTTAACGGGCTCGGTAGCCTTCTTGATGATGCCCTTAGCAACCAATGCCTCAGCATCTACGGTTTCGCCAGCCTCAAACTTAAGCTCAAGACGAGAAACGTTAACAGGAGTGTACTCAACACGGTTGATATTGCGGAAGCCAGGGAGCTTAGGCAGACGACGTGCCAAGGGGGTCTGACCACCCTCGAAACCTACGCCCTTGCCGCCACCAGCACGGGACTTCTGACCGTTCAGGCCACGACCAGAGGTCTTACCAGTACCGGAACCGCTACCGCGACCAACGCGCTTACGATTTTTCTTAGATCCCTCTGCAGGGTGAAGATCCTTAAGTTCCATATTTGGATTTCTCCTTTTCGCTCTACTCAGAAGACCTTTTCTTCTGAGCGCCGACAGCTCGCGGTCGGCAGACTGTTATGTGAACATGCCGGCGGCGCACCATTTCTGATGCGCCGTCGGCAGTATTCCTAAAGTATGCTGAGAATTCAGCTTGGGTTAAAAAACTTAGAGCTCTTCAACCTCTACAAGGTGCTTAACCTTGAAAATCATGCCGCGAACGCTTTCGTTGTCAACCTGATCAACAGTGCGGCCAATTTTGCCAAGGCCAAGAGCCTTAAGGGTACGGCCCTGATCGTACTTACGACCAATAGCGGACTTTACCTGGGTGATACGCAGAGTCTTTTCAGCCATGATTAGTTGTTCTCCTTCCAACCATAGATCTGAGCAACAGACAAGCCACGACGAGCAGCGACATCTTCGGGGGACTGCATTTCCTGCAGACCAGCGCAGACAGCCTTGCAAACGTTCATAGCGTTGTCGGTACCAAGAGACTTAGCAAAGACGTCAGAAACGCCTGCAAGCTCCATGATTGCACGAGCAGCGCCACCAGCGATAACGCCAGTACCAGGGGTAGCAGGCTTCAGGAGCACGCGACCAGCGCCATAAACGCCAAGAATTTCGTGAGGAAGAGTTCCCTCGGGTGTCAGAGGAACATGGAACATGTTCTTCTTTGCGTCTTCGGTAGCCTTACGGATAGCAACAGGAACTTCCTGAGACTTACCCATACCGATACCAACGTTGCCATTGCCATCACCGACAACAACGAGGGCGGACAGAGCCATGCGACGACCACCCTTAACGGTCTTAGAGACGCGATTGATAGAGACAACACGTTCCTGGAGCTCGGGAACGCCTGCCTGGTTTTCTTGCTTACGAGCCATGTATAACTCCTTCTTAGAACTTCAGGCCTGCTTCACGAGCGCCTTCAGCAACTGCCTTGACGCGACCGTGATAGAGGTTGCCACCGCGGTCGAAAACAACTGCGGTAATGCCGGATTCGATAGCCTTCTTGCCGATGATCTGACCCATTGCTTCAGCACCCTCAACAGTAGCGGAGGACTTGCCGGTAGCCTTGAAGTCAGGACCTAAGGTAGAAACACCAATGAGGGTCTTACCACAGGTATCATCAACGAGCTGAAGATAAATATTGGAGTTGGAGCGAGTCACGCAAAGGCGAGGACGCTCGGTGGTGCCGGAAACCTTGCCACGAACACGAGTGTGACGACGCTTCAGGGCTGCCTTTTTCTTCTGAAACTTATTCATAAGTAATCCCTTCTTAGCCTTGTCTACTCGCTCTTAGCGGCCTTGCCAAGCTTACGACGGACATACTCGCCCTCGTAGCGAATACCCTTGCCCTTGTAAGGCTCAGGCTTGCGCCACTTGCGGATGTCAGCAGCAACCTGACCAACCTGTTCCTTAGAGATACCAGAGACAACAACCTCAGTAGCAGTAGGAACTTCGAAGGTGATATTTTCGGGGCACTTAACGAATACGGGGTGTGAGTAACCGAGAGAAAGCTCAAGGTCTTCACCCTTCTTAGCTGCACGATAGCCAACGCCAACCATGACGAGCTTCTTAGAGAAGCCAGCGGAGACGCCTTCGACCATGTTTGCAAGCAAAGAACGAGTCAAGCCGTGAAGGCTCTTAGATTCACGAGAATCGTCGGGGCGCTCAACAGTAAGAACGCCCTCCTCAAGCTTGAAAGAAAGCTGAGAAGCGAAGGTGCGAGTGAGTTCACCCTTAGCACCCTTAACAGTTACGGTAGAACCATCAATGTTGACTTCAACGCCAGCAGGGACGGTAATAGGCATTTTGCCAATACGAGACATAAGTCAACCTCCCCTTACCAAACGTAAGCCACGACTTCGCCGCCGATGCCAGCTTTGCGAGCATCGCGGTCGGTCATAACACCGCGGGACGTAGAGATGATAGCCGTACCAAGACCACCCATAACGCGGGGTAGTTCATCCTTGCCCTTGTAGATACGCAGGCCTGGCTTGGAAACGCGCTTGATACCCTTGATAGTACGAGCCTTCTTCTCGCCGTACTTAAGGGTAATCTCGAGAATGTTGCGAGGGGAAGCCTCAACGATGTCGTAACCGCTGATGTAGCCCTCCTCCTGCATGATGCGTGCAATCTCGACGAGCTTCTTGCTGGAAGGCATAGAAGCAGTTGGATGACCTGCAGAATTTGCGTTACGCACACGCGTAAGCATATCTGCAATAGGATCAGTCATGCTCATTGTTTTGTTTCTCCTTTGTTCGTGATGAGTCTCGAAGGTGGTTCGACTTCGCCCCTAGCGAAATCGCCTAAATCTTCGGACACTCGGACGTGATCTTTCTTACCAGGAAGCCTTGGTCACGCCAGGAAGTTCGCCCTTGTTAGCGAGCTCGCGAAGGCATACGCGGCACAGGCCGAACTTGCGGTAGTAC
>CAVCRX010000018.1:0-925 GCA_963604935.1 Bacteroidaceae bacterium
GCACAAGCTTGTAATCCTCAGCACATTCTTGCTGCAATCGAGTCTTGTAATTTGCCCTTAGACGAATCAAGCAAGGCCTCATTAAAGCAATCTTTTAATCAATATAAATCTGCGGTTCAGGCTTTGGCAGAGTATCCACTTGATGGAATCTTATTTACAAGCTTTGAAAACGCTTATGATGCTCAATGCGCTTTGATGGGTGCTCGTAGTGTTTATGATGGTCCTCTATTTGTGAGCTTTAAGCTTGATCAAAATGCTGAGCTTAAATCGCAATCTCATAGTTTAATTGAGGCTTCTAAACTTGCTCTTGATTCGGGCGCAGATGTAATCGGAATTTCATCTGATTTACCAGAAGATAAGCTTTGCAATATTGCTAAAAGTCTTTCTAAATTAGAAGCACCACTATTATTTGAGATAGAAGTTAAAGAAGTAAACAAGCGCCAAGCGTTCCCAAGTTCAGAAAATCCCTATCCTCGTGCTGACCTACTTGTTGATACCGCTTTAAAACTTCGCTGTTGTGGTGTCCAGTTTTTGCGTGCAACAGGAAACGCCAGTCCTTCCTATACGGGCTCTTTGGCTGCTGTTTTAAATGGTCTAGATGTTGTTTTGGGTGCTTAGATACAACTATGAAAAGTAATGTTGTTCAGAGTCCGGATTACGGACAGCTTCAGGATTTTGTCGATTATGTCTTTCGTGATCACGAAGGCGAATCTTTTCCGCGAATTGAAATTGTTATGCAGGCGGAATCCTACGATATGAATCCTGATTTATTAGAAATTATTACCTTACTTCCAACTGGAATTTACAACCGAGTTAAGCTTTGTATTCAGTTGAATTCCGCCTTATCTTCACATGGCTGGGGCTATGTTTATGGAACGGTTCAATGATTCTAATACGTTTTAATTTTCAAATTTTTTTTAGAGAT
>CAVCRX010000018.1:935-6353 GCA_963604935.1 Bacteroidaceae bacterium
TTTTGTGGCTTAATTTAACGTCTAAATTCTAATGTCAAACTACGATGAGCGTTTACTTCAAATATTTTTTTAATACAAGGCTTTTTTAAAGACTTTTTAAAAACTACTATATCTACGCGCTAAAAAAGAGAGTAAACACTATATATTGTGTTTAAACCTTAGTGTTTATAAATAAAGCCCCTATAAATTGGGTTTTAATTAAGATTATTGGACTCGTTTTTAAGTAAAACGAGTTTTTTGTTGGGCAAAAGCCCAACAAGGTTTTGAAGGGATTTGGAATGATTGATGTAATCGTTAAGCGTGATGGCCGAAAAACAGCATTCAATGCAGTAAAGATTACTGACGCTATTGAAAAGGCTTTCGCTGCTTCAGGAGCTATGCAAAATCGCGCAGTTGCTGAAGGGATTACTGAAGGTGTTGTAGCTAAGCTTGAGGCTCGTACTAACACCGAAGATCCAACGGTTGAGGGCGTTCAGGATCTTGTTGAAGAGACTCTTATCGAATCTAATTTCCCCCAGACTGCAAAGGCTTACATTCTGTATCGTGCAGAACGTAATCGTGTTCGCGACGTAAATAGCCGTCTTATTCAAACTCTTCATGACATTACGTTTACTAATGCATCCGATTCAGACATGAAGCGCGAAAACGCAAACATCGATGCCGATACCGCAATGGGAACCATGCTCAAGTATGGTTCTGAGTCCGCTAAGCAGTTCTACGAGATGTGCGTTATTGCTCCAGATTTTGCAAAGGCACATCGCGAGGGTGACATCCATATTCATGACATGGATTTCTATACTCTTACGACCACTTGCTGCCAGATTGACCTTCGTAAACTCTTCAAGGGTGGCTTTTCGACGGGCCATGGCGTACTTCGCGAGCCTAATGATATTTCCAGTTATTGTGCACTTGCTTGTATTGCAATTCAGTCCAACCAGAACGATCAACATGGTGGTCAGTCCGTTTGTGACTTTGACTACGGTCTAGCTCTGGGTGTCAGGAAGACTTACCGTCGTTTCTACAAGAAGCACCTGGCAGAGGCTCTTGATTTGCTGGGCGGCATTGAAAACAGCCGTGAACTTGCTGAGACTCTTGTTGGTCGTGTTGAAGGTGAAACGGGCAAGATTGCAACACTTGTCCTTGATCAGACGTTCGTGCATGAGCTTAAGAGCGCTTTGCTTGAGTCCGGTATCGATGAAGATATTGTTGATAAGGCTCTTGAATATACCGAGCGCAATGCTAAAGCTGACACTGATCGCTCAACTTTCCAGGGTATGGAAGCTCTTATCCATAACCTGAATACTATGCACTCTCGTGCAGGCGCTCAGACTCCCTTTAGCTCTGTCAATTACGGTATGGATACCTCAGCCGAAGGCCGCATGGTTATCAAGAACATGCTTCTTGCTACCGAGCAAGGCTTGGGTTCTGGTGAGACTCCTATTTTCCCTGTACAGATTTTCCGTGTTAAAGAAGGCGTGAATTACAATCCTGGCGATCCTAATTACGACCTCTTTAAGCTAGCTATGCGTTGCTCCGCTAAGCGCTTGTTCCCTAACTTTAGCTTTGTTGATGCCCCCTTTAATCTGCAGTACTACAAGGGCACACCTGAAACCGAAATCTCCTACATGGGTTGTCGTACTCGCGTTATGGGTAACGTCTATGATCCCGAGCGAGAGATTACAACCGGTCGAGGAAATCTGTCGTTTACCTCAATCAATCTCCCTCGTTTGGCTATCAAGTCAAAGGGTGATATCGATTTATTCTTCGACTTGCTTGATTCAAAACTTGCTCTTGTAGCTGGTCAGCTTGATGAGCGTTTCGAGATTCAATGCCGCAAGCATGTCTACAATTCGCCCTTCCTTATGGGTCAGGGTGTTTGGATTGACTCCGAAAAGCTTTCTCCCAGTGATGAGCAGCGCGAGGTTTTGAAGCATGGTACCCTTACTATTGGCTTTATTGGTTTGGCCGAGTGTCTAAAGGCTTTAACCGGCAAGCACCATGGTGAGTCTGCTGAGGCTCAAAAGCTTGGCCTAGAAATTATTGGACACATGCGTGGTTATGTTGATCGTCGTTCTCAGGCCACAAAGCTTAACTATTCTTTGATTGCAACACCTGCTGAAGGTCTTTCTGGACGTTTTGTACGTCTTGACCGTGCTCGCTATGGCGAGATTCCTGGTGTAACTGATCGCGATTACTACACCAATGGCTTCCATGTGCCCGTGTATTTTGATATCAATGCTTTCGATAAGATCACTATCGAGGCGCCTTATCATGCTCTTACTAATGGTGGTCATATTTCCTACATCGAGCTTGATGGCGACCCAACCGAAAACCTCGAAGCATTTGAAAGTGTTATTCGCTACATGAAGGAAGCAGGTATCGGATACGGTTCTGTTAATCATCCCGTTGATCGTGATCCTGAGTGTGGCTATAACGGAATTATTGGTGACAGGTGTCCCAAGTGTGGCCGTACTGAAGATGATGGCATTCGTTTTGAGCGCATTCGTCGTATTACCGGTTATCTTGTTGGAACACTTGATCGCTTTAACGACGCTAAGCGTGCGGAAGAACATGATCGCGTAAAGCACGGCACCAACCCCGAGGAAGCAAAACTCCACCCTTCTTGCTAATCCGGGTGTAACAAAAATCTTAGTGCGCAGAGGCTTATGAATCAGCCTCTGCGCTTTGTTGTAAGGAGCGCTATGTCTCAAATGCTGCGAATGTATGGAACGGTAGAAGATTCTATTGTTGATGGTGTTGACTTGCGCTTTGGTGTATTTGTTCAGGGTTGCGCTCACCATTGTCCAGGCTGTCACAATGAAGAATCGCAGGATTACGATGGTGGCTATCTTGTTAGTACTGAAGAAATAGAAAAACAAATCTTGGCGTCTCATCGTACTAAGGTGACCTTCAGTGGGGGAGAACCATTTGATCAGGCGGAAGCTCTGTATGAATTAGCAAGCAGGCTTAAAAATAAGGGCTTTAATCTCTGGATTTATTCTGGCTATTTATATGAAAACCTTTTGGAAGGCCATCCTTCTGAATGGGCAACTAAGCTTTTGGCATTGTGCGATGTTCTTGTTGATGGTCCCTTCGTTCAAAAGCTACATTCTTACGATTTGCTTTGGAAGGGTTCTTCGAACCAACGTGTAATTGATTTGAATAAGACCAGGGAATCAGGAAAAATCATTTTATTTAAACAAGACGATTTAGATTTTGAGATTCCACCAAGTTGGTAAAAAGAAAACCACTTCCGCTTGAGAGTGAACCCACCTTAGCTGAAGGTGGGTGCCCGCAACAGCTTTCCTGGCTTTCGTACCAACGGGTACGAATCCCCATTTCAACCGTTTCTAAGGCTCCCTAATAGAAGTCATCGGTCCACCGCGAACACGGAAGTGGTCAACTTGAATATATCACGCGTTAGCCCAAAAAGAAAAGTCTTGACGTTTTAATATTTGTGGGAACTTCTCGGGACAGTTTGGCTTACAAAAAACGCTACTCTTATTAACAAATTTGGCTATTTATTTAAGGTAGCATTGTTGATAATTTTCAAGTACAGAGTAGGAGAGGCTTGTGGAAAATAAAGTAGTTATTGTTCCTTCGTTTTCGCAGGTCAATTACTATCGCCGTTTATATATCAAGCAAAATAAGCCCACATTTGGCTTAGGTTTTAAGACCTTAGCTTTATGGGTAGATGAGTTATGGTCGCTCTATGGGGATGGTCTAGAACTTGTTTCTACAAGTAGTCTTAATTTCATTTGCTACAAGCTTCTTCAATCTCAGGAAGAATATTTTGGTTCAAGCGAAATTGTGGTCAGTCTAGGTTCTGCCCAATGTTTGGCAGATTTTTATAAGAAAGTATGCGATCTGCCTGCTTTTGAAGAAGCGCTTAAAAGCGTAGATCTCGGTCTGTCTTCTCAAGAGCAACGAGTACTTGATCTTGTTAAGCCTCTTACAGAAGAGCTTTCTGATCTTGGTTTATGCTTGCCGGGCCATAGGTATAAGGTACTTTTATCAAATGTTTCCTCGGAAATTACCATAGAGGGCAATCATTCATTTACGCCTGTCGAAGAATGGTTTTTGGCGGAATTAGGTGCTGAGCTTAAGCAAAGCACCCATTCCTGTTTTGGAGTCCTTCCTGAAACTATTGAACCTGCGCTTTTGTATGCAAGTGGGCCTAATGCGTCTAGTCGTTTGATTATTGACTATCTTGAAACTAGCTCAATTGAAAATAAAAAGAGGGTTCTGCTCGTTTCACAGGAACCTGATAGGCTTTTTTCTTATTTGATTCCTTTTGCATCTAAACTTCGGGCCTCTATTAGATTTCATGGAACAAAATCGCTCTCTTGTACTCATATAGGCGCTCTTCTTCAGTCTCTAAGAGGGGCACTGGGGGATAGGCCAAGCTTGGAGCAAATTTCTACCTTAATTCGTTCACCTTATTCTGGGCTTTCAGGTGAGCAAGCAATATATATGGATGCTCGTTTCCGCTCAGATAGGAAAAACATCTATCAGGTTGCCGATTTCTTTGAGGCAAACATTCCGAGTTTTAATTTATATATAAGCCTTATTAAAGAAGGTATGACTGATGAGCTAGTTCAGGAATTTTCAAGGCTCGCTCAATCGTTCTTTAGAGCCAATCAATGCCTCATTCAAATCGAATTGCAAGCAATTCAGAGCATTGCACTTTGTTTTTCGCAAGCACATGGAATTCTGTCGGACAAGAATATCGTTCTTGATGCTGTATTATCTGCTTCTGTTTCATGCGACAACGAGGTAACTGATAATAGCTTTAGGCGCGAAATAGTTATTACCTCACCATCTTGTGTATATGATTTCGCCCCCCAGTCGTTTGAAGTGCTTATTTTGGCGGAATCGGATGATATAAGTTTCAATACCAAATCCAGTCATTCTTCGCTTGACATGCTTATTTCTAAATTAGGGATTAGCTATGAGTCAAATGCTCTTATTACGCAACGACAAGCAATTCAGCATCTTTTAAGTTGCACTACAAAGGCTTTTTGTTGTTGCTATAGTCCCCAAACATTTTCAGGTGAAGATTGTTATCCCGCTTATTTTCTTGATGAACTTTTAAGAGGCTATCAGCAAGGTGACGCTATTAAGCTTGGTGAACTTAGTGTCAGGTCTGATTCGGGTCTTGTGGTCTTGCGAAGAAACGAAGATACGCTTCTTGCTAATTTGCTCCCTGAGCTGCCTTATTTAGAATCTAAGGTCGATCATACTCTGCATGAAATTTCGCCGCATCCAGAAAGTACCTTGCGTTCAAACACTCAAAATTTGATTGTGTCTGCTTCTGGTATTGAGGCCTATCTAAATTGTCCACGCGGATGGTTTTTACAACGAAAACTTAAGGCTGATTCCCTTGATGAGGAATTTGGTATTCTTGAGCGAGGCACT
>CAVCRX010000018.1:6383-7158 GCA_963604935.1 Bacteroidaceae bacterium
GCACTTTTGTTCATGCTGTTTTAAAGCGTTATTTTGAAGAGCTTAAAAATCCAAAAAAGAAAACCATTCTTGAAGACACTCAAAGTGCTCAAGATTTGCTTGTTGAAATTTTTGACGATGAGCTAGCAAAACAGGACGATTTATCTTCAAATCGCTATCTTCCTATTGCACCTTCGGAAAAATCACAGCTTGAGCAGCTAAAGCAGAGTCTTGTTAAGAACCTTGATTGTCAGGCAAGCATTCTGAAAGCTTACGAGCCGAGTTATTTTGAGTACAAAATTTCGCCGGCAGATAATGTTAACTTTGCTGGAGCTATTTTGAACGGTAGTGTTGATCGTATTGATATCGATAGTGAACACCAGCGTTTTGCTGTTGTGGACTATAAAGGATCTATCGCTAAGCACGCTGCTGGTTTTGATTTAGATAAGTTTAGTTCAGAAGAATTAGATAAAGCTAGTGATGGGGCTCTTGTAATTGAACTACCAAATAAAGTTCAAGCGCTTATTTATGCCCAAGCTTTGCGTTCAGTATTTAAAGAATCTGGACTTAAGCCAAGCGCGGCTGTCTATGTAAGCTATAAAGCGTCAAACACAAACAAGTCTGCAGCAGGCTCATATTCTGAGTTGCTAGATGAAAATGTGACTAAGTCTTCTCTGGTTACTGGTAATTTTGAAGCTTATCTTGATTTGATCGAAGCTTCCCTGTTGCCTTATGTTTCAGCCATGAAGAATGGCAAAGTTGAGCCTAAACCGCGTAAAGGCGCCTGCGAATATTG
>CAVCRX010000019.1:0-9644 GCA_963604935.1 Bacteroidaceae bacterium
GCCGAAATCATACACGCAGCCCATTCCGCGCCACACAAATCCATACACAGAGGCCGTTTCGCGCCAGAAGCTTGAATGAATCATACACAGAGGCCTTATCGCGCCATCCGAAGAGAGCTTTGCATACATGAAGGCCCTAACGCGCCATTGCATAACGATTTTCGCCATGCATGTATGCCATTTCGCACCAAACGCAAGGCGAAGCCCCGAAGGCTTCGCTCTGAACACCAAAAAGAGGATTTCGAAGAAATCCGCACACTAAAACATGAAGCAGTGAGCGCATGAAAGAAGGCTAAGGTCGGTACGGACCTTAGCCTTCTTGAATAGCAGAACGAGCGACAGCCTGAGCGGGCTTTGCCGGGCGCTTGAGCAGCTTTCACCACGCGCTCAGCTGGCAGCATCTTAAGCAGAATGCTGCCTCGCAAAAGCTCCAGGCTTCGCTTAGGAATTAAGCTTCTTAGCCAACGTCTGGTTGATGAGCTTGGGGTTGCCCTGTCCCTTCATTTCCTTCATGCATTGACCAACGAAGAAGCCGATAATCTTGGTGTTGCCACCCTTATAAGAAGCAACCTCATCGGGGTTCGCGGCGATGATCGCATCAACCACAGCCTCGATTGCGCCAGTATCAGATACCTGCTTCATGCCACGCTCTTCAACAATGACGGAAGGATCCTTGTCTTCTTCCATAATTGCTGCAAACACTTCTTTACCCTGCTTGGAGCTAATGGTGTCGTCAGCCAGAAGCTTTACTAGCTCAACCGCACGAGCAGGGGTAAAGGCGCAATCATCAAGCGCAACATCATTGGCATTTAAGTATGCATACAAGTCATTAATAACCAGGTTAGCTAAGGGCTTTGCCAACTTGTTGGTGCCGCCCTGAGCCATGCAGTCCTCAAAGAACTTGGCGGTTTCGCGATGGTCAACCAGGTGGCGAGCGTCGTAAGCCGAAAGACCAAAGTCAGCAACAAAGCGCTTAGCCTTTTGATCAGGCAATTCGGGCAACTTAGCGCGAACGCCCTCGATCCATTCGTCAGATAAATCGTAAGGAGCCAAATCGGGCTCAGGGAACAAACGATAGTCGTCAGCGGTTTCTTTAACACGCATAACGATGGTGCGCTTTTTGGAGGGATCCCAGTGGCGAGTCTCCTGATAGATAATGCCACCCTCTTCAAGAACCTCTGCCTGGCGGCAAATCTCGTAAGCCAAGCCATCATGCAGATTCTTGAAGGAATTCATGTTCTTGAGCTCGGTCTTGGTGCCAAGGCCCTTCTGGCCACGGCGACGCAGCGAAACATTGCCGTCGCAACGAAGAGAACCTTCTTCCATAGAGCAGTCAGAAATTCCAATTGCCAGATAAATCTGACGCAGCTTCTGCATGAAAAGACGGGCTTCTTCGGGGGTACGCAGGTCGGGCTGAGTAACCAGCTCAATCAAAGGAGTGCCTGCACGGTTGTAGTCAACCAGCGAATGAGTAGCGCCAGCAATACGACCCTCGCCACCGCCAACGTGAATCATCTTGCCAGCGTCTTCTTCCATATGAATACGCTCAATGCCCACGTGTGCCACATAGCCATCTTCGGTAACGGTAACGTTTTCGGCAGTAGAGCCAGCCTCGCCGGATTCGCCTACCGCAATACCGCCAAGGTCGATGCGCTCGCTTGCAGCCTTGCCATCAACATCCAGGTCAAGATATCCGCGCATGCAAAACGCGATAGGACCCTGGGTAGTCTGGAAATTCTTAGCCATGTCGGGGTACATATAATTTTTGCGATAGAACATCGAATGCTTTTCGATATCGCAATTGGTAGCCAGACCAGCCAAAACGATGCTTTCGATTGCAGCCTTGTTAGGAACAGGTAAAGCACCAGGCAAGCCTAAGCAAACAGGGCAAGTGTGAGTGTTGGGCTCGGCACCAAACTCAAGCTTGCAGCCGCAGAACATCTTGGTGTTAAGAGTGGTCAGCTCGGCATGAACTTCCAAACCAATGACGGCTTCCCAATCCTTTAAAACTTCTTCAAGCTTCTTCATGCTTAGTCACCAAGCTTTCCGTCAGCGAAGGCAGGAGCAACAGGAGCTGCCCCGTAAACAGATTCAAGAGCAGCAGCAACGCGCAACATGTTTTCATCCTTAAAGGGAGGCGCGATTAGCTGAGTACCTACCGGCATACCCGTTTCGGCGCCCAGACCAATAGGCATCGACATACCACCGTTGCCAGCAATATTGATGCTGATGGTATACATGTCGGACAGATACATTTCGGCGGGTTCCGAAATTTCACCGAACTTAAAGGCAGTACGAGGAGCAGCTGGCGCAATGATGCAGGAAACTTTTTCAAAGGCCTCGGTGTAGTCCTTGGTAATAAGGGTGCGAACCTGCTGAGCTGGGTAATAGTACTTATCATATACGCCGCTCGAAAGCAGATAGCTGCCCAGCATAATGCGACGGCGAGCCTCTGCGCCAAAGCCCCTTGAACGGCTTGCTTCGTACTGGCCACCCAGATCTTTATGACCAGGGTCGCAATAGCCATAACGAACCGAGTCAAAACGAGCAAGGTTACTAAAGGCCTCGCAGGGACCCAAAACGTAGTAAGCAGAAATTGCTGCATGAGCATTAGGCAGTTTGACCTCTACGATTTCGGCGCCCATTTCTTCAAGCTTAGTGATGGCTTCCTGTACCTTAGCCTTAACCTCAGGCTGCAGGCCTTCTGCCTCCATAAACTCGCGCACAATGCCGATGCGCATACCCTTAACACCTTCATCAAGGTTAGCAAGGAAGTCAGTGGTGACATCCTGGCTGGTGCAATCAAGCGTATCGCGGCCGGCAAGTGCGTTCATTGCCAGGGCGGCATCGCGAACGTTGCGAGCAAAAGGTCCAACCTGGTCAAGCGAAGAACCAAAGGCAACTACGCCATAGCGCGAAACAGTGCCATAGGTTGGCTTAATTCCTACAACGCCGCAGAAGCTTGCAGGCTGGCGGATTGATCCGCCGGTGTCGGAACCCAAAGAAATAGTGCATTGACCAGCAGCAACAGCAGCGGCAGAACCACCGGAAGAACCGCCAGGAACGCGACCCAAATCCCAAGGATTGGAAGTGCATCCAAAAGCAGAAGTTTCGGTTGAAGAACCAAAGGCAAATTCATCCATATTGGTTTTGCCTAGGGGGATACCGCCAGCATCGATAATGCGAGCTACACAAGTTGCGGTATAAGGGCTCACGTAATTTTCGAGCATATGAGAAGAGCACGTGGTGTGCGTACCCTCCAAATTCATGTTGTCCTTAAAGGCAACGGGTACACCAGCAAGCGCACCGGCAGCCATCAGATCGCCAGAAGCAACAGCAGCGTCAACACGGTCGGCAGCACGCAGAGCCAAGTCATGAGTAAGCTCCAAGAAAGCATGTACCTGCTTGTCGGAAGCTTCAATACGGCTCAAAGAAGCCTCAGCGATTTCGCGCGCGCTAAATTCTTTACTGGTAAGGCCTGCCTGAATTTCGGCAACACTCATAGAACCAAAGGTAGCCATTAGCGATCACCGCCTTCACCCAAAATCGAAGGAATCAAGAACTGACCATCCTGCTGCTTAGGAGCATTGGAAAGGGCCACTTCCTGGGTAAATCCAGGAGCCTCGACATCTTCACGCATGACATTGGACAAATCGCCAATGGGGTGGAAAGTTGGTTCGACCCCTTCAAGGTCGTACTCGGTAATAGGCTTAAGGGTATCGATGACATTATTGAGGTCGATCGTCATCTGCGCGACCTCGTCATCAGTTAGCCCGATACGTGCGTACTCGGCAATACCGCGCACGTCGGACTCGGTAACATGTTGAGTCATATGCTGTTCCTTCTTAAAAGCGCTTTGCCTTGCCGTTGCGCAAGGCTGAAAGAATACTCGCCCATGATAACAAACAGGGGAAGACCTTTGGCCCTCCCCTACACTAAGTTCATGCGCTATTTACCTATAAGTTAGTTATAAATCGGCGACAGTTGTAACAAAGTACAACACGCCCGCGGTTTGGGCGCCCGACGCAGCACCAAACTACAGCGCCGCATTGATTGCATCAACACTTGCTTTGGCGTCCGCCAAAAGCATCTTGGTATTTTCGTTAAAGAACAAGGGGTTTTGCACGCCCGCGTAGCCAGCATTACCCATCGAACGCTTGAAAACGATAACCTGGTGAGCTTCCCACACATGCAAGACAGGCATTCCCGCGATGGGCGAATCCGCCTCGGAGGCGCTGGGGTTTACGGTGTCGTTTGCGCCAATTACCAGGACCGTGTCCACGCTGGCAAAATCGTCGTTAATTTCATCCATTTCATAGACGCAATCGTAAGGAACATTAGCCTCGGCAAGCAAAACATTCATGTGACCAGGCATTCGACCAGCAACAGGATGGATGCCAAACTTTACATCAACACCCTGAGCCATCAGGCGCTTGGTTAAATCAGCCACAGGGAACTGCGCCTGGGCAACCGCCATACCATAACCAGGAGTGATGACAACAGTCTTGGACTCCTTGAGCATTTCTGCCACTTCTTCGGCGGTGGTTTCTTGATAATCGCCGTAATCTTTTGCCTCGCCAGAAGAAGAGGAAGAGCCGCTACCAAAGCCGCCCAAAATAACCGAAATAAAGGAACGATTCATACCCTGGCACATGATGTACGACAGGTATGCGCCAGAAGAACCAACTAGGGCGCCCGTGATAATAAGCAGGTCGTTGCCCAAGGTAAAGCCAGCCATCGCTGCTGCCCAGCCCGAGTACGAATTGAGCATCGAAACTACAACAGGCATATCGCCGCCGCCGATTGCTAAGACCAGGTGTGCGCCCAAAATAAGCGAAATCACGGTAAGGATTGCCAGTGACACAAGACCCGACTGAACATCGCGCGTTGTAATAAACCAAGCAATCAAGGCGACACTTGCCACAATCATAAGCAGGTTAATAGCATTGCGCCCCGGCAGCGTGCGTGGCTTGCCCGAAATTTTTGCGGAAAGCTTGAGGTAAGCAACGATGGAGCCGGTAAAGGTAACGGCACCAATAAATACCGCAAGTCCAACTTCACCCATGTGGAAGGCAGAAGTTGTACCTTCGGCGCCAGGGTTGGCAAAAAACGAGTTATAGCCAACCAAAACCGCAGATAAACCAACGAAAGAGTGTAACTTAGCTACAAGCTCGGGCATAGCTGTCATTTGGACTTTGACCGCATGCCAAACGCCAATTGCACCACCGATAACCATGGCTAAAACGATGAGCACAATCGCCAAAACCGCAGCGGAGTCGTCGTTTACCACCGAGACCAAAATCACAGAGACAAGCGCAACGATCATGCCGCAAATGCCCAGGTAATTACCGCGCTGAGCAGTCTTTTGCTTTGACAAATTAGCCAGAGCCAAGATAAATAAAAGCGCTGCCAATAAATAAGCAAGCTGTTCTATATGACCAAAGAAGTCCAACACCTCAGAGCTTGCATTGAAGTTCATTTGCAATACATCCATTAATCTTCAGAGCTCCTACGGAACATGCCGAGCATTCGATGAGTAACCAAAAAGCCACCAAAAATGTTGATGGAAGCCAGCAGGGCGGCCACAAACGCAATTGCAGCAATTACGGGGCTACCGGAGCCAATCTGTGTGAGCGAACCAACAATAATGATGCCTGAAATCGCATTGGTAACCGACATAAGCGGCGTATGCAGCGCGTGGGTAACGTTAGTAATAACGTAAAAACCAACAACGCAGGCCAACTCAAAGACGATGAAGTGATTGGTCATTTCGGCCGGTGCCGCCAGAATTAATGCAGCTCCAAGCGCCGCCAATAAGACTTTCCACCACAGGCGCGCAAAAGCAGATTTAGGCTTTTCTTCAGCAGCTTCTTCGGAACTTGCCTGTTGCGCCTGAGCGGGTGCTTGTTGCTCTTCCTTTTTAGGGGCAGCCGAAACCTTAACAGCCGGAGGAGGCCAGGTTATCTGCCCGTCAAGTACAGCAGTAACACCGCGGACCACTTCGTCTTCTTGATCGAATACAGGCTTGCCATCCTTTTCGGGCGTAACCAGCTTAAAGAAGTTAACGATGTTTTGGCCATACAGCTGCGAAGCCTGCCCCGGAAGACGACTTGGTAGGTCGGTATAGCCAATGATAGTGACGCCGTTTTCGGTGGTAATTACCTCGCCCGCGCGCGTGAGCGAGCAGTTGCCGCCCTTTTCGTTTGCACCCATGTCCACAATTACCGAGCCAGGGCGCATGCCTGCCACCGCCTCTTCGTCTAAAAGTAAGGGCGGCTGCTTACCAGGAATTTGTGCGGTAGTGATAACGATGTCTACCTCGGCGGCCTGCTGAGCATAAACCTGGTTAGCAAGTTTTGCCTGGTCGGCAGTCATTTCTTTGGCATAGCCATCTTCCGAGTGCTGCTGCACCGGAATGGGCACAAATTCAGCGTTTAAGGATTCCACCTGATCTGAAACCTCGGGGCGGACGTCGGTTGCTCGCACAATGGCACCCATTGATTTTGCGGTACCAATGGCAGCCAAACCAGCAACACCAACGCCGATGATGTAGACCTTAGCAGGCGCAATCTTTCCAGCAGCAGTAACCTGGCCGCCAAACAAACGGCCAAAATGCGTTGCCGCTTCGATTACGGCGCGATAGCCGCCAACGTTTGCCATTGAAGAACGAACATCCAGTGACTGCGCGCGCGAAATTCGAGGGACCATATCCATTGCAAGAGCGGTGACACCCTGCTTTGCCAGGCGCTCAACAAGTTCTGGGTTTGCGCTTGGGTTTAAGCGGCTCACCAGAACGGCGCCTGTTTTCATCTGCGCGATTTGTTCTTCAGTGGGTGCATCAAGACAGGTCACAATATCTGCCGACCATACCTGCGCAGCGTCTACAACTGATGCGCCAGCTTCGGCGTACTGAGAATCTGGATAATTTGCAGCCTCACCTGCGCCTGACTCAACACATAGCTCAAATCCAAGCTTGATAAGTTTGGCAACAGTATCGGGCGTTGCCGAAACAAGCGTTTTGTCGCCCTGCCATTCTTTAGGAATTCCTATCCTCATGGCTCCTCTTTCCCGCTTTTATATACGGACTTATTCAGCTTTACTGACAGTCGTTTAATTTAATTAAAGCAGGACTAGCTTAAGGCTCGTAGCCTATACATACGAGAGATTGTGTAAAAAGAATGGCAAATGGTCGTTATAACTTGTTCGTTAAAAAAGAGCAGCTCAACAGCTGCGCGCAAGCTAATGCTTGCAGAGGTGCGTTACCTGTGTAAAGTCGTACGGTGCGCCAGCTACAAGATTAGCTTGTAAGGCGAGACGATGACGGCACGCAAAGCGCTGCAAGAAAACAAAGCGGGCAACTCAAGCCTACGAGCGCCCGCCATCTTTAACTATCATGCCCTCAATGAAGGGGTTCTCCAAGGCAGCTCAGCCCTACGAGCGCCCGCCATCTTTAACTACTGTGGCCTTAACGAACAACCGGGCTAATTGCGCGCGTGATAACGTCGGCAATCTCAAGGACTTTATCGCCCTTGTCGGTCCATAAAATGACTTTGCCGCGGGCACCATCAGCAGTAACCTCGGAAAACTGAACTACCGGAGGCTTTTCAATCGTAGCCAACGGAGCAACCGCCTTAGCGGCAGCCACAGCCACTTCGTCTGCTACCAAGTCGAGGTCTTTATCGTTTGCAACAATAAAGCTCACCTGGGCTTTTTCGAGCGGTGCCGTAACCACAATAGTACTGGTAGAGGCATTTGAGTTTGGCACAATCACCACTTCGCCAGTGCGATTGATGATGGTAGTTTGGCGCCAACCGATGTCGCGAACCACGCCCGTCTGACCACCAATAGTAATGTTATCGCCCGGCCTATAAATCTTGCAGAGCACGATACTTGCGCCGCCAATAAGATTCTTCAAGGTGTCCTGAGCGCCCAAGGATAAAGCCAAACCACCAATACCAAGAGCAGCGATAAAGGCTGTGATATTCACATCCAAGCAGGCGTCCAAAATAATGCAGAAGCCAATAAAGTAGAGTGCCACTTTAATTACCCTGTCGAAAATCGAAACATCGGCAAGGGGGCTATCGTTCTTACTTAAGGCTTTATTTACTGCCTTAATAACCATGTGAGTAAAAATTACGGTTATTACGGCAATGATGAGCGCCATAACGATGCGGGCAGCAAGGTCGTTACCCAGGTAAGCAACCATATGCTTTTCCCAAATATCAGTAGCGCGATCGAGCAAACTAGCAGGGTTCATGCATTCCTCTGACTTTCTTAATTATCTGTAGGCACCATGGTAAAGGATACTTATGCGCTTATAGCTATGAGCAACTTGGTATCATGGGAAACTCATGCAAGATTAATTTATTGGCAGGACAGGCAACAGGAGCCCCTATGGATTTTCGCAATATTGAATTTAAGGCCGCCTATGGCACCAGCCAACAAATCCCAGAGTCCGTACGCCCCGAAATCAGCTTTGTCGGCCGATCGAATGTTGGTAAATCTTCGTTGATTAATCGTTTATTTAATCGCAAGAAGCTTGCCAAGGTTTCTAGCAAGCCTGGCAAAACAAGTACGATTAACTTCTTTAGCAATGGCTCGGAAGACTTCATTGACCTGCCCGGATATGGCTATGCTCAAGTTTCAAAGAGCGAAAAGGAGCGCTGGGCCGAAATGATCGAGGGTTATTTTGACCAGTACCGTTACTATGCGCTGGTGGTTAGCCTGATTGATATTCGCCACCCTGCCAGCAAGCTCGACGAGCAAATGGTTGAGTTTCTTAAGAGCACCGAGCTGCCCTTTTGCATTGCTCTTACCAAGGCCGATAAGATTTCGCGCAGCCAGCAATTTAAACAGCGCGATGCCATTCGCAAGCAGCTTGGTTTGAGCGCCGATATCCCGATGATTGTCACCAGTTCCGAAAAAGGAAATGGCATGGACGAACTTAAAGCCACGATTGAAGAGGCCTGCAAATGACAGATGTAGTGCTTTATTCCGACGGATCTTCGCGCGGAAATCCGGGCCCTGGTGGCTTTGGTACCGTGCTTCACTTTGTTGATTCTGCAGGAAAGCTGCACGTTAAAGAGCTTTCGCAGGGTTACAACAACACAACCAACAATCGTATGGAGCTTATGGGTGTTATTGCCGGATTGGAGGCACTTAAGCGCCCCTGCAATATTACGGTGGTTACCGATTCCCAGTACGTGGTTAACGCCTTTAATAAGAATTGGATTGCTGGTTGGCAAAAGAAGGGCTGGAAGAACGCCAAGAAGGAGCCTGTTAAGAATAAGGATTTGTGGCTTCGTCTTTTAGAAGCAAAGAAGCCACATCGGGTTGAGTTTACTTGGGTAAAAGGCCATGCCGGCCACCCCGAGAACGAGCGTTGTGACGAACTCGCAACCGCCGCCGCCGACGGTAAAAACCGCATCACCGATGCTGGGTTTGAGGGCTAGGAAGTCTGAGGTTGATCCGGGTGTGACTCTGGCGCCCCTCGTTAACTTGGTGCGATGGAGTCTCAGTGTATGGGGTCTCGCTCAGTATGGCGCGGAATGGGCTCTGTGTATGATCGGCCCCATATCAGTGGCGCGAAATGGCCTCTGTGTATGGAAATATGACCTATTTAACTATGTTTTGTCATACACAGA
>CAVCRX010000020.1:0-45486 GCA_963604935.1 Bacteroidaceae bacterium
CTACTAAGGGGATAAGAGCGCCGCCTTGCACAGCATCCATTATCTCTAACAAATAGTCCATGTTAGCCACAATCACACAGGCACAGACAATGCCAATAAGAATGATCAGGGCTTTTTTCACATGCTCCCCTTAATTAGAGTGATAAAACAACGAATCAACTAGGATTTACTTAAAATCTTGCCTTTAAAATTTTAAGAATTAGTAAATCAGATTTTAACATGAGCAATAGGCTACATGTTTCTTACATATGGAATGGAGATTTGACGCTCCCTTTAAAAATCTAAGCTTACTTTCAGTATTCACTCATATTCTGTAATTGAAATTAATCAGAAATAGTTTGAACCCCAGGGAGATTGATGAAAAAATCTGAAGCACTGAAAGCGCTTGGCTTATCAGAAGGCGCAACTGCTGACGACATCAAAAAGGCTCATCGCAAGCTCGCAATCGAAAACCATCCCGACCGATTTGGCCAGGATGCCGAAGCGCGAGCAGCTGCTGAAGAAAAAATGAAAACCATCAACGAAGCTCGCGATGTTCTTGAAAGTGGCAAATGGGAACCAGAGGGTGCACCCTTTGCCTACAATCCCTATTCAGGCAGCACACAAACAAGGCAAACAGATGTAAATATGGAAGACTTTTTTACGGGCTTCCCCTTTAGTCAGGGTGCTACCTTCGTTTGGACCACTTACGACTCAAGCGGAAACAAAAGAACCTACACCTCAAGCGCTCAAGGTTCTTCTTCAACTTATCAATCTGCTCAATACCAAAGCAGTCAGACCCAAGATGAGCGTGACCCATTTTCGTCACCCTTTAATGGATCGCCCTTTAGCTCAAGCAATCCCTTTGCGGGTACTCCCTTTGAGTCTTTTGTTAATACAAAAAAGCCCGAAGAACTCCTTCAGGAAGAAACAAGCGAATTAAAACAAGAACTTTGGGTCTTGGCAATTAAGGTAATTCTGGCCGTATTAGCTGGTGTATTTGTCTCCCCTGCTCTTGGCTTTTACCTATATGTGATCGGCTCTATTGGATGGTCGCTTTATAGCAATTTAAGCTTGTTAAGCTCATTCCTGATTATTCCTTTTGTCTTCTTGGCTTTCATTTTCGCGCCAGGCCCCTATTCCGTCACGGGCTTCTTTGGTTTGCTTGCCTTTGTACTTGCATTCGCCTGGGATATTAACGACATTCGTAAGCGGAAACAAAGAATCACTGATCTCAAAAATCAAGTAGGCATATAAATCTAATACTTAAACAAAACAGCTCGAATACAGCTAGCTAAAGATGCTGTTATAAGGATGTTCGTTTAAGCGAGCATCCTTTTTTATAGATAATCAGTGTCGAGCCAAATGGTAAACGGGCCGTCGTTTTGTAAATCAACTTTCATCATCGCGCCAAACCAGCCCGTTTGAAGCTCAACGCCATTCGCAGAAATCAAAGTACCAAAATACTCATATAATTCCTTAGCCATATCAGGAGCACCAGCCTGCGTAAAGCTTGGGCGATTACCTTTCTTGCAGCTTGCGTAGAGCGTAAATTGACTAACAAGTAATACTTCTCCACCAACATCCTTAAGAGAAAGATTAGTTTTACCCTGTTCGTCTTCAAAAATTCGAAGCTTAGACAACTTGTTCCACAAACGATCAGCTTCATCCACGGTGTCATTTTGGCCAACACCAAGTAAGACGAGGTAGCCCTTATTAATACTGCGACTTAAAGCTTCACCCTGGGCTCCAGCAGCTATCGAATCTTCGCCTTCAATCGTGACACTTGCATGGTTTACGCGCTGAACTAAAGCTCGCATGAAATCTCCTTTGTTATAGTTATACAAAATTCATAATACCCAAGTACAGGAGCCGCCATGTTACCTATTGTCACAAATGGCCTTATGCGAGAATCAGACGCCTTTACTATTGAGCATTTTGTTAATGAAGTCGAATTGATGGATCGCGCAGGAACAGCAGTTTATGAAGCGATGGGCCACCGTGGTCTTCGTGAGGGCAAAATTGCAGTTATTTGTGGCCCAGGAAATAACGGCGGGGACGGCTACAAGCTAACTACCCTTTTAGCAAAACATGACTATCAGGTAGATTGCTTTTATACCAAAGAGCCACATTCCTTTAGTTCCGTCCATTTTTTTAGCACGCTTAATTCAACGCCCCTCGACAATCTGAGCGTACATCTAGCCAAAGACGATATCCAGCTTTCCAATTATGACATTATCGTTGACTGTCTTTTGGGTACCGGTTTTGGCGGCGAGCCAACCGGCCTTGTTGCATACTGCATTAATGCGATTAATCTCGCCAAAGAAGCAGGAAGCAAGGTTGTTTCGGTTGACATCAATTCAGGAATGAATGCAAACACTGGAACAGGTACTCTTGTTGTTAAATCTGACTTAACGGTCACTATTGGTGCACCAAAAATCGGTATGGCCCTGCCTGCTGCAAGCGAATTTATTTCAGATACCATCACTGCAGACATTGGTATTAAATTTGCCGGTACACCATTCCAGCTTATTACAAAAGAAGAAATGGATGCGGTTATCGAATCCACCAATGCTTATGAAGTTGAAGCTGAAGCAGGCTCTTTTAGCTATCTGTACCTTATTGCTCTTGCAAACGAAGCACGTGAGAATAATATGTCTTTCGTTTTTGAAAGCGATGGCGGTCGAGCTCAAGCAATGACCGGAAATCTATTTATTCAACAGCCAAGCTGGATCAGCAACGACATTATCGGACTAAGCGACTAAATTAATACGCGAATCCGCTTTTGTTCCAATGGTGGTGTTAGACATATAGCCGTTTAACATCACCATTGGCTTCCCAAAGAAGGCAATAATACTTCTAACAACTAAGCTCATTAGCCAAAGAGCATAAACGCCGGTCATCGTTTCAAGAAATGCCGTTGAGTGAAAACCCTCAACACTATCTGGTGCAATAAGATAAACGCACAATGGTAAAAGAATGCCAAGCCAAATCAAGATGCCATATCGAACAAAATAATTGCCGATGTTTGGCCTAGAACCATCCAAACAAACAATCCGCAAACCAACAAACAGCTGTCCCAATGTTGCACCCTTCAACAAACAAGGAAGCAACATAAAAAAGATTCCTGTAGTAACAAAAAGCGCAAGAACCAAGCCAAAGGCATCAATCTCAGTCAAAGCTAGAGTTTCGCCCGTGGCAACACTTGATAGCCAACAAAGCCCAATAGCTGATAGCAGGCAAATTATTCCATCAACAAGAAAGGCAATCAGCCTTCTAGTCATCGAAACACGAGCAAGACCTCGTTCGATAGCATGTTCATTTGCATCATCTAAATCAGGAAGCAAATAAACCAAAGGTATTGCCAAAACAGATCCACACAATGAACCCAGAGTATTAAGTTCAAGGTCACACACATCAAAGAGACGATAAGGATGCGCATATAGACCCCACAAACCACTGAGCTGCGTACTTTCAAAGAATAACGAGAGCAAGAAGCCAAAGAGCAGAGCCGAGATTACTCCCCTTTTAAAGAAGTAGCGCAACATGAAACCAAAAGGAATAGTGAGCAAAACATTAAATAGCGCCTGATAAACCTCTGGAATTTTTAAGAATCTAATCCAAATTCGCGCACCCGATGACGAGCTTAAACCAACCGATGCTGCCGCACTGCGTAAATCACGCCATACGTCATAGGGATCAAGCTGAGGCGTTTGTGCATAGGCAACATACGCAGAATGATCTGCTGGTAAAGGAAGAATAACCTGATAGAACATACAAATCAGGTAAAACAAAAAGACCAAGACCATAAAAGTCTTACGAAATGATATAGCTCCAAATCGGGCATATTGATAAAGCAAATAGGGCAAAGTGAGCACCAAAGCTATCAAAGGGAGACTCAATGCACCCATCATTATGTTGCTAATATAAGTCAAAATTTTTCCTTATAGTTCTACTGCACATGTGCCCTACGAGCGCTTGCGCCAGCCAAAAGTTGAGCCTTTTCGGGCTTGCTTCTTTAAATCGCCTAAAATATCTTTTTCTGATTTGCCTTCCATCTGCGTGCGAAGCTTTACAACTTCATCACGTAGGCGAGCAGCTTCTTCAAAGTCCATTGCCGCCGAAGCAGAAAGCATAGCCTCTTCCAACGAAGCAATGGTGCGCAAAACCTCCGCGCGTGACATTTGCGCAAGTTCAGCGTTCACCTCAGCAGAGCTACGAGAAGAATCTCCATCTTTATTAAGATGGTCAACCAAATCATTAACTTGCTTTTTGATAGTTTGTGGCGTTATTCCGTGCTCTTTGTTGAATTTTTCCTGCAATTCCCTACGGCGCCGCGTTTCTTTAATTGCTTGTTCCATTGAATCAGTAATCTTGTCGGCATACATGATTACCTTACCTTGAGCATTTCGCGCAGCTCGACCAATCGTCTGAATCAAAGATCTATGGTTTCTTAAAAAACCCTCTTTATCAGCGTCAAGGATTGCAACCAAGGTTACCTCTGGCAAATCCAAACCCTCACGGAGCAAGTTAATGCCAACCAATACGTCAAACTCACCACGACGAAGTGCACTCAAAATTTCAACCCTTTCCAAGGTTGCAATATCTGAATGCATATAATTCGCTTTAATCCCCTGGTCAAGAAGATGCTCCGTCAGGTCTTCAGCCATTCTTTTTGTCAGCGTAGTAATAAGAATGCGTTCTTTGTTTTCAGTGCGTAAGCGACACTCATCAATAATGTCATCTATCTGACTTGAAATAGGCCTTACTTCAATTTCAGGGTCCAACAAACCAGTTGGACGAATAATTTGCTCAACCGTAGATTCAGATACACGCAATTCATAGTCGCCAGGCGTAGCTGAAACATAAACAAATTGATTAACACACTCCTCAAATTCATCAAAACGCAAGGGGCGATTATCTAAGCAGCTTGGCAAACGAAAACCATGTTCTGCCAATACAACTTTGCGAGAACGGTCGCCCTCATGCATGCCGCGAATCTGAGGAACAGTCACATGGCTCTCATCAATGAAGCATATGTAATCATCAGGAAAATAATCGAGCAAGGTATAAGGAGGCTCACCCGGCTTGCGATTATCAAGATGGCGCGAATAATTCTCGATACCACTACAGAAACCCATGGTTTCGATCATTTCCAAATCGTAAATAGTTCGCATCTCAAGGCGTTGAGCCTCAAGAAGTTTGCCATCCTCGTTAAGCTCCTTTAGTCGAGTCTGCAGCTCTTCCCTAATACCAACCATTGCTCTTTCAAGCTCTGGTCGCGCAGTTACATAATGCGATGCAGGCCAAACGGGAATTGATTCATATTCGTTTAAAACCTCGCCAGTTACATTGTGGATCTCTTGGATAGCCTCAATTTCATCACCCCAAAACTCAACACGGATGGGGTTTTCTGCATAGGGTGGGAAGATATCAAGATTATCGCCACGAACACGAAAAGTGCCACGCTGTAAATCGTAATCATTGCGATCATACTGAATATCAATTAGCTTATGAATCAATTCATCACGGTCGGTTTCTTCTTCTTTATCTATAAATAAAGACATGCCGGCATACTGCATGGGAGAACCAATACCATAAATGCAAGAGACAGAAGCAACGCAGATTACATCCCTACGAGACAAAAGAGCGCTCGTTGCTGCATGACGAAGCTTTTCAACCTCATCATTAATCGAAGCATCCTTTTCGATAAAAGTATCTGTGGTTGGAACATAAGCTTCTGGCTGGTAATAGTCGTAATAGCTTACAAAGTACACCACAGCATTATCAGGAAAAAGCTCTCGAAGCTCAGCGGCAAGCTGCGCAGCAAGAGTTTTATTTGGTGCCAAAATTAGAGTAGGTCGTTGAATAGCTTCAATGGTTTTTGCCATGGTATAGGTCTTACCTGAACCTGTAACACCCATAAGTAGCTGATAACGCAAGCCATCTTCAATATTCTTAGCAATTGCTGATATTGCCTTAGGTTGATCACCTGCAGGCTCATAGGGACTAACAACTTTAAAGGGTGTATTAGAAAGGCGCTCAGTCTGCAGCTTGCCCTCCATTACATGCCCTTCCAGGGAACTAAGATGCGACATCAATATCCTCCCACCAGGCATCAATCTGAGCTAAGAAATCATCCAAAGATCCATCATTGGTAAATACAACATCACTAATGGCTTTACGCTGATCTTCGGAAACTTGTCGAGCTATGCGGTTCTGAGCATCCTCTTTACTAATCCCCCGGTACTCCATTAAACGCTGAATGCGAACCTCAGGTGCAGCTGTAACACAAACAACCTGATCAGCGTTTTTGTAAAAATCATCACGACCATCAAGGATGGCCATTTCTAAAACAACCACCTTATTAGATTTCTCTAATTGAGCAATTTGCGCGAGGCACTCTTCATACAGAAGAGGCTGAGTAATTGAATCAAGTTGAGCTGTAGCACTAGGACTAGCAAAAGCTTTTGCAGCCAAAGAAGCCCTATCAACCTCTCCAGAAGAATCGAGTATTTCTTTACCGAAAATACGAGCGAGCTCTTTCTTGCATTCGGGTTTATGTAAATTATCATGCCCAATCTTATCGGCATAAAGAATAGCAGCACCCTTTTTCTCAAGATAAGAAATTAAAGTAGATTTACCTGAGCCCATTCCACCTGTTACAAAAATACGCATAGTAAACCCTTTACCCACAAAGCTAGCAAACATCAAAACACTCAAACACCAAAACAAGCTTTAACTAGGCAAATTACTCAATTCTATAAACAAGCGCAGTTTGGCAGTTCAAGCATTGTTTTTTATAATCACTACTCTAAACAAAAAAGGTGGACCCGAGTGGATCCACCTTCAAAAAGACTAAAAAGAGCGAAACTCAAAGATTTACGCTAATTACTCAGCGTCCTGAGCCTCTTCTTCCTTGGTCTCAGGCTCTTCAACCTCAATCTCGATACCGAGTTCATCAGCAGCAGCCTTCATAGACAGGGAGATGCGGCGGCGCTCAACGTTAACGTCCATAACCTTAACCTTAACGTCCTGGCCAACCTTAACAACCTGGTTGGGAGAATCGATGTGACGAGGAGCCATCTCGGAGATGTGAACAAGACCCTCAACGTTGGAGCCGAGCTCAACGAAAGCACCGAAAGGAACAACCTTGGTGATCTTACCGTCAGCAACAGTGCCAACAGGATAGGTCTCAACAAGCTTGGTCCAAGGATCGGGAGTAGTCTGCTTGAGGCCAAGAGAGATACGCTCACGGTTCAGATCGACGTCGAGAACCTCAACCTCTACCTCTTCGCCAACCTTAACAACCTCGGAAGGATGGTTGACGTGGCTCCAGGAGAGCTCGGAGATATGAATCAGACCGTCAATACCGCCAAGGTCAACGAATGCACCAAAGTCAACAATGGAGGAAACGGTGCCCTTCAGGCGCATGCCCTTAGTGAGCTTGGAGAGAATCTCAGCGCGCTCGTTCTTGCGGCCTTCCTCAAGGATGACGCGGCGAGAAAGAACAACGTTGTTGCGGTTACGATCCATCTCGATAACACGAGCTTCAATCTCGGTGTTGAGGTACATAGAGAGATCCTTGACACGACGAAGGTCAACCAAGGATGCGGGAAGGAAGCCGCGCAGACCGATGTCAAGAATCAGGCCGCCCTTAACAACTTCAATAACTTCACCTGTGACGGTGGTGCCAGCCTTGAACTTCTCTTCAACCTCAATCCAAGAACGCTCATACTCAGCGCGCTTCTTGGAAAGAATCAGGCGACCATCCTTGTCTTCCTTCTGAAGAACGAGAGCCTCAATGGAGTCACCCATGGAAACAACCTCGGAAGGATCTGCATCTTTACGGATGGAAAGCTCGCGTGCGGGAATAACGCCCTCGGACTTAAATCCGATGTCAACCAGGACTTCGTCATGCTCAATCTTAACAACGGTACCGTTGATAAGTGCACCCTCGTCAAATTCAACAACGGTGCCATCAATCATGGCGTTGAGCTCTTCGTCAGAGACGTCGCTGAACTCAATGACGGACGTATTCTTGATTTCGGTCAAAACGGACCCCTTTCAAAAAATATTCGGGGACCCTTCGTCACATTTGAAGTGCAATACATTCCATGTATGGAGCGCCCAGAAAATCTAGGTGCTTACGACAAACATGTCTCGGGGGCCAATAGTTACCTGCCTGTATAAACAGACGAGGTGAAGTATATCATGCCTCCCGGTAAAAACGGACAAGCTTTTAAGAAACTTTGGCCACTTTGTCAAGTCTTAACAAAATCCAAGACAAAGTAAGGAATTTGTCGCAAAAATAAGAGCATCGCGCTACCATAGGCGCCAACAAATTAGGAGCACACATGGCATATTCAAGCTTTCATAATCATACGACTTTTTGCGATGGCAAAAATACTCCCGAGGAAATGGTTAAAGCCGCAATTGAACTCGGCATGCCGTCACTTGGTTTTTCTGCACATAGCTACACTTTCTTTGATGAAAGCTACTGCATGCAGAAAACTGACATCCAAAGCTACAAGAAAGAAATCAATCGACTCAAGGATAAATACTCAAAGCAGATTAGAATCCTTTGCGGAATTGAGCAAGATTGCGCCTCCACCGAACCTTGCAACGAGTACGACTTTGTTATCGGTAGCCAACACTACATCAAACACGAAGAACTCTATCTTGATGTAGACAACACCTTCGAAGAACAAAAGCACGATGTAGACACATATTTTGGTGGCGACTATTACGCGTATTCCAAAAAATACTTCGAACAAATATGCGACATCATTCGTCTTACCAACTGCAGTTTTGTTGGTCATTTTGACTTAGTAACAAAATTCAACGAAGCTAATCGACTTTTTGACATCAACGATTCTCGCTATCGTGAACCAGCTATAAAAGCTTGCCGAGATCTTTGTGATCAAGGTGCAATTTTCGAAATCAACACGGGAGCCATGGCTAAGGGTTATAGAACAAGCCCCTACCCTGCCCCCTTCTTGCTTGATGTTATAGCCGAAGAAAAGCGCCCTGTCGTACTTTCGGCCGATGCACACTCCTGCGACAAACTTCAATTTGGTCTCAAAGAGGCGGAAGCGCTTGCAAAAGAACACGGCTTAAAAATCATTTACGAGCTTTAAAAAAGGCTGACCCCAATAGGAGTCAGCCTTTTTGCGAAACACTAAATTAAGCAGGTGAGAGCTTATGCTTAAAAGCTATAGCCCTTAAGAAATTAATGCTTAGCAGCAAAATCCTTCATGTAGGCAACCAGAGCTTCAACGCCTTCTTTGGGCATAGCGTTGTAGATAGAAGCGCGCATGCCGCCAACATCACGATGGCCCTTGATGTTTTCAATACCAGCAGCCTTAGCGCCAGCAATAAATTCATCGTTCAAAGAGTCATCCTTCAAGATGAAGGGAACATTCATCAAAGAACGATCTTCTTTGCGAACAGGAGCGATGTAGAAATCAGTCGAGTCAAGATAGTCGTACAAAACGGCTGCTTTTTCCTCATTAAGCTTCTTGATACCCTCAAGACCACCCTGAGCCTTGAGCCACTTAAATACCTTGCCGCAAATATAAATAGTGTAGCAAGGAGGAGTGTTAAACATTGAACCCTTATCAGCCTGAGTCTTGTACTTAAGCATAGTAGGAACAAATTCAGGCAGATCATCACGAATTAAATCTTCGCGAATGATAACGATAGCTGCGCCAGCGGGACCAATATTCTTCTGGACACCACCGTAAATCAGGCCATACTTCTCAACGTCAATGGGTTCAGAAAGGAAGCAGGAGCTAACGTCAGAAACCAAAACAGTATCGCCCTTAGGCTCGGGATACTTGTGGAACTTGGTACCGTAAATGGTTTCGTTGTCGCAAATGTAGACATAGTCTGCATCCTCGCGGAATTCAATCTCGTCCACATCGGGAACATAGGTAAAGTTTTTGTCCTCAGAAGAAGCGGCAACACGGATATCGCCATACTTACCAGCTTCTTTGCAAGCCTTTTTGCCCCAAGAACCAGTAAGGATATAGTCTGCTTTACCCTTCTTAAGAAGGTTCATAGGGATAGCGGAAAACTGTGTCCATGCGCCACCCTGAAGGAACAAAACCTTGTAATTATCAGGGATGCCCATCAAATCACGAAGATCAGCCTCAGCTTCGTCAAAAATCTGCTGGAAAGCCTTAGAGCGATGAGACATCTCCATCACAGACATACCAGTTCCGCGGTAATCAAGCATCTCAGCAGCAGCTTCTTCAAGCACGCTTACAGGAAGCGTAGCGGGGCCAGCTGAAAAGTTGTAAACCCTTGCCATATTGTTCGTCCTTTCGAAGACTCCAATAAAGTTATAAATAATTAAGCAATAAAACTACTCTAGCAAAAGCATGCACGTTATGAATTCTTATCTGGCTAAAGAGCAAGGCAGCTTCATAAATGGCAAATTGCCTAGCTTTATTAGGTATAACAGTGTCACTACTTCAACACATCAAAATGAATGTTTGAAGCAATTAAACACAGTTATTAAAAACGCAGGGAAAGGCAGCTCAAGCCACCATCAATCTTGCGATATTCGCTCGTGTCAACAATAAGAGTCTTGTAACCCAAATCCTGAACAGCCTTCAAAACGCTTGGGTAGCCCTCAGGAACAATAACGGTACCATTAACCCAAATACAGTTAGCTGCATAAGCCTCTTCTTCAGGGATTTCAACTCGATTGTATTTTTCGAATTCAGGCTTAGTTTTAAACTCTCCAGAAACGAGCATGTTGTTATCTTCGAGATAGTTTACGCCTGTCTTCAAATGCAAAACGTACTCCAGTGGCACTTCGCTACCGCTCAAGCCCCAACCTTCAAGAATCTCGATAAATTGACGAATGCCTTCTTCATTTGTACGAGCAGAACGACCTACATAAAAATGATCACCGACCATCATAACGTCGCCGCCCTCAAGGGTTCCGGGTGCAGTAATGTGAGCGATATGCTCATCATCAAAGAACTGGCGAATAGTAGGCTCCATTTCTGCAGCCTCACCATTGCGAGTACCGGCACCAGGATTATCAATAATGGCGCCGCAGCGCGTAATAACGGCAGTATCTTCTACGAAACAAGCATCTGGATATTCTTCAAGAGCAGGAAGAACCGTTACTTCAACGCCGCACTGCTTAAGAGCCTCGATATAGGCATCGTGCTGCTCAATTGCCTTTTCATAAATAGGTTTACCAAGCTCAGGGGCACTGGTAATTCCGTCGCAAAGCGATTTTCCGGGGCGACGAACAATAACGTGGGAAAACTTAGCCACTTAAGACTCCTTTAAAATAACGGTACAAAATAGTGAATTTATAGCCCAGCTATTGTATCCCCTTGGCTGCTTTGCTTCAAAAGTTAGTTTTGACAACGACTCGCCATACAACCGTCTACCGAACGTCAACGGTCTATAAAAATAATGCATACAAAGAAATAACACCGCGGAGGTGTCAATTTAAACCGAATCGGGAGTTTACCTCGGTTTACTTGCACCTACAAGCGTTTTCATAAGAAGCAAGATCAGACTTCCAACGAAATACAAAGCGCTCTATCTAGCTGCTGAGATTCGAGAAATCGACTCTTTCGGACAACAAAATGCCCACAAGCGCAAACGATGATCGCTTTAACAAAAAGACCCGCACGATGTCTTTTAAAGGAGGTTATTTTGCGAGCTTGTAATCTTAGTTCCCTGCCAAAATCTGGCGAATTGAGTGCAGCTGACATCCTTAAGGATGCTCAGGTTGATTCGCGGAATTGCTACCAATGCGGCAAATGCAGTGCTGGATGCCCAGTCGCCCCAAATGCCGATATGGGGCCACGAGAAATTATGCGCAATTTGCAACTGGGTATCGTTGATAAGGTCATCAATTCAACCATGCCTTGGATGTGCGCAAGCTGCGGCCTTTGCTCAGCACGTTGTCCGCAAAATATCGACATGCCCAATCTTATGCTTGCCTGCAGACGAGCTTCTTCCCAAAGCGGCAAAGCCGCCATCCCTGAGGTAGCAAAATTCAACAATCTGTTTATAGATGGCGTAAAACGGCTTGGCCATTCAGACGAAGCGATTCTAGCTGCACGCTACAATCTCAGCTCAGGTCATCTCTTTCAAGATGCTCTTAATGCTCCAAAAATGATGGAGCTCGGCATGATTTCACCCGGCTTCGAGAAATCAGAAAACGCCAACGAGATCGCAAGCATTATCGAGCGAGCAAAAAATCACGATAGCAACAACACCAATAGCGAAGGAGGCAAGCAATGAAATATGCCTACTTCCCCGGATGCTCTGCTGAATCAACCGGAATTTCTTACACTCAATCATTTAACTATGTTGCTAAGCAAACAGGAATTGAGCTTTTAGAAATACCGGATTGGAACTGCTGCGGAGCAAGTGCTGCCCACGCCGAAAGTGAGCTCTTAGGAGACGCGCTTTCTGCACGATCGCTTGCCTTGTCTGAAGCAGCTTATGGTGATATGCCCGTACTTGCTCCTTGCGCTGGCTGCTATCAACACCTTAAAAGCGCAGCGCAACATGCACAAACTAGCGAAGAAGCTCGCCTAACAATAGAAGACACCATCCAAAGACCGTGGTCTGCCTCTGCCTACATCGCCAACGGACTCGAGCCTTTTATGGATACTGAAGTTCAAAAGCAGATTACGGCAAAATTGTCTTATCCCCTAACCGGCTTAAAGGTAGCTTGTTACTACGGCTGCGCTCTTTTGAGGCCAAGCGAAGTATGCAAATTTGATGACGATGAACAGCCAAAGACAATGGAAAACATCGTTGCACTAAGCGGCGCTCAAGCCATCGACTGGAGCTTCAAGAATGAATGCTGCGGAGCGTCACACCAAGTTAGTATCCCAAAACTAGGTCGCGAAATGCTCAGGCGCATCCTTGAAGATGCCGCCCTTAATGGAGCAGATGCAATTGCTTGCGCTTGCCCGCTCTGCAGGTTGAATCTTGACATGCGTGAAGCTCATATCAATAAACAAAGAGAAAAAGAGGGCTTAGCTCCCCTGGATTTACCTGTGTATTACTTCACTGAATTATTAGCAGCTAGCATGGGTGCCCCCATTGAAGAAATAGGCCTAACGCGCCATTTCCATCCAGCATCAAATCTTCAAGAAAGAGCACTTAATGCTTACCACCGCCAACGCGCTCAAGAAATCAAAGAAAAAGAAGCTGAAGCAGCTGCAAAAGAAGCTAAAAGACAAGCTCGTATGAAGGCACGCGCTAAAGCAAAAGAACAAGTATCAGCAGGAGGTGCACAATGAGTCGAATTGGAGTTTTCGTTTGCCATTGCGGTACCAATATTGCTGCAACAGTAGATGTAGAAGCGGTAGCCCAGGCAGCGGCACTCATGCCTAATGTTGCCTATGCAACCACAAATAAATACACCTGCTCAGACCCAGGTCAACAGGCTATTGTTGATGCAATAAACGAATACAAGCTTGATCGAATTGTTATCGCCAGTTGCAGTCCTCGCATGCACGAACAAACATTCCGTAAACTTCTTTCCGAAAAGACTAACATCAACCCCTACATGTTAGAAATCGCCAATATTCGCGAACAATGTTCTTGGGTTCACACATCTAAAAAAGAATCTACACCAAAAGCAATAGATCTTGTTGCAATGGCTGTAGCCAAGGTTGATACCAATAAAAATCTTTATAGCCAAACTATTCCAGTAAATAAAAAGGTTCTTATTGTTGGTGCTGGTATTGCCGGTATTCAGGCAGCCATTGATATTGCCGATGCTGGCTTTCCGGTAACCCTGGTAGAGCGGCAACCTTCCATAGGTGGCAAGATGGTCAAACTCGATAAAACCTTCCCCACCATGGATTGCTCTGCTTGCATCTGCACGCCAAAAATGTCTGAGGCCGGCAGTCATCCCAATATCACGATAAGAACTCTTTCTGAAGTAGAAAAAATTACCGGCTACATCGGTAATTTTGAAGCAACTATTAGGGAACGCGCTAAATACGTTGACTATAAGCTCTGTACAGGATGCGGTGTCTGCGAAACCAAATGCCCGGTTAATACCGTCAACGAGTTTGATGAAGGCTTATCAACACGAAAAGCAATTTATAAACCATTTGCACAAGCAGTGCCAAGCAAACCTACCATAGATGCCAATCACTGCCGAAAACTCAGTGGAGGCAAATGCGGTATTTGCGAAAAGATATGCCCAACAGGTGCTATCCGCTACGATGACACCGACAAAACAAGCACTGAAACTTTTGGCGCAATCATCTTAGCTACCGGCTACGATCTTATTGATTGGACCAAAATTTATGGTGAATATGGCGGCGGAAAATATCAAGATGTTATTACAGGGCTCCAGTTTGAGCGTCTCGTAAATGCTTCCGGTCCTACCGAAGGGCATATCCAACGCCCTAGCGATAAAACAGAACCCAAGACTCTTGCCATCATAAAATGCGTTGGTTCAAGAGATCCTAAAAAAGGCGTTTCATACTGCTCAAGAGCTTGCTGTATGTATTCAGCAAAGCACGCTCACCAATATCTTGACAAAATTAAAGACGGTAAATGCTTCGTCTTTTATATGGATGTTCGCTGTGCAGGTAAAGGTTATGACGAGTTCTATATGAATACTCTGCATGATGGAGCCATTTATATCCGCGGACGAGTTTCTAAAATCTACAAAGAAGGTTCGAAACTTGTTTGCATGGGTGAAGATACTTTATCCGGCCAGCAAGTACGCGTAGATGCAGACATGGTTGTTCTCGAGACCGCAATGGTGCCCAATGAAGGCGCAAATCAAATTGCCGAAGTACTCAACACCCAACGAGGGCCCGAGGGCTTCTTCACGGAAGCTCACCCAAAGCTTCGCCCCGTAGAAACAAATACCGCCGGAATCTTCTTGGCAGGCGTAGCGCAAGGTCCTAAAGATATCCCCGACACCGTAGCTCAAGCAGGTGCCGCAGCATCCAAGGCAATCGGTCTTCTTGCTCGTGGACAGATTGAATCTAACCCCATGGTTGTAAATGTCGATGTATCTAAATGCTCCGGATGTGGCGCATGTACCGATATTTGCCCCTATAAGGCAATTAAGCTCACCGAAGTAAGTCTGAGGGAAAACTCAAAGAAAGTTACTCGCGTTGTTGCGAAGGCTAATCCTGGGCTTTGCCAAGGTTGTGGCGCATGCACCGTAGCTTGTAGGTCTGGGGCGGCTGATTTGCTTGGTTTTACCAACGAAGGAATCCTGCGCGAAATGGAGGCGTTATTACGATGACAGAAAATATTGCATCCACAATGGCTCAGCCCACCGAGCACACTAGCGCTTTCCCTAAACATGGCAAAGATGACAATGAAAATCAAAATATTACTGCTGAAAACCCTGTCTTTCCAGCAGACAACAACACAGAGCTAGCTGCCGGTCTGGAAGCAAACAGGAACACCAAACAAGAGTGGAAGCCAAAAATCCTGGCCTTTTGCTGCAACTGGTGTACCTATGCTGGCGCAGACCTTGCAGGTCTTAATCGTATGGAATATCCAGCCGATATCAGACTATTGCGCGTACCCTGTTCAGGCCGCGTTAACCCGCAATACATCCTTAAAGCCTATCAAAATGGTTGCGACGGAGTTTTAGTTTGCGGATGCCATCCAGGTGATTGCCATTATGCTACCGGCAACTACTACGCTAAACGACGCATGCTTATCTACAAGCGTCTCCTGGAATATCTCGGTTTAGAGCCGGACCGTTTTATAGTTCGATGGATTTCTGGTTCTGAAGCTGGAAAATTCAGAGACACCGTTATTGAAGTAACCGAAAGAATCAAGGAACTTGGTCCTCTTTCCAATGACCTACCCCATCTTGACGAAGATCATATTCCCCACCCTATAGCAGCCAAGTTTGAGTGGCTGCAAAACCCCAAAAGCGGAAGGGAGGAATCTAGATGAATTATTCAGACCAAATTCAAAAAAGGGCAACTGAGCTAATCGCAGAAGGAAACCTTGCATGCGTCATAGGCTGGAGCGCAGGAAGACTGCAATACCAACGCAGCCCATTTTGCGCAAACTCACCCGAAGAAACCCAAAATCTTGTTTGTGACCAGCATTGTGAACAAGCCCTTGCAAAATACGTCTTGGAACACCTCAGCGAAGGACGTGTTGGCCTTATTACGCGAGGCTGTGAAGCTAGGGCCATCAACCGCCTCATAGCCGACAATCAGCTAAATCGCGATGACGTATATCTTATTGGAATCCCTTGTACTGGGTGTACCACGCGTGACGGAATTGAAATTAAACGCTGTCATGAATGCCAATTCCACAACCCAATAATTTACGATGAATTACTTGGGGATTTAGCGCCTGAACCAAAGAATGATCGCTTCGAAGACGTTCGCAATTTGGAAGCAATGTCACGCGAAGAACGACGCGCTTTCTTTGATCTTATGTATCAAACCTGCATCAGATGCCACGCCTGCAGGCAGGTATGTCCTTGCTGTACCTGTAAAGTTTGCTTTGCGGAACAAGAACGCGAGGGCTGGCAAGGTAAACAATTCAATATTGAGCAATCTCGCTATTATGGCGTAACTCGTTCATTTCATGTAGCTGACCGTTGCATTGAATGCGGTGAATGCGAGAGAGTATGTCCTATGGGCTTACCTTTAATGACCCTCATGCATAAGCAAATTAAGGATATCGATGAGCTATTTGGGCCTTATGAAGGTGGAGGCTTATCGGATTCTCAAACCGACGCACTGCGTACTTTTAAAACCGACGATATCGAAGAATTCATGTAGGAGGCTGTGATGTTGTTTTTAAAAGATGATCTCAGCAACATTCTTACGATTACTTCAAAAACTATGAATGTCTTCGCACCAGCAATCATTGACGGAACATCGTGTTTCGCGGATTTCAAGCAGAACAAGAATGGCGTGAATTTTGATTTGCAAAACACCAAAATCTCACCTAAAGAAATTCTTTTTCCTTCAACAGAAACTCTGTATACCTGGGGGAAATCCAGCAAGGGAAGCTTTATCGAAAGTGCTTTAACCCAGGTAGAACCTTATGTTTTATTTGGTGTTCGCCCTTGTGACTGCGCAGCAATTGAACGTCTTGATAAGGTATTCCTGACCAAGGGTTATATCGACGAGTTTTATCAAAGCAAGCGCGATGCTATGACCCTTGTCGCAATAGCTTGCAGCAAAACAAGCGATTCATGCTTTTGCGATTCTATGGGTCAGTCCCCTCTCGCAGCTCCCAATGCTGACATTCTGCTTATTCCTGACGAAGCAAACTACGAAGTGTTTGTACAGAGTGACAAAGGACAGAAACTTATTGATACGTGGTCGGATTACCTTCACGAAGGCGAAATTCAAAAAACCGAGCTCAGCTGCAAAATTCAAGTGTCTAGTACTGGCATAGCAGAAAAGCTTCACGATATGTTTGATCATCCGCTTTGGGATGAAATTTCAAATGCCTGCCTAAGTTGTGGTAGTTGCACCTTCATTTGCCCCACCTGTCACTGCTTTGATATTTCTCAGACGCAGAAAGTCGATAATAACTATCGCTTCCGCTGCTGGGATAGCTGCATGTTCAAGGATTACACCCTGATGGCAGGAAATCACAATCCACGTGACCAAAAACGAAATCGTGTCCGTCAGCGCTTCATGCATAAACTTTGCTTTTTCGAAGAGCGCTATGGAGAATCACTCTGCGTCGGTTGCGGACGCTGTCTTATCGACTGCCCAGCAAGCATTGATATCACAAGCATAATTGACAAGATTAACGAACTTAAACCCTGCAGTGACACCGGCGCACTTACCTCAATTCCTAAAGCAAATACAAGCCAAGAATCTCAAACACAAAGGGAGGAGTAAATTATGACGGATATTATTGTTCAACATGGTTGTTCTGGCATCTGTAAAGATTCTTCCCTTGTACCTAAGCTTGTTAGTGTTGCAAAAATCAAAGACCTCACCCACGATGTCAAGCTATTCACCTTCAAAACACTTGAAGGAAAAGCTCCTTTTGAAAATAAGCCCGGTCAACTTGGCATGTTTTCGGTCCCACCTTTTGGTGAATGCATGTTCTGCATCACTTCCCGCGGCGAAGACTTTGTTGAAATGGCGGTAAAAAAGGTTGGCCGCGTAACCGAGCAAATGCATAAACTAAACGAAGGCGATCAAGTTGGCTTGCGTGGCCCTTACGGAAATTACTTCCCTTACGAAAGCACTAAAGGCCGAAATATGCTGTTTATAGCTGGCGGAATTGGTATGGCTCCCGTTCGTTCTTTCCTTGAGTATTGCCTGCAACATCGCGAGGATTATGGGCGTATTGATTTAATTTACAGTGCTTCAACCTATGATGATCTAGTCTTCAAAGAAGAGCTCTTTGAAATTTGGCCAAGCTATCATGACACGCATGTCCATGTAAGTCTTTATCACGGGAATGAGAGATGGACCGGCCCCGTGTCCTACACGGCGCCTTATCTTGAAGAAATTTTTGCATCCGAAAATTTCTCAACAGAGAATGTTGCAGTAACTCTCTGCGGTGGTCCAAGTCTATTCAGAACCTGTCGCGAATCCTTACTCAAATTAGGTTACAACAAGGGCGATATCATTACCACGCTTGAGGCGCGCATGAAATGCGGTGTTGGCAAATGTGGTCGTTGTAATATCGCAGGTCACTACATCTGCCTTGATGGTCCTGTCTTTACAGAAAAAGAACTCGCCGATATTCCAAGGGATTTATAAATTGCCTAAACACCAAAACACTTATAGTTCTTAGCGTTAATTCGCTACACAAAAAAGCTCCGGTCTTTCTAAAAGAAGCCGGAGCTTTATTAATTTCAATACGATATCGGGTTCTACAGAAAACCAGAACCAACATTAATTAAATAACGATGGCACCAGTCGCAAGACTATAAACACTGATGACAAAGAAAATAACAATTGCAATAGTAACGATCTTTTCAATAGGCTTGCCCAAAACCTTTTCACCACGCTGTTTTTGGCCCCAAGCATAAAGAATGACACCGGGAGCAAACAGAACCGTAGTAATCATTAAGCCAGAAAAACCACCAGAATAAATCAGGAAGCATGCATAGAAAAAGCCAAGCGCAGCAATAAAACGATAGAACCAAAGCTTGACGCCCTTAAGTTCACTAAAGCTAGCATCTTTGCGCAGCATACAAACAAACATAAACAGGGTGCTTAAGAAGTAAGGAATCAGAATCATACATACCGAAACGCCATAGAAGAATTGATAGGTATGCTCTGAAACCAGGACTAAAATAAGGAATACCTGGACAATAACTGTTGTAACAGTAAGGGTAACAATAGGCGCACCGTGCTTATTTTCTTTGGCAAAAGCTTTAGGGAAAACACCCTGCAAAGCTGCCTCATGAGGACACTCAGCTGCAATGATGGTATAGCCAAGCATAGCTCCCAAAAGCGAAAGCGTAACGCCAAGATTAATAAGAACAGCGCCCCAAGGACCAACTACATGCTCAAGCACACCTGCCATAGAGGGGTTACCGAGTTCAGCCAATTCAGCACGAGTCATAACACCCATAGAAAGAATCGAAACCATCAAATAGATAGACAGGATACCAATAAAGGCAATGATGGTAGCACGGCCAACATTTTTGCTGTACTTAGCGCGACCAGAAATAACAACTGCACCTTCAATTCCCAAGAAGATCCAGACAGAAACTCCTACCATGCCAACAACCTGGTCATATAAGCCAGGTCCATCAGGCTCGCCCCAAAAGTTATCCATAAAGATAGCGGGGTCAAAGTGCATAGACAAAATAAGCGCAATGATTGCTACAAAGAGCGGGACAATCTTAGCGATTGTCGTAAGAATATTAACGCTAGCAGCTTCTTTAACGCCGCGGCTTACCAAAAACCAGCAAACCCAAACAATAATCGAGGCACCAATAACGGATTCAACATTATTACCTTCGCCAAAAATGGGGAAGAAGAATGCCAGACTTGCAAACATCAAAGTAGTGTAGGAAATGTTTGCCATTAAAGAGCTAATCCAGTAACCATAAGCTGAAAGGAAGCCCATGAATTTACCAAAGCCAGCACTTGCATAGCTATAAATGCCGCCAACCAATTCTGGTTTATAGCGAGAAAGTGCAAAGAAGCACATCATTAAACAAAAAACGCCAATGCCGCTAACAAGCCAGCCAATAAGAACACCGCCGGTATTTGCACCTGCAGCAGCCATATCGCCTGCCATAGTAAAAACGCCACCGCCTACAACAGCAGTGAAAACCGCTGCAATTAAATGCGGAAGCGAAAGTCCATTTGGATCATTTACGGGACCCGTGCCTTTTAATGAGGCCATGCTATCTCGCTTTCTTTCTAGGTAAATCCTCTTTTACGAGCCGCATTTGCTCATAAAACGTCACGGCTTATAAAGATACTCCTATAACACGTTCAAACACGCATTAAACTTAGGTAAAGCCTTTAATGGGCTTATACCAGAAGTAAATAAAAGAAGATGGCGGCATTTGCCAACCATCTTCTTTATAAATCCAAGCTAAATGAAAATCTCTAGCTAAACCTATGAAGAACATCTACACCAAACTGCAGAATCTAAATACTAAGCAAATTAAGCAGCTAAGGCAGCACGCAGCTGTTCTTTGTTGTCAAATGAAATTTCGGTATTACCATTTTGACGATCAATCTTGGTAACGGTACCTTTCCAGGTAGATTCTTGGTGCTCTCCAGAATCCGCTTTCTTGAATTCGCTCGTTTCTACCACGTAACGATAATCAAACTTAGCCTTTTCTGGTAAGTCCTGTTTATTAAAGCCGTACTCAAGATTTGCAATAAGCTCTTGTATTACATCAATTGCCTGCTTGTCTGCTAGACCAACCACGCCTCGCTCGGCATTAAAAAGTGCAGTTGAGGAAACATAAACCGTACGAATTGCCTCACGACGATTGGACTCAAGCTTAATAATGACCGCTGCAATCACAACGATTCCAATCCACCAAATTATTGCCAAAACCAAATCAAAAGGATCATCGATATGATTAAAGCCAAGGTAATACCAAAGGAACAGCAAAATCGCAGCAGCTATAGCAGAAATCGCCAAAGCAATATAGTTATTAGTCTTCATGCTTATGCCTCCATTTCTATGTATTTCCAAGAGCAAAACTATAAGTTCAAGGAATATTTGATTCACAAGGTATATTTTCAACTCACAAAATTATACCTAAATACTAACAGCAGTGTTTAGTAAATAGACATACCAACACATCAAATTAGCACGTGAGATGCCATTTCTCATTAAGCTATTCGTCAAACCAAAAAAACGTGAGTATTTATAAGGCGCAAATAATCTATCAAAACTAAGGGCCACCTTTGCAGGTGACCCTTAAAGCTTACCTTGCTAAGCAAGCAATATACACAAGTTTATGGGAGCTAAAAGCTTATGCCTTAACCCAAGAGAACATGGAGCGAATCTTTGCGCCAGTCTTCTCGATCTCGTGGTTGTTGATAGCCTCACGCTGCTCAAGAAGCCACTTGTGATCATTGTTGCAGTCAGCAACAAATTCCTTAGCGAATTCACCATTTTGAATACGCTCAAGGATAAGCTTCATAGCCTCACGGGACTGCTCGTTGATAACCTTAGGGCCAGCATAGTACTCGCCATACTCAGCAGTGTTGGAGATGGAGTAGTTCATGAAGTGGATGCCGGATTCATACATGAGGTCGACAATCATCTTCATCTCGTGATAGCACTCGAAGTATGCAAGCTCTGCAGGATAGCCAGCCTCGGTAAGGGTCTCAAAGCCAGCCTTAACGAGCTCAACCAAACCACCGCAAAGTACAGCCTGCTCGCCAAAGAGGTCCTCTTCGGTTTCCTGAGCGAAGGTTGCCTTGATGATGCCGGAACGAGCACCGCCAACACCCCAGCAGTAAGAAAGAGCGATGTCCCATGCGTTACCGGTAGCATCCTGAGCAACGCAAGCCAGATCGGGAACGCCAGAACCCTCAGTGTACTGACGACGAACAATGTGGCCAGGACCCTTAGGTGCGCACATAATAACGTTTACATTCTCGGGTGCCTTAATGTAGCCATAGTGAATGTTGAAGCCGTGAGCGAAAGCAAGAGTGTTGCCTTCCTTGAGATGAGACTCAACATGCTCAGTGTAAACCTGGGGCTGCAACTCATCGGGAACAAGAATCATGATGAGGTCTGCTTCTTCAGCAGCCTGATCCATGGTGGTTACCTTAAGACCAGCTTCTTCAGCCTTAGCCCAAGAAGAAGAACCCTCACGAAGACCAACGCGAACATCAACGCCAGAGTCCATCAGGTTCAGAGCGTGTGCGTGACCCTGAGAGCCGTAGCCGATGATAGCTACCTTCATACCCTTGATGATTTCGGGGTTGGTATCCTTTTCGTACAAAATTTCGACAGCCATATTCATTCCCTTCTACTTATGGCCTGTTTACAAAATTATGCGTAGCTAATAGATTAGCTTACTTTTGAACCACGGGACATCGCAATCATGCCCGTACGAATAATTTCCTTAAGCCCGTATGCTCGAAGTAAATCCTCGATGCCCTGAAGCTTAGAAGTGTCACCGGTTGCCTCGATAGTAAGACTTGTTTTACCTACATCAACAACCTTAGCGCGGAAAATATTAGCAATCTCGATAACCTCAGAGCGCTTTTCGGGTGAAGCATGAACCTTAAACAGAACAAGCTCTCGTTCGATAGCATCCTGAGAAGTTAAGTCGGTAATCTTATGAACACTAATCAGCTTATGGAGCTGCTTGGTTAGCTGTTCATAAGCCACTTCGTCACAGCTGATAGTGATGGTAATACGCGACAAACTTGAATCTTCGGTTGGTCCTACCGACAAGGATTCAATATTAAAACCACGGCGCGAAATAAGGCCGGTAATACGAGTCAAAACGCTAGGAGCATTATCAACAAGCAAGGAAAGTACATACATTTGCTTTTCCATGACTATCGACCTCCTTCCTCGTGTTCGTCAATCATTTCAAAGATTGGACCCACATTAATTGCTCCGATAATGTCATCAAGCGGCGCACCAGGAGCAACCATAGGAAAGACCTTTTCCTTTCGCTCGATACGCATATCAAGAAGTGCTGGCTTATCAGCATCCAAAAGACGCTTAAATGCAGCCTCAAGTTCTGCGGGGTCAGAAACCACTTCTGCCTGCCAACCATAAGCCTGAGCAAGCATTACAAAATTAGGAACATCATCAGGCAGAATTGTTGAGCTATAACGTCCGTCATAGAACAAATCTTGCCACTGGAACACCATTCCAAGTGTGGAGTTGTTCATAACCAAAACCTTGACGTTACAGTTATTAACGGTTGCGGTTGCCATTTCCTGAATATTCATCTGCAAAGAACCGTCACCAGCAATGCAGATAACTTCTTTTTCAGGGTAAGCAATCTTTGCACCAATAGCGCCAGGGAAACCATAGCCCATAGTGCCAGCACCACCAGAAGAAAGGAAGGTGCGAGGATGCTCTACGTTCATATGCTGAGCTGCCCACATCTGATGCTGGCCAACCTCTGTTGTGATAATGGTGTTGTCGTAGTCGAGCATTGAATCGAGCAAATCAAGTGCGCCTTCAGGGCTAATAGCACCAGAATCAGATGCCACACCAGGAGCGTAATAAGGATGACTCTTGCGCCAACGAGCAATTTGGTCAAGCCAATCACCAGTATTTGGCTTAAGTCCATCAGTAGCCAAAACGTCACGCAATGCAGACAAAACAAGCTTAGCGTCACCAACAATAGGCACATCGGCTATGCGATTCTTACCAATTTCAGCTGGGTCAACATCAACATGAATAACCTTTGCATAAGGTGCAAAATCAGCAAGCTTACCGGTAACGCGATCAGAGAAACGTGCACCTACTGCAATAATCAGATCGGTATTAGTCATTGCATAGTTAGCAAACTTCGAGCCATGCATGCCAACTAATCCTAGATTAAGTGGACTTGAAGCAGGAATCGAACCCTTACCCATAAGCGTGCAAACTGCAGGAATACGAAGATGATCCATTACGTCTGCAAGTTCTTCTTCGGCATGAGCAGCAATAATGCCGCCGCCAATGTAGAACAAGGGTCGCTTGGCTTGAGCCATCATCTGAGCAGCCTGACGAATCTGACGCAAATTACCACGAACTGTTGGCTTGTAAGAAGGAATATTGACGTCTTCAGGGTACTCAAAGACCATTTCCTGGCCCAAAAGGTCAGAAGGAACGTCGATAAGCACAGGGCCGGGACGACCAGAGTTTGCAATGTAGAATGCCTCACGGAATGTGCGGGTTAAATCATCGCAAGACTGAAGCAGAACACTATGCTTAACGATAGGCATAGTAATTCCTACAATGTCGGCTTCCTGGAATGCGTCAGTACCAATATTACGGCGAGGAACCTGGCCGGTAATTACCACCATTGGAATAGAATCCATATAAGCAGTAGCAATACCCGTTACCGTATTGGTAGCGCCAGGGCCAGAGGTAACAATTACAACGCCAGTTTTACCTGTAGCACGTGCATAACCGTCAGCCTCATGAGTAGCACCCTGCTCATGGCGAGCAAGAATATGATTGATCTTAGTAGAGTCATACAGGGCATCATAAATCTTGATAGCCTGACCTCCAGGATAACCAAAGATGGTATCTACGCCCTCGGCCTCTAAAGAAGCAATCAAAGCCTCGGCGCCGGTCATGGTTTTACCCTGCTTTTCGGTATTGGGACCCAGACCTAATTTTTTTTCTAATTCTTTATTGATACTCATCCGAAGTAAGCCCCCTTATCGGCACTTGAAACGAGCTTTGCATAACGTCCCAAAACACCGGTAGTGTAGCGAGGAGCAGGACGCGTCCAGTTTTCGCGACGACGTGCCATTTCAGCATCATCAATGTCGACTGAAATGCTGTTTTTATCGATGTCGATAGAAATAATGTCGCCTTCTTCAAGAAGAGCGATTGGGCCGCCAGCAAAGGCTTCTGGAGAAACATGACCAATAGCAGGGCCCTTTGTAGCACCAGAGAAACGACCGTCTGTAATCAAAGCAACAGACTTATCTAAGCCCATGCCACAAATTGCAGAGGTTGGCGTAAGCATTTCACGCATACCAGGACCACCAGCGGGGCCTTCATAGCGGATAACGATAACATCGCCCGCGTTGATCTTGCCGCCAAAGATAGCCTCGCAAGCTTCATCCTCAGAGTTAAAGACGCGAGCAGGACCAGAGTGCTGGCGCATTTCGTCAGAAACAGCAGCCTGCTTAACAACTGCACAATCGGGTGCAAGATTGCCGCTCAATACCGCCAGACCACCAACCTGAGAGAAGGCATTTTCTTTTGTGCGAACAACTTCGCCATCAACCTCAGGACACTCTTTAAGCCACTCAGCCATAGTGCCATGACAAGTTAAAGCCTCAGTTTCAAGCAAGCCAGCCTTGCCAAGTTCGCCCAAGATTGCAGGAATGCCGCCTACAGCATGCAAATCCTCAATATGCAAAGGGCCAGCAGGAGCAATACGAGTCAAGTTGGGAGTCTTTTTGCAGACATTGTCCCAATCTTCAAGCGTTACAGGACAACCTGCAGCATGAGAGATAGCGGTAAGGTGCAACATGGTATTAGTAGAACCGCCAAAAGCCATATCCAAAACCATGCCATTATGAAGCGACTTTTCGTTGATGATATCAAGGGCGGTAATTCCCTTTTCAAGCAGTTCCATAACCTTCATACCGGCGTGCTTTGCCAAACGAATACGCTCAGAATAAACAGCAGGAATAGTGCCATTGCCAGGCAAAGCAATGCCGATTGCCTCCGACAAACAGCAGATTGAGTTTGCAGTAAACATGCCTGAACAAGAACCGCAAGTAGGACATGCAGTTTCTTCGAGCCACTTGCACTCTTCGTCGGTCATAGTACCTGCAGTAACTTGACCAACTGCATCAAAGAGCGAATTTAAGTCAGTCTGATTTCCGCATTTATCATGACCAGCCAGCATAGGGCCGCCAGAAACCAAAACAGTAGGAATATTCAGACGACAAGCTGCAAGAAGCATACCGGGAACAATCTTGTCGCAAGAAGGAATCAAAACCATTGCATCAAAAGCGTGGCCCTGAACGGCACACTCAACGGAATCAGCGATTACCTCACGAGAAGTAAGTGAATACTTCATACCTTCGTGGTTCATTGCAATGCCGTCGCAAACACCGATGGTAGTCATTTCAAAGGGAGTACCACCAGCCATACGAATGCCAGCTTTAACAGCATCAGCGATATTAGAAAGATGCAGATGACCAGGAATAATATCATTAGTTGAACTAATGACCGCTACTAAAGGACGCTCCAACTCCTCGTCGGTTAAGCCATCGGCTTTAAGCAAACTTCGATGCGGTGCACGCGCAAGACCTTTCTTGATTTGATCCGACCTCAAATCCATGTAAACCCCTTCCTCTCCAAAAAGGTTCGTGAATATAAAAATATCCTGAACAGCAAGCTGATTCAGGACCTCACGAAATAAGGGGTAGCGCTTTGCTTCCCTATGAACGATTACGGAGTCACCGTTTCAACTTACTAGCAACGCAACTAATTGAAGATCATCCAATTAATTTACGCCACTTTCAGGCGAACAGCTCGGAGGTGGCTTTCGGACCGTCCAACGTCAGCTTCCAGCACCGCTGACTCTCTGTGGGAAGGATTCGTCCCTACTTTTCCTCGTCGACGCTTTTTGTAGGTTTGACAATAGCACCCTAAGCGACAAGTTTCTAGATTGTTTCTCAATTATTTGATTTAATTTCGAAAATTCAAATTGCTATCACTTTATTGCGCCTACAGCCTACAGCCTTGTTTACCTGCATAAACAAGGCTGTAGGCTGGATTTTGAACGTGTTAACCTTTATACTAGCTTCAGTTTCACCTGATGAGAGGACCCATCTTGAACCTGGCCCACCTCACATATTTTAAAACCTTAGCCGACACCAAGAGCTATCGTTTTGCAGCTCTTGACGCTGCGGTTTCGCAATCAACTCTTTCTACTGCAATTAGTGGCCTAGAAAAAGAACTTGGAGCCACTTTATTTTTGCGTAAAAAAGGCTCAGTTGAACTTACCGAAGAAGGACGTATTTTCTATCAATACGTAACTACTTCTCTTAAATTTCTTGACGATGGTATTCGCCTGGTTAAAGAAAAATCCGGTAATCATGTTCGTGAAATCACAATTGGAACCGTCAATACAACACAAAGCCATAACTGGTCAGAGTTGATTTACGAATATCGAAAAGAAACTCATGGTGAAGTGCAGATCAAAGTAAAGCAAGCACCAACGCCTGCGACTCTTGAGGCACTTAAGCGCGGTGCTATAGACGTAGCCTTTTGCGGAACTATGGGTTATGACCCAGAAATAGAATGCATTCCCTGCTGGTGGCAAGAAGTTGCTTTAGTAGTCAACAAGCTCCATCCATTTGCTGGACGCGAAAGCATTACACTAAAGGAGCTTAAAGATCACTATATGATCTCCTACAACCTTGAAGGTCCAATCGGAAAAGAACTCTACAACCTAATCCATGGTTACAATCTAACCATCGAATGCCTTTATGACGACGAGATTACCCTTGGGTCTATGGTCTCAGCTAATCCAGATGTTATGGCAATAGCTTGTAAATCATGGCTATTGAACGCCTTTGAAAATGAAGTTGATATCATTCCTATTAAAGATGCGCCCAAGAATTTTCATCAGCTTTACTTCTGCTACCGAGCCGACTCGGACTTCCCTATCGTAGTTGAACGCTTTATAAAACTTACAAAACGCCTTTATCCCACAAGTACTGCCGAATAATCCTAGATAAACAATTTTAAAAATCTTGTTATCTAAGCTAACCATCAGACAAGGCGAAAACTTACAGGACCGACAATTCGTTGGTCCTTAATTTATATCTATAACCTCAAAAAACAAAAATCCCCCTCGTCTTGAAGCTCCCCAGCTTAAAGACGAGGGGGAATCCATGGGCCCCTCCCTATGGATTCAACGACGCGTCCGCCGTAAATGGTTGACGTTAAAATCCCCTCTATCCGTCAACCTTTGGTCCTCCTTGCGAACCAACAGAGGTATGCATGACGGTCAATTCGTTCCCCAACGAAGCCTTCGCGTTCCCCAACGAGCAGGCAACTGACCTTTTCACTGAGGTTATTTTGTCACCGCTTACAAGCCTTGCCAAATTGATAATTTTGAATAATTGGAAAGAAAATTCGATTTTTTGAAAAGATAAATGAACCTGTTCTAATTGATGGACAGATTTTTGTTTTTGTTGGTGAAATTTTATTCCAAGATACAAAACAAGCTAATTGAACTGCGCAAATTAGAACATTAACGGTATACCTGTTTAAAAGTGTTGGTCTACTTCTCTTTACTTCAATATCTTGAAAGCTGTAGCGCTTATGCAAAACTATAAAGAACTAAACTTACAAAATATTGAGGAGCGTCCATGATTGAACTTCACGATATAGACAGTGTTAGCATCCATCCAAGTGCTCGTATTGCTAAGAATGCAACACTCTTAAACGACGTGCGCGTTGAGGCGAATGTATCTATCTGGCCAGGCGTTGTTGCACGCGGAGATCATCACGAAATCATTATTGGTGAAGGAAGTAATGTGCAAGACAATGCAGTGCTTCACGTATCTCACGATTCAACAACTATCATTGGCAAAAATGTAACAATTGGTCATGCGGCCATTATCCATGGATGCCAGATTGGTGATAACTGCATTATCGGCATGGGGTCTACCATTATGGACAATGCTGTTATTGGCAAAAATTGTCTAATAGGTGCAGGAGCTGTAGTTTCAAAAAATGTTGTTATTCCTGATAACTCAGTCGTAATGGGCCTACCTGGAAAAGTACGACGCGAAACCACCCCAGATGAAATTGCCTACAATGAATATTCAGCCCACGAGTATCAAATCTGCAGTAAGACTCTTGCTGATGCAGGAGTTTTTTGGTGGGGCAATGAAGTTCCAGAAGATGAACCTCTTATTCGTCTAAAGAAATCTCACTAGAGCATACTAGAGGGCTAAAAATAACAATACCTTCGATAGACAAGAAATAAGGCTACTTCGCGTGATTCGCAAGTAGCCTTATTTAACTATTGAACTATTTAGGTTTTCTGGCGATTAAAACCCTCGGGCAATTTGCCAAGTCTTTCTTTATGCGAATCTCAACAAAGCCAAACGCCGCCAAAAGAGTTTGAGCTTCGTTCATGTGTCCCTCATAAAGCTCAAGAGCCAAAACACCACCGGGATGCAAGCAATTAAAAGCGTCAGTAGTAAATGCACGAACCAAATCCAAGCCGTCCGCTCCCCCATCTAAGGCTAGAAGCGGATCGTAATCTAATACCTCATTGCTAAGCCCTACGCATACTTCACTTGGAACATAAGGGGGATTACTAATTATCAAATCAAAGTGATTCTGATAGTCAGCAACAAAAGCAGCTAACAAATCGCTCTTGATAAGCTCTACCTGATTACCAAGTCCTAGCTCATCAATATTCTGACTTGCCAGCGCTAAGGCGTCATCGGATATATCACTAGCTATGACATGAGCTGCCGAGTATTCGCTTGCAATAGCACAAGCAATACATCCAGAGCCTGTACAAAGGTCTAGAACTTCTATAGGTAAAAGGTCCGCTTCTTTGGTCTCTTCTATACCTTCGGAATTACTAACAACATGAGCTGCCGTAGAAGGCAAGTTGAGCTCTTTTAAGGCTTCGCTTACAAGAACCTCTGTTTCCGGACGCGGAATTAAAACACCCTTGGCAACCTTAATCATCAGATGACGAAAGGGTGCATAGCCAGAAATCAACTGCAGGGGTTCCCCCGCCCCACGTCTTTGAACCCAATCACGCATAGTGCTTCGCTCATCAATAGACAGAGGCTTACTGTAATTGAGGTATAAATCTATACGAGACATACCTAAAGCTTCCGACAAAAGCCATTCGGAAGACAAGCGAGGATTCTCATCGCCGCAGCGCTCAAGATAGCCTTGACACCATTCAAGAATATCTTTGACAGTCCACTGCCTATCACTAGAAGAAGCGCCCCGTTCCGGAGCGCTTTCAATCTTAGACCCTTTGTAAGACTCAAAATTATTCACTACAAAGAAGCTTCCTCAAGCTTTTGAGCACGATCGGCAGCCTGAAGTGCCGTAATAACGTCTCCTAAAAGATCGCCGAGCAAAACGCCATTATAGGTACTGTTAAAACCAATACGGTGATCGGTAACACGGTCCTGAGGACCATTGTAAGTACGAATCTTTTCGGCACGGTCACCCGTACCAATCTGCGCTAAGCGCTTAGCACCTTCGGCTGCTTGCTGTTCGGCAAGGAGCTTTTCGTACAGTCGAGCACGCAAAACCGCCATAGCTGCAATCTTATTTTGAAGCTGAGACTTTTGGTCCTGCGACTGAACAACCAGGCCGGTAGGAAGATGAGTGATACGAACCGCTGAGTCGGTCGTGTTAACACACTGTCCACCAGGGCCACCAGCACGATAAACGTCAATTCGAAGGTCCGTTGCTTCATTGATTTCAATATCAACTTCGTCTGCCTCAGGAAGAACAGCAACTGTTGCAGTTGAGGTCTGGATTCGTCCCTGAGATTCCGTCTTGGGAACGCGCTGAACACGATGGACACCAGACTCGAATTTCATAATCGAGTAAACGCGGTCGCCCTTAACCTTAAATTCAATCTTCTTAAATCCACCAGCATCCGAAGGCGAAACGTCAAGAGTTTCAATCTTCCACTTATGATGAGAGCAGAAGCGTTCATACATCTTGAATAAGTCGCCTGCAAAAATAGCAGCCTCATCGCCGCCAGCAGCTGCACGAATTTCGACAATAATGTCTTTTTCGTCCGCGGGATCGCTTGGAATAAGCATCAGCTTAATATCTTCTTCTAGCTTAGGAAGCTGAGCTTCGATATCAGAAATTTCTTCCTGAGCAAATTCCTTCATATCAGGATCAACAAGCATTTCTTTTGCTTCGGCTAAGTCATCTAAAAGCTGTACATATTTACGAGCTGCTTCCACCAGAGGACCCTGGTCAGAATAGCTTTTTGAAAGCCTAATGTACTCTTTCTGATTATTGACAACAGCAGGGTCGCCAAGTTTGGCTTCAAGCTCCTTATAAGCTTCAATAATCTGTTCAAGTTTTTCGCGCATCTTGTTTCCTTCGTAAACTACAAGCAAATTAGAGCTTTAAACTCAAATTTCTAAACCATGGTAGCACGAAGGACCCGCAACGCAGGCCCTTCGTGTAATGCTTTATAAATAGCTAGGCCATGTCTGCAAGCTGAGCACGCATCTGACGAAGACGTTCGTCCATATCAGCGACTTTAGCCTTGTCTTTCTCGATAACTTCAGGTGCAGCATTTGCCAAAAAGCCAGGGTTGGTAAGCTTTTTGCTGTATTTAGCTTGGTCCTTCTCAAGTTTTGCGATTTCTTTTGTAAGACGAGCGCGCTCTGCCTCAAAATCAACAAGCCCTGAAAGAACAACAAAAAGCTCGGCACCATTTGCAAGGACAAGGGCAGATTCAGCAGGCTTTTGAGCGTCCACTGCAGCAGCCTTAACGCTAATTCGTGCAAGTGCAGAAATAAGTCCTTGCTGCTCAAGGAATAAGTCAACCACAGCAGAATCTTCTGCACGCACTACAACCTCAAGCTCCTGGCGAGGACTAATGCCATAACGAGCACGTGTACCGCGTACACCAGAAATTGCAGCAATTGCCATTGCAATGGCACGCTCTGCCTCTTCGTCACGATAACTTGCTAAAACTTGCGCATCAGGCCACTGAGTCATCATCAAGAATTCACCTTGTTTTGCACAAGGAAGATCAGCATAGATTTGCTCGGTAACAAAAGGCATGATGGGATGAAGCAGACGCAGAGCCTGATCAAGAATAAACACCAAATTACGCTGGCAAACTTCGCGATCTTTGCCTTCAGACTGCAAGCGAGGCTTAGAAAGCTCGATATACCAATCGCAGAACTCATTCCAGAAGAAGGAATATAGCTCACGAGTGATTTCGCCAAAGTCGAAGGCCTCATAAGCTTCATCAAGCTTAGCAACCAATGAAGCTAGGCGACTAAAGATCCAGCGGTCAGCGGGGCTTGTAAGTTCTGGCTTGCCAGGAGTATAGCCGTCAAGATTCATGCAAACAAAGCGTGCTGCATTTCGAATCTTGTTTGCAAAATTACGGGAGCTTTCAAGCTTATGCTCATCAAATCGCATAGCCTGAGCGCCCGTAACCTGCATCAGCAAACCAAAACGCATACCATCAGCGCCATAGGTTTCCATCATCTTGACCGGGTCTACTCCATTACCGCGGCTCTTAGACATAGGCTTACCATCGGCACCCATAACGGTAGGATGAATAATTACATGCTCAAAAGGAATTTTGCCCGTGCAATACATCGAGCTCATTACCATGCGGGCAACCCATAAGCCCATGATGTCTCGGGCGGTTGAAAGCACCTGTGTAGGATATTTATCACCTAAATCTGGCGCATCCATACCCTGGCTTGCCCAGCCTTGAGTAGCAAACGGCCACAGCTGTGAACTAAACCAGGTATCCAAAACATCTTCGTCCTGGCGAGTAGGCTTGCCACAGTGAGGGCAGGTATCAATTGCTTCAACGGAGGCATCTTCCCAACCGCATTCGTCGCAATAATACATAGGAATACGATGACCCCACCACAGCTGGCGACTAATACACCAGTCTTTAAGGTTTTCGAGCCAGTCCAAGTAAACTTGCTTCCAGCGAGCAGGATGGAACTGGATAGAACCATCTTCAACTACACGCTTTGCGTCTTCTTTAAGTTTATCAACAGCAACAAACCACTGCTCAGAAAGCCAGGGTTCAAGCTTGTTATGACAACGATAGCAATGCATGACAGAATGGTCATGGTCTTCGACATGATCAAGCAAGCCAAGAGCTTCAAATTCTTCAACAATAGCCTTACGGCACTGATCGCGATCCATGCCTGAGAATTTGCCATAGCCCTCAATAACGTGAGCAGTTTCGTCAAAAATATTAATCTGCTCCAAATCATGACGCTGACCCATTGCATAGTCATTGGGGTCATGAGCGGGAGTAACTTTAACGAAGCCTGTACCAAATTCTGGATCTACATAGAAATCCGAGAAGATAGGAATCTCGCGATTAACGATAGGAAGAATTACCTTTGCTCCTACAAGCTTCTTCTTGGATTCATCCTTTGGGCTTACAGCAACACCGGTATCACCAAGCATGGTTTCGGGGCGCGTGGTAGCAACCACAATATATTCCATACCATCAACAGGCTCTGCCAAGGGGTAACGCAAGTGCCATAAATGACCTTGCTCATCCTCATACTCAGCCTCATCATCGGCAATTGCTGTTGTGCAATGCGGACACCAATTAACAATGCGCTTACCGCGATAAATACGCTCATCGTGATACCAATCGCAGAAAAGCTTGCGTACAGCCTTAGAGAACTCCTCGCTCATCGTGAATTGCTCGTCATCGTAATCGCACGAACAACCCATCGAAGCAATCTGGTTAACAATGGTAGTACCGTACTGAAGACGCCACTCCTGACATGCCTCAATAAACTTCTCGCGACCAATTTCGCGGCGATTAATTCCCTGCTCGGCTAAATGCTTATCAACCTTGGTCTGGGTAGCAATACCAGCATGGTCTGTTCCCAAGATCCAACGAGTCTGAAAACCGCGCATACGCGCACGACGAATACAAGCATCCTGGATAGTGTCGTTCAGAGCGTGCCCCATATGCAGAACACCCGTAATATTGGGTGGAGGAATAACAATGGTATAACCGTCGTTTTGATGCTTACCAAAACCAGGGGTACGTTGGAATAAACCAGCGTTTTTCCAGGCATCAAAAATGGGGGTTTCCCACTCGCGGTAGCTTTGCTCGGAAGACTTATCAGCCATCGAACGCTTCCTTTCGATTAGTGCGTAAACAATTACTAACGTAGCAAATTAAGCGCACGCCCCATAAAAACGTACGCTTAATGATTGATTCTATTCTAAGGTCTTAATCGGAGCAGTAATATCAGCTTCGGTTAAAGCTTCAGCTTCTTCTATCTTAGGCAAAGATTCGGCATCCAATTTAACTTGCGCTTCATCGTTAAGAGCTACAATTTGCGGCTTGGTTTCGCCTTCAATATCCGACTTGCGAACACACACTTTAGTCTGACCTTCAATAGCGTGGTCAGGCAAGTCAAACATAACATCTTGCAAAACACCTTCAAGAATACTGCGAAGACCACGCGCGCCTGTACGATGCTCAATAGCACGGTCTGCAATAGCCTCAAGAGCCTCTTGCTCAAAACTTAGATCCGAATTTTCAAAGTCAAACATAACTTGATACTGCTTAACTAAAGCGTTTTTAGGCTCAGTAAGAACACGAACCAAATCCTCTTTATTAAGTTCGCTCAAGGAAGTAACAACAGGAATACGACCAACAAATTCAGGAATCATACCAAACTTATGCAGGTCCTCAGGAAGAACCTGCTTGAGCAATTCGTTGTCAGCATCTCGCTGAGATTCTGGCATCTCTGAGCCAAAGCCAATATTAGTCTTACCAATTCGCTGACCAATGATATCGGGCAAACCAACAAATGCACCACCAAGAATAAAGAGAATATTGGTAGTGTCGATATGGATAAGCTCCTGATGAGGGTGCTTACGTCCACCCTGAGGAGGGACCGAAGCTTCACAGCCTTCGATAATCTTTAGAAGACCTTGCTGTACTCCTTCACCAGACACGTCACGTGTAATAGAGACATTTTCTGACTTGCGTGCAATCTTGTCGATTTCGTCGATATAGATAATGCCAACCTCTGCGCGCTCGATATCATTGTCGGCAGCAACAATAAGCTTAAGAAGAATATTTTCGATATCTTCACCAACATAACCAGCCTCGGTAAGCGTGGTTGCATCAGCAATAGCAAAAGGCACTTTGAGGGTACGTGCAAGCGTTTGAGCTAGAAGTGTTTTACCTGAACCAGTTGGGCCTAAAAGCAAAATATTACTTTTAGCTAATTCGACATCTCCCTGGTCAACATCTTCGCCAAGACTAATACGCTTATAGTGATTATAAACAGCAACAGCTAAAGCACGCTTAGCTTCATCCTGACCAATTACATGCTCGGAAAGCTTTTCGTAAAGCTCTCGAGGAGTAGGCAAATCAGCCAAGATAGGCGCTTCTTCCTGTTTAGGCTCTGCTTCAACCCAGCCTTCCATAAAAGGATCCTGCGAATAAAAATTTCCCTTAGTAAAAGCATCCATAGCCGAACGATTGCTTAAAGAGTCCAATGCATCAGATTGCATTCCGCGAGAATTCAAATCCATCATCATTGCAGAAGCACTCAGGCTAACGCATTCATCACAGATATAAATCCCGTTAGGACCAGAAATCATCGCATTTACTTCATCGGGCTCTTTACCGCAAAAAGCGCAACGAATTGTTCCGTCGGTGGTATTTTCGGAAGTCTTCTTTACCATCGATTAGGCCTCATTTGAGAAACGAGAAGAAACAACCTTATCAACCAAGCCATAAGCGCAAGCTTCTTCTGCGGTCATCCAATTGTCGCGTTCAGAGTCAGCGTGAACACGCTCGATGGTTTGTCCAGAATGCTTAGCCAAAATACCCTCAAGACGATCGCGAGTCTTCTTCATTTCAGTTGCAAGAATCTCGAAATCAGTCTGCTGAGTACGATCGCCGGATCCACCCATAGGCTGATGAATCATAACCTGAGCATTAGGCAAAATAATACGCTTACCTGGAGCACCAGCAGCCAACAGAACAGAACCCATAGAGGCAGCCATACCCATACAAATAGTAGATACATCACACTTGATGTACTGCATCGTGTCATAGATAGCAAGGCCAGCAGAAACAGATCCACCAGGAGAATTTACATATAAAGAAATGTCTTTGTCGGGGTCAACAGACTCAAGATGCAGAAGCTGAGCAACGACAGTGTTGGCTACCGCATCATCAATTGCTTCACCCAAAAAAACAATGCGCTCGTTAAGAAGGCGCGAATAGATATCGTAAGAACGCTCACCGCGTGGAGACTGCTCTACGACATAAGGTATCAAAGCACCATGCTGAAGGTTTGTATACATGAAATCCTCTTTTCGCCTCATGTTATTACCTTATAAAAGTTTGCACTATTGAATACATTTTACGTGGGTATCCAAATGAACAAGCAAAAAGTTTCTAAAAACAAGCTCTCAAAGTTTAAATTAAAAACTCGCTATATGAAAAATTGGGCCAAGGCGTACCTAAAAGATACAACCTTGACCCAATTTTAAGAAATGCTTATTTAGGCCTTAGTTACAACAGCCTTTTCGGTTACGTCCTCAAGAGCCTTAGCGCGCTTAATACCCTCGCGAACCTCGGGAAGACGGCCAGCTTCGAGCCACTCCTTCTGAACTGCAGCAGGATCGTCAACATCAGCTGCTTCAAACTCAGCGGTAACTTCTTCGTCGGTTGCAGGAATCTCAAAGTGACGAGCCCATGCATCCAGAGCAAGGTCCTGACGGACAAGGTCAGCAGCCTGCTTCTTGGTGTCTTCCTTAAACTGATCAGAAGTAAGATTTGCAGCCTCAAGATACTGGTCGAAGTTAATACCGTTCTGCTGAAGCTGACGGAAGAATGACTGGAGCAGATTTGCTTCCTCAATCTCGCAAAGATTCTCGGGCAGGTCACCCTCAACGCGAGCAGCCAAAGCCATCAGAACTTCATTCTGCTTGCGAGCGGGAGCATTCTGCTCTTTTTCACCCTTAATCTGCTCTTCAAGGGCAGTACGCATAGCAGCAAGGTCGTCAAAGCCAAAGTTCTTTGCCAGCTCATCGTCAATCTCAGGAATGACCTTCTTCTTGATGGAGTCAACCTTGACATCGAAGTGCAGAAGACCCTTGTCGTCGCCAAGAATCTGGGAAACCATGGAGTTATCGTCGGTGAAGTCAACGTCAAACTGCTTGTCGTTGCCCTTCTTCAAACCAATAAGTTCAGCATCAAAAGCTGCAGGGTAAAGGCCAGTGCCAAGCTCATACTGAGTCTCAGACATTGAAAGGGTTTCGTTCTTCTCGCCCTTGTCGTTGGTAACAGTAGAGGTAAGAACTACAACCTGGCCCTCTTTAACCTTGGTGTTTGCATTAGCATCCTGGAATTCAGGATAGTAGTTACGAAGCTGCTCGAGCTGAGCATCAATCTCTTCGTCGCTAGCCTCAACAGAAGGTACCTCGACCTCAACAGCGTCGTAAGAAGAAAGCTCAACAGTAGGCTTAACAGTGATAATTGCGGAGTATGCAAAATCTTCGCCCTCAACTACGAGCTCTTTACCATCAGCGAACTCGTACTCAGGCTTGAACAGAGGAACCAATTCGTTAACCTCGAGAACCTGAGGATAGGTATCGTTGATAACGTTCTCGGTAACGTTGGCAAGAACGTATTCAGCACCAACCATATTGTCGATGACAGGACGAGGAGCCTTGCCAGGACGGAAGCCAGGGAACTTGTACTTCTTAGCAACATTTTTGTACTCACGCTTAATACGTGCAGCGATATCAGAAGCCTCGACCTCGACAGAAATCTTCACCTTGTTATCTTCAAGGGTCTCAATGTTGGTGTTCACGAATAAAACTCCTTCTTGGTTACATTCAAAGAAATGGTGCGGGTGAAAGGACTTGAACCTTCACGGGGGTTACCCACCAGAACCTAAACCTGGCGCGTCTGCCAATTCCGCCACACCCGCATATCCAATTTCGAACTGTTGCCGCCTGGCAGCAACTCGCTAACTATACCAAAGCAAAACCAACATTGCACGTATTTAAACACACATTATGAAAGAGTTCTTAATTTTTTTAAATTTCTAAGCCTTAAGAAGAGGCTTAAGAAAACGCCCCGTATGGCTTTCGCTGCATTGGGCAACTTCTTCTGGGGTTCCTTGCACAACAATCTTTCCGCCGCGAGCGCCACCTTCAGGACCCATATCCACAATGAAGTCTGCGCACTTAATAACATCCAGATTGTGTTCAACAACTAAAACAGTATTGCCATTATCAACCAAACGCTGAAGCACTTCTAAAAGCTGACGAACGTCATCAAAATGCAAACCTGTTGTAGGTTCGTCCAAGATATAGAAGGTGCGGCCTGTTTGCCTACGCTGCAATTCGCTGGCTAACTTAACTCGTTGAGCTTCGCCACCCGACAAAGTGGTAGCTGGCTGGCCAAGATGTACATAACCCAAGCCCACATCATGTAAGGTTTGCAACTTACGAGCAATGCCTGGAATTTTCCCAAAGAATTCCAAAGCATCATCAACGGTCATCTCGAGTACTTCATATACATTTTTACCTTTGTATTTAACCTGCAAGGTTTCACGGTTATAGCGTTTACCCTCGCAGACTTCGCAATCCACGTATACATCAGGCAAGAAGTGCATTTCGATTTTCTTCTGACCATCGCCCTTACATGCTTCACAGCGGCCGCCGGCCACATTAAAGCTAAAACGACCAGGACCATAGCCATGAGCTTTAGCGTCTGGAGTAGAGCTGAAAAGATTACGGATATCATCCCAAAGTCCAATATAGGTAGCAGGGTTAGAACGAGGAGTTCTGCCGATTGGGCTTTGATCGATATTAATAACCTTATCGATAAGCTCAACTCCCTCCAGCTTACGGAAGGGGCCACTTCGGCGATTTGCACGAGCCACACGGTTGGAAAGAGCTGGTGCAAGCGTGTCAGTAATAAGGGAAGATTTACCTGAACCCGAAACACCAGTCACAAGACAGAGCGTGCCCAAAGGAACCTTCAAAGTAACTTTTTGAAGATTGTTTTGGGTTGCTCCAACAAGCTTAATAAATCCACGTTTCGGATTACGACGAGTTTCAGGAACAGCAATTTGCTTAGTGCCATTTAAATATTGAGCTGTCAGCGAATTGGTTTTCATTAACTGAGCGGGAGTACCAGCGGCTACAACTTCACCACCGTGTTCTCCTGCGCCAGGACCCATATCGATAACATAATCAGCGCGACGAATTGTCTCTTCATCATGCTCAACAACAAGAACGGTATTTCCCAAATCACGCAAATGCTCAAGTGTTGCAATAAGACGCTCATTATCGCGTTGATGCAAACCGATTGAGGGCTCGTCCAAGATATAGAGTACGCCCATTAAGCCCGCGCCAATTTGCGTAGCAAGACGAATACGCTGAGCTTCACCACCCGATAAGGTGGCCGTAGCACGCTCTAAAGTAAGGTAATCAAGGCCAACGTCAACCAAAAAGCGCAGACGAGCCACGACTTCCTTAACGATAGGTCCAGCAATCGCCTCACGAGATTCTGGGAAGCTCAAATTTTCAAAGAAACTCAGAGCCTCACGTGCACTCATTTCACAAACATCATGAATTCCCTTTCCACCAACCGTAACAGCGAGCATGCTTGGGTTTAGGCGCTTTCCGTCACAGGTTGAACAAGGAATAACGTTGAAATAACGTCCATATTTTTCACGCTGGCGGTCGCTCTTAGCTTCCTGATAACGCTCCTCAATTGCGGCAACAATGCCAGGCCAAGTAATATTCCAGCTTGTATTGCGACCATCAACGGTTATGTAATCAACACGGATTTGCTCATCACCAGCTCCGTAGAGCATTATCTTGCGGATCTTTTCAGGGATATCGCACCAAGGGGTATCAGTAGGCACGCCATAGTGGAAAAGAACTGCAGCCATTACCTGCGGGTAATAATTACCCGAGCGGAAAGCAACAACGCAACCTTCGTCCAAAGAAAGAGAAGGATCGGGCACTACCAAATCGGGATCAACTTCTTCTCTTGTACCAATACCTAAACAATCAGGACAGGCACCATAGGGAGCATTAAAAGAAAAGTCCCTTGGCTGTAGTTCATCCATTGAATAACCATGCTCAGGACAAGCAAGCGCAAGAGAAAATAAATACTCATTATCTGCAAGGCCACCTGTTGCGCCTGAAGAAACCTCTCGATTCCGAAGGCCCGCGTCACTAGAAACTTCAGATGCTTCCAAGGATGAGTCAGAAGATTTAAGAGAAGTACCGCTGCCTTGTTTAGCGGGAATAACCTGAATAAGTACCTGACCAGACGATAAAGAAGTTGCAACCTCCACTGCCTCAGCAATACGTGAGCGAGATGACTCTTTCAAAGAGACGCGATCTACAACAACTTCGATGAAGTGCTTAATTTTCTTATTAAGAACGATAGGTTCTCCACCAAGCTTAGTAACTTCGCCATCAATACGAACCCTACTAAAACCTTCCTTTTGTAGGTCTTGGAAGAGCTTTGTGAATTCGCCCTTGCGCCCCGTAACAACAGGAGCCATCAAAATAGCTTTAGTCACCGAAGGGCTAGCAAGCGCCAGAATTTCATCGGTGACCTGGTCAGTAGTTTGAGATTTAATTTCCCGGCCACATTCAGGGCAATGCGGAGTACCTAAACGCGCGTACAGCAAACGCAAATAGTCATAGATTTCGGTTGTAGTACCAACTGTTGAACGAGGGTTACGAGAAGTGGTTTTTTGGTCAATCGAAACAGCAGGTGAAAGTCCATCAATCGAATCTAGTTCTGGCTTAGACATCTGCCCCAAAAACATACGGGCATAGCTCGATAAGCTTTCCACATATCGACGCTGGCCTTCTGCATAAATAGTATCAAAAGCAAGCGAGCTCTTGCCCGAACCACTAAGCCCTGTAATAACAACAAACTTATCTCGAGGGATACTTAAGCTAACATTCTTAAGGTTGTGTTCGCGAGCACCTTTAATTTCGATACTTTTTTGAGCCATTTCAAATTCCTTTAGAGGCCTTAAAACTAGACAATCTATCTTAGCGCAGCTTTAGCCACGAGGATGAGCCTGATGATGGACATCTTGTAGACGCTCAGGGGTGAGATGGGTGTACACCTGTGTTGTGGCCAAATTTGAATGTCCAAGCATTTCTTGCACGCTTCGCAAATCAGCACCACCGCTCAATAAATCCGTGGCAAAACTATGACGTAGCGCATGAGGGCTTAAGTCTGAGTCCAGGCCTGCACGGAGCAGAGTCTCCTTAAAAACCCGACGGATAGCATCCGTACTCATTTGATTACCACGAGACGACAAAAATACATAGTCGGTAGCTTTGCCAGGTTTAAGCAAAAACGGACGACCCTTCTTCAGGTAAGCAAGCAAGGCATCAAGCGATTGTTTATGAAGAGGAACAATACGCTCCTTATTACCTTTGCCTGTAATTTTCACAAGAGACTGCTTAGGGTCCAACCATGAAAGCTCAAGATTTGAAACCTCGGAAATACGAGCCCCACAAGCATAGAAAAATTCAAGCATCGCCCGATTACGTAAATCCTTTGCGCTAGAACCCTCAGAATAAACCGAAAGTATTGCCTGCATAGACTCATTATCAATAACTCGTGGTAACTTCTGATGAAGCTTTGGACCCTGAAGAACAGATGCGGGATCATGTTCACATAAACCCTCAATATTGAGCCAACGGTAAAAAGCCTTTATAGAGCTCAAATGCCTATTGATGGTTCTTCGCGAATGAGTTGAATCCTCTTCGTCGATTAGGAAAAGGCGCAAATCCCGATGACTGCAAGTAAACGGATCCACATCACGCTCATTTGTCCAACGAGCAAATGAGTGTAAATCTGAACGGTAGCTCTTTATTGTTGCCTCGGATAAATTTCGTTCCGTCTTTAAGTCGTCACAAAAATCATCAATAAGCAAAGCTAGCTTATCTGTCATAGTAAGCCCAGGTTTTGCAAATCGGCACAGTATGAATCAAGTGCCTTTTCGCCCCTCCATTGATAAAAAGCGTAACGCTCTCGTTTGTTGCGAATTTTTTCTTCAGGAGGCGCAATAATACCGAAATTAACATGCATCGGCTGATAATCGATAGTTTGAGGATTACTTGCATAAGCAAGCAGGGCGCCAAAAACGGTATCAACAGGAACTTGAGGAGCAGCTAAACCCCTCAAGGACGCAGCAACAGAAAGTGCCACATGTAAGCCGGAACGAATAGCTTCACAATACCCTTCAGTACCGCCAAGTTGTCCTGCCACATAGAGCTGCGGTTTTAATTTTTTAGCAGCAGGAGTAACAAGCTGTAAATTCTCGCTTAACAGATGAGGTGCGTCGATAAAGGTGTTTCGATGCATAACGCCATAACGGGCAAACTCGGCGTTTTCTAAACCTGGAATCATGCGAAAAACTCGACGTTGTTCTGGCCAGGTTAAATTAGTCTGGAATCCTACCAAGTTATAACTTTGCCCAGCTGCATCCTCTGCACGTAGCTGAACGTTAGCCCAGGGTTTCATTCCCGTACGAGGATCAACTAAGCCAACAGGCTTCATGCAGCCAAAACGTGGCGCATCGCTTCCACGACGAGCGATTTCTTCAATGGGCTGGCAAGCCTGAAATAAATCATTGGTTTCGAATTCTTTTTTAATAACTCGCTCGGCAGCTAATAGCTCTTCAATAAAGCGCTGATAATCTTCCTTAGAAAAAGGCGCATTAAGATAGTCGCCCTCACTTCCAGATTCATAGCGGCTTTGACGAAAAACAATGGACGAGTCGAGTGAATCAGCCATAACGATAGGTGCAGCAGCATCGTAAAAGGCAAGATGGCTTTGACCTGTTAGTTGGCCTAAGAATTCCGCAAAAGAATCAGAGGTAAGTGGCCCCGAAGCAAAGATGATCGCTTGCGCAGCCTCTTCTTCCAAAAGAATAGGCTCAGACGAATTTTCGATGAAACCCCACAAGCGGCCTTCATCGTCAATTCGAGTAACTTCTGCTCGAATAAGCTCAATACAAGAATTCCCCTTAATTGCATTAGTGATAGCGGAAGAGAATTCATCGCGGTTGACTGCCAAAGCACCGCCAGCAGGCACCTCAGTTTCACGAGCAAAGGCCATGAGATAAGAACCGAGCTTTATAAGCTCGGTCTTAAGCATGCCCGCCGCACTGTCAGGCTTTGTAGACTTAAGCGAATTCGAGCAAACCAATTCACCAAGCTTATCGCCATGATGAACGCTAGTTTCACGAAGAGGTCGCATCTCAAAGAGGCGAACTTTAATGTTACGGGCGGCCAACTGTAAAGCGCATTCGCTTCCAGCTAAGCCTCCTCCAATAATATTTACATAATTTTCCATGCGCCTAGATTACTACAGTACATAGTCCCTTCTACCCAAGAGAATTCATAGCTTCAAGAAAACAAAATTAGGTCCACAGCTCAATTGATCCATAACGACCGTCTGGATAACGCGCGATTTTGTTATCTTGCTGCAGCTCAGCCAAATGAATTGCAACCCAAGCAGAATCTTCATAACCTCGCTTTTTACCGCAACCAGCCACAACAAGTTCTTCTGGCGTCATAGGATTAGCCCGAAGCGCCTCCAGGATAGGGTCTTTGCTGATTTTTATCTCTTCAGTGTTTGGCGAACGAAGAGTCCCAAATAATGAAAACAAAGCATCTTCAAAGGTCTGCCTATCAACAATAGGGGTAGCACCTTGGCAAATAAGATGATTAGCCCCTCTAGAATTTGCCGACATAATAGACCCAGGTACCGCCAAAACTTCCCTATTAGCTTCAATCGCATCATCTGCCGTCGAAAAGGTCCCTGAAGGAACCCCCGCCTCAACAATCAAGGTCGCCTTTGCTAATGCCGCAATAAGACGATTTCGTTGCCTGAAGGTATAAGGCAGCGGCGGGAACATCCACTCATGCTCCGACACCAAAGCACCACCCTTGTCGACAATTTCTTGAAACAAGGAAAGATTACGCCGAGGATACAACCTCATGCATCCCCCACCAAGAAAGACGACCGTTTTCCCTCCGACATTTAGCGCTGCGCGATGAGCTTCGGTATCGCAACCAAGCGCACCTCCAGAAATAATAACCACCCCACGCTGTGCCGCGATTTCAGAAAACACACGAGCACAAGTCAAACCATAAGGACTTGCCTTACGTGCTCCAATGATAGCCAAGCCTTCCTTTAGCGCCCCCGGATCGCCAAGAACATAGAGCTTTTCTGGAGGCTTAGCTATCCGAGCAAGAGCATCTGGAAATAAAGGGTCACCAATACTTAATTCATGCCTCGTACCGCGTAAATTATCAACTGGAAAATCAGAGTTTGGATTCATTATTCACCTACACTTGAGATTCATAACGAAGCGTCATAGCTTCAGCCAAATGTTCCGATAATACTTCCTCGGATTCCGAAAGATCAGCAATAGTACGCGCTACTTGCAAACTTCGAACCACCGAACGACCGCTCATCTTAAAAGCGGTAATTGAAGCCACAAAGGAATCCTTTGTCTGGAAAGACATATTACACTGATCAAGAATCCGATCTAAGCCCCTAGCACCCGGATTCTCTTCTTTTGATAAACGCCAAGACCGAAACTCCCGCGCTCTTAAAACACCCTCAAGTAGATTGCTTGTTGTCCTTCCGACTTTCTCTTCGAAATAGGTTTCGGGGCCAGCGCGCAAAACATCAATCCTGATATCAATACGATCAAGAAGTGGTCCCCCTATTCGATTTCTGTATGCCTCGATACGAGTTTCTGGGCAACGACATTCGTGATCACGATCACCATAGAAACCACAAGGGCAGGGATTCATGGCAGCTATAAGAGCAAACTGAGCCGGCATTTCATAAACCCCATCAGCTCGTGTAATAGTCACATGCCCAGATTCAAGAGGTTGTCGTAAACCTTGTAGTACAGAAGGCTTAAATTCCGGAAGCTCATCAAGGAACAAAACTCCATGGTGGGCAAGGGACACCTCACCAGGCCTTACTGGGGTTCCTCCTCCAATAAGGCCCGCCGCAGTTGCGCTATGATGCGGACTCCTGAAAGGACGCTGACCCGCCAAAATGCTTGTAGTATCAAAATTCAATACAGAATGAACTTGAGCTGATTCAATTCTCTCTTGCTCTGTCAACGGTGGCAAAATGCCAGCTAAGCATTGTGCAAGCATTGTTTTTCCAGAGCCCGGCGGCCCCACCATTAAAACCCCATGATCACCTGCAGCGGCAATCTGAAGTGCACGCTTCGCGAATTCTTGACCTCTTACCTGGGAAAAATCAACTGGATGCTCCTTTATAGAAACAGGCTTGGGAAATTGTTCGTCAAGAATTCCTTTCTTTAACAAAGACAAGCGAGTAATCGATAAAAAGCGAACACCTTTTATAGGAAATAGACCCTGATTTGTAGAGCCAGTCAAAATATCAAGTCCCATTTCCTTGGCACACAATTGAAAAGAAAGCAATCCAGGAACAGCTGCAACGCTACCCTCAAGAGACAGCTCGCCCACAACGAGTAGTTTCTCAAAGGGCGCGCGCGGCAGTTGCTCGGTGGCAATAAGAATGGCCAATGCAATTGGCAAATCAAA
>CAVCRX010000021.1:0-13495 GCA_963604935.1 Bacteroidaceae bacterium
GGCCTGATAAAGGGAGCCTTAAATCGGGTGAATGCATTGCCTGCGGTGACTGCGCGATAAATTGCCCCCTGGGCAATATTTCGGTCTTGAGCCTTAGCGTTAATCCCAAAACCCAAAAGCCAAAGTTCCAGCTAACCGGATCCTTTTGGTTTAGCGTCTTATTTAAAGCCGTTCTTCTTTTGCTAGCCTGCTGGCTTGTAGGCGCGCTTCGTCTTATACCCGGGCCACAAGACGTTTTGCCTTTTGCCTTGCCCTGGATGTTAAACTAAGTTAACTTTTTCATTGCAAAAAATTTGCTGCGGCGGAACCTCCGCTTGCACCAACCACTCGTAAGGCCCACGAAGAAAGTAGCCATGACCGCAGAAAAGCTCCTTCAGCAAAATCCAAGTCTCACACGCCGCGCCTTTACCAAGCTTGGTGTGCTTGCAGCAGCAGGACTTTCGGCAGCTTACCTAACTGGCTGTTCTGGCAGCTCAGGCTCTGATTCTGGCTCTAATTCAAACTCAAGCTCCAACTCGAGCGAGCCTAGCGAAGCCACCTTCTTTGCGTTTGACACGGTTATCACCTTAAGCGCCTATTGCGATCAATCCGTGGTCGAACAAGCGCAAGAGCGCTGCACCTATTTTGAAAACATCTTTTCGCGCACCATTGATGGCAGCGACATTTCAAAAATCAACAGCGCAAAGGGCCAGCCTGTTGAAGTCGCCAGCGAAACCGCCGATATCATCTTGAAATCAATCGAGTATTCCAAGGCAACCGATGGCCTGTTCGACATCACAATTGGCGCCGCCTCGAGCCTGTGGGACTTTAACGAAGGCGTAAAACCCAGCGACAAAAAAATTAAAGAAGCCATCAAGCATATCGATTACGAAACTATTAGCGTCAACGGAAACACGGTCACTCTGGCCGATCCGCAGGCAAAGCTCGATCTTGGCGGCATTGCTAAGGGCTATATTGCCGATGACCTGGCAAATCTTTTCCGTGAGGCAGGTTGCGAAAGCGCATGCTTAAACCTCGGCGGCAATGTTTATGTGCTGGGCACCAAGCCCGACGGCAGTAACTGGAAAGTTGGCGTTTACGACCCCAACAGCGACGGCGAAGAAAACATCCTTGCTTCGTGCGAAGCCGCCGACAAATCCATTGTTACTAGCGGCTTGTACGAGCGCAACTTCACCAAGGATGGCGTGATGTACTACCACATCCTTGATCCAAAAACGGGCTATCCTGCCAAAACCGATCTTTTAGCTTCGTCCATCTACTCCGACAAATCAGTTGATGGCGACGCCTATGCAACCACCTTGTTCCTGCTCGGACACGACAAGGCGCTCAAGTTCCTTGAGGAACACTCCGACATCCAAGGCCTGGTGGTAAATAACAAAGACAAAGTAACTACCACCGACAACTCCCCCTTCGAGGTGCTGTAAATGCATTTAAACAAACGACACATCAATCCAACTTCGCAAGCTGCAGCTGCGACCATGACCCACAAGCAGAAGAATAATCACAGCGTTATTATTGTTGGTGCAATTTTTGCAATTGTTCTTTTTGCTTGGGGTTTTGTTCTTTTATCTAATGCTTCTGCAGGCAATGCCAAGAAGGCAATTGTTCATGATGGCGACGGTGGCACCACCGAATTAAGCCTGAACAAAGACACTACCAGGACCTTCACGACTAGCCATGGTTCCAACACCGTTGTGGTGGAAAAAGGCCAAGTGTATGTAGAAAGCTCCGACTGCGACAATCAAGATTGCGTACACCAGGGCGCCATTAGTACTCCCAACAAGCAGATTATTTGCCTGCCCCACGAACTCTGGATTGAGATTGTTGCCGATGGCGAGGAATCTTCTTCCATGGATACCGCTAAAGCGGATAGCTTTGACGCGAATAGCCGCTAGTTTTTAGCTTTCCACCAGCCTAAATCCTAAGCTAAGCGTAAACCAATGAATCAAGAGCGCATCATACGAATCCGCAGGATTTCTCAAGTTGCGCTTCTTTCCGCCTTGGCTCTTGTGCTGAGCTATCTAGAAACTATGATTCCCCTGCCCGTTGCAGTGCCTGGCATTAAGCTTGGCCTGGCAAATGTTGCCGTTTTGGTGGCACTTTATCTTTGCGATGTACGCAGCGCAAGTTTGGTAATGCTTATCAAGGTCTTAGCCTCAGGCTTTTTATTTGGCTCGCCCTTGATGTTGGCCTACAGCGCGGGTGGTACCTTACTTGCCTTTGCGGGAATGCTTATTTGTCGCGCGCTTCCCTGGATAGATGTGGTACCCACCAGCATGATTGCAGCCATCCTGCACAACGTCGGACAGCTGGCCGTTACTGCCGTTTTTCTTTCCACAACTGCGGTGTTTTTGACCTTACCTGTGCTCGCATTTGCCGCATGCGTAACAGGGCTTCTAACAGGCCTTGTTGCTCAAGGCGTAATTGCAGCGGTGCCTGCGCCGAGCCTTCGTCCATACCACTTTGAGCAAGATGAATTATTCACTCAGGCTGGCAAGATTACCGCAGTGGTAGGACGCAATGGATCAGGTAAAACTACCCTTGCTCTTAATCTGGCAGGGCTACTGCCTAAGGAATTCGATGATGACGAATGTGCTTCAGCCGGAGAGCGCAGGCTTAATGGATGCGACACCACGAGGAAGTGCGACACGGCGACATCAGAAAGCCTTTCGGAGCAAGACCACTCTGCTTTTACATACGACGGTCTTACCTTCACGGGTATCGCCTTCCAAAACCCCGACAATCAAATTGTTGCTTCTACCGTCGAAGATGATTGCGCTTTTGGTCTTGAAAATCGCGGGCTCAGCTATGACGAAATGCATAGGGTGGTTAAGGATAGCCTCAATAAACAAGGCATCCATGCCCTTGCAAAACGCAAGGTAAACGAGCTTTCTGGCGGCGAAAAGCAAAAGCTTGCCACCGCCGGGCTTGTTGCTCTTTCGCCTAGTACGCTGGTGTTCGATGAGTCCGCAGCCATGCTCAACCCTGCTGCCCGCGCAGACTTTTGGAATCAGTGCCGCGCGCTTGCCGAAGAAGGTAAAGCCGTCGTGGCAATTACTCATTCCATGGAAGATGCTTTTGCCTGCGATTACCTAGTCATCGTGAATGAGGGGCATATTTCCTGGCAAGGAAAACCCGATGAGCTAAGCAAGAGCGGCGCAGTTTCTAGTCATACAGCTACCAGTGACGCAGCTCCTGGTGATGCGGGCCCCAGCGATGCGTTTCCTAGCGATGCGGCTCCCAGCAATGCAGCTCACGGTTTTAATAAGCTAGAAGAATCACTTACAAACGCAGGGCTTGAGCTTCCTTTGGTGCTTAAAGTCTCACAGGAAATCAATAGCGCAGGCATCGCATTCCCCTATTGTTCTAGCGAAGAAGAGTTTGTTGACGAACTTAGCTTCTTGTTAGCCAAGCCAAGTATGGCTGCCGGCCAGGGAGACACGACAGATGGCAAACAAAACTCATCCTCCAACAGGCCTAGTTCTCCCGCAATCAAGCCGAGCATGACCACCATAACTCCTTGCGTAAAGGAGGCGCGCTCATGAATGGCTTTGGTGTATACCAAGAAGGAACAAGCCCCCTCCATCGCTTGGACCCGCGCAGTAAGATACTTGGCGTGCTTGCGTTTATCGTGGGAGCTTTTCTTATCCAAAGCCTGCCTGGTTTTATCCTTCTTACCCTGGCAAGCCTTGGCATTCTTGCAGCCTCTGGATCAAGCGCCTCTCGGGCAGTACGCAGTCTTAAGCCCTTTGCCTGGCTGATGCTTTTTGTTTTTATCTTTGATGCACTCTGCGTGGTAGGCGGCGACATTTGGTGGCAAGCAGGCCCCATCGGCCTTAGTAGTAAAGGCTTAAACTTCGCCGCTGAGTCGGTTCTTCGTTTTGCCTGTATTTTACTTGCTACCTCGGTACTTATGAAAACAACCACGCCCACCGCTCTTACCGATGCCACCGCGCTTTTATGTTCGCCCTTAAAACGCCTTGGCATAAAGATTGACGATTTTACGCTTGGGCTTGGCATGGCTCTACGCTTTATCCCATGCTTTTCTGAAGAGCTGCAGCGTATTCGCAGGGCGCAACTTTCTAGAGGTGGCAGCCTTGCCGTGCGCAATGCTGGCGTAGCGGCTCTTGTTCAAGCTCAAATTCCAACTATTATTGCGCTTTTTACTAGCGCGTTCCGCCGAGCAGAGACACTCACCCTTGCTATTGCGAATCGAGAATACGGCGTAAGCGCTGACCGCACGTGTTTCCGCAGGTACCGCCTTGAATTTAAAGATGCCGTAGCCTTCATTCTTTGCATGGTTTTCCTCTGTCTTTGCGTTTTGTTCTAAGCCGAGCTTAATTGCTGCTCTAAGCCGAATTTAGCGCCGCAGCACTAAGTTTTTCAACTTTATCGAATTCACCCCTTGACCTACTGTTAGCCACGGTTAACATCTAATAGTCATACTAAGTTAGCTCCGGCTAACAAACTTAGAGCATCATCTTTTGCGCAGTCGCAAGGTTGCGGCTGTTCAGCCTGGCAAAAGCAGAGGCCCTAAGAAGAGAGAAAGGAGGCGATCTTGATTAAGATCGCTGCAACCAAGCCAGTGAGGTTATTCTTTGCTGGCGCGCTGGCGTTGTCTATGTCCTCTGCGGCAATGATCAATGCTAGCCAGGCGAACGCCGATGAGGCGAATAGCGACGACGGCTACACCTACTGCTACGCAGGCCTGAGCTGGGCCGAGTACTGGGCCGGCGAAGGTGTGTATAACGCTACAAATACCACATCGTCCGACGAATTAGATTCAAAGGGCGAAACGGACCTCGGCGGCTTTGATGCCGTTACTCGCGCAACCACAAATCATGGCCTCCACCGCGGAAGCTATCAGTGCAATACCACCATTCATGCCCAAGATGCCAATGGGAATAAAAAAGACTTTACTGTTGCAAGTTGGACTGACAAAAATCATTTCTTAACCACTAGCGGTAAAACTATTTTTATCAACGGCAAAAACATCACCGACACCGATGGGGTTTCGTACACTATCGATAGCTACAATGTCTATGGAACAAAATATGTCCCTATCAAAGTAAAGACCAGCGATTTCGAAGACTTTAAAGCTGATCGCGAAGAAGAGGGTTATACGGTAGTAGAAAATGGTGAAACCCTTGCTGGAGGTTACTCCGAAGATTATCTTATTTCCTACTCTGCAACCGCTAACGTAAACGCAAATACTCACGGCCTAAAGACCGCAACCCAAAACGAGGATGGCAGCTTTAGCTTCTCTGCCGCAGACGATTCTTTGACTGGCTCAGGTATTGAAGGCCAGGACTCATTAAAGAAGGTCACCGAAACAACAGCAGAAGAATACGAAACAAGTTCAGACAAGACCGGCAAAGTATACCCCATCATTGGATCACTCACTGGAGGCCTCTTTAGCCTTGGTTCCTATGGCGAAATGATTCGCGTAGATATCGGCGGAGACTATGGTGATCTAGGCGCAGCCATGCAGTCGGTTACCTGGACCTACTATGGCAATGATTCCACTGGCACTAAGGCCATTCAGACCTTCGGCACTAAATTTGCCGCAGATAACTGGATGCATAAGACCAATCGTATTCAGCTTGGTCTGACTAAGTCTGAGCGCTGCCAGTTCCCCGAAGGCTACGATGGCACTGGCTACTGGACCATCACTGTCCACGCACTTGGATACGAAGATTACACTACTTCTGTATTCTCTATTTCTAGTGTCAACATAGCTAACGGTGCTCTTGTTACTAATGAGACAAAACAAAAGCTCCAAGACGTCTACAACAAAGGCGCTGCATTAGTTGAGAAGGACTACACCTCCAAGAGCTGGAGCAATCTCCAGACAGAGCTCGAAGAAGCCGAAGCACTACTCCCTAATGCAAAAGCTACCGAAGCTGCCTGCCAAGAGCAGATTCTGCACGTCACCGAGGCTATCAACAGCCTCGTAAAGGCTGCTCAGCTCCCCAGTGCTGTTTCTGGCTTGAAGTACAACGGCAAGGCACAGACCGGCGTTAAGGGCGGCTCCAACGTTACTGTTCAGAGCGGCTCCGCAACCAACGCTGGTTCTTACAAGGCCACTGTCACTCCCACCAATGGTGCAGCTTGGGCCGACGGCAGCACCGCTGCAAAGACCGTCAGCTACACCATCGCCAAAGCAAACCAGAGCTTCACTGCAAAGGCTTCTACCAAGACCGTTAAGAAGTCCAAGGTAAAGAAGAAGGCTCAGAAGGTCTCTGGCGCAATCAAGGTTTCTGGTGCTAAGGGCAAAGTTACCTATGCTAAGAAGAGCGGCTCCAACAAGCTCAGCGTTGCTTCTAATGGCAAAATTACCGTAAAGAAGAAGACCAAGAAGGGCACCTACAAGGTTAAGGTTGTTGTTAAGGCAGCTGGCGACAGCAACTACAACGCAGCCTCCAAGACCATCACCGTTGCAGTTAAGGTCAAGTAGGACTAGCCCTTATTAGACAGATTCTTTAGGCATATAACCTAGGCTCTGGCCGTTAAACTTCGCCCCGTAAGACTTAGTCTTGCGGGGCTTTTTGGTGACGCTAAGCGCATGGCGAAAATCACAGGAAAGCTCGCACGATGGCAAAACCACCAAACACACAACTAAGTCCCAACAACAAACAAGACCCGGGACCACCGGGTCTTGTTTTGGCTTAGAGTCTAAATAGGACTCCTGCTAAGCCGAAAGTTCAGATGCGAAGACTGGGCTACCAGAAAAATGCAAAAGTGGCGCCCAAAACGGGGTGAGCACATAGTGTATGCTCAACGAAAGGAAACAAAAAGCAACAGGAAAGCTTCCTCGCATCCAAAAGCTTCCGACCAGGTACAGGCGCTAACCTGCAGTTGGAGCCCTAAATCGAAAGCCACCTGTAGGATATCCCCTTCTTACCGGCCTCTGTGTACAGCATGCTTCCCAGCAATAAAAAAGTCCCGATTGAAACCAATCGGGACTTTGTAAATCTAGCGTAATTGCCAGATGCTGGTCTAAAAGCTCAAGACAAACCGAGAGTTAAACCAACGGTCTAAAGCCAAGCTGATTACTCAGCGTCAGCAGCCTTAGCCTTCTTCTGCACGGGCTCGGTGCAAAGCTCCATGATAACCATGGAAGCGTTGTCGCCCTTGCGATAGCCGAGCTTCATAATACGGGTGTAGCCGCCCTGACGGTCAGCAAACATACCCTGCTCAACCTTCTCAAAGATCTCGCGAACGAGCTCTTTGTCGCCGAGTGCAGCGATAGCAAGACGACGAGAATGCAGGTCGCCCTTCTTTGCCCAGGTGATGATCTTGTCAACATCGGGGCGAATCTCCTTAGCGCGTGCTTCGATCGTCTTGATACGGTCGTTGGTGAACAGCGCAGCAACGAGACTCTTCTTCATAGCCTTAGTATGGCTAGCATCGGTACCGAGCTTGCGGCCCTTAACTTTATGCCTCATTTTAAAATTCTCCTATAGCTTCAAGTTGAGGTCCATGGAAATGAGCTTATCCTTCACTTCCTCGATGGACTTCGCACCAAAGTTCCTGATGTTAAGCAGGTCGTTCTCAGAGTACTCGACGAGCTGGCGGACGGAGTGGATACCGGCACGCTTCAAGCAGTTGTAAGAACGGACGGAAAGGTCCAGGTCCTCAATCTGCTTGTCAAGCTCAGCGTTAGTTTCCTGATTTTCAGGAGCGAAGATGGAAACAACCTCGCCCTCTTCGTCTTCCTCGACTTCGCCGAGGGTCAGGAAAGCACTCATGTACTGGTCGATGATGTTAGCGGCGTTGCATACTGCCTCGGTAGGAGTAATGGAGCCGTTGGTCTCGACCTCGAGAATGAGCCTGTCGTAGTCGGTACGCTGACCGACACGAGTGTCTTCCGTGGTCATAGTGACACGGGAAACGGGTGAGAAGTTCGAATCGACATGAATGATGCCGATGGGATCTTCTGTGCGCTTATTGCGATCTGCGGTGACAACACCGCGGCCAACGCCGATGCGAATGGTCATTTCAAGCGTGCCGCCATCAGCGACCGTTGCAATAACGTGCTCGGGGTTGACCAGAGTGAACTCAGTAGGAACCTCCAGGTCGGCACCAGTAACAGTGCAGGGGCCTTCGGCATGAATGTGTGCCGTAGCCTCAGTAATGTCGCTGTTCAGGGCGGTAAAAACCAAACCCTTAACGTTCAGGACGATGTCGGTGATGTCTTCAACAACACCCTCGGCAGTCGTGAACTCGTGCTGAACACCCTCGATCTGGATTGCGGTTGCGCGGGCACCATCCAAGGAACCCAGCAGCACACGGCGCAAGCTGTTGCCCAGCGTGAAACCATAGCCACGCTCTAGCGGATCGACGATGAAGCGGGTAACTGTATCGTTTACTTCTTCCGTCGTTACTGTAGGCCTCATGAACTCTGTCATATTTTTTAAGCCTCCTTAAAAAACCGCGATGGCAAATGATTACTTAGAGTAAAGCTCGACAATAAGCTGTTCGTTGATTTCGAAGTCAATCTGATCACGCTGAGGAGCAGCGATGACGCTACCCTGAAGCTTCTCGATGTCAACCTCGAGCCATGCAGGAACCTGCACGCCTTCGTTGGAAACGAGAGCAGACTTGATTACCAGAAGCTCCTTAGACTTGGGGCAAACGGAAACCAGGTCACCGGTGCGTACGCGGAAGGAAGGAACGTCGGTACGGACACCATTCACCTGAATGTGACCGTGAGAAACGATCTGACGAGCTTCCTTACGAGTCTTAGCAAAGCCGAGACGGTAAACAACGTTGTCGAGGCGAGATTCAAGAATCTGCATCAGGTTGTCACCAGTAATGCCAGGCATAGACTTAGCGCGCTTGAAGTAGCCACGGAACTGCTTCTCAAGAACGCCATAGATGAACTTAGCCTTCTGCTTCTCGCGCAGCTGCAAAGCGTACTCAGATTCCTTGCGGCGACGCTTGGGCTGACGAATGCTGCTGCTCTTAGACTTGCCGGTGTAACCAAGGACAGAAGGGTCCAGGTTCAACTGGCGGCAGCGCTTGAGGACGGGGGTCCTATTGATTGCCATAATGTATCGGTCCTTTCAATTTACACGCGACGGCGCTTGCACTGACGGCAGCCGTTGTGTGGGATGGGGGTGCAATCCTGGATGCTGGAAACCTCGAGGCCTGCTGCCTGAAGGGAGCGGATAGCGGTCTCGCGACCGGAACCGGGGCCCTTTACGTAAACAGCAACCTTCTTGAGGCCGTGCTCCATAGCAGTCTTAGCGGCTGCCTCGGCTGCCATCTGTGCAGCGAACGGAGTGGACTTACGGGAGCCCTTGAATCCGACGGTGCCAGCAGACTGCCAGGAGATTACATTGCCCTGAGGGTCGGTGATGGACACGATGGTGTTGTTGAAAGTGCTCTTGATGTGAGCTGCACCAACTGCAATGTTCTTGCGCTCGGAGCGCTTAATGCGGGTGCGTACGTTCTTCTTTGCCACTGTAAGCTACCTCTACTTCTTCTTGCCGCCGATTTGACGCTTGGGACCCTTGCGGGTACGTGCATTCGTGTGGGTACGCTGACCATGAACGGGCAGACCCTTACGATGACGCAGGCCACGGTAGCAGCCAATCTCCATGAGGCGCTTAATGTTCTGGGAAACCTCACGGTGGAGGTCGCCCTCAGTGGTGAGGTTGTTGGTGATGTAATCACGCAGCTTGCCGAGGTCGCCCTCAGACAGGTCGCGGACACGGATGTCAGGATCGACGCCGGTTTCTGCCAGAATCTTCTTAGAGGTGGTCAGACCGATGCCGTAGATGTAGGTCAAGCCGATCTCAATGCGCTTGTCGCGAGGGAGGTCGACACCAACGAGACGTGCCATAAAAGTAATTTCCCTTCTTTAGCCCTGACGCTGCTTATGACGAGGGTTCTCGCAGATTACGAGGACCTTGCCATGGCGTCGGATAATCTTGCACTTGTCGCACATTTTCTTGACCGAAGGACGTACCTTCATAATTCAATTTCCTTTCGGTAATGCGTGGTATATATACACGCCCAGCCGCAGGCGGTAATTTTCTTACTTACTATCAGGGCTTTCGGCTTAGCCCAGGCGTGCCGCTTTAGCTTGACCTTAAGAGACACGAAAAGGCGCGCCATGCGGCGTGCCTTAATACCTTCTAAAAAAGAAGGAGGTGCTACTTACTTGTAGCGATAGGTGATGCGACCACGATCAAGGTCGTATACAGAAAGTTCGACCTGAACTTTGTCACCAGGAAGAATTTTGATGTAGTGCATACGCATCTTGCCAGAAATGTGAGCGAGAATCTGATGACCATTTTCAAGCTCAACCTTGAACATAGCGTTGGGGAGTGCCTCGAGGACGGTGCCCTCCAACTCAATAGCGTCTTGCTTTGCCAAAACTTTTCCTTCGTTATCGTCCTATAACACCGTACGCGTTGTGCCTGTTCAGAGGTTTGCATGCAGCCTCTGTTGCACACGGGTGCGGCAATTCAAGCCATAAGATAATACGTGATTCAGAGGCTTTTACATCATTTCTTCACAATTTATCCACGGAACTACATCGCGCTGAAGCTGCACGTGGACATCGTACGAGACGCCGCATAGGGCGCCATATGAGGGAGCTGCTGTATCAGGGCCGCGTGGCTTTCAGCTGCTTTTAAGTAAAACACCGTAATCTTTCGCCGTTATCTCTTTGACGAAAGGCCAGCTATGCCCTTTTTAAAACGACACAGCAAGTCCGACAAATCCCCCGCTTCAGCTAAACCTGAGTTCCATTCCTCTGACGCGACTCAGGTTATGCAAGCTGTCGCTCCTAATAATGATCCCGGGCTCCCTACTGAATTTATCGCGGCACGCAAACGAGCCAAACGCAATAAATATCTTAAGCGCGGGGCTATTGCTGGCGTTGTGGTCATAGCTATTGCGGGCACCTTTGCCTTTTCTCAGCAAAATAACGAACCCACCGAAGCTCCCACTACGCAAAGTTATACACAGGCTGTCGAAAAGGGCACGCTTTCGCTCAGTATTGAGGGCTCGGGCACGCTAGCTGCAGCTTCAACCACCAACGAAAACGCTAGCGTGAGCGGCACAGTCAAAAAGGTATACGTGAGTGAAGGCGATAGTGTTTCGAAGGGAGACACGCTCTTTACGCTGACAAGCGACACGCTTTCGGATGCAGTAACGGATGCCAAGAAAAAGAAGTCTTCGGCCTACAGCAGCTATAGCGAGGCAAAAAGCTCGCTTGCTAAAGCAAAGAAGTCTTTAACGAAGGCCAAGAAGGCTGCCACAAAAGCCAAGAAGGCAGCTGCTAAAGCGGCTAAAAGTAGCTCCTCAAGCAACCAAGGCTCTAACTCGAGTTCAAGCAGCGATTCTGCAAGTTCGCAGTTGAGCGAAGCGACAAGCGCCGTTCAAAGCGCACAAGAAGAAGTAACTAAGGCAACCGAAAGCGTATCCAGCACAAAGACAAGCTATGAAGAAGCCTGCGATACCTATAACGACGCCGTTGACGCTCTTGATGATTTGACGGTTAGCGCCAGCGCCGATGGAACCGTAACAGCAGTTAATATTTCTGCTGGCGACACGCTTGATTCCAACAGCACCGATGCCGCAATCACTACTAGTGATACCAGCACCATGACTCTTTCAGTCAACGTGAGTGAATATGACATTGGCAAAATCAAGAAGAAGCAAAACGCCACGGTAACTGTTACTGCGCTTGATAAGAGCGTTTCAGCCACGGTAAGCAATATCAGTTCCACCGCGAACGATTCTTCCGATGGCTCAACCGCCTACTACCCCGTCACTTTGACCATCAAAAAACCCACAAGCGCGATGCTTGTTGGGATGAACGCAAGTACAACTATCACGTATAAGGAATACACGAACACCCTTTTGGTTCCCACAAGCGCGGTGTCAACCCAGGGAGACACTTCGACTGTAACGGTGCAAGCCGATGATGGCTCCACCTCGCAGGTTGAAGTTGAAGTTCAGGGCAGCGACGACGAAACTACCGCGGTAAAAAGCAGTTCACTTTCTGAAGGCGATCTTGTTGTAGTGAACTACCAGGTGAATACAGATTCTTCCGACACTAGCCAAGGTGGTGACTCCGCAGGAATCATGGGCGGCCTTACCGGCTCGCAAGAAGGAGGCTCCGCTCCCTCGGGCAACCCCGGCAGTGGTGGCGGCGATAGCGCTGGTGGCCAGGGCGGAAACGGCGGCGGCCAAGGCAGTGCCCCATCGGCTCCTAGCGGCAATGGCGGTGCTGGCGGCAACGGTGGCTCCGGCGGCAGTTCGAACTCCAAGTAGGTATAACAATGTCTTACGTTCTTCAGGCTAAAGACCTGCATCGCGCCTACTTTAGTAAAGATACAACTACCTATGCTCTTCGTGGCGTTTCCCTTGCAGTTAAAAAAGGCGAATTCGTAGCGATTGTTGGCCCAAGTGGCAGCGGAAAATCTACCCTTATGAATATCCTGGGATGCCTGGACGTTCCCACCAGCGGGCATTATTTCCTAGAGGGCGTTGATACGAGCACCTGCAGTGAAGAAGAGCTGGCTTACCTTCGCGCAAGCCGAATTGGCTTTGTCTTTCAGAGTTTCAACCTGCTCCCCCGCGCAAGCGTTCTTCGTAATGTCATGCTTCCTCTTATTTACAATCAGAATTGCCCAGTAGCCGAACGAGAACAGCGCGCCATAAAGGCGCTGGCGGCGGCTGAGTTTCCGCTCAAATATCTAGAGCATCGCGGCAACGAAATTTCAGGTGGCCAGATGCAGCGCGTTGCTGTTGCGCGTGCACTGGTTAATGATCCGGCGCTCATTCTTGCCGACGAGCCAACTGGCAACCTCGACCAAAAAACGAGCGCCAAGGTGATTGAAACTTTTAAGTCGCTGCGCGACAAAGGCCGCACCATCGTGTTAGTAACACACGACCCCGAAGTGGCCGCAAAGGCAGACAGGCAGATTGTCATCCGCGATGGCCTTATTGAGCAGGGCCTTGCCAAACGTGACTCTATCGAACAAACGCCCGCAATCGGAAACCAGGTTAGACGATGAAAATACCTGATCTTTTACATGAAACAAGCGCGAGCCTACTTGCAAACAAGGGGCGCTCGGCGCTTACTATTTTGGGAATTGCTATTGGCATTACCTCGGTAGTAGTTATGGCAAGCCTTATTACCGGCTTCGAAAACTGGCTCGAAGATTCCATGGGCCTTGGCAGCGCGCGCGTTATTACCGTGAGCAGCCAGGATAGCCAGTATGCTTTGAGCGAGGATGACGCTAGCTTCCTTGCCGAAAGTATCGACAACATTGAAAAGGCTCTGCCCGAAGCTAGTACGAGCAAAACCGTAGGGGCAAGTTCTTCAAGCTCAAGTGCTGCGACAAGCACCGACAGTTCTAGCGCGGCGGCAAGCTCTAGCAATTCCAGTTCGAACTCCAGCAGCTCAAGCGATAGCGTGACATTACAGATCACGGGTGTTAACAGCGAATATTTTGACATGCAAAATATC
>CAVCRX010000022.1:0-7210 GCA_963604935.1 Bacteroidaceae bacterium
GAATCCAACAGGAATCCGGGCTTTCGTTTAGCTACATCGTGCGCGTATCTGCGGCGCTGAATTCTAAAGCTACTTAGTCTTTACGGCTTTCTTGGCAGACCAGCTGGAGTAGTAGGTCTTACCGTTGACTACCTTGTAGCTACGAACCTTTACGTAATACTTGGTCTTCTTCTTGAGTTTCTTTACGGTCTTGGCCTTGGCATTAGCGCCCTCTACCGTGACAGTCTTTGCGCTCTTCATCGACTTCTTCTTGGAGTAGCAAATTTGAACTCCCGAGCGCTCAGCGGAGTCCTTTGCCCAAGTTACCTTGAAGGCCTTCTTTGCCTTGGAAACCTTGAGCTTGCTTACACCCTTAGGATTAATGACATAGCTAGCGCTTGCTGTGCCAGTGTAAGTAGAACCAGTACCCGTAATGCTTACCTTATAAGTGCCAACTTTGGTGCTGTTCTCGGCTGTAGCAATGTAATCCTTGCCGTCCTTGAGAATTGAATTGTTAAGCACGATGGACTTAATCGAAGGCTTCTGGACCTTACCATTGTAGGTAAAGCTAGTCTTGGAAAGCTCAATCTTGGAGCCGGCAACGTCAAGAGGATCAATCTCGAAACTAAGCTTTGTGTAGCCCTTAAAGTTAGTCTTTTCCTTAGCGGTAATGAGCATGTTGTGGAAGTCGGCATCGGTAGCCTTATTGCCCGAGATAGTTACATCCTCAAGAGGAACAGTAACGGCATCTTCGCCCTCACCAACAACAATAGAATCTACCGTTTGGATTTGCTCGTTAGCACTATAGGTAAGAACCTTGCCTAAGGTGACGGTTGCATCTGCAATGGACAGGCGGTCGATAGTGAATTCACAGGTGGTCGAGCCCTCAAAGTTAGCTTCGATTTCAGCATCAACATCAATCGTTAAGGTATAGGTACCAGCATCTGTTGCAGTGTTATCGCTAATCTTCAGAGACTCCAGAGGAACCTCAACGGCATTTTCGCCCTTGCCGGCAACAACAGAAACAAGTTCTTGCTCTTGCTCCTTAGCATTGTAAACAAGCTGGTCGCCCAGGGTTACCTTAGCGCCCTCGATGCTAAGTGGCTTGATAGTGAATTTCTGAGCGGAAGTCTGGCCCGTGAAGTTGGTGTCGTCTTTGGCTGTAAGAGCTAAGGTCTCGTAATCACCAGCGTCGGTAGCTGTGTCACCCGAAATCTCCAAGGAATCAAGATCGACATCAACATCGATAGCTTCCTCGCCTTCGCCAACAGTAAGGGTTACCTTATCAACAGTTTGAGCTTGCTCCTTGCCGTTGTAAGTAAGCTCGGAACCCAGCTTAACTGCCGCATTGTCAATGCTTAGCTTTTCAATCTCAAAATCTACAGTTGCAGAACCCGTGAAGTTTGAATCGCTTTTTGCACCTACCGTAATGGTATGAGTGCCGGCATTTGTTGCCGTGTTGCCGGAAACCTTTACGTCATCAAGCGAAACCTCGATGACTTCGTCGCCTTCGCCAAGCGCGACGGAGCTAAGATTCTTGGTCTGGGGCTGACCGTTATAAGTCAGAGTGCCCTCTTCAAGAGTGACTGCTGCATTAGCGATGCTCAGCTTTGCAATTTCGTAATCTTCACTAGCGGTACCAACATAGTTTCCCTTGCTGGTGCCTGCCTCGCCCTTGCCAGTAACGACAACATCAATAAAACCAGCATTGGTCAAGTCGGTAGTTGCTTCGCCGTTACGCTTATAAGAAACCTCGAAATCAGTACCTTCAACAAGCGTGGTACCTCCAAGGGTTACCGAGCTAACAGCTGGAACCTGCTCCTTGCCGTTGTAAACAAAGGAATAAGCATCCAGGCTTAACTTTGCACCCTTAAGGCTTGCGGGAAGAACATAGAAGATTTGATTTGGCAAAGAACGCAATTCATATTTGCTAGCATCTTCGCCAGTTAAGCCCGTAACAGAAACGCCATAAGCACCAGCATTTTCTGCTGCTTCAATAGTGTCTAATCCGCTTCTATATTCAAAAGTAGCAGAAACCTCATCGCTCTTAGCTACGCCAGAAAGAACAACTTTTGCTTCTTTTGCTTGGCCGTCATAGGTTGCCGCAGGCTTATCGTCGTAAGAACTATCAAGGCCGGGGAAGCTAATTTCTGCATTAATGAGAGTCTTTTTGTTTACGCCCTCGGTCCAATGATTTTCAGCATAGGCACTTGCCTCATCATCATTTTCGAAGTACAGCTTGTAAGTTTTGTCACCCTTGGGGATTTCTACCAAAGAAGGTGCGCTCGCAATGATGGAATCTAACTTAACAACCTCGTAGCGACCAGGGACCGTTGCGCCTTCATCGTCTGCGCTATCAGCCTTCTTGTATAAGACGTAGCCTTGACCTGCATTGATATTGGCGATGTAATCGGCAGAGCTAAAATTGCCACCTACGATGCTAAACGAGCTGCTCTCATCGGTAAGAATTGCGCCATCAATAGTGCCCTCGTTAATGGTAAGAGAACTGCTATTAGAGCTATCTTTGCTCAGAGAAACTGCAGTAGCTGTTTTGCCTGCTGCCGCACCTTCTTCATCAACAGTACCACTTAAAGAAACACTTGTTTTTACGCTTGCACCAATGCAGTCGATCACAGGAGCGTTAACCGCGCTGACGCAGCCCATGGCACTGCTATTCTCGTTTGTAACAGTAAGTTCAACGCCAGTAACGCTAATAGCAGGAGTGCTTGCGCTTTTAGACGCAAGATTGTGTCCATCAAGAACGATTTTCATTGATGAATACGTACCGTTATTCCCACTAATAGCAAGGGACGTCTCTACGTCTTTAAGAAGAATAATTGCGCCGGTACCAGAACCCTTATAAGCAGCCGCGGCATCAGCTAAAGTCTCGTACTTAGTGCCGTTATAGCTGGCTTCATATTCAACAACAGGGTCTGAGCCTGAAGTATCGGAGCCGGATCCTTCTCCTGTGTCTGACACATCGGCAAATGCCAGATTTGCCGAGAATGCAAACATCAGCGCAAACAATGTTGCAAAAAAGGCTCGCTTAATTGCCTTAAACGATTCGGTCCCAACGGGAGACATAAGGCTTGCAGCTGCGCCGCTTGTGCCCCCTTGTTCTATTTTGTAATTCCTATTCATAGCAACAACCTCTTACTCGCGGTAATTTATCAAGATTTTTAGGTAAGACTATTTAGTCTTTACGGTCTTAACCTTGCTCCAGCTGGAGTAATAGGTCTTGCCGCCTACAGTCTTGTAAGAACGAACTTTTACGTAGTACTTGGTCTTCTTCTTGAGCTTCTTGACCGTCTTAGCCTTTGAGCTAGAGCCCTTTACGGTAACGGTCTTAGCGTTCTTCATGGACTTCTTAGTGGAGTAGCTAATCTGGACACCCGAGCGGTCAGCCTTAAACTTGCTCCATTTAACCTTGAAGGCCTTCTTTGCCTTGGTAAGGGTAAAGCCGCCTACCGCGGTGGGATTGATGGTATAGCTTGCGGTAATTTTGCCCGTGTAGCCATAGCCATTGCCGGTAATTACAACCTGATAGGTTCCAACGTTCTTGCTCTGAACATAGGTGGTTGTAAACTCCAGACCATCCTTGAGAATCCTGTCGTTAAGAACAACAGACGCAACACCTGGCTTTTGAACCTTACCGTTGTAGATGAAATCCGTCTTGGTGAGCTGGACCTTTGCTTTTTCGAGATTGAGCGCATTGATTACGTAGGTAATCTTTGTTGAATCACAGAAATTAGTGTCGCTCTTTGCCTTGATAGTCATAAGGTGCGCGCCAGCATCGGTAAGGATGTTGCCCGCAAACTCCAAAGACTCAAAGTCAACATTGACGGCATCTTCGCCCTCGCCAACCACGACAGACTCAACCGTCTGCTCTTGCTTTGAGCCGTTGTAGGTTAGCTCCTTGCCCAGAGTAACGATAGCGTCCTTGATTGACAGGCGCCTAATGGTGAAGTCGCAAGTGGTCTCGCCCTTGAAGTTAGTGCCTTCCTGGGCGCTAATCTGCATGGTGTAAGTGCCAGCATCCTTTTGTACACGGTTAGTGATTTCTAAGGAATCTAGGTCGACGATTGTATCTTCATCACCAGCGGTGATGTGGTCGATTTCTTGGGTTTGGTCCTTGCCATTGTAGGTAAGCTTCTCGCCCAGATAGACCTTTGCGTCCTTGATGCTTAATTGTTCAATGGTGAATTCGTGATCGATAGAGCCCGTGAAGTTACCCGTACCGGCAATCGTCATGGTGTAGGTACCAGCATCCTTTTTCACGTTGCCGGAAAGATCAAGAGCCGAAGAAGGAACAGTAATTTCTTTCTCGCCAGCCATTACTACAACAGAATCAATCTTCTGAGTTTGATTTTTGCCATTGTAGGTAAGCTCGTTGGCCTGCTTAACTTCGACGATTTCGCACTTGCTAATGTCCAAAGTGGCGATCGTGAATGCAGCTTCAACGGTATTGGTGCCTGTGAAGTTGCCAGAACCCGTGACGGTAACATCGTAGGTGCCAGCGTCCTTTTGAGTGTTGCCTTCCAGCTTATAAGAGCCTTCGGTCATAAGGACAGCATCGTCGCCTTCGCCTACGGTAATATACTCAAATTCCTGAGTCTGCTTTTCACCGTTGTAGGTAAGAGCGTCCTTAGCCTTTAGTGAGAGCTTGGCGTCCGTGATATCCAGAGGAGTAATCCTAAACGAAGCGCTTTCCTCGGTGCGAGGCACGTAGTTGTACTGATTGATTACACCTTCAACAGCCGTGAAGCCAGCCACCTTGATAGAGTACTTTCCTGCGTTGACTGCCTTACCTTCGGTGGTATCACCCGTGTACTCAATGGTGGGTTCGACTTCATCGCCCTCAACAATACCTGAATAGGTAATTTCGGGAAGCTGAGCCTTGCCATTGTAGGTGGCGCTCTGAGATTGTGCGATTGTTACGTCTACATACTTATATACGCTTGAGCCTTCATGCTCAGCTGCATAAGCAGCAGCTTCTTCAGCGTCTTCAAAGTAAAGAGTGTAGCCGCCCTCTTCGGCGCTAAGCTCAACGTAGGCCTCGGCTACTTTCTTGGCTGCTTCGGTCTTTACGACTTCGTAGTAAGCATCTGCACCCTTTTGCTTGAGCATTGAATATCCATCAACAACAGAAGCAATGTTTGCCGTGGAACCAAACTCGCCGCCAGAAATCTCTAGAGCAGAGTCGCCACCCTTGAAGATGTCATAAGGGAAGGTTCCGCCAGCAACAGAAAGGTTTGCGGGGTTCAGATTTACCGAGTTAGACGTGCTAGATCCATCGAATTCTCCGCCCTCAATATCAAGTTCGGGAACAGATGCTCCTCCAGCTTGTGCAGCTAAGATCGCGGCAAACTTATCTTGTGCTCCCTCGTTCTTGAATTCGTTATCGCTGCCGCTAATGTGCAGTTTTCCGTTATCAACCTGCACGGCATGGTTAGAGCAAGAGGTGACGGTGAGCTGCTGCAAAGTAAGATCTGAGCTGTCGCCGCTTACATATATAGTGGGCTCTTGGCTTGTTCCCGCTCCCTTAACGGTACCGTTCTTAATAAGCCATTTACCAGCAGAGACAGTTAAAGGAGTAATGGCATCGCTGCCAGAAATAGTGTGTCCCTTAAGGTTGATGGTGATTGCATTATCCGATTCGTTGGACAGCGAAAGGGCTTCGTCTAGAACTACATCTTTTTTAAGATTGATAGCTTCACCAGGTTTAACATCCTCTAGGGCTGCCTGAAGGCTTGTGTAATTTTTGCCCGTCTTAGTGTTAGTAGCAACGATATCTTCGTAGTGCGCGGTCAGGGTAAGCGTATCTGAGACGATTCCACTTACATACTGGTCAAAGTTATAAGGCTCGGTTGATTCAGCATCTTCATCGTTGTACCAACCCGCAAACATCTGGGTAGAAGCTTTAGCTTGAGGATCTTTAGGCTCGATAAGCTTGCTTTTGCCATCTGGTACTACATATTGGACAAAGGTCTGAGACTCATCAGCGTTATTAGGATTGAAGCTCACTAAGCGATATTCGCCAGCCACCTGGAAGTTTTTAGTGAAGGTCTTTGCCGCTTCAGCAGTATCAAACCAAACAGCGGACAGCTTGCACACATCACTAGGAAGAATGACTGTATTGATTGCGGTACTTGGCTTATCGCTACCAACAAGGTAGGAAGTTGTTTCGGAACCAGAATCCTGCCATGCATAGGTACCCTCGTCAAGTTCACCCATGAAGGGGATCTTGTTATAAGTTCCGCCATTAAGGATTACCTGAGACTGGCTTCCTTTATAACCTACGATAGGAGTATTGCCAGAAGCTGCCGTGAGCTCAGTGCTGCCGTTTACGGTAATTGCAGAATCTTCTTCAGAATCTGAGCTATCAGCCAAAAGAACGTAGTTGTCACTTCCGTCCATCTTGAGGGAAGAATTGTTGATAGCGACATTGCCTTGCTTAGTGGCCACGCAAGGGCCAGCTTTAGAAACAGCATTTACCTTATTGATATTCACGTTTGCGCCTGTATCTGACGCATCTTTGGCATCAAGATAAATCACGCTCGAAGAAGAATCGCCCTCGGAAGTGCTTCCTGTGGTCTGGCTTACTTTATTTCCTTCATCACCGTTAATGGTCACAGTAATGCTATCAGGAAGATTAACCATAGACTCTTCGCTATTGATAGTGATTGCACTCTTGCCGCTAGTGCCGTTGGTTAAGGAGTGTCCGCCAAGATTGATAGTGACGTTAAACACCAATCCATTAGCAGGAGCGGTTACAACGATACGGCCGTTAGCATCACCAACCAGGTTATATGTACCTGATTCAGTGATGGTATAAACCGAATCACTGCTTGAGGTTTCAAAGTTTGATTGGTCAAAATCGTAAGCAGTCTCGGCCAAAGCAAGCCCTGGAGCCAAGCAGAATGCCGCTATTGCAGCAAGCACGCTAAGCATCGTAAGTTTTTTAAGCTTCATATCCAGATCCTTTTCTTTTAATCCTAATCTTTTAATGTTTACAGGAGGTTCTGGCTACACTTCTGCAGGATTGCTCAAATAAAGCCCCTTTAATGAGTTTTTAAAAGAAAGAAGTTTCTGTAATTGTGAGGACACATCCGCTTGGTGGCGCGGAATGGACTCTGTGTATGACAGGCACTCATTTCCATGGCGCGGAATGGCCTCTGTGTATGATCGACCCTCATATCAGTGGCGCGGAATGGCCTCTGTGTATGAAAAC
>CAVCRX010000023.1:0-6011 GCA_963604935.1 Bacteroidaceae bacterium
TCTTTATGGTGTTCAGAGCGAAGCCTTCGGGGCTTCACCGTGCGCTTAGGTTCATTCCCCTTGGACTTCACCGTGCGCTTGCACTACTGCTGGCTGCTCTAGCTACTACTCTTCATGCCAAGGGTAAGACTCTCCCCTACCCTTGCGATCGAGCTCATGGGGATAGCCAACATGCATCCTGAACCACTGCAAGTCAGGATTTACAAAGCTCAGGTTGCCAGGCTCACCCTCAAAGAGAGATTCATCAAGCGAAGAAAGAGGCAGCTTCTTATCGATAATGAAGGTGTAAATACCTGCCGCTTCCATGTAGTTCATCAGGATGAAGCCATACAGGCGATCATCCTTAATCACGAACTTGCGGTAGGTGTCACCCTCAACAATGACGCGCTCTTCATAACCATCTTCAGGCTTAGGACGAACAATACCAGCGGTAAGCAGTGTGACCTCACCAAAGAAGTTGGTTGCATTAACCGCAAAGTTACCAGGGAAAATGCCCTCTTTAGAACTGCCAGCCATCTGAGCACCAGCAATCCTGCCTTGGCGAACGGCGTTAGGCCACAAAGCCAAGGGTTTGTCGGTACCATCGAGCGTATTGGTGGTTTGAGTAACATCACCGGCGGCGTAAACGTCAGGCAGGCTCGTCTTCATTTGACGATCAACCACAAGACCGCGGCCTTCTTCAGCGCCAGCGGCAACAGCAATAAAGCTATTAGGACGAACACCAATAGCCACAATGACGAAATCAACATCAAGCTCGGTGCCATCAGTCATATAAGCATGAGTGATTGAACCATCAGCAACATCGAAGCGCTCTGCGGTTGCACCAGGCCTACAAATAATGCGAGGAGCAACAAGCTCGGTCAGCTTAGCGCCCGCCTGCATATCTAAAACACCGTCCAAAATGGGGAAGCTGCGCTTGTAAACCACAACTTCATCCGCATGGAAAGAAAGAGCCTCTGCGGCCTTCATACCAATAAGACCGCCGCCAAGTACCATGACGCGACTCTTACGGCCTTCGGCATGTGCCTTAGCGGTAGCTGCATCAACCATTTCACCAGCCTGTTTTGCCTGGTCGAGCGTAATAAAGTTGACTGCATTTTTAGCACCAGTAAGGCCTGGGATATCAACCTGAGTAGGAGTAGAGCCCGTAGCTACCAAAAGTTTGCCATAGCCAAACTTTTCTTCGTTAACAAGCGTGACCTCGTGAGCCTCAGCATCGATTGCTATAGCGCCAAACTCGGGACCAAACAGGGTATCAATCTTATTTTCTTCGTAGAAACCCTGGGGGCGCAGCCACATATTCTCTTCAGCAATCTTGCCTTCGAGCACATAAGAAATAAGTGGCGTGCCGTAAGCCGCATAAGGCTCAGGCGAAACCATGAGGATGCTACCGCTTGCGTCGGCCTCTCGAATTGCCTCGGCTGCAGCAATGCCAGCTGCAGAGTTGCCAAGAATTACGTAATCGTAAGATTTCATTCCGGCCTCCTAGTTTGTATACATAGCCGCGTAGGGCTTTGCCGAAATGGGACGTAAGCACCAGAAGCCATCGCCAGAATCATCAACAGGCGCACCGAGCTCCTCGGCAAAATGCTTGTTGTATTCAACCAAAAGCGCATGGATAACGGCCTTGTCTTCGGGGCCTGCTTCTTTCTGCATAAGCCCAGGTAAGACCTCATGATCTTGCAGCTTGTTTTTAAGATAAACAACACCGCCGTGCATACCTGTTGCTAGATATTCGCCAGCGCTGCCCATAAGCAGAATTACGCCACCTGCTAAGTATTCACCAAGGAAGTTGCCTGCGTTACCGCCGATAACTACACAGGGACATTTGCTTTCGTACTGCTTCATATGGATGCCGACGCGCCAACCGCAATCATCGCGCACAAAAATTGCGCCACCACGCATAGCGTAACCAGCAGCATCACCGCAGCGACCATGAACAATGATCTTGCCTTCGTTCATGGTGTTGCCAATTTGGTCTTGAGCATTACCAAAGACCTCGATGGTGCCTCCATCCATATAGCAAGCAAGGTCGTTGCCAGGAGTGCCGTTAATCAGCAGGCTTTTACCCTTAGGAAGAGCACTACCTAAATAACGCTGAGCAAAAACCTCGTTAAGCTCGACGGTATCGGACACTTCAAGCGCCGCATTTACACGTTCGTTTGCAGGACGAAAATGCTCGGTTCCTAAGGTGAGAGAGGTTTTACTTGTAGCCATTACTAGTCCTCACTCTCAACGTAGACTAAAGCGCGATTAGGACAAGCAGCAACACAGCTGGGATTGCCAGGCTGACCTGCGCAAGTTCCGCAAAGGTCGCACTTGATAGCCGTTGTTTCGATATGAACTGCACCAAAGGGGCACATTGCTACGCACGTGCCGCAGCCAACGCATTTCTTTGCGTCAACAAATACCACGCCTGTTTCGGGGTCCTTTTGCATCGCGCCTGCGATACAGCCCTCAACACACAGTGGCTTTGCGCACTGGCGACAGTTGGAAGCAAAAGAAAAATTACTGTCGCCCTCAAGCTTGATACGAGGGCCAGTGCACTTCTCGTACTTGTAAGCCTTGACGATGTTCTTTGATTTTGAATGAGCTGTTTTGCAAGCCACCTCGCAGCGACCGCAGTTAATACAAAGCTCAGGAATAGGATAAATCTTCTTCATGCTTATCACTCTCCTGCGTGCTGCACGCCAAGGATCTCAAGTTCCTTTTCGCGCAATCCAATGCCGCGGAGCATGAGCCTATTGCCACGAAGTGAATCGATGGAGTTGATTCCCATGCCACCCATGATTTCCTGAATCTCATGATTCCAAGCGCTAATCAGGTTGATTACGCGCTCGGCGCCAATTTCAGGGTTAAGACGCTTGGTAAGGTCGGGGCGCTGTGTTGCAATACCCCAGTTACACTTACCAGAAGAGCAAGCTTGGCACTGATGGCAACCAAAAGCGATGATGGCAGCAGATGCAACATAGGTAGCATCGGCTCCAAGTGCGATTGCCTTAACCACATCGGCTGCATGACGGATAGAACCAGCAGCAACAACCGAAACGGTAGAACGAATGCCTTCGTCACGTAAGCGCTGGTCGATTGCTGCAAGAGCAAGCTCCAGAGGGATACCGACATTGTCGCGCGTGCGAATGGGAGCAGCACCGGTGCCGCCGCGGAAGCCGTCAACAACAATGATGTCGGCACCAGCGCGGGCGCAACCAGAAGCGATAGCTGCAACGTTGTGTACCGCGGCAATCTTTACCGCGATGGGCTTACTGTAGCGAGTTGCTTCTTTAAGCGAGAAGATAAGCTGACGCAAGTCCTCAATCGAATAAATATCGTGGTGAGGAGCTGGGCTAATAGCGTCGGTTCCTTCAGGAATCATACGAGTGCGCGAAACTTCGGCATTAATCTTGGCGCCAGGTAGATGACCACCGATGCCGGGCTTTGCGCCCTGACCAATCTTAATCTCGATGCATGAACCAGCATTAAGGTAGTGGGGGTCGACACCAAAACGACCAGAAGCAACCTGCGTAATGCAGTTGTCACCAAATTGTTCAAGATCGCGATGCAGACCGCCTTCGCCTGTGTTAAAGAAAGTGCCCAGTTCGCGAGCTGCAATAGCAAGCGACTTCTGCGCATTAAGCGAGATAGAACCAAACGACATAGCCGAGAACATCACTGGGACGTCCAATTTCAGCTGCGGAGGCATCTTGGTTTCAACCTGCTTGGTCTTTTCGTTAACTTTAATAACGGTAGGACGGCTGCCCAAGAAAACGCGTGTTTCCATAGGCTCGCGCAGCGGGTCGATAGAAGGATTGGTAACCTGCGAAGCGTTGAGCAGCAGGTTGTCGAAGTAAATGGGGTAAGGCTTAGGGTTACCCATAGAGCCAAGACGAACCGAACCAGTTTGTGACTGCTTGGCAATTTCTTGTTGAGCTTCGAGGTTCCAGTTGTTAGTGCCGTTGTCTACCTGAGGCCAATCGGTAATGGAAAGAGCACCGGTAGGACACATGATGACGCAGCGCTGGCAATTAACGCAGGCTTTGTGATCTTCAAAGCACTTGCCAAGCTCCGTATCGACATCGTGCACTTCGTTTGCGCACTGACGCTCGCAAACGCCGCACTGAATGCAGAGTTCTTCGTCGCGAACCACTTTATAACGGGGCAAAACGTAGTCCAACATTGGCTAAACACCCCTTTGATACGTACGAGTAGCGCCAACTTCAGTAATGCCGGCACCAGGAACTTCAACAACAGGTTTATTAACGCCCTCTTCTTGACGCTTGCGTTCTGCAACTTCGTTGAGCTGAACAACGAAGGGAACGCCACCCTCGACCGAGCGCATGTTTTCAGCATCAGGGCAAATAATTTCGATGGCTGCCTGCTCGGAAGCAAGGTAGACCATGTCGTCTTTTTCGGCCACCATCAAAGCACGGAGCTTTAAGCGGTCGTTAAGAGCAAGTAAGCCCTCTTCAGAACCAAGAATGACCGAGAAAGGACCATTGATAAGAGCGCTGGAGTAAACCGTACGCAGGGCGCTTTCATAAGCAGCCAGGCCGGGCTCCATGCGGTCGATTTCCTCCCAAGAAGGAGCAGTCATGATATGAGCTGCAGTTTCTGCGGAAAGGCCATGACGACGAATAAGCAGGTCGAACAGGTAAGTAATAACCTCTGTGTCGGTTTGCAGATCGCAGTTGTAGCCAAACTGTTCAACATAACGGCGATTTGCGTCATAGGACGAAATTTCGCCATTGTGAACAATGGACCAGTTAAGCAAGGTGAAAGGATGCGCACCGCCCCACCAGCCAGGAGTATTGGTTGGGAAGCGATTGTGTGCGGTCCAAAGCCATGCTTTGTAATCTTGAATGCGGTAGAACTCGCCAATTTCTTCAGGGTAACCAACGCCCTTGAAGGCACCCATGTTCTTGCCAGAGCTAGCAACAAATGCGCCATCAATATGTGAGTTAATGTAGAACACACGCTGCATGGTGTACTCAGACTCATCGAGTTCGCTTTCGGCAAGCTTGATGGGATGAGGGACCATAAAGTAGCGCCAGATATGTGGCGGGTTTTGAATGGTTCGTACGTAATCAGTGGGAATCTTTTCCTGCTTTTCGATCAAGAACCATTCGTCCAAGTAAGACTCAGCCATCAGGCGAGCGTCCTTGGTTTCATACAGCATATGGAACGCAAACAAATCTTTGTAGTCCGGGTAAATACCATAAGCAGCAAAACCGCCACCCAAGCCATTACCACGGTCATGCATCAAAGAAATAGACTTCAGGACGTCTGTACCATCGTGCCTGGCGCCACTGCGATCCATGATGCCCGAAATGGCGCATCCGGCAGGAATCCGGACATCACCTTCGCGAAGAAGGGTCATTTCGTACCTCTTTCATCTACCTTTGGGGCTGCCGCCCCTGCAAAAGGGCTAGTGCCCCAATTTGGATATTCCATAGTATGAAACCAATGTTTCGGCACCGTGTAGCTAATGTTTCGAAATTGTTACGCGGCGCGAACGGTGGGATATAGATATTTGTGCGTTTGGAGGGTCGGGGCGTGAGTGGATGCGCGGCCGAGAGGGTTCGGTCGCATGCTTGGATGCATGGTTGGGGGGTGTGGATGCATGGGTGAGTATGGAGGTGTGGTTGGGGGCGTTCGGGCAAGCCTTGGGGGCATGAATGAGCATAAGGAGGACGTGCGATTGGGGGCATGAATGAGCGCATGTTCGCAATGCTTTTAAATCTGGATGAGCATATTCTCAGAGGCGCACGCTGATAGAAGTGAGATAAAGAGGAAGTTGGCTAACGAAAGGAAGCTATTGGTTGGGACTGGCGCGGAATGGTCTCTGTGTATGAAAACACCCCTTTTGAGTGAAAATTTGGGGTCACTGTGGCGCGCTAGGGGCTGTGTGTATGATTTTTCGAGCAAAAATGGCGCGTTATGGCCTCCGTGTATGGAAATATGACCTATTTAACTATGTTTTGTCATACACAGAGACCGTAGCGCGCCACCTTAAG
>CAVCRX010000024.1:0-8358 GCA_963604935.1 Bacteroidaceae bacterium
GCTTATATCTTATGTCGCAAAATGCTACGGGCATGCTAGAAATGTTTTTAGGTTCTGGTTCTTTAACTGACTTCTTAACGCAGATTGAATACATGACGCGTGTTCAGAGTAAAAATATTCAGCAGGTTAAAAAGTTGAGCTCTATGAAAGATGAGCTTGAAGAAAAGCAGAATAACCTTGAATCCGATATGGCTTCGGCAAAAGAGGCACAAGCTGAAGCTGAATCTGCAAAGACGGAAGCAGAATCCGCTGAAAGCGATGCAAAAACTGCTTTAGCTAAGGCAGAAAAAGCACGTAAGAAAGCCAAGGCGGAATATACTGCTCAGGTCAAAGCAGAAAAAGAGGCAGCTGCAAAGGCTGCAAAAGAAAAGAAAGACGCTGAAGAAGCTGCTGCTAGTGTTCGTAAGGGTGCTCTAGCGGAAGGTGAAGACAACTCGGGCTCTACAGCCGCTAGCGGAAAGACTGATTCTAAAGTCACCGAACAAGTAAAAGATGATGACGCTGATTGGTCTGAAAGCAAAACGGAATTTGTTAACAAGTGGGCACCCAGAATCGATGCCTTCCTGGAAGGTTCGCCTTTAGCTGGGCAAGGAAAGACCTTTGCGGTGGCCGCTTGGAAGTATAATGTTGACCCACGTTGGTCACCGGCTATTTCTTATATCGAATCAAGCCGTGGTGAGCATTGTTTTAAGTCTCATAATGCTTGGGGCTGGGGTTCTTCTTCATGGGATACCTGGGAAGAAGCAATCGATGCTCATGTTTCTGGTTTGGCTCGACTGTATGGATATACTTTGACTCTTGCTGCTGCGAAAAAATACTGTCCTCCAAACTGGAAGTATTGGTATAACAACGTCGGCGCCAAGATGAATACTATTTAGAAAGGAAGCCTCGTGTCTCAAGAGACCTTTTATCAGACAACTCCCATCTACTATGTAAATGGTGTGCCTCATATTGGTACTGCTTACACAACTATTGCAGCTGATACGATTGCTCGTTTTCAGCGCTTGCGTGGACGCGATGTCTTTTTCCTTACTGGTATGGATGAGCATGGCCAAAAAGTTGCTCAGTCTGCTGAAGAGCATGGCTTAACACCTCAAGAATGGTGCGATTCGCAGGTTCCTCAATTTAAGGATTTGTGGCGCGACCTTAATATCACTAATGATGATTTTATCCGTACAACTCAAAAGCGTCATGAGCAGGGTGTTCAGAAGTTTTTACAGACCTTATTCGATAATGGATACCTTTATAAGGATTCATACGAAGGTCTTTATTGCACCCCCTGTGAAACCTTCTTTGCCGAAGAAGATCTTGTAGATGGCAAATGCCCTGATTGTGGTCGTGATGTTCAGAAGATTAAAGAAGACAATTGGTTCTTTAAACTTTCTGCTTTCGAAGATCAGCTTCTTGCTTTCTATGAAGAAAATCCCGAGTTTATCCGACCTGAAATTCGTCGCAATGAGGTTGTAAGTTTTGTTAAGAGTGGCCTGCGCGACCTGTCAATCAGTCGATCAACCTTCGATTGGGGTGTGCCGCTGCCTTTTGACCCTGAGCATGTCACCTACGTTTGGGTAGACGCTCTTATTAACTACATTACCGCTCTTGGTTATGGCTCCGAAGATGAGTCTGCTTTCAATAAATATTGGCCTGCCAACTTCCATTTTGTAGGCAAGGATATTATTCGATTCCACTGCGTTATTTGGCCTGCTATGCTTATGGCTGCTGATCTTCCTTTGCCTAAATATGTTTTTGCGCATGGTTTCTTGATGGCTGCTGATGGCTCAAAGATGTCTAAATCAAAGGGCAACGCTTTGTATCCTCGCGATCTTATGGAAACCTTTGGTGTTGATGCTTATCGTTACTATTTTATGAGTGACGTTACCTTCGGTTCTGATGGCAACATTGGTCTTGAGCGTATGCTTCAGGTTTACAACGCGGATTTGGCTAACTCTTACGGTAATTTGTTTAGTCGTGTTTCTAATATGACTGTTAAAAACTTTGATGGCTTGGTGCCTCAGGTTCCAAATGAACTGGCTGATGCTCCTAATCCCCTAAAAGAAATTGCAGAGGGTATCTTTGATCGCTATGCAGAATGCTTAGAGCGTGTTGATTTTGGTGGAGCAGCCCAGGTAATTATGGAGCTTGTTCACCGAGCAAATCTGTATGTCGAAGAAAGTGCTCCTTGGAATTTAGCTAAATCCGAAGAGACTCGTGGCGAGCTAGCTGCTGTTTTGTACAATTCGTTGGAAGCTTGTCGTATTAGCGCGCTGCTTCTTTGCCCCTTTATGCCAAATACTTCTGATGAGCTTTATGCTCGTTTAGGCCTTGGCACGGCTACTCAAGTGCGCAATGGTGCAGAAGCTGCACTTTGGGGTGGCCTTAAGGCTGGTAATCAGGTTGTTAAGGGCGATGCTTTATTTCCTCGTCTTAAGATTGAGGAGCTCTAGTTTAGATGGCCGATTTCCCGGCGCCTCCTTGGCAAGATTTGTCCTATTGGCAAAAGAGAAAAAAGAATCGCTGGCGAAAGCTTGCTTCTCCTTCTTTTACAGTGCCTGTTGTTGACACTCATTGCCATTTGAATTCGCTTCGGGATCCAGCTTATGCAATTGCTCGTTGTGCTTGTGTGGGTGTCGCTGAGTTATGTACGATTGTTGACCCCACAGAAGCAGACCCAACGATCGATCAGCTTGGTTTATGGATGGCTCAGGCATCAAAGCTTGTTCCTGAACTTATTTCTAGTGAGTCCAAGATTGCTGGCCTTGAGTTAGGAGTAAGTTTTACTTCGGACGAGTATTCGGGATATCTAAATGATGACATTATTGATGAATCTAAATTATCAAGAATGCCTCGAGGCACTGATAAAAAGGAAGAGAGCGAAGTCTTTTTAGAGAGCTTGCGTGATAACGCCATTCCCTCTATCAAGATTGGCGTAGGTTGTCATCCTCATAATGCTTCTGAATATAGCGATGCTATTGAGGCAAAGCTGCGCAGCATGCTAAAAGACTCGCGAGTTGCTTGTATTGGCGAAATTGGTCTTGACTATCATTACGATATTTCGCCACGCGATGAACAACGTTGCGTTTTTGCTCGGCAGATTCAGATTGCTCACGAACTACAGATGCCTATTGCACTGCATGTTCGTGAGGCGCATAAAGATGCTCTTGCGATTCTGAATTCTGAGGGTTTCCCAAAAGCAGGAGTTCTTCTGCATTGTTGCAGCCTAACGGAGTCTGAGATTGAAGCTTGGATTGATGCTGATTGCTATATTGCTTATGGCGGTCCTATTACTTTCAATGGCCTTGACGAAGCGCGCGTTGCGGCAGCTAAGGTTCCGCTGAATAGGCTTTTAACTGAAACTGACAGTCCTTATATGACGCCAGTCCCTTTGAGGGGTATCGAATGCCTACCTGATTATGTTGGTTACAACGCAGATGTTTTGGCTGAGGTAGTTGCTTGCGCACGGGGTATTAGCTGCAATGAAGCAAAGCGGGCTTTTTTGCATAATGCCCAGGAATTTCTACATCAAGGTCCCTTCCCATGTCAGTGCTTGTAATTAATGGTTCTCCACGGGCTCGTGGTAGAAGTGCGGCCATCGAAGAGATTCTTAAGCAAAAATTGCAAAAGCTTGGGCATCAAGATATTTCATTCTTTCGAATTTGCGATAACGAAGTGCATGGCTGTGTTGCCTGCGAGTATTGTGAATCTTCCGGAGATTGTATTTTTACCGACGAAATGTCTTTCTTATTGCAGAGTCTGCGCTCTACAGAGGAACTTATAGTTATTTCTCCGATTTACTTTTCAGGGGTTCCCGCGCAGCTAAAAGCTGTACTTGATAGACTTCAACCTTTTTTTTATAAACGTCAGGCTTTATTAAAATCTGGTGGCAAGCTGCCTCAAAAAAAGCCCTTCCATTTAATTTTAGTAGGCGAGGGCGGCGATCCTCACGGCTATCAACCTGCTGTTACTATGTGTCAAAGTGCTTTGCAGCTAGCAGATTTTAAAATGCAAAGTCTTCAGGTTTTTATTGGCGGCAATCAGCCCTCATCTTCTGATGAGATAAGCCTAGGCAAGGAGTAGTTTTGGGTTCTCTTTCATATTTGGCAAACGTTGGGGAAACAAGGCGAGTTCTAGAACGCCATGGCCTGATGACAAAAAAAGCACTCGGGCAGCATTTTTTGGTTAACGATGGCATTGTTCGCCACATCTGTGACTTAGCTGAGCTATCTAAAGAAGATACGGTTGTTGAAGTTGGCCCAGGTATTGGGACACTAAGCGTTGCTTTGCTCCAGAAAGCAGGTCAACTTGTCTCAATTGAGATGGACAGTGACCTGCCGCCCGTGTTGGCTGAAACATGCAGTGAGTGGAAGGATTCTTTTACCTTAATTCAAGGGGATGCACTGAATGTTTCGTCTGAGGATTTGGTCTCGCAGGACAACAAGTTACTCAAACCTAACAAGTTGGTAAGTAATCTTCCTTATGCTGTTGGGGCAACAATTGTGCTCGACTACTTTCAGCGTTTTGATTTTCTGGAAAGCGCAACGGTAATGGTTCAGGCTGAGGTTGCGGATCGAATGGCGGCACAGCTAGGAACAAAAAATTATGGCGCTTATACCATTAAGCTTGGTTTATATGCCCAATATATATCTCGTTTTAATGTTAATGAGGGTAACTTCTTTCCACCACCGCGCGTTAAAAGCTCTGTTATTAGACTTGACCGAGCTCAAAATGATTTAACGGAAGATATACGCAGTGCAGCTTGCTTAATGGCAGATGCCGCCTTTGCTACTCGACGTAAAACAATTTCTAACAGCTGCAAGACTTATTTCGGAAATCCAGCACATGGCAAGATTTTTGTGGTGCCCTTGCTTCCTCAAATTTTTGAGGAAGCAGAGGTGTGTCCGAGTGCTCGTGGTGAATCGCTTTCAATCGATGATTTCGTAAGATTGGGTAGTGCATACCTTAGACTCACGAGCGAAGCCTGAAATTAAAACTTTTGTTTAGGGTTTTATATGGTGCGCTACTTCAAGAGAGTGTATTATTTACAAATTTGTACTCTGGTGCTATAGTTTAAACATTACACTTTTACCTAAAACGAATGGAAGTATTAATCCATGGATCTCGAAATGCAAGCTCAGATTATTAGCAACATTCGTGAGACTCTATCCGGCTACGTTGGCAAGACTCTTCATGTGCATGCAAACATGGGTCGTTCCAAGATTATTGAAAGCGAAGGCGAACTCATGCAGGTTCATCCTCAGCTTTTCATTATGGAAATCAAGCGTAAGCGCGGTGTCTCTGCTCGTCAGTCTTATCAGTACGTAGATATCCTTACCGGAATGGTTGAGCTTTATTATGAAGGCGAGCCTATTTTTGAGGGTAATTTCATTGACGATGGCCAGGATGATGAGTCTTCCTCCACGGCTGTTTTATCAGAGGTTATTCTTGAAGACTAAGCTTTATTAGCTTTAAAACTTAATTTGGGGATGTAGCTCAGTTGGGAGAGCGCGGCGTTCGCAATGCTGAGGTCGCGGGTTCAACCCCCGTCATCTCCACCAGAAAATTTCGAGAAGACCCCTGAGGTCTTCTTTTGTTTTGACTGAAGTTAAACAAGGAATTTACTTATGATTTTCGAAGCAATTATTGTTGACGATGAAGCCCCTGCACGCGTTGAGCTAACCAATCAACTTGAACGTACCGGTCGAGTAAAGGTTGTGGCTGAGGCAGTTTGCCTTCAGGAAGCTATCGAAAAAATGCGCACCCAAAAAATTGATCTTGCCTTTATTGACCATAATATTTCAGGCGCTAACACAAAATTGCTACCAGAGGCTCTCCCTGGTTTTTCGAAAATACCCATGCTCATTTATATGACTGCTTTTTCTGAGGTCCAAGATGAACCATTTGGTGTTGAGCCAATGGATTATCTTGTTAAGCCGGTTGATGATGAGAAGCTTGATCGAATTATTGAAAGTATCGAATCTCACTATGCAGCGGGGCTCAAGTCATGAAAATATTAGTTTTTAACGCTGGTTCAAGCTCACTGAAATTTAAGCTACTCGACCCTGAAACCCATGAGGTTTTTCTACAGGGTGTAGTTGATGCAATTCGTAGTGATCACTCAAGAATGATTCTTAAAGACGATGCAGCTAGTCATGCTTATGAAGTTGAAGCCCCTTCTATTACGGCGGCTCTTGACCTGGTTTTGGCGTATTTTGTTTCAAGCAAAGGTCCGCTTGAATCTTTGAGAGAGGTCTCAGCCATCGGACATCGTATTGCACATGGTGGCGAGTTGTTTTCTTGCTCGGTCAAGATTAGCGATACCGTTGTAAAAGTTATTGAAGATTACGCGCACCTTGCTCCTCTGCACAATCCTGCAGCTTTAGCCGTTATTAGACGCTGCCAGGATTTGTTTGGTGATTGCTTACAAGTGGCGGCTTTTGATACGGCTTTTCATCAGACTATGCCGCCAAGAAATTATGTCTATCCCATTCCGTATCGCTACTACCAAGACTATGGAATTCGTCGATTTGGTTTCCATGGAATGTCTCATAAGTATGTTTCGCGTAAGGCTGCTGAATTTCTTGGTAAAAACCCTCGAGATTTAAAAATGATTACCTGCCATCTAGGCGCAGGTGCTTCTTTGTGTGCGATTGACCATGGAATCAGCATGGATACTTCCATGGGTTACACGCCGCTTGATGGCGTTATGATGGGTACGCGTTCTGGCTCAGTAGACCCCGCCATCATTACTGCAATCATGGAAAAAGAAGGTTTGAGCCCTTATGAAATGGATCAAATCTTAAATCGCGAATCAGGAATGCTGGGCGTTTCTGGGGTTTCGGGCGATCTTCGTCGATTAAAAGAGGCGGTTGCTCAAGGCGACGATCAGGCAGAGTTGGCCTATGACATTTTCTTGACTTCAATTCGTCGCATGATCGGTGCTTATTTCTTTGAACTCGCTGGTGTTGACGTGATCGTTTGCACGGCAGGTGTTGGCGAAAACGACCCTTATGCCCGTCGTTTGATTTTCCGAGGCTTAGAGCCCTTTGGTATTCGCATCGATCAAAGACGCAACAGTGATAAAGATGCTGCTATTAAGATGATTTCGTCCGATGACTCCAAGGTTGCGGTAATCGTGGTGCCTACCGACGAGGAAGCGGAAATTGCTCGTGATACCTATTTAATCTCTCAGGGTATCGACATTTCTGATCCTTGGTCTGTCTAGACGAGTGCCTTAGTATTCGTTAAAGCAATTCATGTATTCAAACAATGCGCATCTTGATAGAGCACGCATTGCAATTTTAGGAGGTTAATACTAATGAAGGCAATTATCCCCGCTGCTGGTTTAGGCAGCCGTTTTCTCCCTGCAACCAAGGCTCAGCCTAAAGAAATGCTTCTCGTGGTTGACCGTCCGGTTATTCAATATGTTGTTGAAGAAGGCTTAGCTTCAGGAGCTAATGAAGTGATTATTGTTAATAGTCACGACAAAAAATCTATCGAAGAGCATTTTTCTCCCGCACCAGCTCTAGTAGCTCATCTTCGTCAGGTTGGTAAGGATAAATACGCTGATGCAGTAGAACATGCGGGTTCTCTTAATGTTTCCTATGTCTACCAGGAAGAACCTCTCGGTCTTGGCCATGCTGTTCATTGTGCAGCCGAAAAACTTGATGGTGAACCTTTCTTTGTCTTGCTTGGCGATGTCATTGTTCCTGACAATAAGATGCTTATCAAGATGAAGAAAGTCTCCGACCAGCATAATGGTGCATCTGTTATTGCGGTTTTACCCGTTCCTCACGAAAAGGTAGATCGTTTTGGTGTTATCGATGGTATTCAGCTTTCCGAAGATGTTTGGAAAGTAAACTCTCTGGTTGAAAAGCCTGCTGTTGATGAAGCTCCGAGTGACTTAGCTGTTTTTGGTCGCTATCTTCTTTCGCCACGCGTTATGGAATTACTGGCAGAGCTTAAGCCTGGTGCTGGCGGCGAGATTCAGCTTACCGATGCACTTGATGCTGTCCTTAAAGAAGAAGAGATGTATGCGCTTGTAATCAATGAAGAAGACGGCTTTGATACTGGTACGGTTGAATCCTGGCTCGATACTAATAATCGCCTTTATGCTCGCATGAAGGGCTAATTCTTCTGCTTACTAGCACCTAGGTTTTGACAAGCAGAACAATTTTTTGATAACTGCCCATCCTTACAACCAAGGATGGGCAGTTTTTCGTCTATTACTATTTGATATGAGAATTCTTGAAAGAATCCTGAATTAAGCAAAGAAAAAAAATTGAACCCGAAGAAGGGGGTCTTCGGGTTCGCAAGGAGGGAGATTCGCGTCTAATTGGGGATTTGACGCGCCGCTCTATATGG
>CAVCRX010000024.1:8368-8736 GCA_963604935.1 Bacteroidaceae bacterium
ATATGGCGGGCAGGATTGGGAGGGGACCAATATCTGCTAAAAGAATTAAAGCACAATTATTATGAATTTAGTAACAATTTTTAAATTTTTTTGAAAATGGACTGAATTTTTATGGGAACGTTTAATTCCAACAAGCTCCTGTAAGATATGTAGTAAAGAAGACCTTAAGTTATGGGGGATTACATGGCTGATATCCAATTGCGTTTTAATAAGGACATGCTCGTTCTTTCTACTCCTTTTTTTGTGACGCTCGAACGCTTTGGATACGAACAAGAAGATCGCGATTATGCAATTTTGTGTGAAAGCGAGATAGTTGAGGAGTCTTTTAAGTTTGAGACCATGGCTCAAACCCCCGTGTTTATTCTGCC
>CAVCRX010000025.1:0-3925 GCA_963604935.1 Bacteroidaceae bacterium
AGATCGTTCCTATGCCTCACATGATGGGCTGCCGTGGCTCCGGTCACACCGGCCTTGCATTCAAGGACGTTGTTCTCGATCCTAAGTACCTGCTTGCTGAGCGCGGCCAGGGCATGAAGGTTGCTATGCACTCCCTCGCTGTCTCCCGTGTTCACATCGCTACTTCTAACCTCGGCATTTCTCAGAAGATGCTCGAGATGTCCATCGCTCGCGCACATGATCGCGTAACCTTCGGTAAGCCCATCATCAAGCGCCAGGCTATCCGCGTTAAGCTGGCTAACATGGCTATGATGCTGCACGCTCTCCGCTGCATGATCATCGACTTCTGCGACGACTACGAAGTAGACGAGCAGGGCGAGTACATCGACGAGAAGGCTGCAATCTGCAAGCTGTTCTCCATCGACACTTCTCGCCTCGTTTCTGACGAGATGCTCGAGATCTTCGGTGGCGACGGCTACTTCGAGGATTCTCCTTACGGCCCCACTGAGCTCCTTTATCGTGACTGCCGCGCTATGTGGCTCGAGGAGGGTGCTCCTACCGTTCAGCGCATCACCATCGCTCGTGGCGTTGAGAAGCACAACGGTCGTGTTGAGTACCAGACCTGGATCGCTGGTACCGACCTGGCATAAGTCTAACCTTAGGCTTAAAATTCCAAAGAAATTTGGTCAGATTCCGGAGGGCTGGGAACGCAAGTTCCCAGCCCTTGCTGTATATTCTGCACTTCCTACTCATAGTCTGACTAAATAAAAAGCTTTGGTTTGCCCTTTACGAATATGCATAGAGGACGAACCAAAGCTCGGTTGATGCTCAGTTAAGTAGTAACAGGCAGTCTGCCAATGCTGAGCACCTATGTTTTTGCACAATTAAAGCATCTAGACGAAATACTCCATCGCTCCATCTGAAGCTTTCTGACGGCCTACTTTAAACATGTCGTGCAAATACTCAAGGTAGGCAAATTGATTTAAAACCTTACGCGTTCTAATGTCATTATCGAAATAGAAAATCCCTTTTTCACGATGTGCGTTATTTATCTGTGTAATCTCGTAAGCCGTAACAGGCCTACCCGCTTCCTCAACTTGCTTTAAGCACTTAGCCAAAGGCTTTTCGTAGGAAGCAATACTCCGGTCGATAAAAGCTAAGCCTTCTTCCGTCGATACAGCAGGATGATGTGCCATATAGAATCCTGAAGGTCGAAGGGCTTTGATGGCATCAAAGCTATGTAAGTAGTTCAAAATACAATGCTCATCGTTACGCAACTGATACAAGCCAGGAGCGCCATGCGTAATATGATCACCAGTAAACATAAATCGCTCGTTGACTTCATATAAACAAACATGATCACAAGCATGCCCAGGAGTAAAAACGGGCATAAATTCATAGCCGGCAATCTTTATACGATCCCATTCATGCACTTCAATTTCATGCCGAGGGTAGTAGAGACTTTCCTCAAGGCGTCCGCCTACGGACTTTACATTCATACGAATGCCAAAATCTTTTGCCCTACGAGTTCCACTAAGAACGCAGAATTCTTCGACCCTTTGAGGTGTAACTGGCATATGAGGGCCATGGTAAACAACGCGAGCACCTTTGCTTAAGCAATAAGCTAAGTTTCCTTCATGGTCGATATGGAAATGCGTTATAAAAATTTCAATATGCTCCCATGGGATATCCCAGCGCTCAACGATTTGGTCAATAAAGGCTGTGCCCGTTATTTCAAACCAGCCCGTATCAATAAGCAAAGCCTGTTTTCCGGGCTCGATAATACAATACTGCTCAAGCCTGGTAGCAAAAGGAAAACCTTCTATATCGTAAGAACTGTGATAAATATTAGGGCGAACCTCCTCTAATAAAACAAGCTCATCAAATCTGCATTCGGGATAAATTAATCCCGACTCCGTAATCTCCATTATCTTTACCCCTCATACCTAAAACGTAAATAACAGTTAATTAAAAAACAAAAGCCCCAACGGGGCTTAAGAGTCCTTACCAGCTAGCATAATTCTTTGCTTTTACATTATAACTAAGTAGAAAAACTATGAGTAAACTTAGCAAGATTGTAGGGAGAAAGTCTTATTTTTAATTAAAAGCAAAACTTTAATCTGAAATCAAAAACCGATTTTTTATGCTTCAATCAAATCGGGTCAAAGAGAATTGCGCGAGTATTTTTTGACTGCTATCCTAGGGAGCCTATGAAGAAGGGGATATTTTGACCAACACATTAGGTTCTCAAGAGATTGAACTCGAATTTCGTCGTGCTGAGTTAGATGACTTAGATGAAATCTGGGATTTATATAGTGCAGCCATTATGGCCTCAGCCAATACACCCGAAGACCCTCTGTGGGTACTTGGAAAACATCCATCACGCGACGAATTAATATACCAAATCGAAGATGGTCTATTACATTGCGGATTCTATTATGGTCAAGTTGTAGCAGCTACTCTTATTGAGCAAAATTTTGTTCGTGGTTATGAAACCTTCCCTTGGAAGTCAAAAATCCCCTTATACGAAACTGCCGTTTTGCACCTTTTTGCTATTGATCCAAATCTACGTGGTCGCAAAATAGGAAAACGATTCATGAATTACTGCATTGATTTCGCAAAAAAAGAGGGCTATAAGGCCCTCAGGCTTGATGTAATGCCTAGTTTGGTTCATGCACAAGCTCTTTATGTAAGTTGCGGATTCGAAAGCCAGGGACTTGGCAATCTGTCTCACGCAGACCCTCGAATGCGTAAGGCAAACATGTACGAACTAGTGTTGTAAATAGTGACTAACGAGTGGATTTTAATTAATAAACAAAGACCTACTTAAAAATTGGGCTCACCCACTGACGGTCACTTCTTCCTCCAAGAGCCTTGCGAATTGAAGCCCTCATTGCTTTTTCTTCTGGGGTCTCATCTTTTGGCGCAGTATAAGGCATATTTTCAATCAGGTAATCTGCAAAACTTTTTGCTTCCACTCTAGGAGAATTAGGTAAGGCAATACCAATTGTTCGTGTTGTAGGTGGATCCAATTCTAGAACCTGAACATCCTTTGGTGCGTTCCTTAAAGCTGAGGCGGGAACAATTGCGATACCCTGATCTTGAGCCACTAGAGACAAAAGCGTGGAATCATCATCGCAGCACAAAAGTTGTACCTTAGAAGCTGTCTCAGGGTCGACAACGTCACGCGGAGCCATAATTAGAGGAACTTCACTAAGCTCTTCAGCATTTAATGACTTTTTATATGACCTAAATGAAGCGGGCAATACAAGCTTGCAAGGCTCATCCATTAAAGGAGTCCAACGAGCTTGACCACATTGATTTTTCATCCCAATAAGTAAATCTGCTTTACCGTCATTAAGCCAGCCAGAAAGCGCATCTCCGCCAACTAGAATTTCAAAAGAAGTATCTGTGAATATCTTTTTATAAGCATTCAAAGCAGGAATTAACCAGGTACCAGAAACACTCCCCACGCAAGCAATGCGGATAGGGGAATTTATATCTTGTGCAATATCAGCAGATAAAGAAGCTAATTCCGTAAAGTTTTCATCCGCGCGTACAAGCAAAGGATATATAAGCTCACCAGCTCGTGTTAATTCAACGCCACGATGAGAACGCAAGATTACCTTAAAGCCAAGCTCAGCCTCTAAAGCATCCATTGCTTGCGTAACTGCCGATTGAGTGCAACCGCACTCTTTTGCGGCTTTACGAAGACTTCCCTCACGTACAGCGGTTATAAGCAGCTTTAACTTCTTAGAATCCATAAATCATCCTATGAGAGTGATTAATTTTTCTGTTCACTATACTCTTTTTGAATCGATACCGAGGTGAAATATCAAGCGATAAAACCAATAAATAATAAGTGACATTACCCTATAAAAACAAAAAACGCCCTGCATGGGCGGGACGACCTATCCTTCCACGGACTACACCGCAGTACTTTCGG
>CAVCRX010000026.1:0-4650 GCA_963604935.1 Bacteroidaceae bacterium
TGATGAAGTGGAGCCATAAGGAACAAACGCTTACGCGTGCGCTTGAAATAAAAAACCTGAATCATAACCGAAAGAGCTTCGGCCACAAACAAGCCGCCAATAAGCAAACTTAAAACTTCTGTATTAGTGATTACGGCAATACAAGCAAGGCCGGTGCCTAAAGCAAGCGAACCAGTGTCACCCATAAAGATGTCGGCAGGATATGAGTTGAACCACAAAAAGCCAATACAGCAGCCCGCCATAGCAGCAGCAATAATGGCGGAATCAAGGGCGCCACACCTAAAGGCGATAGCAGCCATAACCAGCATAACCACCATTACCGTTCCTGCAGCCAAGCCATCAAGACCATCAGTCAAATTAGTGGCGTTAGACATGCCCATAATCAGGATGTCTACAAAGATGACATAGAGCCACGGAATAGAAAAACCGGCAATGTTTGTAGTTAAGATTCCCAGGTCAATCGTGCATACAAAAGGAATTGCAATAACGGGCTTTACATCAATTAAATTAACAACAGCCAGAACAAAGGCGGTTGAAATAACAAACTGCCCAATCAGCTTCATCTTTGGCGTAAGACCCAAAGAGCGTTTCATAGCAACTTTAGTAAAGTCGTCGATAAAACCAAGACCTGCGGTGAACAAAATAGCAAGCATAACCAAGCAAGTTTCGGTTTCGGGCTTAGCAAGCAAAATGACCGCAAGCGTCATACCAACAAGCATAATCAGGCCGCCCATGGTTGGCGTGCCCTGCTTGACTAGATGAGTTTCGGGACCATCATCACGAACCTGCTGGCCAATCAAGTGAGCCTGCAAAAATTTGATAAAGGGCGGCATCAAAATCATGGTGAATACAGCCGCTAATACAACCGCCAAAAATACGGTAAAGGTTGGATATGCAGAAGCAAAAAACATGCTAGATAGTCAACTCCTTGGCGATTTTATCGAGTTCCATAGAGTGTGAAGCCTTACAGAGAACAGCATCTCCGGACTTAATAATTGATTCAAGATAAGCAAGAGCGTCTTCGCGCGTATCCCAGCAAGTCACCTTGTCTTCTGGGTAGCCAGCCCCAATTGCAGCTTGAGCGATATATTTCGAAAGCTCACCAATACACAGCAATTGGTCGATGGATTTTGAGGCAATAAAGCTACCTACGCTTTCGTGGCAAGCCTGCGCAAACGAGCCGAGTTCGCCCATATCGCCCAAAACAGCAATACGTGCGCCCTCAACATCCATAGCACAAAACATCGAAAGCGCTGCCTTCATCGAATCAGGGTTGGCGTTGTAAGCATCGTTTACAACAGTTACTCCCTTACGTCCAGGCAAAATCTGCTGACGCCCAACCTCGGGCAAAGATTCTTGCAACCCTTGAACAATAGATTGAGCAGGAACACCAAGCGCAAAAGCTAGAGCCGAAGCAGCACAGGCATTAGAAACATTATGCTGGCCGCGAAGCTCCATGCTTGCCTTATAAGCGCCATCAGGTAAATGCAAAAGAAAATGAGGGCGTCCCGCATCATCAAGCGATATATCGCTTGCCCATACATAGGCTTCGTTAGACTTTGCGCCTGTTCCGTCAAAGCCCAGGACCTCAATATCTCGTTCTTTAGTCTTAGCGGAATCGCAAATAAGATCAAAGCGTTCGTCAGCAAGATTTAGCACCGCACGGGAACCATTAGGCAAGGCGGCAACTGCCTCTGCCTTAGCACGAGCGATTGCATCGCGCGAACCAAGTAACTCAATATGACACTCGCCGCAGTTGGTAATCAATGCCAAATCAGGCTTTACGAATTTACAAAGAGATTCCAGCTGACCACTACCGCGCATACCCATCTCGACAACGATCATTTCGGTTTCGGAATCAGCATCCAAAAGTGTCTTTGGTACACCCAGCTCGTTGTTTTGATTGCCTTTTGTAGCGGTGGTTTTAAAAGTAGTAGCAAGAATATCGCGCACCAAGTTTTTAGTAGTGGTCTTACCAACCGAACCAGTAAGCGCGATAACGGTTCCCGTCAAATGATTGCGCCAAGCAGCAGCCAAGTCGGTAACTGCCTGGTAAGTATCAGAGACCTTATAGATTGCTGTATTGTTCTTTTTAGCAAACTTATAGACTTCTTCGTCTAGTTCATGACTCACCAAAACAGCGCATGCTCCAGCTTCAAGAGCTGAAGGGACAAAATCATGCCCATCAACCCTATTACCAGGTAGCGCAACATATAAAAACTGGGGCTTAACTTCCCTAGAATCCCAGGTAAGGCCAATCACATCAGCTGTTGCTTCCACTGGCTCAACTAAAGCTTCACCAAATACATAATCTCCTATGAGTTTTGCGCTTAAACGCATGAAAAATCCTAACCAAACAGCTTATTAAGAACGCCTTCGGCAACTTCAACGTCATCGAAGTGCAGAGTTTGCGTACCTACCAGCTGATAATCCTCGTGACCCTTACCGGCAATCAGAACAGCATCGCCAGGTTTTGCAAGCTTAATTGCTACCTCGATGGCGCGTGCTCGATCAGCCTCGACCTCATAGCGATCTTCGCCACCAACCATGCCGGGCAAGATATCCTCAATAATTGCCGCAGGATCTTCGGTGCGAGGATTATCCGAAGTAACCACAGCATAATCGGCCAACAAAGCAGCCTTTCCCATAATGGGACGCTTTGAGGAATCACGATCGCCGCCGCAGCCAAACACAACAATCGTCTTACCGTCGGTTAAAGCAGAAACGGAAGAAATTGCCTTTTCAAGAGCGTCAGGTGTGTGAGCGTAGTCCACATACACATGAACATCGCCATCATGCTCTGCCTGAACTCGCTGAATTCGACCAGGAACCGCAGGTGCATCCTTAAGAGCATTAGCAACATCAGTTGCGGAATAGCCAAGCTGTAAGCCAACAGCAAAAGCGGTCATAACATTTTCAACATTAAACTTACCTACCAAAGGATACGTAAAGCTAATGTCTTGGCCCTTTACATCAAAGGTAACCGTAGTGGAAGAAGTTCCGTACTCAACATTGCGAGGATGAATTTGAGCCTCAGGAGCAAAACCAGTCGTAATGATGGAGTCGCCATTGTTTGAGCAACGGGCAAGCAATTCCTTGCCGTATGAACTATCAATACTAATAACGCGCTTTGCAGGATAATCACGCGAGAACAAGCGCGCCTTAGCTTCAAAGTAAGCTTCGAATGTTAGGTGATAATCAAGATGATCTTGAGTCAAATTCGTAAATGCGGTGACAGCAAATTTGCTTCCCCAAGTACGCTCAAGGTCAAGCGCGTGAGAGCTTACTTCCATAGTTACTACGCCGCAGCCTGCGTCGCGCATCTCTCCAAACAAAGCCTGAAGTTCGGTAGATTCAGGCGTTGTGCGCTCTGAGTGATGAGCTTCGCCATTAATAACGGTACTTACCGTACCAATCAAACCAGTGCGCTGGCCCATAACTTGCGCAATGTGATCAATTAAATATGTTGTAGTAGTTTTGCCATTTGTTCCCGTTACACCCACTAAGGCAAAAGATGAAGAAGCATCACCATTAAAGCGAGCTGCAATATGAGCCATAGCTTTACGGCTATCGGAAACAACAACAAGCGTCACATCGCTTGCATCGGCCAAAACCAAAGGACGCTCGCACACTACAACATGTGCGCCGCGATTAATGGCATCCTGAGCAAAAGTATGACCATCGGTCTTTAGACCAACGATGCAGCAAAAAGCATCGCCAGGTTTAACTTTGTTGCTGCTATTAGCAATACCGGTAACTTCTTCGTTTTCGTTACCAAGAATGGTGCACTCAAGCCCCTCAAAAAGTTCTTTACAAGTCATACTCATATCACGTCACTCCTGAGTGATGTTATAGCGTTCTATAGCGAAGGTCATTATATCCTTAAACGCACTAACGGTTTGATACATACCAGGTACCTGCGTAGCACCTACATAGCAAACGAGGTTCTTAGAAGCACCCGGAATAAAGCCACAGAAGCTAATGTTGTACACACCATGACCGTACTCTCCATCGGAATTTACCGTCTGAGCAGTACCTGTCTTACCTGCAATCTTGTATCCGTCAATCGCAGCATCGGTTGCAGTTCCTTCGTCCACTACTGCCTGCATCATTTTAATAAGCGATTTAAGTGCTTTTTTATTCTTGACGATTTCTTCGGAATCGTAGCTTTTTGTGTCGTTATCTGACGGAATACTTACCAAGAAGTGTGGTGTATTAGCTACACCATTGTTAGCGAGGGCTCCATAAAAACGAACGAGCGAAATACCTGAAGTTGTAACACCTTGACCAAAGCTAATGTTGTACTGCTGAGCTTTTGACCAATCTTTGTAATCGGTGATTTTGCCAGAAGCTTCAGCGGGATAATCAACGCCCGTTTTACCTGTTAAGCCATAGCGCTCGATATATTTAGCCATCTTCTTGGCGCCAAGATCCTTAGAAATCAGCGACATGCCAACATTTGAAGAGTCGGCAATGATTTTTGTAGTATCCATGGTTTCGGCACCACGATCATGCGAGTCGCTGATGGTAAAGTCGCCAACTTTAAGACTTGAAGGACAGTAATAATTCTGACCCGCCTTAGTAGTTCCTGCCTCAAGGGCCGCAAGCATAATTGCTGGCTTAAATACCGAACCAGGCTCATAGGCAAAA
>CAVCRX010000027.1:0-2567 GCA_963604935.1 Bacteroidaceae bacterium
GGTTAACCACAAAGCTAGCAGTAGTCTTGCCCTTATAGGAAGAACCCTTTGCGTTAATGGTCACCTTGTAGGTGCCAACCTTCTTGCCTGACGCAATAGAAGCGGTGTAGTCGGTTCCAGACTTCAAGGTCTTACCATTCAAGACAACAGACTTAACGCTGGGCTTTTGAGTTTTACCGTTGTAGGTAAATGCAGTCTTGGAGAGCGTTACCTTGGCCTTCGAAATGTCGGCTACTGCTGGGGTGGGAGTAGCCGTAATTTCAAAGTTGCAGCTTACCTCGGAGCGCAGTTCGTATTTGCCCTCTTCGTCTCCCGTAAGCTTTGCGACCTTAGCGGTGTACTTGCCAATGTTGACAGGTGCTTCACTGGTTTTAGTGCCATCAGGATATTCATACTCAAGCACTGCGCTGACTTTGTCCTTATCAGTTTCAGCAATACCAGTAAGTACTACTGTTGCTTCTTTGGCAGTGCCGTTGTAGACAAGATTTTCAGGTTCAGTGATTTTTGCGGTGACGTACTTTTTAAGTGTTGCACCTTCATGCTCGCCTGCAAAGGTGGCAGCCTCATCTGCATTTTCGAAACAAATCTTTGCACCTGAATACTCAACTTCAGCACTTGCTGCATCAAGAGCCGCATCATCTCTGCTTACGACATCAAAATAGGCTCGATTAGCAGCTTTCAAAAGTACCTTACCTTCAGAAAGAGTTCCGTCAGCAGGGAAGATATTGAAGGAACCACCGTTTAATATTGTTTTGCTTCCTTTAGCTACCTTGGTAATTAAGGCAGTCCCATCAGCTGCAGTATACGTACCGCCATTAATTACCACCACTCCGTTTAGGATTTGAGTATAAATAAGAGAGTCTGCCTTCTGCGTGGTACTCATCACCACATCAGTAAGTTCGACATTCGCGGTATAAACCGGTACCTGGAGGCATTCACCCTTAAACGCCTTTACGGTTACTCCGTTAAGCTTCAAGGATGGAGATCCATCGTCAAGACGGATGGCACCTGTATCTTCTGCCTCTTGACTTATTTTGCCCTTTTTCCAATCAGGTGCTGAGTCAGTAATTGTCAACCAACCAGCATCAGAACTTGACCGGTCTATAACAGTCGCATCCTCTTTCGTATTAGATGTAACAGTGTGTCCATTAAGGTCGAGGGTCACCTCGTGTGTATGCGTTACATTGATTTGACCTTCGATATCCTGGATAAGCTTTACCGTGTCATTAGAAGATGAATCTTTAATAGCATCTTCGACACTGGTGAACTTTTTCTCTCCCACCTGTGCCACATAAAGAGACCAATCGGCGGTCAATGTAAGATCGCTTGTAACCTCATTCTCGAAATTGTAGGTTTCGGTGCCATTTTTCCAACCGTTAAACTTGTAATCGTCTGAAGTAAGAGCATCGGGTTCGATAACACGACAACCGTCAACAACATATTGAGCGGGAATCTTATCTTCGGATTCGCCGCCTTCATTAGTGAAACTAATCTTGTGAACCTCTGTGCCTGTTGAGCCCGTGTAATCCTCAGCGAATTTCTCAGCATCGTCTGTAGAGCTAAACCAAAGCACTCCGGAACCTGGCAGTACCGCCTTGTATATATAGTCACTAGACTTCTCGGAAGTATTGCCTACTACATAACCAGCATCTGTTTTCCAGACTGATTTACCCTCGTCAAGGTAGCCACTGATAGTTGGCCTGTTAAACGTGCCGCCTTTGACGTAGCAATCAGGCGCACCATGACCTTCTGAACTAAACTTAAATGCATCATATGCACCTGCCGTAAAGGAACCACTATTAATGGTGATGATAGTACTAGGGCCACTGTTATACTCTTTATAGCCATAAATAAGAGCGGATTTTTCATCCTCTGTCTGCAATGTCGCATCATTGATAGTCAAATCACCATGCACACAAGCAATACACTCAGAGGCATAAGAGGTAACCTTAACTCCATTTAGCGTCACTTCAGGCAGGTGATAACTATTGCTGCCAATTCTAATGGCAGTATTTTCAGAAGCCGAATCAGCAATTATTGCGCCTTGTTTTTTAGTGTCGCTGTCAATTACTTCAAGGCTAATATCATACGTAATATAAGGTTCTTCGTTAAAAACATAAAGAGCCTGCGTATCTTTAGTCTTGTTAGTCAAAGTATGACCGTTTAAATCAAGGGTGATTTTATCTCCGCTGGCATCGCCATAAACTTTAATCTGGCCGTTTTCGATATCCTCGGCGAGTTTATAGATGCCACCATTAGTAATGGTATATACAGAATTCTCAAAGTCGCTTTTATGAATAAAAGTTGAAGTTTCGTCTGATACGTCTGTATCGTTATCAGAGTTCGAGTCAGAACTAGCGTAAGCACTTCCTACAGAAAGCGTAAGTGCAAGCACTAGCGTAAGCATCAAGAAAACTACCTTAGATACTAAAGAAGTAGCACTTTTGGAGCTTGATGTGGGATAGACCGCAATATTGGCCGAGGCGGAGCCTTGTAAAACGCTAGCGCTCGCCCCCCCCAATTTCATTTTTTCAAACTGATTCATAGCGAACACCCTTCACTCTTAA
>CAVCRX010000028.1:0-28450 GCA_963604935.1 Bacteroidaceae bacterium
TTGAATTCGCAGTATCCGGTTTTCAAGGTACCGCGGCTTGTTTGCCGCTGCGCTTTGCGCTTGTTAGGGGCGCTTGGCGCAAGTAGGTAATTTACGCTCCTTGATAGCTCGTGTCAACAACTTTTTTGCTTTTTTTTGAAAAAAATTCGGCAATCGCGCTTTAACTTGCCCTTCACCTAATGTTGTATGACGTTTCCCCCATAAATTAGTAGCTTTTTAATCTAAAGACGTTAGAGCTTGGCTATACTTTCGTAATTATTTGGTAAACCTCGAGAAGTGAAATTAGGTTATGACTACAGCACAAATTATTTCTATTGTTGTCTTCGTAGTCGTGATGGCCCTTGTTGTATCCGAAAAGATACATCGTACCGTCGCCGCTTTATCTGGTGCCGTTGTACTTATCCTTTTGGGCATTGTCACGTTTGACGGAGGCATGGAGTCTATCGACTTTGGCACACTAGGTGTCCTTGTTGGCATGATGATGTTTGTTGGCATTATCAAAGCTTCAGGCATCTTTGAGTACATGGCTATCAAGTCGGCAAAGATGGTTAAAGGCAATCCATGGCTCATCATGATGGTCTTTGCCATTATTACCGCCGTTTGTTCTGCATTCTTGGATAACGTAACTACCGTTTTGCTAATTGGCCCAGTTACTTATACAGTTTGTCGACTCCTCTTAGATATCAACCCTATTCCATTTTTCCTTGTAGAGATTCTTGCATCCAATATTGGTGGTACCGCTACTTTGATTGGCGACCCTCCCAATATCATGATTGGCTCTGCTGCAGGCTTTAGCTTCTTTGACTTCCTTGAGTACGACGCTCCCGTCATTCTTGTCATCATGGCTGTCGTTACCGCCATTTTCTACTTTATGTATGGTCGCAACCTTCATGTGACCGAAGACAAAAAAGCTGCCGTTATGGAGCTTGATGAAGTTGGCGCTATCCATGATAAAAAGCTTTTCCGTAAGTCGGTTGCTATGATCGTTATCGTTGCTCTTGCTTTCTGCCTTCACGGTTTTGCAAACATCGAGCCAAGCACCATCGCTCTTACCGGCGCTGCTGTTATGTTCTTAATTTCTGGCGCTGATATCGAAAAGATTGTTCATGACGTCGAATGGACGACCATCGGATTCTTTGCTGGTTTGTTTGTTGTTGTAGGCGGCATGGAACACACCGGTGTTATCGAGATGGCTGCAAACGCTCTGGTTGACTTTACTGGCAACAATACTCTGCTTGCAATCGTTGTCCTGGTCTGGGCAGCAGCAATCCTGTCTTCCTTCCTTGACAACATTCCTCTGGTTGCCGCAATGGCTCCAATTCTGATTAGCATGGGCAATGCTGGTGTAGACGTCCAGCCTCTCTGGTGGGCACTGTCTCTTGGTGCATGTTTAGGCGGCTGCGGCACTCTTATTGGTGCTTCTGCAAATGTTGTTATGGCATCCATTTCTAACCGTAATGGCTATCCAATCAGCTTTATGGAATACACCAAGGTTGGCTTCCCAATCATGATTGTTTGCGTTGCTATTGCTTGCGCATACTTAGTCCTTCGCTTCTGCGTTTTCGCATAAAAGCTAGGTAACTATAAAACTTCGCCCCTTACCTGTTTTCCGCAAGTAAGGGGCATTTTTGTATCACGTGATTACGTCAAGGAATAGCTATGAAAATTGCTTTTATGGGCGCAGGAAAAGTTGGTTGCACCCTTGGTTTATATCTTAAAAAGAAACATGAAATTGTAGGTTACATAAGCCGAACTAGCTCCTCTGCCGAAGAGGCTGCTAAACTCTGTGATACCAAAGCCTACAAAGATGCAGCTGAGCTATTAGAGAAGTGCGATCTGCTCTATATAACAACACCAGACGATGCAATAGCCGATGTTTGGACCAAGCTATGCAGAAACCCAAAAACCGCACAATTGCTTAAGGGCAAGCTCGTAAGCCATGCGAGTGGATCGCTTTCTTCTGATATCTTAAGCAATGCTAAAGATTACGGCGCATATGCCTATTCAACTCATCCCCTATTCGCAATTGCCTCAAAAATAGATTCAGCCAAGAAGCTCAATAAGGCGCTATTTGTAGTTGAAGGCGACGAGGAAAAACTTGCCTTGATGACTAATCTCTATGCAGAGATGGGAAATCCTGTTCAGACGATATCCACTGAAGAAAAAACCAGATACCACGCCGCAGCAGTGCTTGCCTCAAATCATGTCGTAGCCCTCTATTCTTTAGCTGCTAAAGAGCTTGAGAAATGTGGCTTTAGCACAAAAGCTGCCGCTGGTGCTCTTGCTCCTTTATTTTTAGGAAATGCGCAAAACATAGCCTCTCTAGGCCCGATAAAAAGCCTTACCGGCCCAGCGGAACGAGGCGATTACGAGACTATCAACAAACATCTTCAGCTACTTAGTGGCAATACGAAGCAAATATACGAATTATTAAACGAAGAAGCTCTGGCTATAGCCAAAGAAAAACATAAAGAATAAAAAAAGAAGGGACCCTTATGGATCCCTTCTTTTTACTTTGCGAAAGTACGCAGGTATCGTTAAGTTGATTACTTAACGGTAACAGCAGCACCAGCTTCCTCGAGAGCAGCCTTGATCTCGTCAGCCTTAGCCTGGTCAACCTTCTCAGCAACAGGAGCAGGAGCGGACTCAACCAGAGCCTTAGCCTCCTTGAGGCCCAGACCAGCAATCTCACGAACAGCCTTAATAACGCCAATCTTAGCGTCACCAAAGCCCTCGAGGATGACATCAAACTCAGTCTGCTCAGCACCGCCAGCAGCACCGCCATCAGCGGGAGCAGCAGCAACAGCAGCAGTAGCGGAAACACCGAAGGTCTCGCAGATCAGATCGCGAAGCTCGGCAAGCTCGGTGAGGGACTTCTCACCAAGTGCAGCAACGATTTCTTCGTTGGTCATAGTAATAATCCTTTCAAAGGCCGCAAAACCTATTTATGCGGCAATACTTTTATTTACTAAGTTTAAGCTGCATATTCGCAGCCTTTGCTTAAGCAACTTCCTTTTCGGACATTTCGCCAAAGGCGATTGCCAGCTGAGAAGCAACAGCGGTAAGAGAAGCGGCGATTCCACCGAGGAGTTGATCGCGAGAAGGCAGAGATGCGATTGCGTTTGCAGCTGCTGCGTCCTGGAACTCATTCTCCATGATGCCACCCTTAAGCTCCAAGTTCTGGTTGGACTTAGCAAAGTCCTTCAGAGCCTTAGCGGGAGCTACGGGATCACCAGTCGTAAAGACGAAAGCGGAAGGGCCAGCAAGAATCTCGTCCATGTTAGGAAGCTCAAGATCAGCAAGAGCGATAGACATAAGAGAATTCTTGTAAACCTTCATAACGCCATCAGCTTCACGGACATTACGACGAAGCTGCTCAACTTCCTTAACGGTCAGACCGCGGTAGTCAACAGCCCAGACAGCAGTAATATCAGCAAGATCAGCCTTGATAGCTTCGAGGGTAGCGACGTTCTTTGTATTGGGCATTCTATGTACACCTCCTTCCCACAGCGCTTAGGTTCCGCGCAATGGGAGGGATCGCTTAAATAAACAACCCCTGCCGTCCACAGGACAGCAGGGGTCAACAAGCATTTTGCTATCGACCACCTCGGCGGGCCGCTTTCGCGATTAAACCTTACGGTGCCAGCTGTCTTGGGCAGCGGAACAATTCATATAACACTCAATTAGAGCCTTAATAGTTTCGCACGCCAAAACCGAGGTGTCAAGACAAATTTTATGCTTAGTTAATTCCTTCAACAACACGAGGTGTCGCTACATCAGTAGAAAGCGAAAGCTTAATTTTGTCTCCAACGGAATAGCGAATAATATCCACTACAGTATCTACGGGACAATCATAGATAGTGTCGTCTCCTTTAAGAATTATGTAATAGTGCGTCAGTCCATCAATCACCACAGGAGAAATAGATTTAATGGTGCCCTTTACACTTGTGCTAACTTCGGCACTTCCCTGCTGCGATGCCGAGGATTTCTTATTGACACCATTAGCTTTCAACAGGGATTCGTAAGACTTTTGGGTTGCGCTCAAGGAATCACCAACAGCAACGTTTTGATAGCGCTGAATATCAATCATGGCGTACTTCTTTACAAGACCTGCGTCATCTTTCAAAGCCATGAAGTATGTTGGCTGACCATTAATATTAAGAAGCAAGGGGAACGTAGCGTCATACTTGAGGTTTTGAACCTGACCCTCTGCTGAACTCATTGCTGATGCTTCAGTTGCGCCCGCTACTGCATAAAAATGCGATTCAGCGGTTCTTTGATTGATTAAAACGAAACCAATTACGGAATTATCAGCTGTTGCTGAAGTAACGCCGGTGTAGAGCCATACGTCATCACCCTGAGCAATGTAGTTATAACCAGCTTTGCCATTAGTGCCTGGAGTAGTTTGACGAACCCCTTCCTGGCCAAGCCAAGAATTAATCCAACCGTTGGAATAAGCACCATACCAGTTGTACTGCTGAACCAACAGATCACTTGGATAAGCTCGGTCAATCCATTCAGGAACATCATCTATTGCAAAGTCCTGACACTCACCTGTGCACGCATTACAAAGAACAACACGCTGAATGGTGGTACCACCAAAGAGACCAATGGTTCGATCTTGTACCGGATATACCCAGTAAGGATTGCCGTCCTCGTCAATCTCAAATGACTTTTCGTCAAACATATACGTTGGATAATGCAGCTGAACATGACGATCAACGTTATTAAAAAGAGGATCAGAATCGGAATAACGAATAGGCTCAGAGGTACGAACAACCTCTGTATCCTGTGTATTCATATTTACAATGACATAACCAGGGATTCCCGAAGATTGGTTAGTCCACCACTTAAACACGTCAGCATAATTAAGGGGGCTTACTCGCACTGGCGATCCCTTGTAATTAATCTGGGAATACAAAGAAGAAATTTCAAACTGTGATACGTAATCAGCCATAGTACCCATAGCTCGATTACCAAGAAGCACCGCTGAATCGCGATCAATAAAAGGAATAGTGCTGTAGTCGATTTCTTCTACATCTTCAGAAAAGTTTCCATCTGTAGTTTGCAAAATGGATGCATATTTTTGCGCATTACCTGGGAAGAATGATTGAGACAGCAGAAGACCAACCAAACCTAATCCGGCAATTACCAAAGGCGCAGCCATTAATCCGCTGAACAGCTTTTCTTTTTTAGGGCTTTTTTCGCGCTTACCAACGCCACTGGCATAAATTTGCCTAAAGGCAAAGAAGATTATAAAAAGCGGGAGAAGGATAAAGAGGCAGACAAATTCCCACAAATCTTCGCTATGTATATTGATGGCTGGATGGAACCACCAGTAACAAAATGCGGCAATAATAACGATTGCAACGACAATGACAATAAATGCTTTTCGGCTTAATTGAGCTAAGCTCGCTTTGAAATCACTGAAATCGATCGAAGGACGCTGATAGCCAGTGCTTTCTTCGTCGAACATCGATGTGAAGTCAAAGGGATTCTGTTTCATACTCATAGAATCTCCCCTCTTTTCTTGCTACAGAGCATTAATTTTATATGAGTTCAGAGCACTTACCAAAAAAGAAGAATGCCGCACCCAAAAAGAGCACGACATTCTTAACAAAGCTAGCATGAACCCTGCTCCTAGTAACTAACTTTGATTACTAGAAACTAAGTTACCACCAAATCTCAAACGACAGCCGCTTCATAGCTTTTGTATGAGGATTCTATAAACTACGACAAAGAGCGCAAGACAAACTGCAAGATGCCACCATTTCGATAGTAATCGCCTTCGGTGGGCGTATCGATACGAACCACAGCTTCAAAATCTACAACTGAGCCATCAGACTTTTCCGCATGAGCCGTTACCACACTTGGCTTAGGCAGGCCCTTAGAGAAGTCGATGGGGTCGATAGAAATAAGCTCGGTTCCATCTAGGCCAAGAGCCGAAGCGTTTTCCCCGTCTTTAAACTGAAGTGGCAAAATTCCCATACCAATAAGGTTAGAGCGATGAATACGCTCAAAGCTTTCGGCAAAAACAGCCTTAACACCCTGAAGCATAGGGCCTTTACCTGCCCAGTCGCGCGAAGAACCAGAGCCATACATTTTGCCAGCTAGAACCACTAGGGGAACATTTTCATTTTGATAATGCTCGGCAGCATCCCAGACAGCCTTAATGGAACCATCAAGCTGATCGAGCGTCCAGCCGCCCTTCTTGCCGTCGGCTAACTTATTCATGAGCTTTACGTTGGCAAAAGTTCCACGCATCATAACTTCATGATTACCACGACGTGCGCCATAGGTATTAAAGTCTTCACTCTTAACCCCATGACCTTCGAGATAACGTGCAGCTGGTGAATCAGGTGCAATTGTGCCTGCAGGCGAAATATGATCAGTGGTAATAAAGTCACCTAAATCAAGAAGGACTCGTGCCTTCGTAACGGGTTCTGGATCAATAACCTCTGTACCCATACCGTCAAAATAAGGAGCTCGGCGAACATAAGTTGAAGACTCATCCCATTCAAAAACGTCACCAGTTGCTCCGGAAAGAGCACGCCAACGCTCATCGCCATCGAACAAACCCTTGCCGGATTCGTCAAATACTTGACTAGTGCAGCAGCTAGACAGAAGCGATTCAACCTCACTTGCATCTGGCCAGATATCAGCCAGGTAGACATTGTTGCCCTCAGGGTCTAGACCTATTGCCTGCGTCTTAAAATCGAAGTCCATAGTACCAACCAAAGAGTATGCGATTACCAGTGCAGGCTGACAGAGGTAATTTTGCGACACATCAGGTGAAATACGGCCATCAAAATTACGATTACCAGAAAGAATAGACGCTAACTCGATATCGTTTGCAATTTCGTGAAGCTCAGGCAAAACAGGACCAGAATTGCCGATGCAGCTCATGCAGCCAAAACCACAGGTATAAAAACCAAGTTGCTTTAAGCCAGGCATAAGACCAGCTTTATCAAGAATCATCTCGGTGGTCTTACTGCCGGGAGCAAGAATTGTTTTTACCCAAGGCTTAGGGCTTAAACCACGTGCTGCCGCATTGCGAGCAAGCAAACCAGCCGAAAGCATCATAGAAGCATCCGTTGCAGTAGTGCAGCTAGTAACCGCAGCAATCGCCAAGGCTCCATGAGTAAGCTCGAAGTCGCTACCCATCAAGCTAACCGTCTTTGATTCAGAACCAAGATTTCGCTCTGCACAGATTGCTTGGAAGCGAAGCTGAGCCCCATCCAGGTCGATTCGATCATGAGGGCGTGAAGGACCAGCCAGACTACGCTTCACCGTTGATAGATCGAGCGTAAGAACTGAGCTATAAACGTGCTCTGCATTAGGATCATTCCAAAAGCCCTGTTCTTTTGCATAAGCCTCAACTAAAGCAATTTGTTCTTCGGAGCGCCCTGTAAGACGCAGATAATCAAGTGTTTGATCGTCAACGGGGAACAAAGTGCAGGTGCTTCCATATTCAGGTGTCATATTAGAAACACAGGCTCGCTGCGTCGCAGACAAACTTGAAACACCTTCACCAAAAACCTCAACAAAGCAGCCAACTACGCCTTCTTTGCGCAACATCTGAGCAAAGGTAAGTGATAGATCCATCGCACTGCATTCTTTAGGTAATGCGCCAGTAAGCTTGACACCAATAACGCGTGGAACAAGTGTAGTAATAGGCTGACCAAGAGCTGCGGCCTCAGCTTCGATGCCTCCAACGCCCCAACCCAAAACACCAATACCATTTGCGGTTGGCGTATGAGAATCAGTGCCAACGAGCGTATCAAAGTAGGCTGTCGTAACATCATCCTGATTATTCGTCATAACCACCGAAGCAAAACGCTCGATATTCAGCTGATGGCAAATTCCTGCTCCAGGAGGAACAATGGATACATTCTGGAACGAAGACTGAGCCCACTTGAGGAAGTTATAACGCTCATGATTGCGGTCGTACTCAAGCTCCATATTTCGCTCAAGGGCTTCTGTACAACCAAATTCGTCAGCAATAACAGAATGATCAATTACCAGATTACAAGGAACCTGGGGGTTGATATTCTTTGGATCACCGCCAAGCGAAGCACAAGCCTCACGCATTACCGCGAAGTCAACAAATACAGGAACACCAGTAAAGTCCTGGAAGAGAACTCGTGCAGGAGCAAACTCAATTTCGCTACCCACTTCACCATTTAAACCGGCTTCAACAATGCGATTTACCAGCTTGTGAGCGTAATCGTCGTCCGAAACGTTACGTAAGACGTTTTCTGCAAGAACCTTAAGCGCTAAAGGAAGCTTTTCAATTCCTTCAATGTCGCGCAAGGGGTAAATTAGGTAATCTTTTGATCCAACCTTCAGCTGTGCTGTAACTGAGCTCATCTTCGCTCCTTATATTGGCTATGAGATTTATAGGTTTCGATTACAAGTTCTGACTTTAACTAAAACTGAGCACCTCGTGCAAAAGCCCAGAATCGCTACATCCCAAGCTATTCCATTTCATTCAAAATGCGACAAACTTCGTTTGTGAAGTCTGTGCATGTTGCAGCAGGCAGATCCGACTGGGTTGCATAACGAATATCTCCGGTAATAACCTTGCCTTCGGCATAGACCTTTCGAATTGCAGTGCGAATTTTCTTTGCGCATTCAAGTTCACCAAGGTGATCAAGCATCATTGCGGCAGATAAAATCTCAGCGGTAGGATTGCACTTGTCCTGACCTGCGATATCAGGAGCAGAACCATGTACTGCCTCAAAAACAGCATACTCAGGACCAATGTTGGCGCCTGGAGCAATGCCAAGACCACCAGCTAAGCCAGCGCAAAGATCCGATGCAATATCTCCGTACAAATTTGGGAAAACAATAACGTCGAAACGCGAGGGATCAATAACAAGGTTCATACAGAATGCATCAATAATGTTGTCGTTGAATTCAATTTCGGGGTAATCCTTAGCAACTTCCCTAGCCTCACGAAGGAATAAACCATCGGAATATTTCATGATGTTAGCTTTGTGAGCTGCAGTTACCTTTTTGCGACCATGCTTCTTTGCGTATTCAAAGGCATACTTAACAATAGCCCTTGTGGCAGTAATTGAAATAGGTTTAATCGAAATACCGGAGTCGGGACGGATGGTTCCCGCACCTTCGGCTTCACAGAATTCAATAAGCTTTTTAGCGCCTTCGGTCCCCTCTTCAAACTCAACACCAGCATATAAGTCTTCTGAGTTTTCACGAACTACAACAAGATCTACATCCTCATAGCGCGAACCGGTTCCGGGAATTGAGAGAACAGGACGCAAGCAAACATTTAGATTAAGTGCTTTACGAAGAGCAACATTGACACTGCGAAAACCAGTTCCAACAGGAGTAGTTACTGGACCTTTAATAGCAACCTTGTTACGACGCACAGAATCAATAGTAGATTCAGGGAGAGGTGTACCGCATGATTCAATCATATGTGCACCGGCTTCTGCGACTTCCCACTCAATTTCAGCACCAGCAGCAGCAACAACTTTTTGCATCGCAGAAGAAGTCTCAAGACCAATTCCGTCACCAGGAATCAACGTGACGACATGTTTTGCCATAGGTAAAACCTCCAAAAATTTGTACATATTGATACACATAGCACTTTAGAACTAGTTAATTATGACGCTTGGAACCTTAAGAAATCCAACAAAAGGGTGGATGGAAATCTAAGTTTTACGTAGAGCAAAACGTTTACAAAACAAAATCCAAGCCCTAATAAAGAACTTGGATTTTAAATAAACTGATATTTAAAAGCTGCAATTTAGCTTAAAGCATCAACAACCTGCTGGCAGCGTTTCTGCAGCGGCCCATGACTATTTTCGGCATCAAAGGAAACACGTTCCTTTAGAGCCGTTTTTACTGAGGGCGAAATTTTGCCTTCAGTAAACTGAATGAGAGCCGCAAGCATATCAAGATACTCATAGTCACCGTGATAGCACTGAATAGCTTCATCAAGTAATGGCCAGGTCTTTTCAGAACGAGCATTAGTCGTAGCACCAAGCTGGCAAATAAAACGGAATGCAGCCAAACGAACGAAGCCATTATCTTCGTCAAAAAGAGCATTCTCTGCGCCCTGTAAAGCTTTATCACAAGCGCGAGAATCAACAGAAACCATGTTTGTTAAAGCTTCGAGGCATTCCCAGCGAGTTTGAGCTTCGGGGCGATCAAGCGCATCCTCAATAGATCCAGCATGAGGGATTAAAAGCTCTGGGGTGATTTTGGAAAGCTGCGAGAGAACTGCTGCGGCATTTTGCCTGGCTCGACGAGAATTACCTTCCAGCTGATTGATAACCTCGTCTAGAAGCTTAGGGTTTTTTGAGATTGTCACTGCAAGCTCTTTGATGGAATCTTGCTTTTCGCTCACTGATATACCTCGTTCTAATACGCTCATGAATGACTTAAGAATGTGTAAAATTTTCCAATTCACATTATAACGAAAAGCAATAGATAACCAAAACAGAGTGCGCTGAACAAGATTAGACAAATAAAAAAGGGAGCCATGAAGGCTCCCTAAAAATAAGCGATACAAAAAACTACTTAGCAGGAACGTCGTAGTCACGATTGATAGCAGCATCAATAGAAACTGCAGGGCTCATTGAAGAGGTAACAGTAACGGACTTAATGTAGCGACCCTTTGCAGCAGAAGGCTTAACGCGAAGAATCTCATCCATCAGTGCGCCGTAGTTCTGAGCAAGCTGTTCAGCGGAGAAGGAAACCTTACCGATAACAACGTGTGCAATACCATAACGGTCAGCACGATACTCAACACGACCAGACTTAAGCTCCTTAACAGCCTTAGCAACATCGTTGGTAACAGTGCCAAGCTTGGGGTTAGGCATTAAGCCGCGAGTACCAAGGATACGACCAAGACGGCCTACCTTAGACATCTGATCGGGAGTTGCAACGGTAGCATCAAAGTCGATGATGCCCTTCTGAACGTCAGCAACCAAGTCGTCGGAACCGACAATGTCAGCGCCAGCTTCCTCAGCTGCACGAGCAGCGTCGCCCTCAGCAAAGACAGCAACGCGAACAGTCTTACCAGAACCATTGGGCAGAGAAATTGTGCCACGTACCTGCTGGTTAGCCTGACGAGTGTCAATGCCAAGACGGAAGTGAACCTCTACGGTCTCGTCGAAGTTAGCATAGGCAATTTCCTTTACCTTAGCCATTGCTTCGTAGGGAGCGTAGAACTTGCCCTCTTCGATAGCTGCAAGAGCTGCAGCCCTCTTCTTAGAAATTTTAGCCATTCTAAAAATCCTTTCGTGGTGTAGCGGGCTTTATGCCCTTCCACAGTTCCAGTCATGTGGAGACTGGTTTTAACCTAAAAACTAGCGAGCGTCTTCTTCTGCAAGGACGGTAGCAAGACGACGAGAAACCTCGTACTTCTTCTTGGGCTCACGGCCTTCAATTTCAACACCCATAGAACGAGCGGTACCAGCAACGATTTCCATTGCTGCCTCAATGTCGTTAGCATTGAGGTCAGGGAGCTTGATTTCAGCAATCTCACGAAGCTGCTCAACGCTCAAAGTACCAACCTTGCGCAGCTGGGGTACACCAGAAGCGCGCTTAAGACCAAGCTTTTCCTTGATCAAGAATGCTGCGGGAGGAGTCTTGCAAACGAAGGTGAAAGATTTGTCCTCGTAAACAGTGATTTCAACAGGGACAATAGTGCCAGTCTTATCCTGAGTTGCAGCATTAAATGCCTGGCAGAATTGCATAATGTTGACGCCCTGAGCACCCAGTGCGGGGCCAACGGGAGGCGCGGGGTTTGCTTGGCCTGCAGGAATCTGCAGCTTAATAAAGCCCGTTGCTTTCTTTTCAGCCATTTCAGCGTTCCTTTCAACTGAAATATCGTTAAGTATCACTTATAACAAGCACATCTGCGAGAAGCCCCTTCCACATTAGGGCGCAAAAGATGCACGTTATAGTCAAATTAAGAGATCACTTCGACCTGACCATAAGACAGTTCAACAGGAGTCTCTCGACCAAAGATGGAAACGAGAACCTTAACCTTGCCTGCCTCAGGGCTAACCTCGGAAACAACACCGTCAAACTCAGAGAGAGGACCGTTGGTAACCTTAACAGCCTGACCGACCTCAAGACTAGAAGTGGTCTTTTTAGGTGCTTCATGAGAGGTGCGCTTCATGATCTTGTTGTACTCTTCGCGCGTAAGGGGTGCGGGATTTCCCTCGCTACCGACAAAACCGGTAACACCCTGAGTGCGACGAACAAGAGCCTGAGTGCGATCGTCTAGGTCCATGCGAACCAAAACATATCCAGGGAGAACCTTCTTCTCGGATTCCTTACGCTGACCGTCAGTCTTAATCTCGGTGACAGTCTCGGAGGGAATTTCGATAGCGAAGATATTGTTCTCAAGTCCCTGCATTTCGCGAAGCTGCTCAAGTGCCGCTTTTACTTTGTTCTCGTAGCCGGCATACGTATGAAGGACATACCACTTTTTAGACATGTCTTACGCTCCCAAGTTCGAGATTGCGAAAAGGATTGGGGTGATGACACCGTCATCAAGGACGACACAAAACAGGCCGAAGAAAATAAGAGCTGCTACAACAACGCCACTCCACTGAATGACATCCTTGCGAGTAGGCCACGTAACGCGGCGCATCTCAGATCGAACCTGCTGAAGGAAATTGGGAGCCTTAGAAGGCTTACCGGAGTCAGCCTTTCTTGCTTCCTGGTAAGGCTGGAGCTTCTCGGACTTGCTGTCGTCCTTGCTGCCGAAGAAGCGCTTTTTAGGAGCCTCCTCCTGGACAACGACTTCCTCCTGCAATGCCTGGGCCTTTTTGGCTTGGCGATTTGCAGATGCCTTTGCCCTTTGAGTTTTAGACTTCTTTGCCATATAACTTCCTGCTCTGGAAAACCAATTCTCTATAACGCCAAAGAAGCAGCCTGGAGGCTGCTCTTGCTAAAAACAAGCTGGCAGGCCAGGTAGGACTCGAACCCACAACTTGCGGTTTTGGAGACCGCTGCTCTACCAATTGAACTACTGGCCTATTTGGTGCCTAATCTTAACGAGTTTCCTTGTGCAAGGTGTGCTTGTTGCACCACTTGCAGTATTTCTTGAACTCGATGCGATCGGGATTATTCTGCTTGTTCTTCTTGGTCGTGTAGTTACGGCGCTTGCACTCAGTGCAGGCCAAAGTGACCAAAGTACGCATGAATTCTCCTTTAAGTATCTATTCGTGCGCTTGCATTTACACATGATTTGCTAACAGAGGGGCCTGCATAAGCAGACCCCTCCAAGCTAAAGCTGAATTAGATCAACAGTTATTTGATGATCTTAGTGATACGACCGGAGCCAACGGTACGGCCACCCTCGCGGATAGCGAAGCGGAGGCCTTCCTCCATAGCGATGGGGTGAATCAGCTCGCCGCGAAGCTCAACGTTGTCGCCAGGCATGACCATCTCAGTGCCTTCGGGCAGATGTGCAACGCCGGTAACGTCAGTAGTGCGGAAGTAGAACTGAGGACGATAGCCATCGAAGAAGGGAGTGTGGCGGCCACCCTCGTCCTTGGTAAGGATGTAAACCTGACCCATGAACTCGGTGTGAGGAGTAACAGAGCCGGGCTTGCAGAGAACCTGACCACGAACAACGTCTTCACGCTTGATACCACGCATCAAGCAACCGATGTTGTCGCCAGCCTGAGCCTCGTCGAGAAGCTTACGGAACATCTCGATGCCGGTGCAGACAGTAGTGGTGGTTTCCTTGATACCGACGATCTCAAGCTCGTCGTTGAGGTGAAGGGTACCACGCTCAACACGACCGGTAGCAACAGTACCACGGCCGGTAATGGTCATGGTGTCCTCGATAGCCATCAGGAAGGGCTTATCGGTAGCACGCTCAGGAGTGGGGATGTAGGAGTCGATGGTGTCCATGAGCTCCCAGATCTTGTCCTGCCATTCTTTCTCGCCCTCGAGAGCCTTAAGAGCAGAACCCTTGATGATGGGGCAATCCTCAAAGCCATAGGAATCGAGAAGTTCGGTGACTTCCATCTCAACGAGCTCGATGAGCTCTTCGTCGTCAACCATGTCGCACTTGTTCAGGAATACAACGATGTAAGGAACGCCGACCTGACGAGCGAGCAGGATGTGCTCACGAGTCTGAGCCATAGGGCCGTCGGTAGCAGCGATAACCAGAATAGCACCGTCCATCTGAGCAGCACCGGTAATCATGTTCTTGACGTAGTCAGCATGGCCGGGGCAGTCAACGTGTGCGTAGTGACGAGTGTCGGTTTCATACTCGATGTGAGCGATGGAGATGGTAATACCACGCTCGCGCTCCTCGGGAGCCTTATCGATATCTTCGAATGCAGTGAAGTCAGCAGCAGCAGTGCCGTGAGAACCATCGTTGCTAGAAAGGGTCTTGGAGATTGCGGCAGTCAGAGTAGTTTTGCCGTGGTCAACGTGACCGATGGTACCGATGTTCACATGAGGCTTAGTGCGCTCGTACTTTTCCTTGGACATTCTTGCCTCCTTATAGAGAGTCGCCAAAGGGCTAATTACGAATTAAAAGCCTACCATAAGGTAGGCGGATTGTGTGGTAGCGGTGACTGGATTCGAACCAGTGACAACACGGGTATGAACCGTGCGCTCTGACCAACTGAGCTACACCGCCGTAAAATGGAGCTCGTGACCGGACTTGAACCGGTGACCTCATCCTTACCAAGGATGCGCTCTACCGTCTGAGCTACACGAGCAACTGGTGGGAGTGCTAGGATTCGAACCTAGGAAGGCGTAGCCAACGGATTTACAGTCCGTCCCATTTGACCGCTCTGGAACACTCCCAAGTTTACGCTTGGATCATGTGTAATTTTCAAGCTGCTTGCCGCTCAGAAGCATTCCTGCTTCAAGCGAGCGAAAAAGATAATACGGGAGATACAAAGCAGCGTCAAGAAAAAAATTCATCTTTCTTCAAGGTTTTTTTGAAGAGCAAATTTAAAGCCCGGGAACTCGTTGCTCCCGGGCTTCCTAACTAGGTAATTTGAAGGCGCTGTCTACCTATAAATGCTTTAGCAATCTGCTTCCATGTAGTGGTCAAATTCATCAAGAACCTCTTTATCAGGCTCCCCCGTCAGAAGCGAGACCACAACAATACAAATCAAACTAAAGATAAACGCCGGCAACAACTCGTAGATTGCAAATATGCCACCAAAGCCCGCTATTACCTCATGCCACAAGAAGACCATCGCTGCGCCACCAATCATGCCGGCAAGCGCACCTGCAAAATTGGTTCGACGCCAATAGAGGCTCATAATCATCAAAGGACCAAAAGATGCACCAAAGCCCGCCCAGGCATACGACACAACGCTAAAGATTGAAGAGTTTTCGTCCATTGCGATTACGACACCAAAGAGCAAAATGACGCACAGGGTAATACGGGAGCAAATCATAACTTGCCTATCAGTTGCGTCGCGCTTTACAAGTCCCTTAAAAATGTTACGAGCTACAGCTGATCCAGAAATTAATAGGTAAGAAGAACTTGAAGACATTGAGGCCGCAAAAATTCCGGAAATAACCAAGCCACAAGCAAAACTGGGAAGAAGCATTTGCGATAGAACGATGAAGATGTTTTCGGCACTGGCCTGAGTTAGGAATTCGGTTGGAATAACAGCACGACCAATAAGACCAATGCTTACTGCGCAACTCAAAGAAACAACAACCCATACTGTTGCAATGATGCGTGACTGACGAATTGCGCTTGAATGTTCAACGCTCATAAAACGAACGAGCACCTGCGGCATACCAAAGTAACCCAAACCCCAAGCTAAACCAGAGACGATAGTAATGAGACCGTAGGTTGTAGGGTCGCCAAATACCGGCAGACCATCTTTAACAACTTGCAAACCCTGACTATCTAGAACAGGTGTTGCTGTTTGAACACCCGACAAGAAACCAGGAATCGACTGTAAGAATGCAGCTGTATTTTCAATACCGCCAGCCGCAGCAACCGAGCCAAGAAACACAACCACCAAAGCACAAATCATGATGGCACCCTGAACCATATCGGTTGTACATACTGACAAGTAGCCACCAACAAAGGTATACAGAAAGACGATAAGAGCACCCAAAACCATCATTGTGGCGTAGTCGAGGCCAAAAATCGTGCTGAACAACTTGCCACAGGTAACAAAGCAGCTACCAACATAAATACTAAAGAAGACCAAGATGATAATTGCTGCGATGGTCATCAAGACATTCTTTGTGTCGTGGAAACGATTACTAAAATAGTCAGGCAAGGTAATTGAGTTTCCTGCTACCTGCGAATACTTTCGCAAACGCTTTGCGACAAAAAGCCAATTTAAATAGGTACCAATAGCTAAACCAATAGCGGTCCACATCGCATCTGAGGCACCCGTAAAATAGGCAACACCAGGCAGACCCATGAGCAGCCAGCCAGACATATCCGATGCTTCAGCAGAAAATGCAGTAACCCATGGACCTAAGCCTCGTCCACCCAAAAAATAGTTATCTGAATTTTCGTTAGATTTTTTTGCATACACAAATCCGATAATGACTACCACAATGAAGTACAGCAGCATTGCTAGCAGTACCCAAAAGTCGTTATTAACCATGCAACACCTTTTCATATGCTCTAGACCATTTGGTCGAATTCAAATTCATGATGGGCATTATACTTAGCCTATAAGTCATTAAGATTACACATCCTGTGACAGGTCGCAAAAAGCGAAAGGAACAATATGACCATTTATTCCGAACTCACCAAAAATGAGCTACTCGATTTAAAGGCCGAGCTTGATAAAGAATATGCAAGCCACAAAGCAAAGGGTCTTTCGCTTAATATGGCACGCGGCAAGCCTGCCCAAGCTCAGCTTGATTTAAGCATGCCCATGCTTGACCTTGTTAATTCCGAGTCTGCTTGCATTTCGGAAAATGGGACCGATTTGCGCAACTATGGCGTTCTTGATGGTATTCCTGAGTGCAAGCGTCTTATGGCTTCTATGCTCGATGACGAGCCCGAAAACGTTATTGTTTTTGGCAACTCAAGTCTCACTATTATGTATGACTCAATCATGCGTTTCATGATGTTTGGCACTTTGGGATCTACTCCTTGGAGTAGGCTGGATGAGGTCAAGTTCTTGTGCCCCGTTCCCGGATACGATCGTCATTTCGCTATTACCGAACGCTTCGGAATCGAAATGATTAACGTACCCCTGCTTGACGATGGCCCAGATATGGATCTTGTTGAAGAGCTTGTTAAGGATGAGGCAGTTAAGGGTATTTGGTGTGTCCCTAAGTATGCCAACCCTACTGGCATTACTTACTCTGACAAAGTGGTTCGCCGCTTGGCATCCATGAAGTGTGCCGCCGAAGATTTTAAGATTATGTGGGATAACGCCTACTGCGTTCACCACCTTGAAGCAGAAGTAGAAAAGCAAGATCAACTGCTCGATATTGCAAAAGCTTGTGCTGAAGCTGGCAATGTTAATCGTTATTACAAATTTGCTTCCACCTCTAAGATTACCTTCCCTGGCGCAGGTGTTGCAGCAATGGCTGCTAGTCCCGCAAATATTGAAGAAGTCCGCAGCCACATCACAATCCAAATGATTGGTCACGACAAGCTAAACCAACTTCGTCATGCTGAATTCCTTAAAGATGGTGAGGGCATTGCTGCTCACATGCAAAAGCATGCAGCCCTTATTGCTCCTAAGTTTGAGCTTGTTATCAAAATGCTTAACGAAGGTTTAGCCGATACTGGCTGCGCAAGCTGGACAGAGCCAAACGGCGGCTACTTTATTAGCTTCGACGGACCCGAAGGCAGCGCTAAGCGCATCGTAAGTTTGGCAAAAGAAGCAGGCGTCACCATGACGGGTGCTGGTGCAACTTATCCTTATAAGAACGACCCCAAAGATTCAAATATCCGCATCGCACCAACACTCCCCCCTCTGGCAGAGCTTGAGCAAGCAATGGAGGTATTTATCTGCTGCGTAAAGCTTGCAAGTGTTGAGAAATTACTAGAGGCATAATGCCCGTTGGCCTAGATTAAGCTAGTAAACTCAACGATACATTTTCATCAAGACATAAAAAATGGACGCTCAGTTTAACCAAGCGTCCATTTTTTTGTTCATATATTAAAGACTAAAGGCTCAATAGCTTTTCAACCTGTGCAGGTATTTCTGAGGGACTAGAGACCAAAAGTGTTGCAGCTTTTAATTCTTCTGGCTGCCCAAAGCCATAAGAGCAGCCAATTGAAGGGATATTGGCTTTTGTGGCCACATCTAAGTCATGGAATCGATCACCAATCATAATCTGTGGCTTTGAATGACGGTCACAAACTTGCTGATAAATTTGCCACTTAGGAATATCTTTAAAATCCTCGGCGCAATAGTAAGCATCGAACCACTGATCAAGATCAAATTGATTGCGATGAACCGCACAATAAGCGCTACGACAATTGCTTAAAAACGCAAGCTCATACCCCTTACTCTTAAGTTTATCGAGCGCATCAGGGATGCCCTCGAAAAGCTGAGCTTTACCATCGGCGGTAAGCGAATCCATATGCTGACCAACAATGTCAGCAGCGTGACGCCATACCTCCTCAGGTAACTCAGGGGCAAAACTTGTCCACATAGCCTCGGCAGTCCAGCCAAGCCATTGACTAATCCACTCATCACTAAATTCTTGATTAGGCATATGACCTTCTGAAACCAGCCAAGCATAGGCTGCCCTAAAAGATGGACCATAAATTGCCATGCTGTTATGCAAGGTTCCGTCGTAATCAAAGAAAATAGTGGGCATTAGAACTCCGTTTTCGTCTTTTTTAGCGCACTGTCAAAGCTTTAATTAAGCCTCGATAGCCTTGATTAGGTTAACCATCTCGATGGCAGACAAAGCACAGTCATAGCCCTTGTTTCCTGCCTTCGTGCCAGCACGCTCAATAGCTTGCTCGATAGTATCAGTGGTAACAACGCCAAACAATACGGGAACGCCAGCCTTCAGCGAAACCTGGGCGACACCCTTAGCAGCTTCGTTGCAAACCAAATCATAATGAGAAGTAGCGCCACGAATAACTGCACCCAGACAGATAACAGCATCATACTTTCCGGTTTCAACCATCTTCTGAGCAATCAAAGGAAGTTCGAAAGCTCCTGGGCACCAAGCAACATCGACATTTGCTTCATCAACGGAATGACGAGTCAGACCATCCATAGCACCGGATACCAATTTGCCAGTAATAAACTCGTTAAAACGAGAGGCAACAATGCCGATTTTTAAACCATCAGATACAACTTTTCCTTCAATGAGATTCATTTTTGAAAATCCTTTCAAAATAGTTTGATTATCGTTTTCGTACAAAATGTATAAAGTTTTGCTAATTTTCCTTACAGATAAATTAGGACTTTTTAATCCTCCATCTGAAGCAGATGACCCATCTTGTCACGTTTTGTCTTCAGATAGAAATGATCGTGTTCGGTCTCTTCGACCTGAATGGGCACACGGCCAATAATCTCTAAACCGTAATCTTTCAGCTGATAAATCTTGTCGGGATTGTTGGTAAGAATACGCATGGTCTTGATACCTAGGTCAGACAAAATCTGAGCGCCGATATAGTACTCGCGCATATCTCCCTCGAAGCCAAGCGCAAGATTGGCCTCAAGCGTATCCATGCCTTGATCCTGAAGCTCATAAGCACGAAGCTTGTTAACAAGACCAATACCCCTACCCTCTTGACGCATGTAAAGAACAACGCCGCGACCTTCTTCTTCAACCTGAGCCATAGCGGCAGCAAGCTGCTGACCGCAATCGCAACGAAGGGAGCCAAAGGCATCACCTGTTAGACATTCAGAGTGAACGCGGACAAGAACATCTTCACCATTACCTAAATCGCCTTTAACAAGAGCAACATGGTGTTCGCCCGTTAACTTATTGATGTATGCGTGTGCGCGGAACTGACCATACTTGGTTGGCATCTTGGTATCGGCAACACACTCAACATGCTTCTCGTGCTTTTTGCGATATTCCTGAAGATCTTTGATGCTGATAAATTTGAGATCGAGCTCGCGTGCGAGTTCGGCCAGCTCACTTGCACGCATCATCGTGCCATCCTCGCGCATAATCTCGCAGCAAAGACCACATTCTTTCAGACCAGCAAGACGGCATAGATCAACCGTTGCCTCGGTGTGACCGTTGCGCTCAAGAACGCCATTGGGACGAGCTTGCAGCGGGAACATATGACCAGGACGTCGGAAATCGGTTGGCCTTGATTCTTCAGCAACAACCATACGCGCAGTTAGGCCGCGCTCTTCAGCGGAAATACCAGTGGTAGTGTCAACATGGTCAATTGAGACTGTAAACGCCGTTTCGTGGTTGTCTGTATTCTCTGAAACCATCGGAGGAAATGCGAGCTTATCGCACACTGCCTTGCTCATTGGCATACATATAAGACCCTTTGCAACCGAAGCCATGAGGTTAACGTTTTCTGTTGTTGCAAATTCTGCTGCACAGATAAAATCACCCTCGTTTTCACGATCGGGATCATCGGTACAAATAATGCATTTACCAGCACGAAGATCAGCTAAAGCTTCATCGATAGTATTAAATTCAATAGCCATAAAATGAATCTCCTAGAATCCGTTCTTTAACAAAAAATCTTTGGTTATGCCACCGCCATTTTTGCTCTGAGCTTTTGCCTCAGAAGATTTATTGGGCGCAGAGGCGTTGCTTAGATAATCAGGCAGAACACCAGCACTTAAAAAATGCTCAATATATTTAGCGACCACGTCATTTTCAAGATTGACCACATCGCCAACGCCTTTCTTGGCAAGATTTGTTGCAGCTCGTGTATGAGGAATTACTGACACCGAAAAGCTGTCTTTAGAAACACCCGAAACAGTCAGGCTGATGCCGTCGATAGTAATTGAACCCTTTTCAACGATATAGAGAAGGATTTCGGGCGCAGCACCAATGGTGTACCAGACAGCGTTATCATCAACTCGAAGGTTTTGAATTCGACCCGTGCCATCAATATGACCACTCACGATATGGCCACCAAAGCGACCATTTGCTGCCATCGCACGCTCAAGATTCACCAAGCTACCGCCATGCAGCGCACCAAGCGATGAGCGATTAAGCGTTTCATGCATGACGTCCGCACTAAAAGAGTGCGCATCAAAGCTCGTTACCGTAAGGCACACACCATTAGTGGCAATAGAGTCACCAATTTGTACGTCTTCCAAAACCTTAGAAGCATTAACAGTTAAGACCGCCGAATGAGCGCCTTTTCGAATAGAGGCAACCTGACCCACTTCCTCAACGATACCGGTGAACACCTAGTTCACCTCGCATTCGATAAGTAAGTCGCAGCCCAATTGCGTAACAACTGGTTCAGACAGTTCGAAAGCATGCTTTGGAGTATCAACACCAAAACCAGCAACAGGCGATGGTGCATCCTTTCCTCCAAAAATCTTTGGAGCGATGTAGCACTGAACTTTATTGACAACGTCAAAAGCAAGCGTGGACCAATTGAGCTCTGCGCCACCTTCGACAATCACGGAATCAATTCCCTTTGCACCAAGCTTTTCCATTAAGGAATACAAATCAACATGGCCGTCGGCCTCTGGGCAGACAATAAATTCCACATCCCATTCACGATATGGCATCTGCTTTTTCATGCTTGTTTCACAAGTTGCAATATAGGTAGGCACCTCAATCGCAGACTGAACAAGCTTTGAGTTGAGAGGAGTGCGCAAATGTGTGTCGCAAATAATGCGAATAGGATTACTACCCGCTAAGTCAGCAAATGTCACATCCGAGCCATCAAGGTTAGCCTCGATTGCCTCTTGGTCAGATTCTGTTTCCCGCTCAAGCAGATCATCGTACTTTCGCTCAGATAGTTCACGCTCGTTGTGCGGGCTAATATGAGCAAAATCATTTAGACGACAAGTGAGCTCAGGGTCGTCTTTGATAACAGTATTTACGCCAACCATGATAGCTGCGTAACGATTGCGATCCTCATGCACCTTACGGCGCGCAACTTCAGAAGTAATCCACTTCGAGGCACCGGTGCGAGTTGCAATTTTGCCATCAAGTGTCATCGCATACTTAAGGATGACGTAGGGCATCTTTGTTTTGATGTAATGGAAGAATGACTTATTGATTTCTATGCATTCCTTAACGCATATACCCTCGATAACCTCTATACCTGCATCTCGCAACTGAGCAATACCTTTACCCGCAACCAAAGGATTGGGGTCGGGGGCGCCCATGACAACACGCGAAACACCAGCCTCAATCAAAGCCTCGGTGCAAGGCGGCTGCTTACCCTCGTGGCAACATGGCTCAAGCGTAACATAGATTGTTGAACCTGCTGGGTCCTCGGAGCAATGAGCAAGCGCTTCGCGTTCTGCATGAGCTTGCCCATAAGCTGCATGCCATCCCTCACCAATAATCTTGCCGTTTTTAACAACAACGGCGCCAACTAAAGGATTTGGGTTAACCTTACCCACCCCACGCATTGCAAGCTCAAGTGCACGATGCATGTAATATGAGTCTTCCATATAAAAACACCTCCTTTTATCAAACGATAATTCCGCGAACACAATCCGGGAAAATCAGACAAAAGGAGGTGTTCCTCCTTGCAAAAAAACGTCCTGAACCGAGCCGATTCAGGACGTCTAAAACACAAGAAAAGAGTTAACCCCAGTATCTTCTTCCATCCAGACTTTACTGTCGGCCTCGGAGTTACACCGAATCAACGTTAATACGCTCGCGGGCTTTACCGCCGGTCGGGAATTTCACCCTGCCCTGAAGATTGTATTCATTTGTTAGCGACTAGAGTACGCAGCAAGCAGTGCTTAGTCAAGACTCAATACAAAAGTGGATAATCTAAAAGATAAAAGGAGAGCTAATTTCTTAGCTCTCCTTTAAAATCCCCTACCCATTCATTCCGCTCATGCAGAGTGATTAGCAAGATTTTATACAAAAATTAGAGATTCTTGGAGCCCTCTACGCGACCTTCAAGATATGCCCAAAAGTCATCAACATCCTGCTGAATTTCTTCGAGCAGAGCCTCGTTACCAGGCTTAAACAAATGCTTAAAACGACCCTGAGGCTTAAGGAACTCAGTAACAGGAATCTGATTCTTTTCACGAACAGGAGTCAGCTTCCATTTGCCGTTTTCGACCTCAAACAAAGGCCAGAACTTAGAATCAACTGCCTTACGGCAAATTTCAGCAGTTTGACTGGAATCGATACGCCATCCACGAGGACAAGGTGCAAGTACATTAATGAAAGCAGGACCGTCAACAGCAATTGCTTTTTCTGCCTTATTAACTAGGTCGCGCCAGTTACCAACACAAGCCTGTGCAACATAAGGAACACCATGAGCAGCAATAATGGAGGTAAGATCTTTGCGCTTTTCCATCTTGCCCTGCTGAACCTTACCAACTTCAGAGGTGGTTGCCCAGGCACCCTTAGGGGTTGCAGAGGAACGCTGGATACCCGTGTTCATGTATGCACCATTGTCGTAGCAAACATAGACGATATCGTGACCGCGCTCCATTGCACCTGACAAAGACTGCAAGCCGATGTCGTAAGTACCACCGTCGCCACCAAATGCGACGAATTTAATCTTTTTATCTGCAGGAATCTTACCAGCGCGCTGAAGACCCTTATAAGCTGCTTCGACGCCTGAAATAGTTGCACCTGCATTTGCAAATGCATTATGAATAAAAGGAACATTCCAAGCGTTATCAGGATAAATAGTAGTAGATACTTCCAAGCATCCTGTAGCACTGCAGCAAACAACGTCGTAATCGTTGCGACCCATCAAGACCTGACGCACAGCAATGGATGCGCCACAACCGCCACAAAGGCGATGACCAGGTGCTAAATCGTCAGGACGGGCAGAAAGCTCTTTAATGTTAGCCATGTTGTGACCCTTCCTTACTCTTCGATACCAAGGTAGTTAAGAGCGCCATCATAAGTGCCCTCAACACGCTGCTCAAGCTGGTCAAATACCTGCTGTACGTGTTCCAGTGTGACATCAGCGCCACCCAGACCAACAATGTAATCGTTTACAGGAGTCGACATGCCAGCAGCCTGGAATGCAGAACGAACTTCAAGAGCAAGAGGACCGTGGTCTGCACCCAAGGAGTCAGAACGATCAAAGACAGCAACGGCCTTTGCGCCCTTGCAGGCCTCAACGATTTGCTCGGCGGGGAAAGGACGGAAGATACGAGGACGAACCAAGCCAACCTTCTTGCCCTGAGCACGAAGCTCTTTTACCTTGTGGCGAACGTTACCCGCACACGAACCAATAACAACAACAATGTAGTCAGCATCGTCGGTTTCGTAGCAATCAACAGCTTTAACAGGACGACCGGTAATTTTTTCCCATTCAGCACCATGACGCTCAAAAGCCTCCAGTGCAGCCAAGTTAGCACGGCGTTCAATAAGCTTGGTCTTCATGTAGTAGTTACCAAGGGTACCGAACATGCCCTGACCAGTAGGGTTATCAGTATCAAGCAAGGGGAATTCGGGGTGATAATCGCCCACAAACTCTTTTACGACTTCGTCTTCTTCCTTGCAGCAAACATCCATTGCGTGCGTGGTGACAAAGCCATCTAATGCCGTGCAAACAGGCAGCAAAACATTGGGATCTTCGGCAACCTTGAATGCAAGGATAGTGTTGTCGTAGGCTTCCTGCGCATTTTCAGCAAACAGCATTACCCAACCGGAATCACGCATTCCCATGATGTCGGAATGGTCGCCATGAATATTAATAGGAGCAGAAATTGCACGGTTAGCATTTGCCATAACGATAGGAAGACGCATACCGGAAGCGATATGCAGCTCTTCATACATGTAAGTTAAGCCCTGAGAGCTAGTTGCCGTTGCAACACGAGCGCCTGCAGCAGATGCACCAATGCAAGCAGAAAGAGCAGAGTGCTCAGACTCAACGGGTACATATTCGGTATGAACACGACCATCAGCAACGAACTTTGCGTAGGCCTCGACAATGGTGGTCTGAGGTGTAATGGGGTATGCGGCCATTACATCAGGAGCACACTGACGCATAGCGTCGGCAACCATAGCATTACCAGTTGCGGAGAAATATTCCTTTTCAGCCATGCTACTCCCCTTCCTTTTCCTGCGCCTGAGCTTCTGCTTCAGTAATCAAAGACAGAGCACCAAACTTGCATTCAGTTACACAGACACCGCATCCTTTACAATGGAATAAATCGATGCCGGTCATTTCGCCGTCTTCAACTTCGATAGAAGCATCGGGGCAATAAGCCCAGCAAATCATGCAGTTCTTGCACTTTTCTTTATCCCAAACAGGACGCATAGAACGCCAGCCGCCGGTATAGCAATTAGTGGAAGTTCCACCGTCTGGGCACACGAAGCCAGTTGGATAATCCTCAAGCTTCCAATGCTCAAAATTTTCGTAACCAAATTCGGCCATTAGTCGTGCACCTCCTCATATGCGCGATCAACCGAAGCGAAGTTACGCTCGATCATTTCGCGGGAGAACTTTTTGCCATTAGTAAGCTCAAAGCGCTTCTTAACAAGCTCAGCTGGGAACATACCCGTAACCTTAGCAAGAGCACCAACAAGTGGAGTGTTGGGCATATCTTTACCAATAGTGTCTAGGGCGATACCCGTTGCATCAAGAACATATACCTTTACGCTCTGGGGAGCCTTAATGGCTTCACGAGCTTCAGCTGGGGTCATGGTGGTGTTAAGGATAACCAGGCCACCATCTTTAATACCCTCAATAACATCAATGCTAGAAAGCAGCGTATCGTCCATGACGATAACGATATCGGGGTTCAAAATATTATTACGTACCTGAATAGGCTCATCAGATACACGGGTGTACGCCTTCAAGGGCGCACCTGTTCGCTCGGGACCGTACTCAGGGCAAGCCTGAATGTAATTTCCCTGGAGCAACGCAGTGTCGGCCACAAGCTTTGCTGCAGTTACAGCACCTTGGCCAGCTCGTGCGTGCCAGCGGATTTCGGTCAACTGTGACATACCTCTCCTCTCGCTAATGTATGTACTTGCGAAGCCTCTTCATCCTACCAACGTCTGCTTGTGCAACAGAATCGAAACAAGAGCGGTAACCGCTATCGTTCGGTAAAAGGGGTCTGCAAGTAAAAGCACTACCGCTCACCCGAATTTAAATTCCAATCACCCCCGATGCTTGGTGAGCAAAACAACAAAGGAGGCCAACACATCAGGTCAACCTCCTTAGTTTTATTGATATTTTTTATTACATAAAAGCCGGGGCGTTTATGTAGTTCTAGCTAAAAATTAAAGACCAAGCGCTGCAACAACGTCGGCATAAACCTCATCAACAGGACGATCGCCATCGATGGTAACCAGCAGATCCTTGCCGCGATAGTAATCAATCAAAGGAGCAGTAGAGGTTTCGTAGACATTCAAGCGATTAGTAACAGTTGCTTCGTTATCGTCGTCACGCTGATACATTTCACCAGAGCACTTAGGGCAAGCTGCATCTGCATCAGAGCCAATATAGCCACAATCACGGCAAGTGCGACGGGTGGTGAGACGCTTAATGATGACCTCAGACTTAACATCAACAAGAACAGCATACTGCAGGGGCTGTCCAAGCTCTGCTAGCTCAGAATCAAGAGCGACGGCCTGAGTAGCGGTACGAGGGAAACCGTCAAAAATGACGCCATTCTTAGCATCGTCGGCCTGAATGCGCTCTTTAACCATATTAATAATCAGTTCGTCTGGAACAAGATCGCCTGCATCCATATAGGACTTAGCCTGAATTCCAAGAGGAGTCTGATCTTTAACAGCCGCACGAAGCAAATCGCCTGTAGACAAATGCAGCATTCCGTGGTTTTCGACGAGCTTCTTTGCTTGAGTGCCCTTTCCGGCACCAGGAGCACCAAGAAGAACGATATTCATAGTCAATCCTTTCAGAAGTTTCTGACATCCCTTAGGATACACCAGAAATCCCAGCAAAACGCCCCTCCTCAGCAATTTGAGAAGGGGCGTATAAATGGTTTAAGCTAAATTTCGATTTTGTTGAAATTTATTTGAAGAAACCATCGTAGTTGTACATCTTAAGCTGTGATTCAACCTTGGTCATAGTGTCAAGAGCAACACCAATCATAATCAGGATTGAAGTACCGCCGAAAGCCTGAATCAAAGAGTTGTTCGTGAAGTAGAACAAGATTGAAGGAACAACAGCGATAACAGCAATGAACAATGCACCGGGCAAAGTTACACGATGCAGAACATCCTTGATGTACTGAACGGTATTTTCGCCAGGACGAACACCAGGGATAAAGCCACCCTGACGCTGCAGATTTTCTGCCGTGTCCTGTGGGTTAAATACCATTGAGGTATAGAAGTATGCAAAGAACACGATGAGGATTGCGGTGAGAATCCAGTTAACAACACCGGCACTCATTGCGTTAGCAGCAGCACTCAACCAATCAACGTTAAACAGAGCAGCAATCTGTGCTGGGAAGTAAATCAAGCAGCTTGCGAAGATGATGGGGATAACACCAGCAGCGTTAACCTTCAGAGGAAGATAGGAGCTCTGACCACCCATCATCTTACGACCCTGAACACGCTTAGCGTAAGAAACAGGGATACGGCGCTGAGCACGCTCCATAAAGATGATGGCAGGGATACAAAGAATAACAACTACCAGAATCAAAACGGTAATTGCAATGCTCATACCAAAATCGGACTGCAAATTCAAAGAAGAGAAGATTGCAGTAGGAACAGAAGACACAACCGAGATAAAGATAATCAAGGACATGCCGTTACCAACGCCATGCTGGGTAATAAGTTCGCCCATCCACATGATAAACGCAGTACCAGCAACCAAAGTGAAGACGACCAAGATGTCGCTAAATACGCCAGGTACAGCCTCGTTGAATACAACACCATAGGAAGCAGACTTGAACAGAAGCAAGTAACCTACAGCGTTGATAAGAGCTAAGCCCAAGGTGAGGTAACGAGTAACCTGCGTGATACGACGACGGCCGGTTTCGCCTTCTTTAGCCCAACGGCCAACAGCAGGAATAACGCCTTGCATCAACTGCATAATAATAGATGCGGTGATGTAGGGCATCATACCTAGCGCAAAGACCGAGAAGTTGGACAAAGCGCCACCAGAGAAGAGGTCGAGCATAACCATCGAAACGCCTTGAGCAGAGAAAGAATCTGCAAAAGCGCGGAAGGGAATACCCGGTACTGGGATATAAGAACCCAGGCGATAGAGCACCAAGATGCCCAGAGTGAAGAGGATTTTATTCCTCAACTCTGGAATCTTAAATGCTTGAATCAGCGAGTTTAGCAAGGCAGTTCAACCTTTCCGCCTGCTGCCTCGATTTTGGCCTGAGCAGAAGCGGAGACCTTGTCGACCTTGACGGTCAGGGCCTTGGTGATCTCGCCGTCGCCGAGAACC
>CAVCRX010000029.1:0-14761 GCA_963604935.1 Bacteroidaceae bacterium
ATACACAGAGCCCATTCCGCGCCACTGATATGAGGGCCGATCATACACAGAGACCCTTCCGCGCCAAGCTGGTAAAGGGCTGCCATACACAGGGGCCGTTTCGCGCCATAGCCATAAAGCATGAGTCGAAATCATACACACAGAGGTTAACGCGCCAGCCTGGTTAGGGATCACTATACACGCAAGCCAAAGCGCACCCTCTCGCGTAGAAGTTCGTCGCGTAAGGAAGCTGCCGCACCAGGAGTACGAACGCTGTCATGCACAGAGAGATAAACGCGCTGCTTGGTACGGGGCCCGTCATGCATAGAAAGGAAAACGCGCCACTCTAGTTAAGATCATCATACACAGAGGCCATTCCGCGCTACTTGCTATGAGCTCTGTTTTGCATCAGCTCTTACCACGCTAGTCTGTATGGTGTTAATCGCATGCGGAAATCTTAGCGTGTCAGCTTACTACGTTATCCGGGGCTTCAGTTTATGCACCGCTCTTCAGTTTGTATAACGCTTATTTCATACGACGTTTAGCCTGCGCAATGATTACGCGCACAACAATTAGCCTAAAGGACACAGGCTGGACAATGTTTGCTTATCGCTGCGTAAATCCCCACTACGAAAACTAATCTTAATAACCGTTTAGGTACAGAAATAGAGCAAGCTGTTGGTTTTTGCTATAATCACTACTCGTTTCAGGCAGGTCTGTAGTTGCGGAACGGCTAAGGGGCTGTTCCTATTCCAGGGCAGATGCGGTCAAAAGGATCCACGTAAGCATCCGGGAATCCGGGGTGAGCATGGCGCATCCTAGAGGTAAGACGTACCGTCCATTTTTTTGGGCGAGAGGGCGATGTGATGAGCTTAGTCCCAGTACGCGAGTGTGGGGGCAAAGACTAGGTCAGCTGGCTGAACACATTGTCAATTCGAATGGAGGTTCGTATTTTGAGGCGTACGTCCAAGCTTGTTGTCGCACTACTTGCGACCTTTTGCTTGTCTGTGATGTTGTGCGGCTGTTCTTCAGGCGGCTACACCCCTGAAAAGAAGCAGCAAACAGTTTCAGATTCCATGTTGGTTAAATCCGGCACCCTTACGGTTGGCGTGAATTCTAATAACGCTCCTTATTCTGCTCAATCCTCAGGCTCTATTGTTGGTATCGATGTTGACGTAGCGGCAGCTATTGCCGATGAACTTGGTTTAAAGCTTGAACTCGTCGACATCGGATCGGATATTGATTCTGCAATCAGTGGTGGTACCTGCGACATCGTTATGGGTGCTTCTTCTGCGGGCACTTCCTATAAGGTAACGAGCAGCTATCGTACTTCGGGTGCAGCTGTTTTTGCTGCTGATGCAAACACAGCAATTCCTACTAAGAAATCTAAGATCGCTGCTCAAGCTTCTTCGCTAAGCGCTTGGAAGGTTTCAGATATCTACGGCAAAAAGGCCCTAGTTGAATCTAATGATTTAAGTGAAGCTTTTACTGATATCCAAAACGGCACGGCAACTTATGCTGCATCTGATAGCACTATCGGTGCCTACGTTGCTCATACTAGTGGGATTTCGGTCTATCCTGTCTGCCTGCTTGAAAAGGCAACAAGCTACGGTATTGCTGTTTCGAGCACCAAGACCGACCTGCAAACTTCCGTAGAGACGGCTCTGTCTAACATGAATACAGGCGGCATGATTAAAGCTATTAACAGTCATTGGGTTGGTGAAACAACTGACATCTCTAGCTTAAAGGTTGTCGACTAAGTAAGGCTTACGAAAGTTGATCCGAATTTTCGCCGTGTAAGCTGATTCGAATTCGCGGAGCAGTAACATCAGGCGATTTAGCTGCGTAAACTGAACTAGATTCGCAAGGTAGAAAGCTTAGGCAACAAAGCCGAAAAGGCTAAGCTAAAGACATAAAGTTTTTGCTAGCTTTGGTTAAGTCTCGTAAAAATCAATACATACACGCATACGTGCACACTCAAAGAAGAGAGCTTGTTTTAGCTCTCTTCTTTGATTTTTGTTTGAGCTTAAAGTTTTTCAGCACGCTTTAAGCTTTATTTTGCATACTCTCAAACAAGATAAATTGAACGTGCTTTAGAGCACAATTTGAAGGCATTTATACAGGAGTTATTCATGAGTGAAGAAAATAAAGAGGGCTTCGAGCATCAGCCTGAGGAAGGTCAGCCGGCTCAGCCTGAGGCTTCCGCTCAAGCGTCCCATGCGGCAGGTACTGCAGGCGCAGCCAATGCAGATGCAACCGCAGCCAATACAAATCAGACTGCAAGCGCCAACGCTGCATCAGGCGAAGTGGGCGCATCAAACGAGACTAGTCGTATCTGGAATCCCTACCAGCAGCGGCCTGGTGCTGCCGCTGAAGAAAGGCAGTCCTCGGTAGAGACTCAAAACACCCAGGCTGCTCAGGCTGGCTATCATGCTTACCAGCAGTCGCAGGGTGCAAGCCAATATGGTCAAGGCTACCAGGCTCAGACGGGCTACCAGGCTTATCAGCCTTATAGTCAGGCTGGCTCCACTCAGGGTGCTTATACTGCGCCAAACCAGACTGCTCAAGGTCAAACTACTCAAGGGCAAACCGGTTCATACGGAGCACCATACAGCGGTCAAGCTACCCAAAATACCCAAACCTATGCCCAGGGTTCCACTCAGGCTTACCAGGCACAGCAGGCTCCCTCTAACACGGCTACTCCCAAGAAAAAGCGCGGCTTCAAAAAGCCTCAGTTCAAAAGCTTTGGCAAGTCACTTTCGACAACCACAAAAACAGCACTCGCTGGTTTTGTAGGAGCACTTGTTGCCTGTGCAATTTTTGCTGGCGGTTCTACTCTGATGGGTCACAGTACTTCAAATACGGTAACGCTGGGTGGTTCTGGTTCTACTGTTACCGCCTCCGACACCGACGCAAGCCTGGCAGAGCAGGTTGCTGCTAAAGCAAGCCCCAGCGTTGTAAGTGTTACTACCTACGTTAATAAGCAGACGGCTTCGGGAATTGGCTCTAAATCATCAAGCAGCCTTACTCAGTACAGCTCTGGTTCCGGCGTTATTATTTCTTCGGAAGGCTACATCGTCACTAATTACCACGTAATTGAATCTTCTTCTAAGGTTACGGTTTCGGTTGGCGACAAAGAATACGATGCAGAAATCACTGGCACCGATCAGTCGAGTGACCTGGCCGTTTTAAAGATTGATGCATCCGACCTAACTGCTATCGAAATTGGTTCTTCGTCCGACCTGAATGTTGGCGAATGGTGCATGACTGTTGGCTCTGCCTTCGGTTTAGGTAAAGCGGTATCTTCCGGTATCGTTTCTGCAACCAACTGCACCTATGACGAGCTGAACGACGAAACTGGTTCTGCAATTTATGCAAACATGATCCAGACCGACGCCGCAGCTAACCCCGGCAACTCTGGCGGTGCCTTGGTAGACTCCGACGGCAAATTTATCGGCGTCGTTACCATGGGTGTCACCTACTCTGGCGACAACTCCGGTGTTAACTTTGCTATTCCTGTTGACTACGTCATGAATATCGCTCAGCAGATTATCGAAGGCAAAACCCCTAGTCATGCACAGCTTGGCGTCACAATGACCACCATTAACTCTCAGCTTTCCGACTACTATGGCTTGGCTGTTTCTGAAGGTGCCTATGTTTCCAGCGTATCCAGCAAGTCTGGTGCTGATAAGGCTGGTATCAAAGAAGGCGATATCATCACCGCTGTTGATGGAAACAAGGCTTCAAGCGCAATGGATGTAATCTTGGCAATCCGTAGTCACAGCTCAGGTGACACCCTTAAGGTCACGGTTAATCGCGACGGCTCTGAGCAAACCTTTGACGTTACCCTCGGCTCCGATTCGTAAAAGCGCACCCCGCTCTCTTTGAGCATCTCCTTTCTCTTGCCTTTACGCGTAGATACGAAGATGCGAGCCCGATTAACGAGGTCCGACCCCCTTCCACCCAGGGTCGGACCTTCTTTTTGCAGCTGGGGGTTTTTAGGCCCGCAATGATGGCCAGGTTATATTTATTTTTGACAGGCATCATCTTTTATAGTTTGAGTTTTAGTAAAGCTACTTTGAACACCTCCGGCATTCTTCCTTTAGCTAGGTGCCTTCTTTTGTAATTTAGCTGATGGGCTAAGCTTGGCGGCTTTGATGCGTTAATATAGGACGAATACGTTTTCGCTCAGAAGGGAATGAGCATGAGTTCTGATTATAAGTACAAGCGTGTACTGCTAAAGCTTTCTGGTGAAGCCTTGATGGGTGACACTGGTTATGGAATTGATCCTAAGGTTGTTGAAGACCTGGCAATTCAGATTAAAGAAATTGTAGAAGATGGCTTGGAGCTTGCTGTTGTTGTTGGTGGCGGCAACATCTTCCGCGGTTTGGCTGGTTCTGCTTCTGGCATGGATCGTTCTCAGGCCGACTACATTGGCATGCTTGCAACTACAATGAACGCCTTGGCGCTGCAGGATGCTTTTGAGCGTCACGATATTGATACGCGCGTAATGAGTGCAATCTCTATGCGTCAGGTTTGCGAACCCTATATTCGCCGCCGTGCGGTTCATCATCTTGAAAAGGGTATTGTTACCATCTTTGCTGCTGGTACGGGCAACCCTTACTTCACCACCGACACTACCGCAGCTCTTCGTGCTTGCGAAGTTAACGCTGAGTGCCTGCTTAAAGCCACCAAGGTTGACGGCATTTATACGGCAGACCCCGTTACTAACCCCGATGCAGTTCGTTATGAGCACATTACTTATCATGAAGTGCTTGAAAAGCAGTTGCACGTTATGGATGCAACAGCAACGTCTTTGTGTATGGATAACGACATGCCTATTTTGGTCTTTGATATGACGCAGCCTGGCAACATTGCTCGCGTTTTGAAGGGCGAAAATATCTGTACCACCGTTGATAACAACGAAGAAGAGTAGTTTGTAATTATTGCGCTTGAACTGGTGGTTTAGCTTAAGCCAAGCGCTGTAATAGATTTTAGAAAGGCTCATTATGGCTATTGAAGACATCATGATGGAAGCTGAAGAGCGCATGGAGCGTGCCTTAACTCAGCTCGATACCAACTTTGCAACTGTCCGTACTGGCCGTGCTAGTGCTCTGGTCTTAGACCGCATCAAGGCTGATTACTACGGAGTTCCTACTCCTATCAATCAGATGGCTGCAGTTAAGACCCCTGATGCTCATATGCTCGTAATCGAGCCTTGGGATAAATCTGCACTTAAGACCATCGAACAGGCAATCCTTGCTTCCGATTTGGGCATTACCCCCAACAACGATGGTTCTTGTATTCGTTTGAGCTTCCCTGCTTTAACAGAAGAGCGTCGTCGTGAGCTCGCTAAAGATTGTCACGGTTTTGCCGAGGAATCTCGTGTTGCTGTTCGTGCTGCTCGTGGTAATGCTATTAAGGCTCTTGAGCGATCCGTTAAGGAAGAAAATCTTCCTGAAGATGACGAGCGTCGTGCCGAGGCCGAGGTTCAGAAACTCACCGATGGCTACGTTGCAAAGATTGATGCAGCGCTCAAGAAAAAGGAATCTGAGGTTATGTCCATCTAATAGGTGGACCTAGTCTTCGGAGGTGTTATGCTGCGAAAGCCGCTTGAACATATCTTTCCAAATCCGCCCGCTGACGCTAACCCAGCTCTCCTTAATCTTGATAAGATTCCCGAGCACTTGGCGGTCATTATGGATGGCAACGGTCGTTGGGCTAAGTCACGAGGAAAAGTGCGCTTACAGGGCCATAAAGCTGGCATTAATGCGGTGCGCGAAACTATTCGTTGTGCTAACGATTTGGGAGTTAACTACCTCACTATTTATTCCTTTAGTTCGGAAAACTGGAAGCGTCCGGCCGATGAAGTTACAGGCTTAATGGATCTTTTTGCAAAGACCATGCTGGCTGAGGTTGACGCGCTTCATGAAGAAGGCGTGCGCGTGAAGGCAATTGGTCGCCTGGAAGCGCTGCCTCCTAAGACCCGCGCTGCTTTTGAGACAGCTTGGGAAAAGACTAAAAACAATTCTGGTATGACCTTGCTGGTTGCAGTTAATTATGGCGGTCGCACCGAAATTGTTGATGCGGTAAACGCCTACCTTGCAAGCTGTCCTGAGGGTAAGGCGGCTCCTCTTAATGAGGATATCTTTGCTCAGTATTTGTATACAGCCGACATACCTGACCCAGATTTGCTTGTGCGTACCTCTGGTGAAATGCGTGTATCTAACTTCCTGCTTTGGCAGATTGCTTACGCCGAAATGGTTGTTACCGATACGCTGTGGCCTGATTTTGACCGCTATGAATTGCTGCGCGTTTTGTTGCAGTATCAAAATCGTGAACGACGCTTTGGAGGCGTATAAAAATGCCTAGCGTGCGTGTTCGCAATCCGCTTGATCATTCACGTCCAGTTTGCGCTCCTCATCCTGAAGAGCGCGACGGGCGTGTTTATGTAGATGCGGCAACAACAGACCTTCGTCCTTCTGAAGAACCTGAAGTTATCAAACTTGGTAAGGAATATCGCGTTATAACCGATAGGCTTATGCAGCAGGCCAAAGAGGGTACGCGTCCTTCTGGCTTGGGTATTCGTCTGTTATCAGGTGCAATTTACTGCCTTTTAACTACGGTTTGTATTTTATTTTCCGAGGCAACTACCGCAATTTACCTGGCTGTTCTTTGCGGAATTTGTTCCTGGGAATTCTTCGTTATGCTGCGCGCCGATGCCAAAATGCCTAATGAAACTTTTGGTGTTGTTGCAGCCGTTGCTTTTCCTCTGGCTGCCTGGCTTTTTGGCGGTTGGGGCATTATTGCAGTCCTTGCACTCTTAATGGCTGCCTTGTTGGCTTGGTATGTCTTTTTTCCACGAGCGCGCGTGGCCGATGTGGCAATCAGTTTGTTTGGCGCCCTTTATACTGGTTTGATGATGTGTGGTGCTATGGTTATGCGCGAATCGATCCCCGGTATTTGGGGTGGCGTCTTGCTTATAGCGGTACTGGTAAGCATTTGGGGTAACGACGCCTTTGCTTATTTGGTGGGCAGCGCTTTTGGTAAGCACAAAATGGCTCCTACTATCAGTCCAAAGAAAAGCTGGGAAGGATTCTTTGGCGGCCTCTTCTTCAGCGTTTTGGTTTGGATTGGAATTTCATTCTTGCCAGGTGTAACGCTTCATGTTGTAGCTGCTATCATTCTTGGAATTTTCTGTGGCGTCTTTGGCGTTCTTGGCGATTTGGTTGAATCTCGTATCAAGCGCAATTCCGGGTTCAAGGATTCCGGTTTTGTTATGCCTGGTCATGGTGGTTTACTTGATCGCTGTGATTCACAATTCTTGGTTTTTGTTATTGCTTCGCTTGGCTTGGTGCTAACGGGCGGTATACCGATGCTTCTGTAAATTTGTTGCTCGCGCTCTGGGTTTCATTCTGGATTTTTAGAGTGCAGACAGATTTCAAATTCTTACTTTAGGCTTTTGTTTGTTGGGAGAATAAGATGTCTCAGTTCGAAGAAGACCTTAAAGCTCAGCCTTTAGGCGCCCAGGCTTGTGCCGATGTTTCAGTTGCCGCCTCTACTGGTCAAACGCTCGACCTTGCCGATAAGCCTTTCTTTGGAATCGCAGCAAACACCCTGATTGCTGACGTTGCAAACGAAACCACTCCACCGCGAAAAGTCGTCGTCCTTGGATCTACGGGTTCAATTGGTACGCAGACACTCGATGTTGCTCGTCGTCACCCTGACAAAATTAAAATCGTTGCCTTGGCGGCTGGTCGCCGTGCTGGCGAATTGCTTAAGCAGGCTCAAGAATTCGGCATCACGCGATTGGCTCTAGGTGATCCTGATGCGGCAAGTGTCCAAACTTTAGCCGCGCTACAAGATCAAGCTTCGGAGCTTTTTTCTGTTGGCGAAGAAGCAATGCTAGAACTTATTAACTTTGGTGAGGTTGACCTTGTTGTTAACTCGCTGGTGGGTGCTGCTGGTTTGCGTGCTAGCTACGAAACGCTAAAGGCCGGCAAGATTCTTGCGCTTGCCAACAAAGAGTCACTCGTTGTTGGTGGTGACTTAATTATGCCAATGGCGCGTCAACTCGATGAAGCTTCGGGTTTCAAGCATTTCTTGATGCCTATCGATTCTGAGCACGGTGCAATCTATCAATGCCTTATCGGTGAAGATAAGCGTGAGGTAAACAAGCTTTGGGTTACTGCCTCAGGCGGGCCTTTCCGTGGCAAAAAAGCAGCCGATCTTACCGAGGTAACCCCTGAACAGGCGCTTGCTCATCCTACCTGGAATATGGGCGCCAAGATTACCATCGATTCAAGCACGCTTATGAATAAGGGCCTAGAGGTTATCGAGGCACATCATCTTTTCGATATGCCCTACGACAAAATTGAGGTTGTTGTGCAGCCTCAAAGCGCCATCCACTCCATGGTTGAATTTAGTGATGGCTCTGTTAAAGCTCATTTAGGTACAACAGATATGCGTATTCCTATTCAATACGCACTCAGCTATCCCGAGCGTTGGGATGCTCCGGTTGAGCCTCTGGATTTCCGCAAATTAGGCTCTCTTGAGTTTGGTGCTCCTGATACCGACACCTTCAAATGTTTGGCACTTGCTCGCCATGCGGGCATGGTCGGTGGAACTCTTCCTTGCGTGATGAATGCTGCCAACGAAATTGCGGTGGCCTCCTTCCTAAATAAAGAATTGAGCTATTTGGGAATCGCTGAGCTGGTACAGACGGTTATGGAAATGCATGAAGCTAATGGTGTTCAGGCTGTCGAAAGTGTCGATCAGCTCTTAGAACTTGATGCCTGGGCTCGCGATTGCGCTCGTGATGTAGTTGCAACGGGTAAATTTTCTCCTGCTGCTGCAAAGCTAGGCTTTTAATAAGGGGAATGCGTGGACGCTCTTGTTACTATCCTCATACTTGTTGTTCTTCTTTCGGTGTTGGTATTCGTGCACGAAGGCGGGCATTTCTTAACGGCACGTATGTTTGGCATGCGCTGTACAGAATTTATGCTCGGCCTACCTGGCCCTCATATCGGCTTTAAACACAAAGGCACAAAATTTGGACTTACCGCGGTGCCGCTTGGTGGTTATGCGCGTATTACTGGAATGACTGAGCCGGAAAGTCCGGAAGATTTGCGCCGTGCCATTACGGCTATCGTCTACGATCAGGGCGAGGTTTATCTTGATGACATCGCTTCTTTTTTTCAGATTTCAGAAAAAGAAGCTTACATAGCACTTGAAGATTTGGCTGAATGGGGAACCATTGAGCGTCCTCGTCGTTCTGACAAACATAATATTTATCGCACGCCCGAGCGTGAATATGTTCCTGCAGGGGCAGCGTGTCGCCTTTATAATGTTGCTTCTTTCTTTAAGTCCGAAAAAGAACAGCAGTATTGCAGCAAGCCTTTCTGGAAACGCGCCGTCGTTTTGTGCGCTGGACCTGCTATGAATCTTCTTCTAGCTCTGCTTATTTTCTTGTTTGTGTATTCAATTGTGGGCGTGGATTTAACCTATGTCGCCACTGGTGAAACCAAGCATATTACGCTTGCGCCCTGGGAGTCTATTGCTGCGGGCTTCCGCTATATCGGCACCGTTATTGCGGCAATTGTTGGTTTGTTTAATCCTGCAACAGCAGGCGAAACAATCTCGAATTCAACGTCTATCGTTGGTATCGCGGTTATGTCTAAGTCGGCGCTTGATGCGGGCGTTTTAAATCTGCTGATGTTTGGCGCTATTATTAGTGTGTCATTGGGTTTGATGAATATGCTTCCATTCCCACCGCTCGATGGTGGCCGCTTTGTTATCGAACTTATCCAGCGTATTATTCATCGCCCTGTTCCTATTGTTATTCAGAACGTTCTTTCTTACGCTGGCATGGCGCTTATTTTGCTTTTGTTCGTGGTTATGCTTAATCAAGATATCCAGCGTTTTATCTTTAATAACTGGAGCTAGTCCGTTTTTGTATACACTAGGCACTAGGTTATTTTAGGAGCGTTTATGTCTAAGCCTCATGAGCAAACACGTCAGATTATGGTAGGTGGGATCCCCTTAGGTGGGGGAGCGCCTTGCGTTGTTCAGTCGATGCTCAATCTGCCCTTGTCTGATGTCGAAGGTAACCTTTCTCAGATTAAGCGTCTGGCAGATGCGGGCTGTGAGCTTATTCGTATTGCCATTCCAAGTAAGGCGGCACTTGATAATTTTGAGGAAATCGTTAAGCAGAGCCCTTTGCCGGTGGTGGCAGATATTCACTTTAGTGCTGAACTAGCAATCGAGGCTGCGCATCGCGGTGCTGCTAAGTTGCGTATCAATCCGGGAAATATTGGTGGCTTAAAAAAAACAGTGCCGGTAATCGAAGCGGCGCGAGAAGCAGGAATTCCTATTCGTATTGGTGTAAATGCGGGTTCTTTGGATAAAGACCTAGCTGCACGCACTGATTTAAGCCTGCCGCAAAAGCTTGCACTTTCGGCTCAGGGCTATGTTGAATTTTGCGAAGAGCAGAACTTCTATGACCTGGTGGTCTCGGCAAAGGCTCATGATGTACCAACCACCCTTGCTACCTATCGCATTCTATCTAAGACTTTGCCTCAGGTTCCTTTGCATATTGGTGTTACCGAAGCTGGTACCTTATTCCAAGGTCTTGTAAAAAGCGCAAGTGGCCTGGGCATTCTTTTGGAGCAAGGCATTGGTGACACGATGCGCATTAGTTTAACGGATGACCCAGTAGAAGAAGTTCGTGCTTGCTGGACACTTTTAGCTGCACTTGGCTTGCGCCGTCGAAACCCCGAATTGGTAAGCTGTCCTACTTGCGGACGTTGTAAGGTCGATCTTATTGGTTTGGCTAAGCTGGTTGAACAGCGCCTGCTAGCTATTAGTAAACCTATCCAAGTAGCCGTTATGGGCTGCGTGGTTAATGGCCCTGGTGAAGCTGCAGACGCCGATATCGGTGTTGCCTGCGGTGATGGCGTGGGTGTTATTTTTGCCCATGGCCAAACCTTGCGAAAGGTTCCCGAGGCCGATATTCTTGAAGCCCTGTTTGAAGAGATTGAGAAGGTTCAATGAGTAAACATGCAATTTTGCGCATGAGCACGCTTTATGCGCCCACTTTAAAAGAAACTCCAAGCGACCAAGACATTGCTTCTGCAAAGCTGCTGGTCCGCGCTGGTATGATTCGTAAAGAAGCTTCCGGTTTATATACCTTTTTGCCACTGGGTATGCGTGTTTTGCACAAGATTCAAAATATCGTGCGCGAAGAAATGGATTCTCACGCTGCTCAGGAAGTTCTGATGCCCTTTGTTCAGGATGCTGACTTGTGGCGTCGTAGTGGCCGTTGGGATGTTTATGGCGCAGAAATGATGCGTCTTACCGACCGTCATGGTAATGAATTCTGCCTTGGTCCTACGCACGAAGAGGTTATTACCGACCTCGTTCAGAACGAACTGCGCTCTTATAAGGACTTGCCTCGTAATCTTTATCACATTCAGCTAAAGTTCCGCGACGAGCGTCGTCCTCGTTTTGGCTTGCTGCGTTCGCGCGAATTCATTATGAAGGATGCTTACAGCTTTGATGCCGATGAGGCTGGCTTGGATGTTTCTTACAACCAGATGCGCGAGGCCTATATCAATATCACTGAGCGCATGGGCTTGAAGTATCGAATTGTCGAAGCTGACACGGGCGAAATCGGCGGTTCTGGCTCCGAGGAGTTTATGGTCTTGGCCGACACCGGTGAGGCAGAAATTGCTTTCTGTGAATGTGGTTATGCTGCTGACACTGAAGCCGCAAGCGGCAAGGCTCACCCTAGCGTTTATGCTGCTGATGCTCTAACTAAGATAGAAACTCCCGGTGTTCACACTATTGCTGAGCTTGCTGCATTCTTGAATATTGAAGAATCAGCAACCGTTAAGGCCTTTAGTGGTAAGGATGTAGAAGGTCAAATTTGGGTCCTCTTTGTTCCTGGTGACCATGAGGTTAACGAGCTTAAAGCAAGCCAGCTTATTCCTGGTTTTGAGCCTCTCACTGATGAAGAGATGCTTGCTTCTGGCTTGGTTAAGGGCTCGATGGGTCCTGTTGGTTTGCCTGAAGGCGTAAAAGTTGCCGCTGATTCCAGCCTTGCCGATGTTCCTTTGTGGGTAGTTGGCGCCAACGAAGATGGCTATCACTATGTTGGCGCAAAGCTTGGCCATGATTTTACGGTTGATACCTGGGGTGAGCTTTGCGAGGTTATCGCGGGTGATGCTTGTCCTTGCTGTGATAAGCCTCTCGAGCTGGCTCGCGGTATTGAGGTTGGTCAGATCTTTAAGCTGGGCACCAAGTACTCTGACGCCATGGGCGCAACCTATATGGCAGAAGATGGAAGCGAAAAGCCTTTTGTTATGGGCTGCTATGGTTGGGGTGTTTCCCGTAGCTTGGCTGCTGCTGTTGAGCAATGTCACGATGAAGATGGTATCGTTTGGCCTGCCGCTATTGCTCCCGCTCAGGTTATCGTTATTCCTTTGAATGTGGGTGACGACTTGGTTGAGCCTGCTGCAAATGAGGTAGCTCAGAAACTTGCGGACGCAGGCTATGAGGTCGTTGTTGACGATCGTGACGAGCGCGCGGGCTTCAAATTTGCCGACGCTGATCTTATTGGCTGGCCTATCCAGGTGGTACTTGGTAAGCGTGGCTTAAAGAATGGCGAAGTTGAAATTAAACGCCGCAGCGTTGGCGAAAAGGTGCCCGCTGCTTTGGACGATGTTGTCAATGCGGTAGCAAAGGCTCTTCAGGATTAATCTTGAACACTGAATTAAACAAACCAGAACTTTTAGCACCTGCGGGTGGCATGGAGCAGCTTGCCTATGCCATCCATTTTGGTGCTGATGCTGTTTATTTGGCCTGCGATAAGTATGGCTTGCGCACGCGTGCTTCTAATTTTTCGCTTGAAGAATTGCCGCGCGCAGTCGCCTATGCGCATGAGCATGGTGTGAAAGTTCACGTTACTTGCAATGTCTATGCTCACGACAAAGATTTGGCTGACCTGCCAAATTATGCGCGTGCTATTCGTGATGCAGGTGTGGACGCTGTTATCGTAAGCGACCTTGGCGTCCTTGCTACTATTCGCAGTGCTGCTCCTGAGCTTGAAATTCATGTTTCTACTCAGGCATCCATTAGCAATGCTGCTGCTGCAAAAGTTTGGTACGACCTTGGTGCCAGGCGTGTGGTTTGTGCGCGTGAGATGTCTCTTGAAGAAATCGCCGCTATGAAACGTGAGCTCCCTAGCGATATGCAAGTGGAAGTGTTTGTTCATGGCGCAATGTGTATGGCAATCTCTGGTCGCTGCTTAATTAGTGACCACTTGGTTGGTCGTGCTGCCAACCAGGGGAATTGCGTGCAGCCTTGTCGTTGGCGTTATGAGTTGATTGAAGAGTCTCGCCCTGATGAGCGTTTTGGTATTGAAGAGGATACTCAAGGCAGCTACATCATGAACTCGAAAGACCTTAATATGCTTGCTCACTTAGATGAGCTTGCGCAGGCGGGGGTTGATTCCATCAAGATTGAAGGTCGTGTTAAGAAGGCTTTCTATGTGGCAACGGTGGTTAATGCTTATCGCCATGTTCTTGATGGTGAGTCGCCAGATATCTGGGCTTCAGAGCTCGAAAAGATTAGTCATCGCCCCTATTCAACAGGTTTCTATTTTGGTGAAGCCGAGCAAACCGACGACGCCGATACCTACCTGCAACTTAACGACTGGGTAGGTGAAGTTCGCGCCTGTGAAAAGCAGGATGATGCTTCATATCGCGTAATTGTTCGTTGTCGTAATAGGTTCCGCGCGGGTGAGATTCTTGAGCTTTTAAGCCCCGCTACAGCAGTAAGCGATGTTGAGATTCGTGATTTGTGTGAGCTCTTTGCAAAGCCGCAAAACCTAGAGGCGGGGGAGAGCAACCTGGCTTCTTCTGGATCAGGCCAAGAGGATGTATCTGAATCAAAGCCTTCGCCCCTTGATTCGCTGCCGTGCGAGTTTTTGGGCTCTTACGATCAGGTTCCAGTAGAGGTCGCAAATAAGGGCATGCATTTATACGCAATTACGACAGATTTCCCGCTCAATCCGCGCGACATTCTTCGTTCAACGCGCCGTGATCCAAGCAAGAAGAACTAAAGATATTTATAAATACTGTTAATATGAGCGCAGGTACCTTTAAGGTACCTGTTCTTGTTAATTGAAAGAGAAGGGAGCCTTCATGGGAAGGATGTCCACTGAGCCTTTGGAATTTGAAAATCTTGATCAGTTGGTAGAGTATCTGCGTACCGAGCATTCCGCCTACATGTCCTACGGCGAAAATACATACTACCTTACCGATGCCAACGATATTTACTGGCGTGCCCAGGATACCAACCAGCTCAACGAGAAGGGCCACTTTGTTGATTGTAGTCAGTTACTGCCTACGGTAACTGAATTTATCAATGACCCCTTTATTCCTGGAACTGATCACGATCACTCCATTGCAGAGGTTTATGGTGGCGTTACTTTTTATGCTTCTCGCAAGATTGAAGGCCAGGGTTCGCCAGTTCAGATGGCCTAGCCTCTGATTTCTGCAATGTCTTATGCTCTCTATACTGGTATAAAAAGGATATTTGCTTGCCCGTCGTCGCGCTCGCAATTGATGTTTGGTGTCTGCTTAAGCAGGCCTGAGCTTTGGAATTAGGAAATTACCTCTTGACGCAAAGTGTGAGTCAGGTATTATAAATTCTGCTTTTGGGGCATTAGCTCAGCTGGGAGAGCGCATGGCTGGCAGCCATGAGGTCAGGGGTTCGATCC
>CAVCRX010000030.1:0-57065 GCA_963604935.1 Bacteroidaceae bacterium
GAGTTTTCGCTATACGCAGAAGCTTCTCCGCGCCAAGCACAGGGCGAAGTCCCAAGGGAATTTGTTTGCCAAGCGCAGGGTGAAGTTCTGAAGGCTTCGCTCTGAAAACTAAAAGACATGCCAGCCTACGTTATTAATCAAGCTCGAACATGCTTTTGTTCCACAATCCAGGATTTCGAAGAGAACCGCACGCTAATCGCATACAAAAATATGAAGCAGTGAGCGCATGAAAAAAGGAGAGAAGCAATTAAGTTTCTCTCCTTTTTTTGAATAGCAGAACGGGCGATAGCCTGAGTGAGTTTCGGCTTGTGCTTATCGTTTGACGTCCTGGATTGATTATCGAGGAATCTGCGCTTTACCAGTGAAACTCTGAGGTCGCTTGCCGGCAAATACCAGCGAAACTCTGAGGTCGTTCGTCGGCAAATACATGCTTTACCAGTAAAGCTCCTAGGTTGTCCTTGCCAGATGCAAGCCCTACCCAAAATCTTACATAGGAAGAACGAAGTTGAGCACCGAGCTGTATAGGTAGATAAGTACACAGAGCGCGGCCAGCATGGTAAGTGACCAAGGCAGCAGCTTCTTGAACAAGGTGGACTCAGTCTCGCCAGTAGCAACAGCGGCGATAGCCAGCGACTGAGGAGAAATCATCTTGCCGACAACACCACCCATGGTGTTCGATGCCAAGAAGAGTTCGGGGTCAACACCAGCAAGAGAAGCGTTTGCCTTAGCTGCCTCTGCCTGGAGGCTCGAGAATAGAGCGTTTGCAGAGGTGTCAGAACCAGTAACGGCGGTACCAATCCAACCAAGGATAGGTGAAAGCAGAGCAAACAGCGGGCCGGTGCCTGCAAGGAACTGACCAATTGCGATGGTCTGACCGCTGAAGTTCATAACGTAGGCGAGCGCCAAAACGCAAGCGATAGTCAGGATGGTGAACTTCATCTTCCAGCAGGTCTTAAATAGTTCAAGGACAGCGTCAGCAAAATTAAGCTTGAACTGACCCTTTCCGTTGAAGATTGCGTACAGAGCAGCCACAATCAGGCCGCCAATTAGGATGATTGAACCGCAGTTGGAAAGCCAATTGAAGGTGAAGGTAGTACCAGGGTTAGCTCCAAGGTAGTTAAGAACCAGCGACTGCACGGTTCCATCTTCGGCAACGACAGTCAGGCCGGGCCAAGGAATCTTGATGTCAGTAGTTGCCAGAGGAGCAGCCAAAACGGTCTTAGCCAGAGCAAAGAGGATGACGATGATTGCATAAGGCATGAGGCACATCCAGGTACGAACAGGAGTGAGTTCGTGCTCGGCAGCTTCGTTGCGGGGTCCAAGACCAAAGCGCTCGCGTGCTTCGTTAACGCCCCTGAGTTTCCAGAAACGCAGGAACACAACGGTTACGCCGAAGGAAACAAGCGATGCCACGATATCGGTAAGTTCGTAAGCAAAGTGATTGGAAACAAGCCACTGAACCAGACCGAAGGAAAGGCCTACAACCAGGCAGGGAACCCAGCAATCTTTGAAGCCCCTTTTGCCGTCAAGAATGATGACAACAAGCATGGGCACGATAAACGCAAACAAGGGGGCAATGTAGCCAACAATCTGTGCAACATGAACAGCAGTTGCTGCAGCACCATCGGCGCCGGGGGCCATGTTGCCAGCGGTGGTAATGGGGATAGCAACAGCGCCATAAGCAACAGGTGCGGTGTTAGCAATAAGAACAGCCATTGCAGCACGCAGCGGAGGAAGGCCAAGTGCCAAAACCATGGTTGCGGTAATAGCAATGGGAGCACCAAAGCCTGCAAGAGATTCAAGCAGGGCGCCAAAGCAGAAGGCAATCAGGACAGCCTGCATACGAACATCGCCGCCGCCGATGGAGTCAAACAGCTTGCGAAGGTCGTCTGAGCGGCCGGCCTTAACGGTTACTTCATAGAACCAGACCGCAGCGATAATGATGAAGCAGACAGGGAACACACCATAAGCAGCGCCCTGAGTTGCGCTTAATAAGGTGAGGTCAAGAGGCATATTAAAGCCGCCGGCAGCAACGGCAATTGCTACAGCAAGCGAAATAATAGCCGAGATATGTGCTTTGAGTTTTACGCCAACAAGGCAGATAAAAAACGAAAGCAAGGGGAGGCAGGCAACTGCGGCTGAGGCAGCAAGACTTCCTCCGATAGGATCGATAGTTGCTTGAAACATGGATTCTCCTTAAAGGTTTGAGCTATGAGTTTTCACAGCGGAAAGCTCAAGCATTGCCTGCGGGCATGATATAGAGCAAAGCTCATAGCTCATTTCCATTTCGTGTTTATTTCAGGCAAGCGGACGATTTTGCCGGGGTGATAGAATAGGAATTCCTACAAATTTGCAATTCGTTAAGGGCATGTGATTCCGATGGCATTTGCAGCAAATTCACCCGCCAATTCGCAGTTGGCGCTTGATGCACTTAAAGAGGGAAAGCCGGTTATTTTCCCTACCGATACTATTTATGGCCTGGGCGTTTCGGTTCGTGACGCCCAAAGCCCTGAGGTCTTGTATGAGCTTAAAGCGCGCCCCAAGCGCAAGCCAGTAGCGTGGCTAGTAGCAGGCGTTGAAGATTTGACGAAGTACGGAATCAATGTACCCGAATTTGCTCAGACGCTTGCGCGCACTTTTTGGCCTGGTCCACTGACGATTATTGTCGAAGCAAGCCCCGAGGTTCCCGAGGCTTTTAGGTCGCCCGAAGGAACAATTGGCCTGCGTTGCCCTAAAGGAGATTTTGCCCTAGCTCTTATCAATGAATTGGGCTGCCCTATCGCAACCACTTCTGCAAACCCTTCAGGACATAAGGCTCCCAAATATGCCGAAGGCCTAGACGAAGGTTTGTGTTCTAAGGTGGCAGCTGTCGTAACTGATGACGATGAAAAATCCGGCATCGCGTCTACCATTATCGACTGCACGCATGAGTATCCCGTGCTTACCCGCGAAGGCTCTATTTCAATCGAAGAGATTCGCGCTCGTTCCTAGAATTCCTAAGGAACTATGTCTGCGCATAAGGGTTTATAAACCATGCTTGTGCAAAGGATTGTGAACTGCGTCCGCGCATAAAGGGGCCGCACGTAAAGGCTTACGAGTCGCGCTTGCGCGTGGAGGGTCGTACGTAAAAAATCGCAAGCCTAGTCTGCGCATAACAGTCTGCGCATAAAGACAATCGTCGCGCTCACATGTAAAGGAGCTATGGCTATGGAAATAACGGCAATTACTCCAGAGGTTGGCTATTTTGAGGGAAGCTTCCCATCCTCCGACGGAAAGACTCAGCTGCGAACCCTCACGTGGCTTCCTTTGACGGGCGAGATCCGTGGCATTGTGCAGATTGTTCACGGCATGGTTGAACACATCGGCCGCTATGAAGACTTTGCTGCCGTGCTTGCAAAAGCTGGTTTTCTTGTAGTTGGTGAAGACCATATCGGCCATGGCAAAAGTGTTTCAAGCGCTGCTGATTTAGGCCATCTACCTGCTAAAACAGGTGCCGATGTAATGTCCGAGGACGTTTACCGTCTTGGTGCTTATTATCGCCGGGCATATCCAGGTTTACCCTTCTTTTTATTTGGCCATTCTATGGGCAGCTTTATTGCTCGCCGTTGCTGTGAAGAGCATGGTTCCGAGTTGACGGGCGCAATTTTGTGCGGCACAGGAAGCATCCCTGTTCCCGTTTCGATTGCAGCTCATGTTTTATGTCGTGCGATGGCTCGTGCAAAAGGTGAGCGCTATCGTTCTTCTTTGATTAATAAGCTTGGTGTTGGTGGCTACAGCGACAAGCTGGATAATGCAAAATCTGAGCTCGATTGGCTGAGCCTGAACCCCGAAAACATTAAATCCTACGAGGCTGATCCTCTTTGTGGCGCGGAGTTCAGCGTCGGTGCTTATGCTTCGCTGACCTTGCTTACGGCAGAGGTAGCAACGCGTGCTCATGCGAGTGAGGTGCCTACCAATCTTCCCATGCTCTTTATTGCGGGCGGCATGGACCCCGTGGGTGATTTAGGCGAAGGCGTACTAGAGGCTTGTGAGCTTTATCGCGAAGCGGGTGTGCTTGATTGTATGATGCGCCTGTACCCCGGCATGCGCCACGAAATCCTGAATGAGAAAAATCATGAAGAAGTCGAACTAGACATTCTTGAATGGATTGAAGCTCATATGCCTAAGGAGGCTTAATGGCTCGCTTTGTTGTTGCGCTCGATCAAGGAACAACTTCTTCCCGTGCAATTTTGGTAGACAAAAAGGGCAGCATTGTGGGTGTTGCTCAGAGTCCTTTTGAGCAGCATTTCCCAAACCCCGGCTGGGTTGAGCATGATCCTAAAGAAATCCTAGCAAGCCAACTCAAGGTCTTAACGGAGCTTCTTGTTGAACAAGGAATTACCGTAGACGACCTTGATTCCATCGGCATAACCAACCAGCGCGAAACTACGGTTGTTTGGGACAAAAACACTGGTGAGCCAGTTTATAACGCTATCGTTTGGCAGTGCCGTCGCACGGCCGATTTAGTAGAGCGAGTTTGCGCAAGTCAGGAGGTCTCTTCGCGCATAACAAGCCTTACGGGTCTTATTCCTGATGCCTACTATTCGGCAAGTAAAATCGCCTGGATTTTAAAGCATGTTGAAGGCGCACGCGAACGCGCCGAAGCGGGCGATTTGCTCTTTGGTACGGTGGATACCTGGCTAATCTGGAATCTTACTCAGGGTAAAGTGCATGCAACCGACCCCAGCAATGCAAGTCGTACCATGCTTTTTGACATAAAGAAGGGTGCGTGGGACCCGTGGCTCTGTGAGCTTTTTGGTATCCCTATGTCTATGTTGCCCGAGGTCAGGCCTTCGTCAGGTGATTTTGGTGAAGTCAATCACCCTATCATTAAGGGCGGCGTTCCTATACGTGGCGTTGCGGGCGATCAGCAGTCGGCCTTGTTCGGCCAGTGCTGTTTTGAAGCGGGCAATGCAAAGGCTACGTTTGGTACGGGCTGTTTTCTTCTTATGAGTACGGGTGCGGTTCCTTATTTTTCGAAGTCGGGCCTAGCTTGCACCGTGGCAGCGTCGGCTCCTGGGACTGGGCATCTGGAATACGCGCTTGAGGGCAGTGTTTTTATGGCGGGTGCGCTTATGCAGTGGTTGCGTGATGGCCTGGGGATTTTGAACAACGTAGCCGATTCCGAGGCTCTGGCAAAAAGTGTCGAAGATTCCGCGGGCGTCTATGTGGTGCCAGCCTTTACTGGTTTGGGCGCCCCTTATTGGGACGCTAATGCGCGTGGCGCAATTTATGGATTAACTCGTGGCGCAACAAAGGCGCACCTGGTCAGGGCATGTTTAGAAGCTCAGGCTTATCAAGTGAATGACGTTTTGTCGGCAATGCAAAAAGACTCTGGCATTACGGTTAATCCTTTGAATGTTGACGGCGGCGCCTGTCGCAACGACTTTATCTGCCAAACCTGTGCTGACATCTTAGATGCCTCAATCGTTAGACCATCAAATGTTGAGTCAACTGCGATGGGAGCTGCATATTTGGCGGGTCTTGCGAGTGGCTTTTGGGAAAGCGTCGAAGAAATTAAAGCGATGCGCCAGATCGACCAAGAGTTTGAGCCCGATATGGACTACTTTGCTCGAAATAAAGCCTTGGCGGGTTGGCAGCAGGCGGTTGAGCGCACAAAAAGCTGCTAGTGCTTAGCTGCTGCGGAGGGTTTGCGTCGGGCTCTTCATCGAAGGTCTTAATCGCAGTAGCGTGCGCAAGCAACGCATCTTAAGCGCTCCTAAAAACAAAATTTTCTTAAAGAATTTGGAAAAAATTCTCAGACGGCGAAGCTTTTCTTATTTAACCCCAAGATAGAGCAAGGCTTTTTGACTATAATCGAGCTGTTTACACTATGGCTTCAGTATGAAGCAACAGGGGAAAGGGGCTCGCATGATTGTCTCTATTGCGTCTGATCACGCTGGCTTTGAGCAAAAGCAGCAGCTCGTCGAGTTTTTAAAAGACGAGGGGTATCAGGTAGTAGATCAGGGCCCCCAGAGCGACGAGCGTGTCGACTACCCTGATTTTGCTGTGCTTGTTGGCAAAGATGTTTCGTCCGGTCGCGTTGATCGCGGTGTGCTGGTATGCGGAACGGGTGTCGGCATGGCTCTCGCTGCTGACAAAATTGCTGGCGTTCGCGCTGCAAACATTATTAATACTCAGTTCGCTGAGTTATGTCGTCAGCACAACAATGCTAACGTCATTACACTTTCAGGGCGTTTTGTCTCGCTCGATGAAAATAAAGAAATCTTACGCACCTTCCTTACCACCGAATTTGAGGGAGGGCGTCACGCCGATCGCGTGGCAAAGATAGACGCGCTTGATAAACCAAACGCGTAGAAATTTTTGGGATTTCTTAAAACTCCGCAGCAGTGCGGGGTTTTCTTTTTAGGTAATAACCGTCGTTTAGGCATTGCGGCGGAAGAGAAAGGAAAACTATGAATCGAAAATGTGTCACCGGGGGGGGGTCGCTCAAAGCAAAGCTATTAAATAGCTTTATGGCTGTTGTTCTTGTTTTGGGTCTTGCCCCTATATCCAATTCATACGCAGCATCTTCCAGTGACCAATCTGATGCCCAGGGCATCGAGCAGCAAGTAGATTCTTCGGCTGAAAACGCTGAAAGCGCTGAAGGCGCAGTAAGTACCGAAAAAGCCGAAGACACTACAAAGACCACAAAGGCTGCAGGCACCGAAAACGCTGAAGATGATACAAAGGCAGCAAATGTTGTAAGTGCCGAAAACTCTGAGAACTCTGAAAATACTACGAGTTCCGAGGGTTTCTCATCTCAATCTGGTAAGTCGGGAAATTCCGAAGAAAATTCAAATGATCTTACTTTGGAAGTCTTTAATCCAGATGCCGACTTTGTAGACATAAGCAATAACTGTAACGCTACGGTTGAATTATTTAAGGATTCATCCCATTCGACTCCCTTAGGCGATACCGCCATTGTTTCTAATGAGAAGTTTTATGCGCAGCTAACAGTGACCTTTTTGGATGGGTACCGCCCCACGCTTTCTAATCCAAACGTAATGTATAAGTTCCCGGACAACGTTAAAGTGGCTGATATGTCCGAGACCAACCTTCAAGATGGAAATACCATCGCGGGAACTTGGTACATTGAAAACAATGTTGCCTATTTCAAATATAACGAGAGCTATTTAAAGAAAACCGTCCTTCACGCATATGCAAGCCTTAGCTGCGAGCTGAAAGACATTAGCAGGGGCGACGGCAGCAGCGAAACGATTACCTTCCCTGGAACAAGCACCAGTACGACGGTATATATCAAAGATGGCAGTGTTAGTGCTTCCAAGTTCGGCGGAAAAATGAACGAAACTTGGAATGGCCCTCTTTATGACCAGGACGATAATAGTTTTACCTGGACCATTAAGGTTTCTCCAAAAACCTATGCCACCAATCTTGTGATTGAAGACACCATCGGTTCTAACCTCAGCTTTAGGGAAGGCTCCTTTAAGCTTGTCAATGCAAGCGGCGAGGAAGTATCTGGTACTTGCGACGTGAGCATTAATGGCCAGAGCGCAACTATTAGCCTTGGAGATCTTGCCGCTGGCGACTACTACGTGCAGTACAAGACCGACGTAAAATCTCTTCCCGATAAAGACAATACGGCTATCTCGGATGCTAAGAACACCGCTAAATACAGCTGGGGCTCCGAGGACAATCGTCAGAACGGTGAAACTTCTAAAAGTCCTCAGGATTCCAAATACTCTATGGTTTCCAAATCGGCTGATGGTAGCAGCACTTCTTCCTCAATTAAGTGGGTCGTAAAGCTTAACAATGGCGCCATCAAGGCCGATATGGGCGACTATCTTTTTAGTGACACTTTAGGCGATGACCAGACTTTTATTACATCAACGGGTGTCACCATTACTGATTCTGACGGAAACGTCATTACACCAGTCGATGCTTCTATGACAAGCTCTTCGCTCACTTTCAAACTTCCAAGTGACGCTGGTGAAAAGCAGTACACCGTTACGTATTACACTCAGATGACAAATACTTCGTCTCTTGAGACAGTTAAGAACACCGCTGAGCTTACACCGCCCGATTCTGATCACGGTCCTGCGGGTACTGGCACGGGTTCTTTTACGCCAAAGGATTCTGGTGTCTACATCACAAAGAGCTTAACTTCAGACATTGATTCTTCCAGCTATGATGGCAAGGCTTCTTGGAAGTCTGAAATTCTGTTTAGCGACATGTCTACTAGCACTAACCCGGCGAAGATTGTCTTTAGTGATCAGTTCACTAGTCTTCCCAATGATGCAAAGGTAAGCCTTGACGGTGACGTGACACTTACGATTGGTGAAGACGGCGAAGCTCTTGCCGAGGGCGTCGATTACACCATTGAAAAGTCGAGTGGCGACAAGTCTCTTTATAGTGATCTTTTTAAAATCACTTTTAAAGATACCGATACCGTAAGGGCTCTTATTGGCGCAGCCAATGCCAAGGTTGTTGTGTCTTACAACACTCAAACCACCAAGGTAAACGATGTATATCCAAATGGTACCTACAAGAATAAGTCGAGTGTAAAGACCGATAAGAAGAGTACGGTTTCTGCTGAGGCAAGTTATACCATCGAAAAGACAACGCTTCCTGCTGTTGTGAAGAACGGCGTGAGTGCTTCATGGAATGCTGACTATGAGTGGGCGGATGGCACCAAGGGTGCTTGGATTACTGACTGGACCGCATACGTTAATAAGACAGGCGACGCTGAGTATCAGTACGCTCCCGCCGTTGATTTGGGCGGTCAGGATGTTGTTGTAACAGATACGCTACCTGCGGATTCAGAGATTATTGGAAAAGTCCAATACAGTTTGAAGACGGGGCATTGGAATCCGGTGTCGTCGGGCGAAGTTGATGCCATGAGCTCTGATGGTGTCGCGACTATCACTATCCCGACCGCAGCGGCTAATAAGAGCGTATATGTGATGCTTACGTATCAGACAGCAACTAAGGGCTCGGTAGATACTAAGGACACCATCACTAATACCGCCCAAGCTTCATCTGGTTCGTACGAATTCCCTGCAGGAAGCGATGAACTTACTTTTGACAACAAGGCTCTTTCGAAGACTGGCAGCGCGGTATCTGGCTCTTCTGCGCGTAAATACACCATTATGGTGAACGAAAATGCCTACGATCTTATTCCTGGTTCGGATACCTTAACGCTTGTTGATGATATCGATTATCGCGGAGAGCTTTCTGCTGCAACTATCAGTGTTAAGTCGCCTGAAGGAATAGACCTTCTTGCTAGCGGTCAGGCAAGCTATTTGCTGTCTAAGGTTGGTGAATCCGGAAACACTCACACGCGCCTTACCTTAGTAGTTCCCGACTCCATGAAGGTTGAAGTTAGTTATCAGGTTGTACCTTCGGGTGAGGCCGGCGACGAGATGAAGGATTTTTCTAACACTTGCGAGCTGAGCGGTGTAAAAGATGCTTCTGTCAACGTAACTCAGACTTTCAATGTTGCAACTTCAAGCGGTGGTACTGCTTCTGAGAGCTGGGGCTTCTCTATTACTAAGTACGACTCTTCGGGCAGGAAGAATCTTGAGGGTGCTACCTTTGAGCTTTGGCAGATTGACCTCGATGAATCTAGCGCTGGCAATATCGTAAAGAAAAAGCTCGGCGAAGCTTTAACTGATGCTAGCGGTCAAGTAAGTTTCGGAACCGAAGAAGAGCCTCTTGTTTCTAATGTTCTTTACTATTTTGTAGAGACAAAGGCTCCTGCCGGATACGAGATTAGTTATACCGATCCTACCTACGTGATGCTCAAGAGCGAAGCGACTAAGGATGGCTATCAGGATGCTTACGACAAAGCAAAGGCTCTTGGTTTTATACCAAGTAGCGCCCAAGCTTACAGTGCTTACGACGAGCTTTCTAAAGGTTCCTTTGAACTAAATATCGAAAAGCAGGTTGAAGGTGCGGCTGCACCCGAAGGTGCTACTTTCACATTTCATGCTGAAGCCACGGGTGACAATGCTGCTTCTGCGCCAACGCTTTCCGATGTCGCGATTACTACTACAGGCGGTACTTCTACTTATTCTGGCACCTTTAGTGGATCGCTTTCAGATAGCATGGAGGGCGAGACCTTTACTTATAAGGTGAGCGAGGTAGGCAGTGCCTCCGATGGATGGACTTATGATTCCGGCACTTATACAGCTACCGTCGAAGTTGTTGAAAAGGACGGCAAGCTTGTTGGTCTTGTGACATATTACAAAGCTAACGAAAGCGGTGAGCTTGTTCCGGCTGGCGAACAGAAGATGATTTTCACAAATGTCTATAAGACATCCGGTCAGCCTATCCTGCATGTAAAGAAGACGGTCAATAGTGGCGACCTTGATACGAAGTTCAAAGATAAGTATTTCACTGTTGGTGTTTACGAGGCAGACTCTGAGGGGGCAAGTACCGGCAAGAAGCTCTCACAGGTGCAGTGTCAGGTTGGCAACACTGCCTTCATTAACGACCTTGGTACGTATACAAACCCAGGTGTTTATCGCTACGTCCTTCATGAAGAGGGCACTCCCGAAAGCGGTTGGACCTTTGCTGGTGATGTACTTGCAACGGTAACGGCAACTGACAATGGCAAGGGTACGCTCGATCTGAGCTATGAATACAGCACGTATCCAGACAATAATCCCGATGCGGCACTCTTCGATAACACTTATTCCACTTCTACCAGTGCAAAGCTGAGTGTTCATAAAGAAGTTGAGGGTGCCACCGATGCTGTGAAGGATAAAGAATTTACCTTCGCTTTGTATGAGCAGGGTAGTGATGAAATTCTTCAGCAGGTAAGCGCCAAGGATAAGGAAAGCGCTTCCTTTAATGACCTTGAGTTTACTCAGGCCGGTGAATATAAGTACGTAATCAAAGAGCTTGGTGAAGACGGCGAGGGCTGGACTTATGCAGCGCCTGTTACCGCAACGGTAAATGTTGTTGAAAACGCAGATCGCAGCCTGAGTACAACGGTTTCTTACGACCATGCTACGAGCGATGAGTCCGCTGCTCTGTTTACGAATACGTATGCAACCAGTGGTACGGCAAACATCCAGGTTTATAAGACCGTCAATGGCGGCACTGAAGCTAAGCCTGGTGAAAAATTCACCTTCGACTTATACAAGGCGGATGCTGAAGGCAAGGCTACTGGAGAGGTGCTTGGTACTCTCGAAACGGAGATGGGTACTGTTGCAAGCTTTGATTCGCTGACTTTCAACACCGAGGGTACTTACACCTACGTCATAAAAGAAACCGGTCATAACGATAAGGGCTGGACGGCAGCGTCTGATGTGCTGGTTACCGTTAAAGCAAGCGACAATGGCCAGGGTGTCTTAAATACTGAAGTTAGCTATTCCAATACCGTTGAGGGTGCGGCAGGTTTTGATGATACCTACTCTGCTGCTGGCGAGCTTGTTCTTGATGTTGCAAAGACTATTAACCAGGGCAAGCTGGATTCCGACCAGGAATTTGAATTCGGCCTTTTTGAGACTGATGCTGCTGGCGAAAAGACGGGTGACCCCATTGCTTCAGTAAGCCTCAAGGCCGGCGAAACTAAGTCGCTCGATGGAGTGTTCTACGATTTCGACGATGACGGCAAGACCTACACCTACGTTATCTCTGAGACTTCAGAGCTTGGCAAAGGCTGGACTAAGGCCGCAGATCAAAAGGTTGTCGTCAAGGTAAGCGATGCTGGCGATGGCGTCATGAACACCGAGATTAGCTATGAAGGTGGAGCAGAGCTTGCTAGCTTCGATAACACCTATACTGAGCCCGAACAGCCAGTGGAGCCTGACGAAGAAAAGGACAACAAGAAAGAAAAGGCTGATAAGTCCAAGAACAGTGATAGCAAGAAAGACTCCACAGCAAAGACTGGCGATGACACGATGCTTGTTGGTGGAGTTCTAGTGTCTCTTGCTGTTGCAGCGGCTGGTGTAAATGTTTTAGTGCGTCGTCGTAGGAACGATTAAGCACGGTAACTTCCTGGAGGTTTGCAGGTCTACTCCTTGCGGTGAACTTTGTGCTTCGGGGTAAGGTTTGCGTTCCTTTATAGGGCGACGTGCTGAAGAAAAAACCAAGCTTTTCTTCATGAAAACTCAACAAAAGGCAGATAAGTGGAAGCTTGTCTGCCTTTTGCGTTTCAATCGTGCAACGTCTGCGGATTGATGGCGCGAACGCGTATTTTTTAGGTGTAAAGTTTCGTTCATTCAATGACTTTGAACTGCTTATGGGCGGTTCCCAAAAAGCCTGAGAGGGCACCGGCTTGGCCGGAAATTGCTGAAAGGAGAGCTTAAATGGCTCTGACTTACGTTTCTAAGACTGACCCTGAGGTTGCAGCAGCAATCGATGGCGAGCTTAATCGCCAGCGCAATCAGATTGAGCTGATTGCATCCGAAAACATTGTTAGCACTTCTGTTATGGAAGCAATGGGCTCTGTCCTTACCAACAAGTATGCCGAGGGCTATCCCGCAAAGCGCTACTACGGCGGTTGCCAGCAGGTAGACATCGTTGAGAATCTTGCTATCGAGCGTGCAAAGAAGATTTTTAACGCTGGTTTTGCTAATGTTCAGCCTCACTCTGGTGCTAATGCAAACCTGGCTGCTTACCAGGCACTTATCAAGCCCGGCGATACCGTTCTGGGCATGAGCCTTGATCACGGCGGACATCTTACCCATGGTTCTCCCGTTAACTTCTCCGGCAAGTTGTACAACTTTGTTGCTTACGGCGTAGATCCCGAGACTGAAGTTATCGACTACGACGAGATGGAGCGCATCGCCGAGGAAACCAAGCCTCAGCTGATTGTTGGTGGTGCTTCTGCATATCCTCGCGTAATCGACTTCAAGCGCATGCGCGAAATTGCTGACAAGGTTGGCGCATACCTCATGGTCGACATGGCTCACATTGCTGGCCTTGTTGCAACCGGTGCTCATCCTTCTCCTGTTCCTTACGCTCACGTTGTTACCACTACCACCCATAAGACCTTGCGTGGTCCTCGCGGTGGCCTGATTCTTACCAACGACGAAGCTATTGCAAAGAAGATTAACTCTGCTGTATTTCCTGGCACTCAGGGTGGCCCCTTGGAGCACGTTATTGCTGGCAAGGCAGTTGCTTTTGGCGAGGCTCTGAAGCCCGAGTTCAAGACCTACATCGACAATGTGGTTAAGAACTGCGCTGCTATGGGCGAAGGCATGATTGAGGGCGGTCTGCGTCTGGTTTCTGGTGGCACCGATAACCACCTGGTACTGGTTGACCTTACTCCTGCTGACGTTACCGGCAAGGACGCCGAGCGCGTTCTTGACGAGGTTGGTCTGACCGTCAACAAGAACACTATTCCTAACGAAACTCGTTCCCCCTTCGTTACCTCTGGTATCCGCGTTGGTACTGCTGCTGGTACTACCCGCGGCTTCGACGAAGCTGACTTCAAGAAGATTGGCCAGCTGATTGCTAAGACCGTCTTCAATATTGAGGACGAAGCTGTTCTTGCTGAGGTTCGTGCTGAGGTTGACGCTCTTATCGCTGCTCATCCTCTGTATCCCGAGCTGTAAAAAGCCAAGAAAGAGAGTAAGCTTACGGTTAAGAACCGAAAGCAAATAAGCTAAGCTTCTTGATGACGTCGCTTTGTGCGGCGTCATTTTTTTTGGGGGGGGGGAGCCAATGCGGCCTCGGCTAAGCCAGACCAGGTTAAGCCAAGTTAAGCTAAGCCAAGCCAGGCCAAGCCGGGTTCAGTAAAGTCAAGCCCATCTTGTGGCTCTTCTTTGTTCTAAAGAGCGTAAACAGCTAGACTCTTATAAGAAAGAAGAGCTGGTGTATTTAAAGCAATGAAAAGGTAGAGCAATGGCCGAAACCAACAACGAATCTAAACCCAAGGAAGAGCCAAAGGCTAAGCCTAAAGACAATCGCCCAAGTTGGGATCAATATTTTATGGACCTTGCTATGCAGGTGGAAACGCGTACAACCTGCTTGCGCCGTCCGGTAGGTTCCGTAATTGTGAAAGACCGCCGAATCTTGGCTACGGGTTATAACGGTGTTCCAAGCGGATTGCGCCATTGCGCCGAGACAGGTTGCTTACGCCAGCAGATGGGCGTCCCAAGTGGGCAGCGTCATGAAATCTGCCGTGGCTTACATGCCGAGCAAAACGCTATCATCCAAGCGGCCAAGCACGGCATCAATATCCAAGGCGCTTCAATTTATATAACGACGCAGCCTTGCGTGGTGTGCGCCAAGATGCTCATTAACGCTGGTATCACTGAAATTATTTACAAGGATCCATACCCCGATAAGCTTTCGATGGAGCTCTTGGCTGAGTCCGGAATTAAGTTGCGCGTCTTTAAGGGTGACGACGAAAAGTAGTCTTAGAGTCGGCATCGCAAGCCCTTCTGAGCTACTTGGCAAGTTAAAGCTCATAGTTGAATTTCAAAGGCATCTCGTACGAGGTGCCTCTTTTTTGAATAGTGAAGGTCGGCTTATCTCTGAACCATTCGGCAATGCTGGCTTAACACCTAGGCAATTACGGGCAAGATTGCTTCAGTTTTTGTTTCGTAGATGGGTATTTTAAGCTTCGCTTGTTGCCCAAAATTACGCTTCTGTAGTTTTAGGCCTTCGTTTGCGAGTCGATTTTGAGGCAAAAACTACCGCTTGTCGCCGGTGGACGGTATTAAGTAATTCTTAAACAAACAAAAAGAATCCGTTCACACCGCGTATTTCGCTCATTTCATATTGTTGCCCTCGTTGTGAAACAAATTTGCAACGCGAAGAAGTGCATAATGCATGAATCGTTCCCCAACGAGACGGAGCAAGTGGGTAGGATTTCGGTTTTGCCTAAGAAGTCTTAGTGGAAATTGCTAAAGGCTCCTCCTGCTAACGCAGGGCTTACTTGCACCGTAAGGCAACTACAGGAAAGGAAACCACCATGGAAGCGTTCATTGAATCCTTCTCCGCGGGCGTCGACGCAGTCGACAGCTTCGTGTGGGGCTGGGCTCTCATTTGGCTGCTGCTCGGTACTCACTTGTTTATGACAATTCGTACCGGTTTCATCCAGAGGAAGATTCCAACCGCTATTAAGCTTTCCGTCAGCAAGACGGACCCTTACGCCGAGGGTGATATTTCTCAGTTCGGTGCTCTTACTACTGCTCTTGCAGCAACCATCGGTACCGGCAACATCGTCGGTGTTGCAACTGGCTTCCTTTGTGGTGGTCCTGGTGCAATCTTCTGGATGTGGATCACCGGTGTTTTTGGTATCGCAACCAAGTACGCTGAAACCTACATCTCTATGAAGTATCGCGTTAAGGACGCAAACGGTCGCATGCTTGGTGGTGCAATGTACGCACTCGAGCGTGGCTTTAAGTGCAAGCCCCTGGGCAAGGTCCTGGCTGTTCTGTTTGCTCTGTTTACCGCAATTGCTTCTTTCGGTATTGGCGCTTCTGTTCAGTCCAACTCTTTGGCTGGCGCTCTTACTAGCACCTCTTTGATTCCTGGTGCAGCTGATATCCCAACTTGGGCAATCGGCTTGGTTGTTACCATTCTGGTTGCAATCGTTATCGTTGGTGGCCTGAAGAGCGTTTCCCGCGTTTGCGAAAAGCTCGTTCCCTTCATGGCTATCGCTTACGTTGCATGCTGCTTGATCATCATCGGCATCAATGGTCAGTACTTCGTTGAGGCTGTTGTAACCATCGTTACCTGCGCATTCACTGGTCAGGCTGCTTTCGGTGGCGCTGTTGGTGCAGGTATCATGCTCGCTCTGCAATATGGCTTTAAGCGTGGTCTGTTCTCCAATGAATCTGGTCTTGGTTCTGCTCCCTTGGTTGCAGCTGGTGCAATCTCTAAGAACCCTGCTCGTCAGGCATTGGTTTCCATGTCCGGTACATTCTGGGATACGGTTATCATCTGCGCTATCACCGGTCTAATGCTCGTTACCTCTGTTCTTGCTAGCCCCGATCTGATGGCTATGTACAACAACACCATGCTCGCTAACAACGACATGACTTACGACACTGCTCTGGGCATCTTCTCTGGTGGTGCTGCTCTGGCAACCGCTTGCTTCGAGACTATCCCCTTCTTTGGTCCTTTGGTTCTTGCATTCGGCCTGATCACCTTCACCTACTCCACCATGCTCGGCTGGAGCCAGTACGGTGACCGTGCTATCACTTATCTCTTCGGCACCAAGGGTGTTCGTCCTTACCAGATTCTGTTCCTGGTCTTCGTATTCTGGGGCTGCATCGGTGGCGGCGACCTTGTTTGGAACATCTCCGACATCACCAATGCTCTGATGGCTGTTCCTAACTGCATCGCCGTACTTGTTCTTTCCGGTGTTATTGCTAAGGAAACCAAGTACTGGGTATACGAGAACCGCCTGGAGGAAGAAGACAACACTGAAATCCCCACGGTGGGCACGGTCGATCTGCCTGCAGAGGCTAAGTAGATAATCAGCACATCTAAGACTGCTGCCCTGGTGGCGAGCCGGATTCCGGTTCGCCACCTTTTTTGTTGTTTTGGGGCTAGGGTTTGTGGCGGAGCTGTTTATAGAGGAGGTGGCGCGCGGGCGTTGAGAGGGAAGGTGTATTGTGGCTTTATGACGCGGAACCTCCTGTATGTATGACAGGTCTCTAGCCTGGTGGTGTGAAAACTTCTCTGCAAACGACGGCGCTCCTACTTTGTGGCGCGAAACGGTCTCTGTGTATGATGAGTACCCATGCCAATGGCGCGTTTGCCCCTGTGCATATGACTAACGCTCGTGTTTGGTGGCGCGGACTGGCCTGTGTGCATAATGGCGCTGCTTCTTGCTGGTGCGGAAAGGTATTTGTGTATGGCATAGGTTCATACACTTGGCGCACTTGCCTCCTTGAGAGACAAACTTCTTCGCAAGATGGCGCGTTTTAGCCTGTATGTATGACGATGCTCCTACTGAGTGGCGCGTTTTGGCCTCCGTGTATGATCGGCCCTCATATCCGTGGCGCGAAATGGCCTCTGTGTATGAAAATGCCCCTTTTGAGTGAAAATTTGGGGTCACTGTGGCGCGCTAGGGGCTGTGTGTATGATTTTTCGAGCAAAAATGGCGCGTTATGGCCTCCGTGTATGGAAATTTGACCTATTTAACTATGTTTCGTCATACACAGAGACCGTAACGCGCCACCTTAAGCCAATATTTCTGCGCAAAATGCCGAAATCATACACGCAGCCCATTCCGCGCCACACTTCATCATGCACAGAGGCCATTCCGCGCCAGAGGCTTAACTTCGTTATGCGCCGAGGGATTTACGCATCAGAAACCTGGTTCCGTTATCCAATTGGTTCCTTCTTTAGCGGCGACTCAATAAAGTTACGCAACCGAATCCTTCTGCGCCAATATTCTTATTTGTTATACATAGAATCCCTAAACGCCAGACTGCGTCGTATTTACAAGTGTCAGCGCGTAACAAGTTTTCTTATTGCATATAGAGACCCTTGCACGAAGAATTCTTTCCATGCTCGGCTAGACATCGAGTTTCGAGCATGCAAAGCTAGGCTATTGTTAGTGATAATGAATCAACTACAAGCTCCAAAATGCTTCTTTGAGTTCTTGACGACTGGAACAATCTGTTTTTGAAAAAAGATTATGAGTATGGGCTTTGACTGTTCCGATAGAGATGAAAAGTTCAGTGGCGATTTCTTGGTTGCTTTTACCTCGTAAAAGCTGCTCTAGAATCTCTAATTCTCTAGGGGTTAAAGCGTATCGATCTTGGAATCGAGGCATGATAACAGACATTTCTTTAGAGGCTTTGAGCTGCTTGTCGATAGGTAAAACCTCATTGTTTCTAAGACTTAAATGGAGTAGAGAGCGACAAATGCATAGGAATCCAAAAAATAGAACAAACAAATCGCCGCTAAAGTTTCTCTCAGTTAAGTAGTAAGCCAAATAAGTTTCACCCAAATAGGCATAGTAATTTTCAAGCAAAAAGCGTGAGACGTCTTCAAGCAGCGTGGCAATAACCAAAATGCTCAGAGCTGCAATGATTGGGGCGTATTTTTTAAAATTTATTTTTCCAGCACCCTCTGGAAGAAGCTTGTATTTCAAGACCGAAAAGCATGTTACTCCAAGAAGGAAAGCTTTTTTGCAGGCATAGTAAATAAACTGCAACACATTGTTGTCTTCGCCGGTAAAGGCGACGAAGAGGGAAATGCATAAAAAGAGGGCGGGTGGGCCGAAGGCCAGAATATGGTTTGTTTCATTAAAGTAGCGGCAGACTAAAAGCCAAATACCCAGCACAAATCCCGTTGAAATCAAGCTCAACATTAAGGGAAGCACGATTGTATACAGTTCATCAAATAGGAACGCTGGGTAGAAATCCAATGCGTCACCCAAGATGAGCAAGAAGTAGTCAAGCGCACAAAATACCAAGGTACACATTGCATAAAGGCAGCCTTTGTTTTTGGATACCTTATAGGATGCAAACATGAGGCTTGCTGCTACCACGCAAAAGATAAGTAAAAAGCCTGAATATAACGAGAAAAGAAGAGTCATTGCATCCTCGGTAGTTTTGTTTTTTTCTGCAATCCATAAGGAGTCAATTAGACGGGCGCTAATTGTATCGTTTGTTAAGACTTCTTCTTGTTTAAATTGGCTATTTATCAGGAAATGCATGTCTTACATGAATATGCGACTTGGCAGTAATTAACCAATATCTCTATTAAATACGAATTGACAAAATTCTTTATGACCTGGGTTTATAGAGGGTTTATTTTGGTTTAGATAGGGAATATCAGAATCTAAACCCAGTTATGTCTTTCCTTGTTTTGCCAAGAAGGTTAATCATGGATACATGCTGCTGGTTTGTTTTCGCAATTAGAGAGACCCAAAGAAAACTCAAACAAGCTACTACTTTACGAACGCCTACTAGGTTTACCTGAAGGGAAGATATTAAGTTATGCCTATTCCAAGAAGCGATGTCTTGCTTTATTTACTGGTTCAAGTTGCGGTTTTAGCGATACTGCTTATTCCAGCAATAAATCAAGATACGAATCTTTATTTCAGTATATATCTTATGGAAATCCTTAGCCTTACCTGGTTATTGCCTGAGGTTAGGGACTGGAATTATGCGTTGGAAAGCAGGGACAAAATTTGTCGAGCCTTGTTGTTTTTCATCTGCGTTGTTCAAGGTTTAACTCCGGTTACTTTGTACGAACTAAGCTTATCCGGCGGCGATGAGGTTAAAATGCTGAGCCTTATTATTGGAGTCGCGGCTTCTGTGGTGGCTTTGTTGATCGTTGCTATTCTTGGCAATTATGAAGTGGAGGATTAGGCTGCCTTGATATTAAGGGATGCTGTTACGGGATAGTCTCTGTACATAGATTTACTTGGCGCGGGACGGGCTGAGTATGTGATGACCCCTAACCAACTTGGCGCGTTTCGGCCTGTGTGTATGAAAATATGACCTATTTAACTAGGTTTTGTCATACACAGAGGCCGTAGCGCGCCACCTTAAGCCAATATTTCTGCGCAAAATGCCGAAATCATACACGCAGCCCATTCCGCGCCACATAAATCCATACACAGAGGCCGTTTCGCGCCAGAGGCTTGAGCGCCTCATTCACACAGACCCGAGCGCGCCATCCGAAGAGAGCTTTGCATGTATGAAGACCCTAACGCGCCATTACATGAGAGTTTTCGCCATACGCAGAAACTTCTCTGCGTCAAACACGGGACGAAGCCAAGCACAGGGCGAAGTCCCAAAGGAATTCGTTTACCAAGCGCATGGCGAAACCCCGAAGGCTTTGATCTGAAAAGCAATAAGAAGACACTGACCTGCGTTAACGAGTAAATTCGAACGGGATTTTGCCCTACAACCCGGGATTCCAAAGAAATACGCATGCCAAGGCATAAAGCAGTGAGCGCATGAAAAAAGAAGCAAGGCTTGGAGCCTTGCTTCTTGGTAGTAAGCGCATAAAAAAGGCTAAGGTCAGCGTAGACCTTAGCCTTTTTGAACAGTGGAACGGGCGACAGCCTGAGTGGGCTTCGTCTTGTGAAGTTGGAGGAATAGCCCCCGGGACTCGCCTTTGCTTACTGAAAACCCTGGCCAGCTTGTCGTCACTTATCTTCCGGGGATGCACTTAGCTAGCCCTTCGCCCCCTCCGGCAAAAACTTTTGTTATTTAGCCAGCTCGTTCGCAATCTCGCCAATGACCTCGCAGAAGGTTGGGTGAGGATGAATGACCTTAGCGAGCTGCTGGATTGTAAGCTTAAGCTGTACAGCAAGCGCAAGCTCGGCGATGATGTCGGTAGCACGCGGGAATACCAGCTGAGCACCCAAAATGGTACCCGTTGCTGCATCGGTAACAATCTTCGCGTAGCCCGAAGGTGCATCCTCAATAAGGCATTTGCCATTAGAGCCGGTAACAGCCTTGCCGCACTTAACCTCATAGCCAGCTTCTTTTGCTTCGGCCTCGGTAAGACCAACGCTTGAAACATCAGGGCTTACATAAACGCAGCTTGGAACAATATTCATATCAACAGGCAGCTCTTTGCCACAGATTGCTGCAACAACGTTGCGAGCCTGAGCGCTTGCGACATGAGCCAGCTGGATATTGCGAGCCTTGGCGTCGCCAATAACCCAAAGATGATCTTGGTTGGTTGCGCCAGCTTCGTCAGCAACGATTCCGCGATTAATCTCGGGCTCCCAGCCGCAATCTTCGGCAAAAAGTCCCTCGAGGTTTCCGCGACGGCCAGTTGCAGCAAGAACGCCATCAACGCAAAGCTGCTGTTCAGCGCCCTTCTTATCCAAATAACTAAGGGTCACCTTGCCAGGCTCGCCTTCAATCTTTTGGATGTTAACCTTGGCCTCGATCTTCATGCCGTTCTTTTTGCCAAGCATGGTAACGCGCTGTGCGATTTCTTTATCCATAGGAGGAAGAATGCGATCAGCAACCTCAAGAACATGCACTTCAATACCAAGGTTGGCATACAGGCTTGCAATCTCCATGCCAATAACGCCGCCGCCAATAATAGCGAGGGAATTGAGCTTGGGAGGATTGTCTTCAAGCAGATCGTCGGAGGTGTAAACGCCGGGGCTATCAATACCAGGAATAGGTACCAGGTTAGGCACCGATCCGCTTGCGATAATAACGTCGCCAGCTTCGTAAACTTCGCCATTGCAGGTGATTTGCTGCGGGCCTGTGATGGTCGCATGTCCCTCAACAACGGTAACCTTGTCAGCCTTCATGAGCTTTGCAATACCTTCACGAAGCTGGGTGACAACTTCCTTTTTGCGCGCATGCATGGCTTCCAGGTCAAACTGGACATCGGCAGCGCTAATACCAAGGTTTTCGCTCGACTTTGCGCTATGGTAAAGCTCAGCTGAATGAATAAGGGCCTTGGTAGGGATGCATCCGCGATTTAGGCAGGTGCCGCCAAGCTCGCGCTCTTCAAAAAGAACTACCGACTTACCGGCTTTTGCGGCTTCATCGGCTGCGGTGTAGCCGCCAGGGCCACCGCCAATAATTGCAATATCAAAAGTCATAGATTTCTCGATTCTTAGTCATGACAGTGAAGAAGTTTTGCTAGGTCCGAAGCAACCTGCTCAGGAATCCCGCGACCTGCGATCTCATCTGCAAGATCTTTGTTTTCAAGCTTGATTCCAATAAGCTTGCCGGGAATTTCTTCAAGGAAATCAGCATCAAGGCCGTCAGACCACAAAGCGACTTTGGTAAGCACGCCGTCGCATTCGGTCCAGTCGATACGACTCGTGCCCCAGTCAAAACGCCCCGAGGCGCTCTGCTCCAACACTTCTTCGCCGCGGAGCAGCCATTTATCACTTTCGTAGCGGGCTACCAGCTCATCTAACTCTGCGTGATCTTGCTTGCTAAGCTCCAGCGTCGCGCCTTGCAACCCATAAACTTCACAGGCGGCATCGCGTACGGCTTGGCGAACTTCTTCGCAGCTGGTCTCGGGTCTAAAATCAACAAGATTTGCAACGCGCGATTTTACCGATTTAACGCCCTTGGCCTTGAGCTTTAAAGGATTGACGTTGAGGTAATTGCTTAGTGCCGTGCCGTCAACGTTCACCATGATGGTGCCGTGATGATAGCTGCACTTAATGCCGCCATTCTCGTTTTCCTTACGGGAATGATAGTAGGCGTGACCGCTGAATTTGCGCTCTTCAATAGTTAGGTCGTTACGGCCGCTAACCTGGGCATTTAGTCCAAGCTTCTGCATGGCCTGGCATAGCACCTCGGTTTGTTTTGCCTTATCAAATTCGCTGCTTGGCAAAAGAAACGTGAAGTTCTGGTTGCCCAAATCGTGATACACGGCGCCTCCACCAGAAAGACGGCGGGCAAGGTGCCCACCGTCTTGTTTGAGCGCTTGAAGCTTGCATTCCTCAAGCGCGCTTTGGTTTCTGCCGATGACCACTGTTCGTTCGTTTTGCCACAGGTAAAGGATGCAAACCCCGGGGGCAACCTTGCCCAATAGAAATTCCTCTAGGGCAAGGTTGCGATAAGGGTTGTAACTATCCGAGCTAACAAAGAGCAGGGATTCAATCATTGTTACTCTCCGTCGAAGTTGTAGCGCAAGATAGGCTTGCGAGCTGCGCTTACTTCGTCAGGGCGGCCGATGAAGCGCGTGAAGGGAGCATGATGGAGCTTTTCGCCATCTTCTTGAGCTTCAGCGTAAATGTCGCGCATGATAGAAACAAACTCGTCCAAAGTCTCAGGTGCTTCGGTTTCGGTTGGTTCAACCATCAATGCCTCATGCACAATGAGCGGGAAGTACATCGTAGGTGGATGTACGCCAAAGTCGAGCATACGCTTGGCAACATCCATCGCAGAAGCGCCGGTGTCGTGCTTTAGGGGCTCAACGTCGATAACGAACTCATGCATGCACTGTTCGCCAAAGGGAACAGAATAGATATCGCACAGGCGCTTGAGCAGGTAATTTGCATTCAGGACCGCATTTGCAGAAGCTTCAGGGATGCCTTCTTTGCCCAGCGTCAAGATGTAGGCCAAGGCGCGTACAACTACAAGGAAATTGCCATAGAAGCTACGAACGCGGCCCATTGATTTTTCGGGCGTAAAGAATTCATAGCCATTTTCGCCTTCTTTAACCAGAGGGCCAGGAAGGAAGGGTGCCAAGAAGTCTTTGCAGCCAACGGGGCCAGCACCAGGGCCGCCACCACCGTGAGGTGTGCTGAAGGTCTTGTGCAGGTTTACGTGTACGCAGTCAAAGCCCATGTCGCCGGGGCGAGCGTGGCCCATAACAGCGTTCAGGTTGGCGCCGTCGTAGTAGCACAGGCCGCCAGCCTCATGAATGATGTTGGTAATCTCAAGGATGTTGGGGTCAAACAGACCAAGCGTATTGGGATTGGTAAGCATAAGGCCAGCGGTGTCTTCGCCGACGGCAGCCTTAAGTGCTTCCAAATCGACGCCGCCCTGTTCGTTAGAAGGAACAGCAACAACCTCAAAACCAACCATTACCGCAGATGCGGGGTTAGTTCCATGCGCGGAGTCGGGAACGATAATCTTGTTGCGCTGCGTATCGTCGCGATCAAGATGATAAGAACGAATGAGCTGCAAACCAGTGAACTCGCCATGTGCGCCTGCAGCAGGCTGCAAGGTCATGGCATCCATGCCGGTGATTTCGCCAAGCATTTCAGAGGTCTTTGCGATTACCTCAAGGCAGCCCTGAGCAGTGGATTCGGGCTGCAGGGGATGCACGCCAGTAAAGCCAGGAAGAACAGAAAGCTCTTCATTGATGCGGGGGTTGTACTTCATGGTGCAGGAACCCAAGGGGTAAAAGCCGTCGTTTACGCCATGGGTCTGCTTGCAAAGCTCGGTGTAGTGACGACCAAGGTCAACTTCTGCGAGCTGGGGTAGGCGAGGAGCCTCGGTGCGCGCCTTGCTTCCAAAATCAACGCTTGGGACATCGCATTCGGGGATCAAGCTCAGCTTGCGGCCGGGTTTGCTGCGTTCAAATAACAGTTGCATTTACAGCACCTCCTTGATTGCGGAAATGAGTGAATCAATTTGTGCTTTTGTATTTACTTCGGTGCAGCACCATAGAATGCCATCCTCAACAGGAAGGCCACCCAAAATACCGCGCTCTGCCAGGGCATCAAGCAGGGCGCTTGAATCGGTGGGGCAGCTGCTAACAAATTCGTTAAAGAATTCGCCGTCATTTTTGGTCTCAAAGCCAAGCTTGGCGAGCGCAGCAGCAAGATAATGAGCGTGAGCTGCGGAATTCGTGGCAACCTGAGCTAAGCCTTCGGGACCAACTGCTGCCAGATAAACCGAAGCTGTCATAGCGCAGAGTGCCTGGTTGGAGCAGATGTTGCTCGAAGCTTTTTCGCGACGAATGTGCTGCTCGCGAGCCTGCAGAGTTAAAACGAAGGCGCGGTTACCATCGTCGTCGGTGGTCTGACCAACGATACGACCAGGGAGCTTGCGCATATTCTTAGAAGTGGTTGCCATATAGCCAAGATAGGGGCCGCCAAAAGCAAGAGGCATGCCCAAAGGCTGACCTTCACCAACGGCAACATCGGCACCAAGCTCGGCGGGAGTCTTAAGTGCGCCCAGGCTGATAGGGTTAGCGCTCATAATGAGCTTTGCGCCAGCTTCGTGAGTTGCCTGTGCTAAATCTTCGACGTCTTCGATTGAGCCATAGAAGTTGGGGCTTTGAACCAAAACGGACGCAATAGCTTTGCCTTCAAGTGCAGCACTCAGTTCTGCGGCGGTGGTGGTATAGCCAGAGCCGGCATAGCTTACTTCGATGTTGCGGCTTGCAGCATAGGTTTCGATAACTTCTTTAACCTGAGGATCAACGCCAGCGCAAACAACAACGCCGGATTTCTTGCGCTCTTCAAGCATGATAACTGCCTCGGCTGCGGCGGTTGCGCCGTCATAAACAGAAGCGTTGCTTACGTCCATGCCGGTCAGCTCGCAAATTTGAGTCTGATACTCAAAGATGCTCTGCAGCACACCCTGGCTAATTTCTGCCTGATAGGGGGTGTAGGCGGTTACGAATTCTTCCTTAGATGTAATGGTCTTAACAATGGAAGGGATGTAGTGGTTGTAGGCGCCAGCGCCGCGGAAAATGCTCTTGAACAGCACGTTTTTATCGGCGATAGCACGGACCTTATCCGAAACTTCCAGCTCGGATAAGCCAGGCTCCAAGTTAAGCTCAGAGACGCGTGCCTCGGGTGGCACGATGGCAAAAAGATCATCGATAGAATCGAGTCCGCATGCCTTTAGTAGGTCTTCGCGCTCAGCTTGGGTTGCAGGAATGTAGCTACCCATGTGATTTCCTTTGCGAAAGGGGGTTTACTAAAAATAGGTAAGGTAAAGAAGAGGTAAGCCTAAAGTTGCTTTAGAAAAGCTGTTTGAGGTTGCTTTACTAAGGCCCGTCCGAGTAGGGCTGCCCTTGCCAAGTTGCCTTGCTAATTTGGCAAGTTTGCTTGGATAAGTGGCCTTACTGGAGTTTTATTCAAGCAAGGCCAGCTTTAGGCTTACCGGATTGGTTGTGCGACTATTCAGCCTCAGCTGCGCAAACTTCTTCGTAAGCTGTAGCGTCAAGCAAATCTTCGGTCTCGGTTACGCCTTCTACCTTGATGAACCATGCGCCATAGGGATCCTCGTTGATGGTTTCGGGGGCATCAAGAAGCTCTTCGTTGATAGCAGCAACGGTGCCACTTACGGGGCTGAATACGTCAGAGACTGCCTTTACGGATTCGACGTCTGCGAAGGACTCGCCAGCGGTGACCTCGTCGCCTTCTTCAGGGAGGTTAACAAAAACAAGGTCGCCCAGTGCTTCCTGTGCATAGTCGGTCAGGCCAATGACGGTCAGGCCGTCCTCTTCCTTAACCCACTCGTGGGAAGCTGCATACTTGAGTTCTGCGGGAGTGTTTGCCATTGTTATTCCTTTCGATATGGCGCCTTTGCAAAATTCCTTTTGCCGAACTTGCTAAGCGCCGGATTTCTAAAATCGTTAGTAGTAAAAATCATACTGGCGACAAGCGCTGCCAATATGTGCACTCGCAACAGACCAGGAGTCGTGTCACTGGGCTGCCGCGGGATTGCCTGGTTTAGCTGCGCTTATAGAAGGGTAGGGGAATTACCTTTGCGGCAACGCGACGGCCGCGAACCTCAACCTCAACCTCATCATCTTCGGCAAGAGAGCCATTTTCAACAAGAGCCATAGCAACAGCCTTATTAATGTAGGGACACTTGGTACCGGAAGTGGTTTGGCCAACCTGAACATCACCCTTGAAGACAGGCATATGCTCACGAAGGATGCCGCGACCAGTTGCCTCAAGGCCGATGCGCATGCGCTTGGGCGTACCGGCGGCAACAAGTGCTGCCTTGCCGACAAAGTCTTCTTTGTTCATCTTGACGCCAAAATCAAGGTCGGTTTCTAAGGGAGAAACGGTCTCGTCCATTTCGTGACCGTAAAGAGGCATTGCAGCTTCCAGGCGTAGCGTATCGCGAGCGCCTAAGCCGCAAGGAATGCATCCGAACTCTTCGCCGGCGGCACGCAGAATCTTCCAGAGCTTTGCGCCATCAGCTGCAGCGCAGTAGATTTCGTAGCCAAGCTCGCCGGTGTAGCCGGTGCGAGAAAGCATGCACTCAATGCCTTCGATCTGGGCGGACTTAACAGCGGTGTAGTACTTCTGAGGAATCTGCTCTTCGGGCAGAAGCTTTGCAATGATTTCGGGAGCCTTGGGACCCTGAAGTGCAATCTGTGCAACGGAATCAGAAATATCTTCGAACTTGGTGCCCTCGAGGATGTACTTGGACATGTGCTCGAAGTCCTTGTGGCGATTAGCTGCGTTAACAACTAAGAGGTAGGACTCTTCGCCAAACTTGTAGACAATCAGGTCGTCTACGCAACCGCCGTCTTCGTAGCAGCATACGGAATAACGTACGCGACCGATGCTCATGTTGGTGAAATCGTTGGTGAGCATCTTGTTGAGCGTCTCGAGCGCGGTAGGACCGCTAACGGTGAACTCGCCCATATGAGAGACATCAAAGAGGCCAGCTGCCGTACGAACTGCCTGATGCTCGGTGATTACGCCCGTGCCGTACTGAACAGGCAAGAGGTAGCCGGCAAAGGGGACGATCTTGCCACCTTCTTCAACATGGACATCGTAAAGTGGTGTTTTCAGTTCGCTCATGGTTCTCCTTTCGACCGAAAACAAAAAAGGACCCAAACGCGGTATTCGCGTTTGTGCCCCTGTCCCTTGACCTGAGAGATTCTCCGTCGCGTTGGCTATTAACCAACGTTTCGAATTGCATCGTCGGTGTCGCACAAAATGTGCGCCTTTCCAGAGTTTCGTCAGACACCGGTCCTTTTGCCTGAGAGTTTCTGCCTCCCCTTCGGCGCTCTAAAGAGTCTCTCCCGATGCCGTCATCCGAATATGTAATACGAAGTATCCCCTGTTAGCTCTTACCGTAACGTTGCGGGAATGCTACGTGTTTGTTAAATGATACTGAAGAGGTAACAATTGCTCGTTTGACTGTCGCAAGTGGTTGCTTACCAAGGCATAAACGGCATTTAAGGTGAGGGGTTTTATACTGAAATTGTCGTTTTTAACTTTGGAGTAGTCATGATTCTTTGCTTTAGCGGAACAGGAAATTCGCGTTATATTGCCGACATTTTGGCTGAAGGATTAGATGATTTAGTGCAAGATATTGCGCCTTTAGTTAACGATTTTGTTCAAGAATGGGGTGCTTATCCTTCTCAGGTGCGTCGTTTTGCAAAAGAAGCTTCGGGCAGCAAGACTGGTCCTACTTTTGTCTCCGATGATGGTGAGCCTTTTGTGTTGGTGTGTCCCATTTATGCATGGCGTATTCCTGAGGCGGTAAGCGGTTTAATAGAAACAGCTCAGTTTATTGGTTCAGACAAGATTTATGTCGTAGCAAGTTATGGCGACGACCTTGGTAATGCTGATGTGTATGCGCAGCAAATGGCCGAAAAGGTGGGTTTGGCTTTCGGTGGTTTAGCTGGGGTTATCATGCCGAGCACCTATGCCAAAATCAAGAAAATGCCTTCTTCTAGTAAAGCGCGTGAAATTCGCGCAGAAGCACGTGAGCAAGCTGCTTTGCTGGTTGAAAAAATTAAGAACAACGAAGCACTTGATAAGGGCCGCGTAGGTGCGATGGCTTCGTTAAAATCGGGGGCTATGCATCGAACGTTTAGGGTTTACGAGGCAGGTAGTAAGCATTTTGTGGTGAGCAATCGCTGCTCACGCTGTGGGCGTTGTGAGCTCTTTTGCCCTGTCAACGATATCAAGATGACCGAGACCGGCATTGAATTTGGCAAGAATTGCATCAGTTGCTACGCCTGTATTCATAGATGTCCTGATATGGCGATTGACGTAAAAGGCCAAACCGAAACGAATGGCCGCTACATTTGCCCGAGCTACCGTGAAGAAATGGAAGATTTGGCTTATGAGGATGCTCGCCGAGCCAAGCGTGCTGCTCGTCAGGCCGAAAAGGCTCGGCGGGAAGAGGAGCTTAAGGCGGCTCGGGTAGCAGCTGAAGTGGCGGCTGCGGTTGCGGTTAAAAACGGCGTAGATCCAAGTGTTGCAAAACGCGAGGCTGAAAGCGCAGCTGCGGCAACCTTGCCTAAAAAGAAAGGTGGACGTTTGGCGGCAAAACGTGCTGCCATGGCAGAGGCGGCACAAAAAGCGAGCGAGCAATAGGCCGGTCGGCGGCGGGTAGGTCGCGCAAGGAAGCGGTCGGCTGCGTAAGGAAACGGTGGGCGAGTCGCGCAAGGTTAGCGGCAGCTAAATCGCGCACGGAGTCCGCCTTACGAGGAGTCGGTCACAAAAGGAAAGACTGTAACTAGCTATCAATAAATTCGCGCTAAGCTTACTCTGTTTGCGGGCCATAATATGACCTTGAATTAAGTACCAAGCAAAGAATCGATGCACTCAATGTCTGAAGTTTTAACAGCTATGACCCAAATGGGAATCTTGTTCCTCATTGTTATTTTGGGTTTTGTTATTTCGAAGCTGGGCTATTTTGATAAGCCCTTTTCAGACAAGGTTTCAAAACTTCTGATGGACGTTACTATGCCTGCTCTTGTTGTCGCGAGTGTTGGCGATTTGGATGGCTCAGGCCAATGGGGTCTCGTGGCTGCTACGGTAGCGGTTTGTCTGGCTGCTAATGTGATTTGGACTATTGCGGGTTATGTGATCGGTCGTATTTTGCATGTTGCCCCAACGCAAAGGAGCTTGTATGCCTTTATGGGTTTTGCTTTAAACATTGGCTTTATGGGTCTGCCTCTTATCAGTGCGCTTGTTGGTGGGCAGGCAGTCTTGATGGCTAGCTTATTCATTCTTTTTGGCAACCTGTATATGTTTACCATTGGACTCACGCTTTTGCGCATGGGGCCTCGCTCTGATGACGAAGAGCCAAATGAGCATCGCAAGCTAGAAATTCCCTGGAAAATGCTCCTTTCACCTGCTGTTCTTGCTGCTCTGGTTGCCATTGTATTGTTCCTTTCGGGCATCAAGCTGCCCTATGTGCTGCAAGAATCTTTCTCGCTTGTTGGTAGCATTACGGGTCCTTTGGCAATGCTTTTGGTCGGCTTCTTTTTATCGTCGCAGCGTATCTCTGAACTGGTAAAAGAGTGGCGTATGTATCCCTTTATCCTGCTTAAGCAATTCTTGTTTTCGGGCTTGTTGGTCTGGGCGGCTTCTTTTGTAATTCAGGATTACGAATTGTTGGCAACGCTCGCTCTGATGAGTTGCATGCCTATTGGCGCAATGGTTCCTCTGTTCGCGGGTGAAGCGGGGCGCGATGCTATTGTCGCTTCGCGATTTACGGTTGGAACAACGGTTGCCAGCTTTATTAGCATTCCTGCCATGTTGGTTTTTCTGAGTGTTCTTTAACAGGTTTTTACGTTTGCGTGCCTAATGTCTAGGCAAAATTTTGCAACTTGAACTGGTTCTTCTGGTATCTTGCGGTTTGAGGCTAGAGAGGAAGAAATATGTTCACAAAGTTAAGACAAAAAGCAATCGCTTTAGTTTCCTCGGTGGTTTTGGCTACTTCGTTGGTGCCGGTTTCGGCATTTGCGGCGGGTTCCAATTCTTCGGGGGGGGGTTATCACGAGGACTTTTCTAAGATTGAGACCCTAAATGACAGCTCGATTCTTGGTTTGGACTTTAGCCAATATCAACAGGATCTTGTTTGGCACAAAAACGGCTTCTTTAATTACCGCTACAAAAGCGTGGATGCGTTTTCGTTCGTAAAAAGCCAGGGCGTTAACACTATTTCGGTAAAAGTGCTGGTGGATGCTTCAAAGGCTAGTTCTGAATCGGAACAATCTTTTACCTTGGAGAACGCTGCTAAGACAGTTAAAGCAGCAAATAAGGCAGGCCTTAAAACTAATATTGTCCTGACTTATTCAAATAAGGTTACTTCTAAGAACGATCAAGCCTTGCCTTCTGGTTGGGATGAAGATATCGATGAAACACTTGATGATATTTCTGACAGCAATGCCACTAATGCAATTCGTCATGCGTCAAAATACACCAAGGATGTCCTCTCTTATTTAAAAAAGGAAGACGCAAGGCCAACAATGATTACTGTTGGCAATGAAGTCGATTACAACTTCCTTGAGCTTGAAGACTATCGTGTCTGGATGGCACTACGTTACTTAGGCAATCTTGTTAAAGCTGAAGATATTAAGCTTGGTTTTAGTTTTGCAGCACCTAGTAGTGCTAGTGATATTCAGTGGTTTTTGAGTAGCGACAATCTGAATCAAAGCTGGATTGAATGCGACTACGACTACGTTGGTCTGAACTACTATTCGGACGACACTGTAAGTGCCAAGGAATACGTGTCTGAAGCTCTGAGCACCTTTGAAGAAGTTCAAGAGAACGCTGGCAGGAAGGGCACGCAGTTCTACCTCTCCAACTTCAAGGCTCCTCGTAAAGCCGACGATAGTTCCGTAAGTGAAGAAACTCAGGCACGTAGTATCTATAACCTGCTGGGCGCTAGCTCCGATAGCGCAAATGCTGGTGGCTTGATTGTTCAAGATGGTGCGGCTATTGGTAGCTGGAATTCCTTCTTCGAAGAGAGCCACGCACTTACTTCGCTGGCAACCTTTGCGTATGCGCAGGGAAACAAGGTTGATATCACCACTACGCCCTCTGAAGATGATATTTACAAATATGGCCTTGATTACAACTTGAAAGACCAAGAGGTCAGTATTTCGCAAATCAACAATATGAACTCCACGGCAATTCGCGGCGTTGATATTTCTTCTTACTATGCGCTTAAGAAAGCGGAAGTGAAATTCCGCGATAACAATGGCGATGAATGTTCTTTGCTCAAAGTTTTGGCTGATAACGGCGTAAATTACGTTCGCCTGCGTATTTGGAACGACCCTTATAACTCAAAGGGTGAGGTCTATGGCGGCGGCGTGTGTGACGTTGACAACATGCTCGAGCTTGCTAAGGAAGCTTCTAAGTACAACATGAAAATTTTGCTGTGCTTCCATTATTCCGATTTCTGGGCTTCGCCTTCTATCCAGCAGCTGCCTAAAGCTTGGAAGAAGGATGCCTCCAATCCAAAGACTATCGCCAAGAATATTTACAACTTCACTAAGACAACTACCAAGAAGTTTATCGATGCAGGCTGCAATGTTGGCATGGTTCAGATTGGCAACGAAATTTCGCGAGGCCTAGCTGGCACTCATGCCGACAACTACGCAAAGCTTTGGGGAGACAAGACCAAAGGTAAGAACGCTTGTTCATATCTTGCAGCGGGCAGCAAGGCCGTACGAGAAGTTGCTCCAAAAGCGCTTGTAGCACTACATATCGAAACGCCTTCTTATGCTAAGTACAACTATATTTGTAATGTCTGGAAGTCCTACGGTATTGATTATGACGTTCTGGGAACTTCGTATTACAACTTCTGGAACCAAACAACCACAAGCTTAAAAGAAGCGCAAAAGGTTGCTACCAAGTATGGCAAGCTCTTCTGTGTTTTGGAGACTAGCTGGCTTAACACCTTGAAGGATGCCGATGGAACCACTAATCAGATTGGCGAAGGCACAGCTTCTCTAACTTATAAAGTGGGCGTGCAGGGTCAGGTAGATTCGCTCACCGATCAATATAAAGCTATTCTTTCGCAGCCGAATGGCCTGGGGTCTTTCTACTGGGAGCCAGCTTGGATTCCTGTGAAGGCTGGCTGGGTAAATTGGCAGTACAATAAAGAAATTGCAAATAAGCTTGGTACAGGTTGGGCTTCTGATGGAGTTGAGGGCTATCTGCCTAAATCCCGTTTGTACTACAACGGCAAGCTAATTACTGGCGGTTCTGGCTGGGATAACCAGGCCTTATTTGACTTTAACGGCAATCCTTTGAAGTCGCTTAGCTTCTATAAAAAGTCACAGGTCAGCACCGAGACCCAGATCGTCAAAATTAAGATTTGCGACAAATCTGGAAAGAGTATTGCAAGCGATGTTTATGCACGCGTAAAGGTTGGCGGAAAAACCACGATTACCTTGCCAAAGGTTGATGGCTATAAGCTTTCTAGCTATAAGTACACCGTCACTGGAACAAGCACCGCTATGGCTACAAAGAAGGTAAAGTACACAGCTACGCTTTTTGCTAAAACTACCAGCTCAAGCTACACCTATAACGGCAAGAAAAAGAAGCCTAAGGTAGACATTTACTTTGGAAGCAAGCGCATTGCTAAATCGTTGAAGAAGTCGAACTCTAAATTCAAGCTAACTTACAAAACTGGTAAGAAGGTTGGCACCTATTACGTAAAGGTGAAGGGTAAGGGTAAGTACAAGGCTTATAAGTTAAAGGCTACCTTTACTATCAAACCCAAGAAGGCCACAGTTACTAAGCTTACTGCTGGTAAAGGGCAGGTCACCGCAAAGTGGAAAAAGATAAAGACCCAGAATAGTGGTTACCAGTTGCTGTGTTCTACCAAGAAGTCATTTACGACTACAACAACGAAAAAGCTAAGCATAAAGTCAAAGACGAAAACTTCTGGAACAATCAAGGATTTGAAATCCAATACTACCTACTATGTGAAAGTTCGTACTTACAAGGTGGTAAAGGGTAAGACCTATTACGGATCTTGGAGCAAGATTAAGTCGGTTAAGGCTAAATAGCTTTAGCATTTAGCGCTGGGGAAAGCGCATGATTTAGCTAAACGAAAGCCCGGATTTCTGTCGAGATTCGGGCTTTCTTGCTGTTTGCTTATTCCTTACAGCTGCGCACTAAGAGCGCTCGGGGAAACTGTGCTTCGCGAAGACTAGAAGTGCTCGGAGAAGCCCAGAAGGGTAACACTCAGTAAGTGTGCGGAGAAGCCCGCTCAGGCTCCGCCGTTCCGCTGTCCAAAAAGTGCAAGGTTTTAAAGCCTTGCACTTTTTTCATGCGCTAACTACCAAGAAGCAAGGTTCCAAGCCTTGCTTCTTCTTTCATGCACGCACTGCTTTATATTTTTGTATGCGATTAGCGTGCGGTTCTCTTCGAAAGCCTGGATTGTAGGGCAAAAGCGCGTTCGAATTTACCTGTTAACGCAGGTCAGTGTCCTCTTATTGCTTTTTATAGCGAAGCCTTCGGGGTTTCGCCGTGCGCTTGGTAAACGAATTCTTTTGGGACTTCGCCCTGTGCTTGGCTTCGCCCCGTGTTTGACGCGGAGAAATTTCTGCGTATAGCGAAAACTCTCATGTAATGGCACGTTAGGGTCTTCATGTATGCAAAGCTCTCTTCGGATGGCGCGTTAGGGCCTGTGTGTATGATGAGTTCAATCCTCTAGCGCGCCACAGTGACCCCAAATTTTCACTCAAAAGGGGCATTTTCATACACAGAGGCCATTCCGCGCCACTGATATGAGGGCCGATCATACACAGAGACCATTTCGCGCCACAAAGTAGGAGCATCATCATACACACAGGCTGAAACGCGCCAGCCCATGTGGAACTCATCGTGCGCGGAGGCTGCTTCGCACCACAAAAACAGGAGCGCCATCATGTAGGCAGAGTCTTGCGTGGCATGTCCATCAAGGACTCGCACGAAGAGTTAGCAAAATACGTAATCGGGCATGCGGCAGAATCGTTAGCGGCGTGCGCATGTGTGTTAACAGCGCGTACATGTTAGCAACATACTTATATGAAGACTCTTTGATGCTGAGCGGGGATTCTTGACCTTTAAAAATGGTTGATTAGAATCACTTTTAGCACTCGAAGCCTGAGAGTGCTAAACAAAACATAACGCATAAAACATCGTGTTAGGGCGCTTGTCCAAGGGAAGCCTTAAGGGAAGCTTTAAAGGAAGTCTTTAAAGGAGCGCCCTTAAACACCGAAAGTGTTTGACCTCAAGAGAAAGGATTTAGTCTCGTGCAGCAGTTTCAGACTGAAAGCAAAAAGATCTTAGATCTGGTAATTAACTCGATTTATACCAATCGTGAAATCTTCCTTCGTGAGCTTATTTCTAACGCATCCGACGCTGTTGATAAGCTGTATTTCAAGAGCTTGACCGACGACTCTGTAAAGGTTGAGCAGAGCGATCTTTCTATCCGCGTTGCCTACGACTTCGACGAGCGCACCATTACGGTAAGCGACACTGGCATCGGCATGACCGCTGATGAGCTGGCAGAAAACTTGGGTACCATTGCTCACTCTGGTTCCTTGGATTTTAAGCAGGAAAACGCTGATGCTCAGGGTGGTGACGTCGACATTATCGGTCAGTTTGGCGTTGGCTTTTATGCTGCCTTCATGGTTGCAAAAGAGGTTGAGGTTATTTCCAAGGCTTATGGCTCAGACGAAGCCAACCGTTGGGTTTCCGATGGCATCGAGGGCTTTACTATCGAGCCTGCTGAAAAGGAAACTCACGGTACCGACATCATCTTGCATCTGAAAGATTCCACTGAGGAAATCAATTACGGCGAGTACCTGTCCGAGTCAAGCCTGAAGGAACTCATCAAGCGCTACAGCAACTATGTGCGTTACCCCATCCAGATGATGTGCTCCAAGACAGTTGCTAAGCCAAAGCCCGAAGACGCCGGCGAGGATTACAAGACCGAATATGAAACAGTCCAGGAACTTCAGACCATCAATTCGATGATTCCTATCTGGAAGCGTCGCAAGTCTGATGTCACCGACGAAGACTACAACGAGTTCTACAAGACTAACTTCCACGATTGGGAAGACCCTCTGGCAACCATTAGCGTTCATGCTGAGGGCTCGCTGAGCTACGACGCGCTGCTCTTTATTCCTGCACGCGCTCCCTTTGACTTGTACAGCAAGGACTACAAGAAGGGCCTGGCACTCTACAGCTCCAACGTTCTGATTCAGGAAAAGTGCGAAGAGCTGCTGCCCGACTACTTTAACTTTGTCCGTGGCGTTGTCGACTCCCAGGACTTAACCCTCAACATCAGCCGCGAAACCTTGCAGCACAACAATCAGCTCAAGGCTATTGCTCGTCGTGTTGAGAAGAAAGTTAAGCAGGAGCTTATAAAGCTGCGCGATAACGACCGCGAAAAGTACGAAGGTTTCTTTAAGGACTTTGGCCGCGGCCTGAAATTTGGAATCTATTCTACTTACGGTATGGAAAAGGAAAAGCTGCAGGATCTGCTACTCTTCTATTCTGCAAGCAAGAAGAAGATGGTCACGCTTGAAGAGTATGCTGCCGCCATGCCTGAAGACCAGCATTCTATCTACTATGCCGTTGGCGAATCTATCGATCGTCTGGCAAAGATGCCTATCGTAAACACTGTTCTTACTAAGGGCTATGACGTTCTTTTGTGTACCGAGGACCTTGATGAGTTCACGCTTGGCACCATGCATGACTACAGCCCCGTAGTCGAGGAAGGCCAGGAAGCTAAGACTTTTGAGTTTAAGAATGTTGCCGGTGGCGACCTTGGCCTTGAAACTGAAGACGAAAAAGAAGCTGCCGAGGCAATCACCAAGCAGAATGAAGGCCTATTCGAAACCATGAAGGGCTTCTTGGGCGATGAGGTCTCCAAAGTTGCGGTTTCTAGTCGCCTGACCGATGCCGCTGCTTGCGTTACCGCCGAGGGACCTGTTTCTCTTGAGATGGAAAAAGCTTTCTATATGCAGCCCGGCGCCGAAGACATTCACGCCGAGCGCGTACTTGAGCTTAACCCTCAGCACGAGGTCTTCAAGGTCTTGCAGGATGCAAACGAGCAGGATGACAAAGAAAAGCTTGAGGCCTATACCCAGATTCTTTACAGCAATGCTTTGCTGGTTGAGGGCTTGCCCTTAGAGGATCCCGTGGCTTACAGCCAGGCTGTTTGCAAGTTAATGAAGTAGTTTAAGGCTTGCGCTGAGCTGCCGCTTTACTGCGTGGCCTTAAGCTAGCCTCTGTATGAGCAATCGTTGGGGAACGACTTGTGAGTACATAAGATTGCTTGAAGTTTGCTCGCGCTGACGTCTAAGCTCCCAGTTGAGCCTGCAGGCAGCGTGAAAGTGAACGAAAGCAAAAACAACCTGCATGGAGGATTCCGTGCAGGTTGTTATTTTTTTATTGCGAAAATTTATGGGCGAGAGTTAGCTCATCATCGAGTTGACGATTAGTTTGTTAATGTGCCAACGATTAAGCTTGCTAGCAAATTTGAAAACAAATTCGTTAACGAGCTTGCCGCCAAGCTTTCAGGCCAAGCTTAACCGGTAGGACCCTGTGGCTTAAAGCCGCAAGACCCCTAGGGCCTTAAGTTTGCTTGCTAAGCTTCAGCGCTAAGCTCAAGCTCTTCGCCGGGTTCTAAGATGATGCGTCCTTCGGCATGGAAAGCTTCAGCTTGCTTGCGATCAAAGATAGTAGGCTTGCTTGGATCGTGAACAGGAACAAGATGAACAGGGATGCTATGGCGTGCCTTAACTAAAGCTGCGGCCTCGCTAGCAAGTTCAGGATCCATATTGTAGTAACCGTCACCAGGGAAAACGGCATAATCAAGCTTCATATCAGCAAGCTTACCCGAGCGCATGTCATCAGTGATAGAGGTGTCGCCCGAAGCATAGAAGCGCAGGCCATCCATGTTAAGAACAAGACCAACACATTCCGTTGGTGGATGCATTTCGTTGCTGGCTAAGACAGCCTGAATACTGATGCCACAAGTTTCAATTGTTTGGTGAGTGCCGTCAGTCAAGAAATCAGCCGCCCTCAAAATCTGGCAGCCTTCAGCATGCGGCATTTTGTCGATGCAGGTGTGGTCGGGGTGCTCATGTGTAACAAGAACTAAATTGGCGGGAAGTTCGTAGCCTTCGCCCGCGTAAGGATCGACATATATCATGGTACCGTCGTTTAGTACAAAACGATAGCTTCCATGACCTTGATAAAGCATGCGTGCCATAAGCCCTCCTTTTTCGAACTTACGACAAGCCTAACACGCCCTAATACCAGCTAATGGCCTTAAGGTCAAACTACTTTACTCTGCTAAAGCGATTTTTGAAGATGATTTGAACGCAAATCTGCGCTGTAAGTTCTACGACCCACTAGATATTGTGGAAACTCAGATTTGCCGTGAATGCCTTGTGCACAACTTGTGGTCAAGCTGTGGAGAGAAACTCCGATTCGATAGCCTATTTGCGGCTTGAAAACTGGACAAACCCACTTGTTCTGCCTGGTCATGCTAAATAGCCATAAACACAATCGGCATGAATCAACCTGGCAAAACGCAAACTAACCACGTCCAGCAAGCAAGCTGATTGCTCTTTTTATCTGCGGAGCAAGCAAGATTAGGAGCGCGCGCAAAGGCTCAAAGGCCCAAAGGCTCAACGAGTGCGGAAACGCGGAAGCATAGAAGCGCCTAAGCGCGGAAGTGTGGAGCTCAATTTTGTTTGTTGTTTGCAGGGGCAAAGGTAATGCTCTTGAGCGTCGCCATTGTTAAAAGTAAGCAATCGTACCCTGTGAAAGGACAATTGAGTGCGTAAGGCACAAGGTCTGCAAGTTGCCGGCAGCTATGTATTCATCTTTACGCTTACGGCATTACTTCTTGCTTCTTCCATTGTTTGCTCATCACGATTTGCTTTTGCTGATGAAGCGGCATCTTCTGAATCTGAAGAAAATATTACGGGTGAAATCGAAATCTCCCAGCGCGATATCAACAAGGTAGGCAAGCAGACACGCCGCGGCCAGTGCCTCTGCTATTCCTACGCTTATGCGCAAACTATAACCACGGGTAAGGTCCATTCTTGGAGTGAATATTCAGCAGGTGGCGTATCCGCGCGCTGGTTCCCAGATCTTTTTTCGTATAAAACCTATGGCTCCAAGCAGTCCACGCTTAAGGCTGTCTATAAGGCGGTAACTAAGGGTAAGCCAGTTGTCCTTCATTTAAGGATGAATAAGGGTGGCCAGCATTGGGTTGCTGTTACGGGCTATAAGGGTTCGGACGCAAGCAAGCTCGAACTTAGCGATTTCTTGGCGCTTGATTCCGTGGGCACCTTGCCTGATGAGCCTTCTGCAATTTCCGAAGATACGTATTCTTTGTACTTAGATAGTAATAATGTTCGCGTTTCTAAGACTGCAGCCAGCTTTGCAGCGGACGAGGCGAACGAAGCTTCCGCCGATTCCACCGCGGGTACAGCCGGCACAAACGAGGGTTCAGCTGTCGCTAACGAAAACTCAACTAGCGCAAGTGTTAGCACTGATGGAGGCTCGACTAACGCTGACACCAGCGTAAACGCCAACGAGGACTCATCTAGCGTAAACGCCAACGAGGATTTAGCTGACTCAACCAAAGACCCAGCTGACACCAGCGAGGGCACCAGCGCCTCAAGCGAAAACTCAACTAAGTCTGCCGTACAACTCAATTCATTCAGCGTAGAAGAGCGCAAAATCATCAGCCAACGCTCAAATCCTAATTCTGGAGCGGAACCAGAAGAGGGTGTAATCTCACAGTTCCTTGCGAGCTTAGTAGCTTAAACGCTATCCTTAAAGAAGCGCACTTTAAGGAAGGATTCAAATGCAGCACACAAAGAGCGCTTGCGTAAAAAGGCCTACGCCTTGGCGGCTAAAACCTTTTATAGCTATCTTTTTTGCCTTTGTACTGGCCTTTTCTTTGATGCCTATTGGAGTAAACCAGGCTAAAGCCAGCACCACTATGACCCTGAAATACAACGAGGATCTTCTTTGTAAGGGTAAGCAGGTGTCGGGTGCTTGTCTGTGTTATTCCTATTCTTACGTTACGAGCATAGTGACTGGCAAGAAGTATTCACCAAGTAAATTCAAACTTAATGACAACACGTGGTCCGCCAAATCTATGGAAGGTGACGACAAAGGAGAATTCACTTACTCGGGCAGCAAATATTCAAAATCTTCAGCCGCGAAGGCGGAACTTCAATATGTTTATGACAAGGTAACCACTGATCATCCTGTTATTTTGTATGTCAGCACCAAAACGGGCGGCGAGCACTGGGTTGTCATTGTTGGTGTAACCGATGCTACACGCAGTAATTTGAGTCTCAAGAACTTCTTAATGCTCGATTCTGCTTATGTTGAAAATAATCAGGCGCCAAAGGTAATGAAGGTGGCCGATAAAGGCTATAGCCTACGCTTTGCCCAAGATAACGTTCGTGCTTCAAATAGCGCTGTTGGGTCTCAGTCCCAGAATAGCAATCAGAATCAAACACAGCAGCAAATGATAAAAATCTCTTCTGCTACTTATCCGGCTAAATTGAGCTACGGCGATGGATTTATGCCTAAGGGGACTATTAAGTCCAGCACGAAGATCACCAAAATCAAGGCTTATATCTATGACGCCTCCGGCAAAACCGTGCAAACTGCAACGGTGAAACCCAATACAACTACGGCAAAATTACAAAGCAAATATTCCGGAAAGAAGATTGCGGGAGCGCTGAAGTTTAGCAAGCTAAAACCCGGAAATTATTCTTATGCCGTGCGCGCCTATACGGCAAGTGGTAGCACCTGGGTGCTACCAAAGAAGGCCTTCAACATTTACGCTCCTCAAACAAAAATTTCGAGCATAAGTAAACTTACTAAGACGAGTGCTCAAGTTGCTTGGAAGAAGGTCAAGGGCGCTACGGGTTATCAGCTTCGTTACTCAACTAAACAAAGCATGTCGGGGTCTAAAAAACTTACTAGTTCCGCAAAGAAGAAAACGCTTAGCAAGTTGAAAAAGGGCACCACGTATTACGTACAGGTGCGCTCCTATAAGAAGGCCAATGGCAAGCGCTGCTATGGCAAATGGAGCACAGTAAAAAGCTTTACTACTAAAGGGGCAACAGCCGCAAAGGCTGCGAGTTCTTCAGTAAACAGCAGCAGCGCATCAAGCGGCACTGCAAAGACTGGTGTTGCAAAAGCAGCTACGACAACAAGCACAGTAAAAGCTAGCTAGCATTTGCTTCTTTACTGTGTTACTGCGGCTTGTACATAACTCGCTCTCGCAAATGAGAAGGAAGACGAAAGCTCAATCGTGAGCGCAGAGTAAGCGCAAACGCAAGCGCACTAAGAAACTTGCGCACAGGCGCAAACATAAGCAAAGCAGCAGCACAAATGTAGGCGCAAATACCACGCACAAGTGCAATATGCCACGCGAAGGAAACATGGGCATGATAAGGTTGTTCTAAAACAATCTTCGGGCGAAGGGCTACCCATGACAAAGCTTGGTTTTATCGGCTGTGGCAATATGGCTTCTGCAATTATCGGCGGCATTGTTTCCAAGGGGCTTGTTTCGCCTCATGGGATTTATGTATCTAATCATTCGGCTGTATCCGCTGCGCGCGCGGCAAGCGATCTTGGCGTAAATGCCGGCACCGACAATCTTGAGGTAGTTGCCAATGCGGACATTTTGTTTCTTTCGGTTAAGCCCCAAAAATACGAAGAGGTAATTGCGCAAATTCGCGGGTCTCTTCGTCCTGCTCAGATTGTGGTAACCATTGCGCCTGGCAAAACGCTAGCCTGGCTGGCCGAGCGTCTGGGTTCTGAGGTCAAAATTGTTCGCACCATGCCAAATACTCCAGCTTTAGTGGGGGAGGGCTTTACGAGCTATTGTGCCAACGCTCACGTTTCTTCAGAGGAATTAGATGTGGTAGTTGGTCTGCTCGAAAGCTATGGCGTGGCTTTGCAGCTTGACGAGCATCTGATTGATGCGGCTTCCGCAGTTGGCGGCAGCGCTCCTGCTTTTGTATATGCTTTCATTGAGGCTCTGGCCGACGGTGGTGTTGCCGAAGGTTTGCCTCGTGCGCAGGCTTATCAGGTTGCGGCACAAACGGTGCTTGGTAGTGCAAAGATGGTTCTTCAAACGGGCAAACACCCTGGTCAGCTTAAAGATGAAGTCTGCAGTCCTGCAGGTTCCACTATCAAGGGCATGGAAGTTTTGGAAAAGGCGGGCTTCCGCGGCGAGGTCATAGACGCAGTTAGAACAACTGCTGCCGCTGCTCGTGGTCTGTAGAAAAATTCCGAAAATAAAAAATCAACCAGAGATGGTCGGGGCGTGAATTTTTGCGGAAATTACTGCGCCCCGGTTTCTCTAGTTGAACTGCTGTAAGCATACCGCTTTTTTGGGCCGCAAGGTAAAGCAAGTGGAATAAATGTGTAAACAGTTTATTGCTATGTCTTGAAAATAGTTAAGAATCTAAACTATATTTACTTCATACGGTGGAATTTGGTGTTGTAAGATAAGTTGCAAGTGGTTAACTTATCGATAGGTTCAAGAGAATTTTTCTAGTAAACCGAAATTACAGGCAACTACCAATTACTAGCGTAATCAAGTTTGCAGGTAATCGATACTGCCTTATACAAAGGCGCAGGTTAAAGATAGAAAGTAATCGCCCATGCTCAGTCGGTTTAGTGTAAAGCGTCCTTATATTATTGTTGTTTTGGTAATCGTGTGTCTTATCTTGGGTGGCGTTTCTTTGTCCAAGATGAAAACAAATCTTTTGCCAAACATGGATATTCCTTATTTGGCGGTTATCACAACAGATCCAGGTGCAAGTGCCGAAAAGGTTGAAAGTGAAATTACTGACGTATTGGAAAGTCAGCTTTCAACAGTCAGCGGCGTTTCGGAGACTCAATCGCAAAGCTTCGACAACTACAGCATGGTCTTCTTGGAATTCCAGGACGGCACCGACATGGATTCGGCCATGGTCAAAGTGTCCAGCGCGATAAACGAGGTTTCTTCGTCTTTGCCAGAGGATGCTGGCACGCCAAACCTGATGGAAATCAGCATGGACATGATGGCAAGCATGTACCTTGTTGTTTCTTACGACAATCATGACATTTATGACACTTCTAGCTTCGTGGACGACACGGTGGTGCCGGCTCTTGAACGTGCAGATGGCGTAGCGGATGCTTCCACTACGGGCTCTGCCGAAAAGACTGTTGAAGTTCGTCTTGATGATGACAAGATCGAGCAAATTAACAACAAGCTTTTGGCTCACGTAAATAGTGAGCTATACGACTCCAAGAAAGAGATTGACGAAGGTAAGTCCAAGCTTGAAGATGCTGAAGCCAAGCTTAAGAAAGCCAAGAAGCAGATAGAAAGCAAGGAAAGCGAAACTTACGACCAGCTCGGTCAGGCTGATTCTCAGCTGACGGCCGGAATCGCAGGTCAGACATCGGTTGTTTCTGCTTATACAAGCCAGATTGCAACTTTACAGGCTTCTATTCAGTCGCTGCAAGCCCAGATGGAATCCGCCGAAACGGATGAAGAAAAGGCTGTCTATCAGGCGCAGATTGACGACATGCAATCGCAGCTTGAAAAGGCCCAAGCAGAACAGAAGTCTGCTTCCGAAAGCTTAAGCAAGCTTACCGATTCTAAGGCTGAAGCCACTACTGGTAGCCTTTCTGCAAGCACGGGCTTTGCTGATGCGAGTGCTCAAATTGCCGATTCTCAGGCAACCATTACTTCTTCAAAAAAGCAGCTCGAACAGGCAGAAGAGCAGTATAAAGAAGCACGCAAGACAGCAATCAAAAATGCCAATATCGACAAGCTGGTAGATAAGAGTACCTTAGCCCAGCTGGTAAAGGCTCAAAACTTCAGCATGCCTGCTGGCTACATTGACGACGAAAGCGACAATCAGTGGCTCGTCCGTGTGGGTGACAACATTACCAGCCCCAAAGAACTCAAGAAACTCTTGCTTACTAATATTGATGGGGTAGGCAATATTCGCCTGGGTGACGTTGCTACTATCACCACGACCGACAACGTGGGTGATAGCTATATGAAGGTCAATGGCGAAAACGGCATTATGGTGAGCGTCTTCAAGAACTCCACCGCTTCAAGCTCGGATGTCTCCAAGAACGTTAAAGAAGCTATCGCCGACCTTGAAGAGTCCAACAGTGGTTTAACGCTGTCGATTCTGAGCGACCAGGGTGCTTCTATTGATAACTACATCAGCACGATTCTGCAGTCACTCATTCTGGGTGCTTTGCTAGCTATCGTTGTTCTGGCCTTGTTCCTGCGCGATTGGAAGCCAACCATCATCGTTGCCTTCTCGATTCCTTTCAGTGTTTTGGTTGCTTTGCTAATCATGTACTTCACCGGAATTGATATTAATGTGATGTCCCTTGGTGGTCTTTCTTTGGCAATTGGTATGTTGGTAGACAACTCGGTTGTCGTTATGGAAAACATCTATCGTCTAAGGTCGCGCGGCATTCCTGCGGCTCGAGCGGCTGTTCAGGGCGCAAAGCAAATTACTGGCGCGGTTGTAGCTTCGACGCTTACCACCATTTGCGTCTTCTTGCCTATGGTCTTTACTACTGGCATGGTTAACCAGATGCTCATGCCCTTTGCTCTAACCATTGCTTATGTTTTGTGCGCATCTTTGGTGGTTGCGCTGACGCTGGTGCCAGCCGTAAGTTCCATCGTATTTAAGAGTTATGAGCCAAAGCCAAATCATATTTTCGAAAAGGTTCAGGATGCTTACGGAAAGAGCTTAAGCTTCGCTCTTAAACACAAAGTTCTGCCCCTTGGAATTGCAACAGCTCTGTTGGTGGTATCAATCGTGGGCGTTGTAAATATGGGCATCACCATGATTCCTTCGATGTCTAGCAAGATGATTTCTGTCCCCATTATGCTTGAGGACAAAACCGAAAAAGCTGACGCTTATGAAATGGCCGATAAGATCATGGAACAAGCCACAAAGATTGATGGCGTGTCTTTGGTAGGCGCAATGGATACCGCTTCTACCATGAGTATGCTTTCTTCCGCTGCTTCTTCAATGGACGATAAGTACGTGCAAAGCTTGAGTTTCTATGTGCAGACCGATCCCGACAAGATAACAACAGAAGACCAGGTTCTTGATATTAAGAACCAGTTGAGCAAGATCTGCTCCGACGTCACCGGGCTTGATATTGATGCAAGCTCCACCGATAGCTCCATGTCTTCGATGATGGGTAGCGGTTTGTCTATCGTTCTTTCGGGCCCTGACTCAAATGAGTTAGTAAAGCTTTCCGAGAAGGTTATGGACGCCGTTGGCCAGGTTGAGGGCTACACCGAGATTGAAAATGGCATGGAAGACGCAAGCAAAGAGCTGCACTTGGTAATCGACCGTGACAAGCTTACTAAGGCTGGCTATACCGTGGCACAGCTTTACCAGGATCTTTCTTCCAAGGTAAGCACCTCCACCACGGCAACCCAGATCACCATGGACGATACTGATGTTGACGTTGAAATTGTCGACGAAACCAGCCAGGTAACTAAAGAAAACCTGCTGAATACCAAGATCAAAATCGACAAGACCGAATCTGACGGCACTACAAGCACTAAAACCTACAAGCTAAAGAAGTTTGCTACGGTTGAAGAATCCGTTGCTTCCGACACTATTAATCACCTTAATAGTCAGCGCACCATCACGGTTACGGCTGATGTTGAAGACGGTTACAACAACGCGCTTCTTTCGCGTGACCTGCAGGAAAAGCTTGATTCTATCGAGCTGCCCGAGGGCTACAGTATGAGCACTGACGGCGAGCTTGAAAACATCAACACCATGCTTGAGCAGATGTTGCTCCTGTTGCTGCTTGGCTTTGTCCTTATCTACCTGGTAATGGTTGCTCAGTTCCAAAGCCTGCTTTCGCCCTTCATTATTCTGTTTACCGTGCCCTTGGCATTCACGGGCGGTTTCCTTGGCTTGTGGTTGGCAAACGAGCAAATTAGCATGATGGCGCTGATGGGCTTTGCGGTACTCATGGGCACCGTTGTTAATAACGGTATCGTGTTTGTAGACTACGTAAATCAATTAAGGATTGGCGGCCTTGGGAAGCGAAGTGCTCTAGTGGCAACGGGTCGTACGCGCTTGCGTCCTATCCTTATGACGGCGCTTACCACCATTCTTGCAATGGTTCCTATGATTATCAGTACGCAGATTGGTTCCTCGATGGAGCGCGGCATGGCAATTGTAGTTGCGGGTGGTCTGCTGTATGCAACCTTCACGACGCTCTATGTTGTGCCCATTATGTACGACCTGCTGTATCGCAAGAAGCCTCACGAGGTTGACCTGGGTGACGAAACTATCGATGACGACCCAGGTGATGCTCAGGCTTACTTGGACGCCCTGCGCGGCTCACATGCTATACAGCCAGGCGAGGTTCGTGGTAATAGCGCGCTGAACAGCTAGGTTTCTTCGCTCAAACGCGCTATTATAGAAAAAACGAACACGTTCGTTTTACATACATACAAGGGCATTGCCCTTTAGCGCTTGCCCATGAACGAGAGGGGACATCATGGCTAATTTGCAAGACATTTTCCTGGCTGGCTTGGGGGCTTTGTCGGTAACGAACGACAAAGCAAAGGAAACTATCGATAAGCTTATTGAGCAGGGGCAGATTTCGCTTGAGCAAGGCAAGGCCTTTAGCGAAGAGCTGCAGCACAAAGCAAAAGATGCGAGCAAGGATGCTGCTGCTCAGGCTAAGACGGCTGCAAGCGATGTTCAGGCTATGGCTGGTGACGCGCTAAGCTCCGCTGCTTCACGTGCAGCAGGCGTGGTCACTCCTATCGAGGAACTTGGTATCGAGGCACGCATGAAGGCTATGAGCGCCGAAGATCGCGCCTTGTTTGTTGCTAAGATTTGCGCGATTGCGGCCAATATAGAAACCGCTCAAGCCGAAGTCGCTGAAGCTGAGGTTTGTGACGACGAGGCTGCTTCAAGTGCTGCGGGCGCTCCATCAGATGCTGCTTCAGCAGACAATTCAGCTGAAGCTAAATAAGCGCGAGTATTTAAATTTATGCGCCGCGCTCTGCGGGGACTGCCGTTTGGTTCTTTGTGGGGTGCGGCGCTGCTATAGTTTGTACCAGGTGCTCATATGGCAGAAAATCCCCTGTTCAATAGGTTTTTTAACGATAAGACCATCGCTTACGAGGAACGCTTTGACTTAAATCGCAAAACGCGCTTGGCTCGTATGCATGAAATCCTTCGTATTATTCGTAAGCATGATGTGAAGGATGGCGTAAGCCCGGCAGAATTCCGTGCAATCTTGGAAGATCTGGGCCCCACCTTTATGAAGATTGGCCAGGTTTTATCCACGCGCTCGGAAATTTTGCCGCAGTCTTATTGTGATGAGCTTTCGCACTTGCAGGCAAATACTACGCCTCTTCCTTTTGAAGAGGTGCTCGCTGCTCTTGATGCTGTTTATGGCGACCGCCGTGGACGTATCTTCAAGCATATCGACCGCAAACCCTTGGGCAGTGCTTCTCTTGCGCAGGTTCATAAGGCAGTCCTTCTTAATGGTGATGAAGTTGCAGTTAAGGTGCAGCGCCCGGGCGTCCGAACAACGATGGCTCAGGATATCGATGTGTTGCGTTCGCTAGTTAAGCACCTGGATCGCTTTATACCCAATGATCAAATGCTCGACTTTCATGCGGTGGTCGAAGAGCTTTGGGTTGCCTTTGTGGAGGAAACGGATTTCACACGCGAGGCGGAAAACCTACGTGAGTTTGCGCTGCTCAACAAGGATGTTGCCTTTGTAAGCTGCCCCGAGCCATATCTTGAGTACTGCACGCCCGACGTTTTGGTTATGGAATACATCGATGGTATTTCTATTCGCGATACAGACACCATTGTTGCGGAAGGTTATAAGCTCTCCGAAATTGGCGATCGGATGATGGATAACTTTGCCAAGCAGATTTTGGATGATGGCTTTTTCCATGCGGATCCGCATCCGGGCAATATCGTAATTAAAGATGGCAAGATTGTTTATCTTGACTTAGGGATAATGGGCCGTCTCAGTTCGCGCGATCGTATGGCTTTTGGCGAGATTATTAAAGCGGTTGGCATGCAGAACGCGAGTGCTTTAAAGGATGCGCTGATTTCGTTTGCAGTAGATGTGGACCTTGAGGCAATTGATCATCCACGCTTGCTTTCTGAGTTGGACAACGTGCTGGAGTCTTACGCTTCTTGCGATGTCGCCGATATTGATATCGGGGCATTCCTCACCGATATTTTGGCTCTGACGCGTCAGTGTAAGGTCACTTTGCCTTCATCGGTTACGGCGGTATCTCGTTCGCTGGTGACTCTGGAAGGAACTGTGCTGGCCTATGTGGGAAGCTTTAATATTGCCGATATTATTAACCGCCGCTTGAGGCGCGAGCAGGCCAAGCCCGAGGCGCTTACAAAGGCACTCGAAGAGACTCTGATTGATATGCGTGCGGCGGGGCAGGGCTTAAATGCTGCAGCTTCTTACTCGGGTGAGATGATGAAGATGCTTACGCGCGGCCAGTTTAAAGTGAATATGAATATGCTTGGCTCCGATGAGCCCTTGGCTAAACTTTCGCGCATTGTAAATCGTATGACTATGGGTTTGATGATTGCAGGCCTGTTGGTTGCGGGAGCATTAATTAGCAGTGTTGAAGGTATGCCAAAGGTCTTTGGGCTGCCTGTTTTGGCTGACGTGATGTTTATTAGCGCCTTTATTCTGAGTGCAATTGTGGTGATGGATTTCTATCGCAAGCGAAAATAGCGTTTTAATGTATTTAGGCTGTACATGAGCCAAAATCTTGAGGTCTTGCCTTAAATAATCTATCGAAACTACCTATAGATTGGCATATCTTTATCGGTAGAATTTGCCAATAGGTGAGATAATAAAAAGCAATGAGGCCGCCTTCGGTCTCTGCGGCGCACAATACCCCTCTTGTGGTGCCGCAAATTTGGGCTGGGTCACTAGTAAGCCGGAGGGCGCGGGTCTTGCGCCAGAGTCGAACGGACCCAGCCCTTCTTTATTTGTAAAAAAATTAGCCGTGGTAAACTTTTTTCCGAAAAACTGTTGACAGCATGTGCTCTACGGGGTAAGTTATCCGTGGTTAACTTCTGAAGGGGCAATAGCTCCTCGAGGGGGATCCTTCTGATCTACCTCTTCATCAAAACATGGAGTCCTCCAGCTCTATGTGCTCGCTTCGCCCCCTTTGTGGGAGTCGCACCCTTCAGGCCAAAACAAGCGCTGAGGCTCGGAATCGTGCAATAAGAGCCTTGGCCATCCCCTTCCCCAGGGGAGTGTGAACAGTTAAGGGACCCAGCAATGGGTCCCTTAACTTTTTTTGTAGAAGGCTGGCGTTAGTGCTGCTACTGATGGAGGCTGCGTGTGTTTGTGGGAGGCATGTTGGCGCTGCGGTCTCTGAAGGCGCTGATGTTTGTAACCTTGCCGGTTTCGCGCTTGTTGGACGTTCCAAGTCCCACCAGCTAGCTCTTCATCTATTCCAAGGCCTGATGGCTGAATTTATACACTCGTAAATTGCTATCATGTTTGTACTAGTTGCGCTTATGAAGGGTTTATATGGCTGAGGTTAAACAGATTGTTAGTAGGGGAGTAATCGGCCTGATGGCCGTCATCATTTTGGTGTCGAGTCTTGGCAATCTTTCCCAAACGGCCCTTAACGCCATGCTTAATGCGGTGAGCACTGACTTAGGTATTCCAACATCGCTTGCGCAATGGGCTACTACTATTTATATGCTTACCCTGGGTGTTACGGTGCCCGTTGTCCCTTTTTTGATGCGCAGATTTTCGTACCGCCAGATTGTGGTGGCTTGTTCGCTCATGATGCTGGCCGGTGCTCTTCTGGCTGCTGTGGCTCCAAATTTCGTGGTGTTGATTTTAGGGCGAATCCTGCAGGCAGTAAGTGCGGGTATCACAGTTCCAATGATGATGAGTGTCGTTATGCAGTCGTTCCCGCCAGAGCGACAGGGTACCGTCATGGGGCTTGCCGGCATTGCTATGGGATTTTCGCCGAACGTCGGTCCCACGATCGGCGGAGTCTTTGTTGACTTAGCTGGTTGGCGAAGTTTCTTCGTTGTCTTATTTGTGTGTTCTCTTTTGCTGCTTGCTTGCTGTGCCTTGGTTCCTCAGACGCAAAAGCCTCGTGCTAAAGGAATCAAGTTTGACCTGTTGTCGTTTATTCTTTCGACGCTTGGCTTGGATGGTTTACTGCTTGGTTTTTCGAATGCATCGAGTTTTGGTATTCAGAGCGTGTATGTATGGCTGCCGGTGCTTTTGGGCCTGATTATTTTTGCGGCCTTTTTATGGCGCCAGACTAAGGTTGAACACCCTCTTATTAATCTGACAATCATGCGCTCGTGGAAGTATCGCACAGGATTTTGGTCTCTTAACTTCCTTTGGGCTAGCTTTTTATGTATTACGCTTCTGACTCCGCTTTTTGTGCAGAATGTCATGGGTGGTTCTGCACTCGATTCTGGCATTGCAATGCTTTCTGGTGCGGTGGTCGCCTTGGTATTTAATCCTGTGGCCGGTTTTGCCAGCGACAAGCTGGGGACGCGCCCTGTTGTTTTGACTGGTGGTGTACTGCTGGTGCTTGGCTCGGTTCCTATGATTTTTGCTACCGAGGCAATGCCATTTTGGCTTGTCGTTTTGCTGCAGGGCATTCGCCAGGCGGGCGTTTCTTCGCTCATTAGTCCGCTCAATACCTGGTCGATGAGTGAGCTTCCTCATCAGTTGATGACGGATGGCTCTTCGTTTGGAACGGTTATTCGTCAGGCTTTTGCTTCGTTTTCGACAGCAATCTCTATGTTCATAATCACAGCAATTCCAACTGTTGCTGGCTCCTTGGTACTGGGTTTTCAGGCGGCCTATGCCTTTTCGGCGGTGTGTGCGCTCGCTGTTTTCGCTCTCGTTTTGCTCAGGGTGAAATAGGCTAATTAAACAGCTTGTTGGAATATGTTTAAATGCAGGTCGCTATTTACCAGGAACTATGACTGAAACGTGAAAAAGTAAAGAAAATTCTTGCCCTCGCGCGTGTATTTAATCACTATCAAAGCGAAAACTGACTGACCGGTCAGTCAAAAACGAAAACTCTAAGAAAGTCTAGGAAACTCTCGGAGCCTTCGTTCAAAACTTATGTGGTCGGTAAAGAAGTCAGAGACTTTGATAGTGAAAGGATTTCCTTTTGGAGGTCACACAGGAACAAGCAACAAGGGATTCTAAGCCTTTCATTGTTGCTAAAGGTTTAGGACTCAGGTCGCCTTTGGGCAAGCCTTATAGCGATATCAACTTGCAGGTACCCTTGGGTACCTTTTTGGCGGTTACGGGCGATCATGGCGCAGGTAAAACCCCGCTTATTCTTACGCTCGCCGGCCGAATGAGATTCAATCGCGGCTCACTTACTATTGGTGGCCATGAGCTTCCTCATGGGGGAGCTAAGGTCCGTCGTCTTGCCGGCCTTGGATTGTTTAGTGGTTTAAATGAGCTCGAGACCAACCTTAAAGTTCGCTCCGTTACGGCTGCTGAGCTGGAGCTCTTTAAGAAGCGTCATCGCAAAGCTGATGTTCAAGCTTATTTAGATTCCTGGAATTTGGGCCATACGGCAGACATGCGTGTTCGCGAACTAAGTGAACCCGAGCTTGTTCGCTTGGGTGTTGCGCTTGGTATGGCATCTGACCCCAAGATTTTGGCGGTAGATGATGTTGAGCACAGCCTTAACCACAATCAAACACGTGAGCTCTTGGAGATTCTTAAAGAGCTTGCTCATTCTCGCAACATGATTGTGATGGTTGCTCTTACCGAACCTGGTTTTGCAGAAGACGCCGACCAGGTTATTTCGCTTGAAAGGAGCAAGTAAACATGGCTTTTCGTGGAGCTCGCTTTGCAGCAATGATGGCAAAAAATACTTCAGCAACCTTGGCTATGAAGATTGCCCTTGCTGGAGTTATTTTGATTCCTGTTATCTTTGCCGGTTTCTATCTTTCGGCATTCTTGGATCCTTATGCTCATCTGGATCAGGTTCCTGTTGCTGTCGTTAATAACGACGAGGGTGCAACTATTAATGACGAAGAACGAAATATTGGCGAAGAAGTAGTACAGCGCTTAAAAGACCAGCCCAAGGATGAAAGCCTGGGTTGGAGCTTTGTAAGCGAAAAAGAAGCTAAGCAGGGTATGAAAGACGGCGAGTACTACATGATTTGTACTTTGCCTAAGGACTTCTCTGAGCAGATTGCATCCGCCGATACTAGCGACCCAGAAAAGGCGCAAATTAAGATTACCTACGACAAGTCGGCAAACATGCTTGCAAGTCAGATTGGCGAAAACGCTTGGAAAGTCCTGGTTCAAAAGGTCAACCAGTCTGTTGTCGAGGAATATTTTGGCACCGTCTTTGACAAGATTACCGATGCGGGCGATCAGCTGCAGGACGCAGTTGATGGCGCATTAGAGCTTTATGACGGTCTGGCTGACGCCGAAGAGGGCTCGGGCACGATTACTACCAATTTGTACAAATTGGTTGAAGGCTCTGACGAGCTGAAGAACGGTTTACAGCAGCTTTCTGACGGCACAAGCACCTTGGCTGCCGGCGCTAATCAGCTTAAAGATGGCACTTCTTCACTGGAAGATAGCACCCAGCAGCTTTCTGATGGCGCCAAGAGTTTATCTTCTGGTGCAGCTACTGCTCTTGCAGGCGCCTCACTTTTGAACGCGGGTTCAGCAACCCTCGATGAAGGTGCGCAAAATGCCCTTGCTGGCGCCCAAAAACTTAGTAGTGGAGCTGCCGACTTAAACACTAATGCCGCTCTTATTTCGACTAGTGTCGGCAAGCTTTCCACTGGTTCGACTTCGTTGTATGAGGGTTTAAAGGCGTTCGCTGACGAAGAGGAGGGGCTGCCTGTTGCAAAGGCCGGTGCCGATAAGGTTAGTGCAGGCGCAAGCGAGTTGTTTGAAAAAACCAAGGATCTTCCAAGCACGATTGAAAGCGCACTGAAGGCCTTGGAAAATGGCGAAAATGCACTTAAATCCGGAGCAAACGCTCTTAATAACTCTGGATTGAGCAGTGCTTCAGATTCAATTAAAGAAGCGAAAGATGCCATGAAGGAAGTCTCTACTCCTTTGAGCAATGCTTCAAAGCAACAATCAGAGGCAGCATCGGCTGCAAATGATGCCAAAGATTCAATTTCTTCGGCTAAGGCTAGCGTGGAAGATGTTGAGTCGAAATCTGACACTGCGGCCGACAACGCAAAAACCGCAGCAAACAAGGTAAGTAGCGTCTCTGGCGATGTTTCTTCAGCGAAGAGTGACCTCGATGACGTTAGCGTTACCAAAAAGGAAATCGATGGAGAAGAGGTTCTCGTAATAAGCTCTTCTGATTGGGACAAGGTTGAAAAGGCTAAGGACAGTGTTTCGAGTGCATCAAGTGATTTAAGCGATGCTAAGAAAGCCGCCGAAGCTGCCGAAACCTCTGCTAATTCAGCTAAGAGCAGCGCTAATTCCGCTAAGAGCGATGTGGAGACTGCAAGTTCGAAGATTTCAGACGTCGCAGAAAAGGCAGGAGCTTCTTCATCTAATTTGAGCTTGGCAAACGAAAAGGTAAGCACGGCAAGCGATGCTTTGACTTCTGCTAAAAGCACGGTAGATAGTGCGAACGAGCAGGTTGCTTCTCAGGCGGGAACTGCAACGGCTTGCGCTAATGTAGTCGAGCAAGTTCATGATGGCATCGAAGCTAAGAGTTCCGACATCTCTGCGCTCAGCACAGGACTGCAAGCTCTTAAAGATGGCGCCGCTCAGGTTTCTGCTGGCTTACAGAACGCTATTAATGCTTTAGGCAATGACGAAAATCCGAAAACTCTAGTTGGTGGCGCAAATGCTGTACAGAGTGGATTATCTCAACTTAACGGTAACATGCCTGCCCTGACAGACGGTACTCAAAAGCTCGCCGACGGCGCCGCTGCGCTTGCTGGCACTGAGGGCTCGGGAGACACTAAGTCTACTGGTTTGGTTTCGCTTGCTTCTGGCGCAACTTCGATTCATGAGGGTCTTGAGTCTTTGGTTGGTGCAGCTGCTACCGATTCAAGCGAGGCTTCTGGTTTGAATGCTTTAGCAAGTGGTGCAAGCACCTTGTCTGACGGCATGAGCCAGCTCAACGAGGCAACACCTACTTTGGTAGACGGCATCAGCCAAATTGCTGCAGGTTCAAACAAGCTTGCAAGCAGCACGCCTTCTGCGGTTAGCGGCGCATCACAAATCAGCAGTGGCGCAAGCAAGCTTGCCGATGGCTCTAATACTCTGACCGAGGGTCTTACCACGGCAAAGGACGGCACCGCTGAACTTCATGATGGTCTGAAGGACGGCGTAGACCAGATGAGCTACACCGACGAAGAAAAGACCGAAAAGAAAGAGCAGATGTCAGAGCCCGTTGAGCTCGACGAAACCAACTACACCAACGTAGAAAACTATGGCACTGGCTTCGCACCCTTCTTCATCGCTCTGGGCGTTTGGGTTGGCGCAATCTTCAACTGCTTCTTGTTCCGTTGCCTGAATTCTCGCCTGGCACTTTCGGGTGCAAGGCCCATCGTTAACGCAATCGCAAGCTACCTGCCAATGGTGTGCTTCAGCATTGTTTCCACGATGATTGCTCAGGCATTCGTCCAGTTTGGTTTGGGTGCGCAGATTAATAACGTAGTTGGTTACTACGGAATGGGCGTACTTACGGCAATGTGCTTCACAGCTATGGTTCAGTTCTTGGTTGCAGCCTTCGGCTTCCCAGGTCGTTTCATAGCGGTGCTTATCCTAACGCTGCAAATGACTTCCGCCGCTGGTACCTTCCCCATCGTCATGGAGCCTGAGTTCTTCAATATTATTAATCCTCTGTTCCCCATGACCTATGTTGTTGAGGGTATGCGCCAGCTGATGACCGGCATCGGCACCTATCCTGCAAGTATCGATGCGCTGATTATCGTTGGCTACGGCGTCGTCTTTTTCCTCCTTACCGTGCTGGTTGCCTGGAAGAAGCGCCACGTAACCATGGCGGATATTCATCCTTTGCTTGATCTGTAAGGCGTAGCTATGGGGGTTATCAAAAAGAAGGCGAAGGCAAAGTCGGAGGCGACGCGCAAGGCACTGCTGCACTCGGCGGTTAAAATCATCGGCACGCGCGGCTATACAGCCGCCACGGTCGATGCTATTGCCGAGGATGCAGGTGTTTCAAAAGGGGTTGTGTATTACTACTTCAAGACGAAGGCCGACATTGCTACGCAGGTGTTGCTTTCGGTTTGTAGCGACTTGATTACACGTTTTGAGTGCGACATCAAGGAGATTGAGTCTTCTCATGATGCGATGTGCGCCATTATTAAGGACTTTGCGAACCTGATTTTTGATAACCGTGAGGCTGCTCGTTTTGTGATGACCGAGCTGTGGCGTCAAGATCGCCTGTGGAGCGACGAGATGCGCGAGCAGGAAGAACGTTTGTCGGCAGTGATTGGCGAGCTTTTGAAGCGCGGCATTAATGATGGCCGTGTGCGCCCCGAGATTGATTTGGAATTTACTGCGGCAGCACTTACGGGAACGGTACTAATTACAGCGCAGTTCTATTTGCTGCATGATAAAACTCCTGATGTGGAGCATTTTTCGGAATTGTGTATCGACCACATTCAGCATGCCTTGGCTAGACCCGGGGTTTTGCCTGAGCCGGCTTAATGCAACAGGAGCACTCGCTTAACGCAGTAGGCGCAGGAACAACAAGTTAATACGAGTGAGTCCAAACGTTTGCGATAAGAGTAAATCCAAGCGTTTGGGCTTGCTTGGCTTAGCGTTATAATTTCTCGAATCACTTACTGTTCAAGGAGAACTCATGTCTGAAGATAACAACAATCAGCAGGCTTCCAAAAACGATATGCCTAAGAACGACATGCCTGTTGGTTCTTTCGATCCTAATGCCGCAAGTTATGTTCCTAACAGCGATGCCTACAATCAGGCTCAGCAGGAAATGAACGGCAGCGTTCCTGCAGGTCGGCAGTCTTATGCGCAAGGCCAGGCAGCTCAGAATCAGGGTCAAGCTTATGCGCAAGGCCAAACCCAGGGCCAGCAACACAATCCTGCCCAGCCAGTCCAGGGTCAAGCTCAGGCGCAGCCTCAGGGTCAACCCGCTCAGCCATATGGGCAGTCCGGCCAGCCTACTCAAGCATACGGCCAACCTGCTCAGCCTTACGCGCAGCAACCAATGAATGGCGGTGCCCCCGCGGGGCAGCAGCCTCCTTATGGCTATCAGCAGGGAACTCCTACTGGAGCACCCACCGGCATGCCCTACCAGCAGCCCTATATGCAGAACCCCTATCAGCCTGCTGGTGTTCCTGTTAAGAACCACAACACCTCAACATTGGTGCTGGGTATTCTGTCTATTCTTTGTGGATTTATGTCGCCTTTGTTTGCTTGGATTCTTGGCGGTATTGCACTTCATTTCGCAAAGAAAGACCGCAAAATCTTTGGTCCTGATGCCTGCAAGGCTGGTCGTACTTGTGCCATTATTGGTATCGTGATTGGCATTGTGATGTGGGTCATTTCTATGGCTTTGATTCTTTCGGGTTATGCCGATGTCGATGTTGACGTGCTTGGAACTTCTGTTTCCTCTTCTAGTACGTTTTAAGGGTGAAATATGCTAGACGCAAAAAACGCTGTAATTCGTCTTGCTTGCCCTGATGACGCTCAGGCTATCCAGAAAATTTACGAGCCATATGTTTTAGAGACTTGCATAACCTTCGAGACGCATGTGCCAAGCGTCGAAGAGTTTCGCTCGCGTATTCAAAACACTCTGAAGAATCATCCGTATTTTGTCGCAGAGCTTGATGGGGAAGTGATTGGTTATTGCTATGCGGGCTTTTTTCGTCCGCGCGTAGCTTATCGATATTCCATTGAAACTTCGGTGTATTTGCGCGGCGACGTTAAAGGTGGCGGTCTGGGGCGTCGTTTGTACACCTTGCTCGAAGAAGTTTTGCGTCTACAAAACGTGACAAATGCTTACGCATGCATTGCTTCGAGCATTCCTTCTTGTGAAGAAGCCCCTGATACGAGCCGATTATTCCATGAGCATCTTGGCTATAAGTTGGTTGGTAGCTTTGAGAAATGCGGCTACAAGTTCGACCGTTGGTTTGACATGATTTGGATGGAAAAGATGCTACTTGACGAACATCCCATTCCTCAGCCAGATTTTGTCCCCTTCTCTGTTCTTAATCAGGAGGAAGTAGCTCGCCTTATTGCGCAGGCTTAACTAAGGGCTTTTATAACTGACACATGGTAAAAGCTTTGAAAGTCTGTCGCTTAGCAAGCGCAAGGTAAAAGCTATTCACGCTTCCGCTTAGTGTATGCAAATCAAAACCCGCTCAGGATGTTATCGATTAAGCTTAAGATGAAACTTGGTTAGGGTATTCCTGAGTAAGCGCGTGGTGAAATCTTGAGGAGTTTCGCCTGCTTGGCTAAGCGGCTAAAAATGTAGCTAAGATCGCGTGGTCGAAAGTAAAACAAGCGAATTGCTTACGAAACGCAAGTTAAAGCCCATCGAGGTTATTGCTCAATAGGTGCAAAATGAAGCCTGCTCAACCCATAATGCCGTCCAGCAAGCGCAAGTCGAAGCCCGCTCAGGTTGTCGCCCGTTTTGCTGTTCAAAATGGAGAGAAGCAAAATTGCTTCTCTTCATTTTTCATGCGCTCACTGCTTCATGTTTTAGTGTGCGGATTTCTTCGAAATCCTCTTTTTGGTGTTCAGAGCGAAGCCTTCGGGGCTTCACCGTGCGCTTGGTAAACGAATTCCATTAAGGCTTCGCCTTGCGCTTGGTACGAAATGGCATACATGCATGGCGAAAATCGTTATGCAATGGCGCGTTAGGGCCTCTGTGCATGATGAAGTGTGGCGCGGAATGGGCTGCGTGTATGATTTCGGC